>CAMAPH010000001.1:0-209069 GCA_945859975.1 Chthonomonas calidirosea
AAACCCAAGCGTTTCACCGCTTCAACGATCAGCTCCCCTTTCGGAACCTGAATCGCCACGTCATTGACGGTGATGTTGACCATTGGAATCTCGGAGATCGCAGCCATAAGAGACATTCCTATTCTAGCTTCTATCGCCTCCCGCCGACGTGCGTTCGCGTTCCGGCAGCCGAAATCTCAGAGCCCCTTCTCCGTTCCGACGGAGAAGGGGACGGGGGATGAGGAAACGCGCAGCCGAAACATACAAGTTCGAGCCCCCTCCTTTCGCTTCCAGCGAGAGGAGGGGGGTGGGGGTGGAGAGCCGTCCAGCAGAAATCTCCGCCCGAGTCCAAAAACAATCCCGATCGCCCGGAACGCAGCCGAAACCCTCGTGAGCCCCTTCTCCATTCCGATGGAGAAGGGGTCGGGGGATGAGGATACGAACAGCCGAAACTTTCGATCTCGAGCCCTCTCCTCTCGCTTCCGAGCGAGAGGCAGGGGGTGGAGAGCCGCCGAGCAAAAACCCTCGCCTCAATCCCAATCTATCGCCTAGCTTCAGTTAACCGAAGACTTTTTCACATTGCGCGCTCTCATAGCCCGAATTAACTGGACTATAGTGAAGATTAGCGATAGGGATAAGCCACCAACGGCGATCATCCCTAAGGTCCGCTCCGTTAGTTTCTTATTGTCGTTAACATGAACAACAAAGACAAAGACTGACCAAGCAAAAATTGAGACTAGGTTATATAACAAAGTCTCTATTCGTAGCCTTATCGCTTCCTTTTCAATCATAGGTTAGCGTCCTGCACAAGAAGTTCACCCAGCACCATCGACGAGTCCCCGGTCTCAGCATCGCCCCCAAAGGGTCATAGGCCCGGCGAGAGGTCAAAGTAAACCCACCCGCACCATCACGCAACAAACATGCCGTCATGTTCCCGTGACTATCGTACACTGGAAACCGCACCGAAGTCGCCGATCCGGTCTTAATGCCCACCTTGTCAAAAGAAGACTACTACAGTTTGTTTCCGAACTACTATCGTCACTTATCCTTATCTTATAACCACAAAAGAACACACAACCTAACGTTTCTAAATTTGTTTTTGTAAATCCATTAACGTATGCTCTGCAATTTGCAGCTCAACTTGTGCCTCCTCGAACAAGAGTTCAAGCGTGCAACTATCTCGTTCTTTGCCAATCTGGGCTCTTTTCATCGCGAGGGCGGCGCGATCGGTACCAAGTGGGCGCGGTAAAGTCACTGTTGACGCCGCAACCATAAGCCTTGCTCGCATCCCTGCGAGCGGAATCAAAACTTCACGGGCTAAAACACTGGCAAATGCGGGATTATCTCCAATAAATTCACAAGTTCTTCTTATCAGAAGATCAATATCCCCAACGTGCTTCCAACTCTCTTCTGACATGGTTATAGTCCGCGTCCTAGAATATTGATAATTATTCCGAGTTCCATCTGCGCATTGTAAATTCGGCCCACAATCACGTCCACCTTGCTCATTCCTTGAGCACCTCTCTCACCTTGGATCATTTCAATTCTCTGACGATTTCGCTCAGCGTCCGGGTCTTTGATCATCTCGCCTTAAAAAAAAAGCAATGTTTACTTCTAGCCGAATTATCTCAGATTGTGCAAGTCCAACATATGTTTGAAGCGCAGCTATTAACTGCCTTATGCGGTAGATTGCAGCCGGTCCACTAGACATCACCATCACTTGATGAAACTCGACCATGAGATTATTCATCTCTGCGAAGAACGAAGTTTTACCGTTTCGATCAAATCGGTTTACTGGATCATTCCCGCAATAAGCGAACCAGTTTCCCCCATCCATAGCCGGATCCTCGCTAATAAACCTCCCACTCCCCGGCTCGTAATACCTCGCCCGCATGTAGTACAGGCCCGAGTCGTCATCCTGCTGGTGACCCAACGATCCTACGTAACGGTTAGAAGGCGCGCCCTGGTAAGCCGAAGCCCCGCTCGGATGAGTGCCCCACTGGCGCCTCGCCCCCCAAGGGTCGTACGCCCGGCGAGAGGTCAAAGTAAACCCACCCGCTCCATCACGCAACAAACATGCCGTCATGTTCCCGTGACCATCGTACACCGGAAACCGAACCGAAGTCGCCGATCCGGTCTTAAAGACCTCCACATAATCAATCCCCCGAGCCCCAAGCCCGTTTCGAACGATCTCTGTATAAGCACCCCGCGTCGGACCGTTCGAGAAAGTCGCCAAATTCCTTTGGAGTGCGGCGGCTCTGCCGCCGCTTTTGGCGGTCGGAGCCACTAACCAACCTGCAGTTCACAAACCCAATCCGAATACAGCCAAAACCCGCGTGAGCCCCTTCTCCATTCCGATGGAGAAGGGGACGGGGGATGAGGACCCGCATAGCCAAAACAAGCGAGCTCGAGCCCCCTTCTTTCGCCTCCAGCGAGAGAAGGGGGTTGGGGGAAGAGAGACGACCAGCAGAAATCCCCGCCTAAACCCTCAACAAATACGAACTTCCGAACAAACCCGAACGCAGCCGAAAACCGCGCGAGCCCCTTGCAATTCAGGGCCATACAAGGCAACACAAAGCCACGCAAGGCGCGATGCTCAAAGCGCCGCACCCAATCACGTCTTCCCAACGTAAACCTCCACAACCTTATCCTCCTCAACATAAACCAACACCATCGTCAGCATCCGGCTGTAAGACCAAACCGAACCCCGAGCCACCGAAATCTCCTTAGGAACAAACGACACCCGAACATCCGATCGAACCGACCGATTGAACACCGCGGCCGGATGAACCTCATCCGGCGCTCCCAACTTGCTTCGAACTTCCTGGCTCCGCTTCCCCACCAACCCCTTCGCCGTCCGCTCGAAATCCGAAGTGTCGTAATGCTTGAGAAACCAAAAGCACACCGCTCCACCCACGGCAATGACAATGAGCCCAGAAACGAAGTTCCCGAACTGAGAACGCTTGAGCTTGTCCGATGGTATAGCTTTCATTCTCGCCTTCTTTGTCCCCCAAATCGACTCACTCAAGTCCCAATATGCAGCGCTTTGCCACATTCGCACGTGAGGAAACTGTATCCCCGAACGGCCAAGTAACTCGGTGATCATCGTAAAGCGGCTTGAGTAAGGCAAGATCCCGCTTGTGGCCAAAGAAGCAGAGCCAGTCAGACGCAAAGAACCGAACATTCGGATCGCTCGACCGAAGCATTCTCCGAATGAACGGCCGAGCCCGAAGCACCCGGCAGTCAAAGAGCACCTCAAGCAACGCCAGCGCGGGCTCTTGTTCGAGCGCGTCGAATCGCTCCGTCAAACGCAACAGAAACCGCTTGACGATTCTTGACCGATTTCCAGGTACCCAACGAAGGTCAAAGAGGAAGGTCGCCTGATCCTCAGCGGAGCGCTTGAGAAATGCCGAAACGTTCAACTGTGATCGGAGTGTCGTCGAAACGCCTTGTGCCATGTCCATCCTGCCCGCAAACTAAGACACGATTACCAACAGCCCGGCCGAATGTCCTGAGATCGGCTTCGGATTCCAGTTGGGCCGCTCCGATTGCGAAGCAAGTGTTAGCATTAACAAGCCGGATGTCATCATGGCATCAACTCTCCTTGGTCATAACACCTAATCAGCTTGCGGCTCCGTATTTTCAACTGGCCTCATTAGGTACGCGCCGACAATGAAGAGAACGCAATAACTGACGAATCCTCTGGCCGCAGGAACATCACCGCTAAACATCCGTAAACAAAAACTGGCCAAAGAACGTCCCGACCAAAGTGTTTCACCAACTCGTCTTGTCCAGGGCGGCGATCGCCTCTAAAGCTTGAGGCGCTAATCAAGCACAGAACGGTCGGAACCGAGGAACTGGACACGATGCCCTCTGTCAACCGGAGCCAATAAACGGTGGAAAGCACTGTAACGTGCAGCACTGCTCCAATCCAGTAATGTAACGAGGTCATGATGCCGTTGCTCCCACGTGCGTAGGCTTATTCTAATCCGAGAACAGCCTGATTCGGAACCTTTTCTCGTCAGTCTGCTTCCTCACCCCAACTCTATCTCGAGTCCGACGCGCGGCGCATCACTAGGGACACCAGACTGGCCGAGAAACCACGACCACAACGACCGCCCGCTCCCGGCCACCAGAATACAAAATCCGAAAATCATTGGTTGACTTTCCGCCATCAAGAACCCAATAGACTGGGACGGCCCCGCCACGCAAAGCCACTCAAGGCCATGCAGAGCCACCAAAGCGCCCCCTAAAACGGCGTAATTAATTAATCCGGCTAGGGGGGAGCATTAATTACACCGACCACCCAGGCCACGCAAAGCCAAGCAAGGCCACCCAAAGCGCGAAGCTCAAAGCGCACGCCATCATGAGAAGTCATGGCGGGCCGCACGACGATGAATCCGAGAACCATTCTCTGGTCGTCCGTCATCGTCCTCTCCGTCGCCGGGACCATCTTCGCCGGATTCTTGCTCAGCCGAAGCCAGGCCCAGCAGTCCGAGGTCGGAAAGCTCCGCCGAATCTTCGTCGCTTGGCAGCTCTATCGGGAGGATCACGACGGCGTCATGTCGCCGAACCTCAACGTGCTCCGCTACCGACTCGCCGACGACGCCGACCTGATCGCCAACGACGACCCGGACCGAAAAGGGCAATCGCCCTTCCCGATGGACCCGGCCCTCGGAGCCGCATCGGGCAGCTCCGAAGTCCGGATCAGCTACCCGTACGTCGGAGCCTTCGCCATGGCCGGAAAGCTGTCCGATCGAATTGAGCAAATCTTCGAAAAGCCGAAACTCGGCCTTATCACCAATCCTTGGATCGGAGCCGTCGACCCAAAGGCCAAAACCTTCGACGGCCCGTTCCTCAGGCTAAACGCCTTCGGCTCGGTGCGAACGGTCCCTGCCAAAGGCAAGCAAAGACCGTTCGCCGACCCGAAGCGGCACTTCTTCGAACCTTAACCGCGCCGCTTCTTTCGAACCGTCCGCTTTGTTGGCTTCTTCGCCACCGGCGCCGCAACCGCGGGCTGCGAAGGTGAAACGGAATGCACCACCAGGCTGCCGCCAACGTTCGTGCTCAAGAAGAACGCACCGTCGCCGGAGAAGCAAATCGGCGACCCGACCGAGTTCTGATCGTTCAAAACCGCCACCTTCTGGAAGGTCGTCGAATTCCAAACGATCACGCTGCGATCTGTCGAGCTCGTGGCAATAAATCGCCCACTCGGCGACCAAGTCGCATTCGTGACCCAGTCCTTGTGCCCCATCAACCGGGCCAGTCGAACGCGAGACTTAGCATCCCAAACCATGCTAACTCCGTCCCGACCGGTGGTCACAAACCGCGTACCGTTCTTGTTGTACGAAACGTCGAAGGTCCCTTCATTCGCGGGCTGACTCAAAATGCCAACCACCGCCCCGGTCTTCGCATCATAAACCCGACCGACGTCGCCCAGAATCCCGGTCGCAATCAGGTTCGCCGAAGCCGGATTGAACTCGCCGCCATAAAGGTTGGAGCCCTTCCCAAGGATCTCCCGCTCTTCCTTCGGCGTATTCAGCCCCAGGTCCTGAATGTCAATCGCGTCGTCTTTGCCAACGCTCGCAAGCAGCGTCCGACCGACGTTAAAGCTCACCTTCTGAATCCCGCGCGTATGGCTTCGGTACTCCTGCACCTTCGCGCCCGTCCGTGCATCTTCAATGAAGACTCGCCCCGTCTCGTCGCCGGTCGCAATCCAAACGCCGTCCCGACTCCAAGCCGCCGCATAAGCCGGCCCCGGATGCTTCGCCAACTTCCGCACCGTCTGCCGAGTCTTGGCATCGATAATCTGCACCGAGCCATCCTCCAAGCACAGCACCACCTGCGTCCCCTGCGGCGCCGGAGCCATCGCCACCGGCCGCACCCCTTCCGAAACCTTCACCACCGAAATAGAAACACTCGGCGCCTGGCCCACTAGCATCATTGCTGAAAAAATCATCGTTCCTCCATGACAATGGATATAGACGCTTGTAAGATTCGCAAGTTAGCGGTCTAATACGCTGTATGAGCGCACAACCGCTTCTCTCGGGCTGGACCGTGGACTATGGCGACGGCCCGCAGGCCATCACCATCCCGCATGCATGGAACGAAGACCTGCCCGTGTTCGATGAAGGCCCGGTTGTGTACGAGCTCGAGCTGACCATTCCGCCGGACGCCCAAGTCCTCCGCTTCCACGGCGTCAGCTACGCCGCGGACGTCCTCATCAACCGCGAAGTCGTCACCCGCCACCGCGGCATCTGGGACGCCTGGGAAGTGCCGATCGAGAAGTACCAAGGCCAAAGCGTTCTCCTAAGCGTCCGCGTCACCAAAAACGGCGGTCTCAACTACCCGGTCGAAGAAGCCGCCAGCGGCTTCCTGCCCTACGTCTTCCACACCTTCGGCGGCATCTTCCGCGAAGTCGAAATCGACACCGAGCCCGCCACCGCCTACGCCGTGCCCACCAGCCGAGCATCCGTAGACGGCCCGCACATCCTCGTCGACGGAGCCCCCTTCTACATGCGCGGCATCCTCCATTGGGGTTGGTATCCCGAACTCGGCCATCCAAACCCGCCCGAAGCCACCATCCGCGCCGAGCTTGAGCAAATCCGCTCCTTCGGCTTCAACACCGTCAAGTTCTGCCTCTGGGCCCCGCCCCACCGCTACCTCGACCTGCTCGCCGAATACGGCCTCGTCGGCTGGCTCGAACTCCCGCTCTGGAACCCATCCAGCCAACCCGAGCGCCTCGGCCAAATCCGAACGGAACTCGAAGCCATCGTCCGCCAATACGCCCCCCACTCGTCCATCATCGCCTGGACCATCGGCTGCGAACTCGGCGAAGGCATCCCGGTCGAGTTCCGCCAAGAGCTGGTCGAACTCGTCCAGAAAACCACCGGCTGCCCCCTCGTCCGCGACAACTCCGGCGGCGCCGAAATGTACGGCGGCGACCTCCGCGAGTTCGGAACTTTCGACGACTTCCACCCCTACTGCGACGCCCAGTTCTTCCCAAGCGTGCTCGACTGCCTGAACACCGGAAACCACGGCGAACGCCCAACCCTCCTCGGCGAAACCAACGACACCGACGTCCACCGCAATCTAGAAGCCCTCCGAAAAGTGGACCCATTCTGGGCCAGCGGCGACGTCAACCGAAACGCAAAAGGCGTCCGCTGGCAATACGACCTACCGCACTTCCTCACCAAAAACCGTTTCGCCACCGCCCCCACCGAAAACCGCCACTTCCGGCTCATGGAATCCAGCCGCCAAAAGGCGCTGTTCGTGCGAAAAGCCGTCACCGAACACGTCCGCGCCCGGCCGGACTTTTCAGGCTACGTCATCACTGGGCTGCGAGACACCCCAATTTCGACGGCTGGCTTCATGGATGACTGGAACGCCGCCAGATTCGATCCGGGCGAAATCGAGACCTGGAACTCGACCGATGTCTTCTACCAAATCCCCGTCCGTCGTCCAAGCTGGAAGCACGGCGGAAATCGCCCCGGCTACGCCGATTCTCGAAACCACTTTGTCGGGCGAATCCTTCTGAAGGTCGGCCTGGCCGTTGAGCAGGGCAAAACCGTCGAAATCCGCTGGAGCATCGTGAGCTCCGAAGGCATCATCGTGGCGGAAGGGCGCGGCGAAACGGTATCCATTCCAAGGCTCTCTGCGCGAAAGGTCGCCGAAATCCACTGGCAATGCGATCAGCCCGGCGAGTTCACGTTGGTCGTCGAAGCCCCAGGCATCCGCAATGCCTGGCCCATCTGGGTCCTCACTCGACCCAACTTCGAAGGCTGGACGATCCACGACCCGGCAGAAGTCCTCACCGATCTGACCGGAACGCCAGACGGCGTGGGTCGAATCTCCACCCGGTTCCGCCCGGAAAGCCGTCCCTCGATCCAGTTCCTCCTGGACGACGCCAGCCTTCCCGCGCCGTTCTGGCGAGAATCGGCCTACGAGTTCTTCGATGCCGAGTTTTGGCAAGATCTCGGGTTTGCGGAACGATGGGAGCGCCTGATGCCCATCTCATGCGATCGGGTGATCGACATTGACTACATCGCAAAATTCTGGGGTCGTGATTACCAGGTTCTCATGAACCGAGTGGACGTTCGAACCTACGAAGAAGCCCCCGTTCTCGTGCGCTATCCGCACGGCTACGTTACGACTTTGCGCCCATTTGGCGGACTAGGCAAACAACCGCAAGGCGTCACCAACAACCCGGCCGGCTCTCGTTTCTTGAGCCGACTAATGCACTTGCGCTACTTAGGCGCAACACCGTAGCCGCGCTTCGCCACATAAACGCCCCTAAACTCAACGCAAACCCGGCCGTGGGCAATTACCGCGACGTCTACGGCCGTCCATGCCAATCCTGCTCTCCGATACCGGCTCACGAATTCCGCGAAACGGTCTTCAGTAACGCGTGCCACGACGGTGAAATCCTCTGAGATCGGCGCTCGGTACTTCAGCCGGCTGCGCTGCACCACCAACGGGGCATCGGAAAGCCCATTCACCGCTAGTTCGTGGCTCACCAAAACCCAACCGGCAAGGGTGGCAAGTGAGGCGAGACTTCCTCCAAAGGCTGTCCCATGATGGTTAATGTTAGGCGTGAGCGGGCACTGAATCTCAATCTGATGCCCACCGATGACTGCGACCTTCGCTCCCATCTCGGAGGTGATCGGCAAATGTTGGTGCAGAAACTTGGTCCACTCAGCCGGAGTCACGTTCGCTGGTTTACCGTATCAAACGCCCACAAAATTATGGGGTTGGCTCGAACCGAAAGTTGGCGTACATTGGTTATAGGATGGCAACCGCAGGGATCGCGCTCGCAATGATTTCGGTCTTCGTACAGTCCGAAGTTAAGCTTCCCCGCTACGTCTTGCTGAGCATGGCACTCAACGATCAGGCGGCTCTGGAAGACCTGCGCCTGACCCCAGCCCAACGATTGCGGCTTGAGCAAGCTCAGTCGAGCACCAGCGACATCACGCCCTCGGAGCGATATCAGCTCACCGGTGTTTGGCGATTCCAGCGACAAGGGGCGCTCGCGGTCGTCCGCTGGTTTCCATCGCTTTCTCCGGCGCAACAGAAGCGCTTTTCTGAGCTGAGCCTTCGAACAGCCGGCCTCATGCCTTGGCTGGACGATCGAGCCAAAGAGACCTTTTCTCTATCTGACGAAAGCATGTCGAAAGTCGCCGAGCTTCTTGAGAAGTACAACCCATACCGACTGATTCCCGAGCCAAAATTTGTAGCCCCAAAAAAGAACGCCCCAAGAGCAACTCTCTACGAGTACTGGGAAGATCGCCGCCGAAGGGAAGGAGAGCATCGTCAGCGGATGGCATTTGAGTCGCAAAAGCTCGTGTATTCGATTGTGCAAAATTTGTCGGAGCCCGATCGAAGTCGAGTCCAGGAGATGTATGGTCGCCCCTATGCTTCGCGCTACATCAGCCCAGCCGGTTCTGTTCGTGCGGTAATGCTACGGGACGTCAGTGATCCAGAACGGCTTCGGGAGATCGGTACTGATCCAAAGTTTGTTCGACAAGCAGAAGCGGTCCGCGCTGTCCAGCGTAAGTCTCCGATCTACACGCAGAGGGCAATGCAACGCCTAACCGAGAGACGGCTCCAGAAACTCAGCAGTGAAAATGTGGATCGTCTGTTTCAGTCTGCCGTTCAACATGCCGGTCCAAGCGCGCTCCTTCTGCCTGAAGTCGTGGAGGCGCTTAACCTCGTGCCACAACAGTCTGAAAGTATCTATATGGTTCTACTTTCGTGCGCAGGCGCTACGAGTCCAGCAGATAACGCACGCATCGAGAGCGTTCTAACCCCTGCGCAGTTGCAGAGATGGCAACAACTAGCCCAAACCCATTTGAACGTCTCGACCAACCCAACCCGCGCTATAGCTTCGCTCTAACGCGTGGCCGCGAACAGAGAAGACTGCGCGTTTTCCTTTCCTTCTTCTCGATACACCGACTCGTACTTCTTGGCGTTTGCGGAGAGCTCACTTGCGGGGAACTCCGTATAAACGCGCTTTAGTAGATCTGCCGCCCCGTTGTAGTAGGTTGCTGAAGTTTCGTATCGCCACCAGCTGTTGAAGTCGGCGAGTCGGCGGGTGGCCGTCGCAGCGCGATAAAGCGCCTTGGCCGTGGTCGCTTCCTTAGGATGCTCGCTCGCAATCTCCAGACATATTCTCCGAGCTTGCGCCAGTGCCTCATGTTCGAAACAGTGTTCGCTTACCGCGCTCTTATCGGATTGGTCCGTGATTCCCGTGTTCAGTCCGACCAATACGCCGCGTCCGCCTTGCCACAACGAAGCATTGTAGAGCAGTAGGTTTCGGCGATTGTAGAAATAGCTTGCAAGTTCATACTTGGCCGATGCTTTCGCGCTACCCGACGATCGCGCAATTTTCTCTTCAAGCGCCTTTAGGTCGCGAGTCGTCTGCAACGGATCAGGAATAGTGTCCAGAAGGCCAGACTCGTCTTGGAGCCAGGCATAGTTACGTTCGCCAACCTCTGCGAGCTTCTTTCTTCGCGCCTCGGGAATCGAACTAAAGGCCGCTTCCGCCTCTGCATATCCACCTTTGCGAAGTAGTCGATACCCGTACGCGAGCCGGTATTTGTCGGCATCAGGCTGAGCCTTCCTCTCGGTTGCCACGAGGTTAATCTCTTCGGGACTCATGCGAACATCCAGCAAATACGCCACATCCATGCGGTACTCAAGCTTTTCGAAATCTGCCAGAGCCAGCACAAGTTCCTTGTTCCGAATGTGCAAAGAAGCCCGATACTCAATCGCCGGATTCTTCAGGTAGCTCTTGGCGTACCTCGACTCGAATTGCTCAAGGATTTTCAGGGTCTCGGCTTGCTTGCCTTGCTTTTCGTAGGCGGCAGCAAGCACATACGACGCTAAGTCAGCGCCTTTTGCCGTTGAAGGAATGTTCTTTGAAAGCACGACAGCTCGCGGATAGTCCTTTGCCAAGAAAGCGATCTCGGCAACTCTTGCCGCAAGTTCCGGTCGAAGCTGTGGGTATCGGTCCGTCACTTCTTTGGCCAGAGCACTAAGCGCTTTTAGGTCTGCTTTGGGATTCTCGTCTTCCCAGCTACGATAGAAGTGATAAAGCCTAAACGCTAGATACTCTTCGGCGAGCGTCTGGTCCGCGAGGATTCCGGCTCGGAAGGATTTCGCTTGGGCGGGCGAAAGTCGCAGGTACGCCTTCCTAAAACTACTAAGCGCACTCAGCTCATCGCTCTCTTGCGTCGCGCTGCCGACGAGCCGAAGGTATCTGAGCGCAGCTTGATCGTATTGCTTGTTTGCAAACAACGGTCGCGCGAGCCAATGCTGAGCATTCCAGCGAAATCGAGTGGCCGAAGGATCCTGAGTAATCGCCTGGAACCGAGTGACTGCCGCCAAACCCAGCGATCGATTTTTTGGTACCGGACTGCCCTCAAATGGGTAAGCCGCGTCCATTCCCTTCCTCGCTGCCATCACGGTTGCGGGCAACTTTCGTGGACCGTTTAGCCGAGCCGCCTGCCCAAACAGAGCCGCCGCCTTGGCCGAGTCCTGCTCGGCATCCGCTCGAACGTACAAGGCAAAAGGCAACACGACGGGACTTGTGATCGAAGTGAGGTCCGTAACGCCAGAACCCGCCTTGCTGCCTTCCTTCCGATACGCAGCAAAGAACCGTCCCCAATCGGCCGAGGGCTTGGCGGCGGCGAGTTGAGTGGCCTCTCGCAGCAGCCGATACCGCTCAATCTTCCCCTGGGTGAAATCAAACTGAGCCTTTGCCGTGATGCTGGCCGCGCGGTAGTTCTGCTTTGCTAGCTCCGCGGCAAGTCGCCCGTCGAGCTTGGTCGCCTTTTCTTCTCGCGTGTAGATATCGTTCTCAGACTGGTAGCGGTTGTTGTAGAAAGGGTTCGATCTCGGAGACCGCTCGTCCCAGCTAGATATCACCATTGGCGAAGGCGGTACGCCCCAGTCGACATCCGGGGAGTTGAAATAGACCGTATCGTAGAATTCGCCGGTACAGGCCAGGACCAAGGCGCTTGCCGCGATGCTTCCAATCACAAAACCCACCCGTCGTGTCGACATTATTTCAATTCTAACCGAACGGGTCTGTAAGTGACAGTCTTGCCCGAGATTGATTTCCCGGTCACCGTAACGACTAGCTCTCCAATTCCTTCTGCCATCAAGTAAACGACTGTCTTTTGCCCGGCCTCCAACCCTGGCCCGAGCAGGGTCATCTTTGAAACCAGCTCCGGAGTTGTGCCGGAGGATTTAAGCCGACGAGATCTGACTTGAGAAATGGTCACCCCACGCCATTCAAGATCGACCCGCATCCCTCTAGGGTCGAGGCTCATGGTCGTAAGGTCACCTTCCAGCTTGATTGCCACCTCGTTCCTCAACTTGCCATTCGCATCCACAAGCGCCGCAACGTCGCGTCGAACTTCGGTCTCTATGTTCAGCCCGACGTCAAACCCTGGTTTTAGCCCGGTCCAGATTTGCGGCGTCTCATCCCCGGTCCAACGATACAGGATGACCCCCTGCCGCTTTCCGCCCGGAAGTTTGCCGAGGGCTTCCAGAAACTCGCGAACCGTTTCCGGTCCCGTGAGCGCGTACACCAATCGGTACCCCTTGCCCCGCCCATCCGCTCCCGCTTTCGTCGCCCGGAACCGCACGAGTTGCTCTCCATGGTTCGATGTGTGCTTCTCGAATTCCATTGCGGGATGCTTAAATGCTTGTTCCAGCGTGAGGCCGCGGTGCACCGTCACAAACCGCCCTCGCTCATCGAACAGGTAAGCCTGACTATATGCCGGAATCCCGATTCGGTACCAGTGGCCGGATTCGTTGAGCTTTTCAACCGTGCGCTTCAGTTGTCCAAAATCGCTCAGGTGCATCTTCTCAGGTCCCTCGCGGAGGTACCCCTCATACAGCTGCGGCACGGTCCAGCTTGTCGCTTCCTGAAGCTCCTTAAATTCCGGCGTTCCGACCCAGGATTGAAGTGCGGTGACCGAGACTTCACGATTCGCTAACTGTTCACGAATCTTGCGCACCAACTTCGCGTAATCTCGTAGCCGACTCTGCGGCAAGTCGAAGTCCAGTTGAATCCCTATGACGGTTAGCCCGACGTCTTCGGCCAGTGTTTCGTCGGCATTGTAAGCATTGCCTATCTCGTCGGCAATCTGTCGAATCAGAAGTTCTTTCTTCTCGGAGCTTTCAGTTGAATTCGACGAATCGCCCAGCGCGGAAGCGATGTGCCGAAGTGCGCCTGCGTCTGCGTTGTAAACGAGCCGGACGCCAAACTTCTCGCTTTGCTCCCACTCTTGCCGAAGGTGAACTAGGTACCGCTCGCCGTCGTAGGTTAGGGTCCCGGCTCGTACATAGAGCTCATCTAGCCCGGCGCTCTTTGCCTTGCTCGCCTGGGCCAGCGTCACTTCGACCGGGCTGTGCCAGTACCAAGCTCCAACCTTTGGTCTGTCGGGTGGACCTTCAATTCGGCAGCCAAAAAGCAGTAGGCAAACCGCAAACAAACTAAGAACGCGCATTTCGGAAGCCATCGAGCATGGACCATGCCGGTTGATCATTCTGGATAGCAGGTCCAGTTGTGGGGCCAGGCGTTAGGGGCTGAGTCGCTCTAGCCGCAACGAGCGCCAGCTCCGGCCCGGGTTCCGGAACACTCCAAGTCTCCAAAAACGTTGCGAGCGTCCCCGTGTGAATGTGGCCGGACTGGAACGTTTCATCGGCCAGCAAATCGATAATTAATCCTGCATTGGTGTCGACCCCTAGGATGTGAAGGTCCAACAACGCGGCACGCAGCCTATGAACTGCCGTCACCCGATCGGGTCCATGCGCAATGATCTTGGCCAACATCGAGTCATAAAATCGGCTCACTTCATCGCCAACTTCGAAGCCAGAATCCACCCGAATGTGAGGATTTCGCGGAGTAAGCCAAGCTCGAATTTTGCCCAACGACGGCACGAAGCCTTTGCCTGGATTCTCGGCAACAATTCGGGCCTCAATAGCGTGGCCAAAGATCTCACTTCGTTCCCCATCAATCAGTCCTTGCGGGAATGAGAGCGGCAGCCCTGACGCCACTCGAATCTGCTCCGCGACCAAATCGACGCCCGTAATCGCCTCGGTGACCGGATGCTCAACCTGCAATCGTGCATTCACTTCGAGGAAATAGAACGCGTCGGTCTCGGGATCGACGATAAACTCTGCCGTCCCGGCGTTCTCATACTCCGCCGCCAAAACCAGCTTGCGCGTTGCATCTCGCATGGCTTCCCATGGCACTTCGCGGGCAGCCGGGGCCTCTTCGATGAGCTTCTGGTGTCGGCGTTGGATGCTGCATTCTCGCTCAAAGAGCGTGGCCACATTCCCGTGACCGTCCGCGATGAACTGAACCTCCACGTGCCTTGGGTTTCGAACATACTTCTCGACCAACATTGTTCCGTCGCCGAATGACTTGAGTGCTTCGTCAGAGGCAAGGTGGAATTCGTCGGCAAAGGCGCTTGGGTCATGGACGATGCGCATTCCCCGCCCGCCGCCGCCACTGGATGCTTTCAGCATTACCGGGTAGCCGATGCCTACCGCTGCGGCCTGCAGTTCTTCGAGGCGTCCCTGCCCTTCGAACCCTGGCACGGAAGGAACTTCAGCGAGGCGTGCAAGTGCTTTTGCGTCGGCTTTTGTTCCCAGCTTCCGCATCGCTGCTCCGCTTGGCCCAACAAACCGGATGCCCGCGGCGATACATGCTTCCGCGAACTCGGCTCGTTCGCTCAGAAATCCGTAACCAGGATGGATAGCGTCTGCCCCGTGTTCGATTGCCGCCGCCAAAATCAGATCTGCACGAAGGTAACTCTCAGAGGCCGGACCCGGGCCGAGACGAATTGAGACGTCTGCCTCACGCACAAAGCGCAAACCCGCGTCGGCGTCGCTATAGACCGCAATCGTTCGAATCCCCAATTCACGGCACGTTTGAAAAATCCGGCAGGCAATCTCGCCTCGGTTCGCAACAAGTAGAGACTTAATCATTTGCCACCCCAATTCGCTTTCCGCTTCTCTAGAAATGCGGTGATCCCTTCCTTCGCTTCTTCACCCGCTCGTGTTTTCGCAAGTAACCCCGCGGCCTCGGGTCCATCGAGTGGTGCGGAAATGGCCAGTTGCTTGCTGGCTCGAACGGCAAGGGGGCCGTTTGACAGAATCGCCTTGAGCAACCTTTCCACCGCGCCCACTAACTCCGTCTCGTCCACCACCGAACTCACAAGTCCGATCTCCTTGCCTCGCGCAGCATCAAACGGCTGGGCGGTGACAAAGAGCTCTCGCGAATAGCTTCCGATCTTTCTTAAAACAAAAGGTGAGATAGTCGCCGGAATCAGTCCGAGCTTCGCTTCACTAAAAGCGAAGAGAGCCGTTGAACTAGCGACCACGATATCCGCGGCCGCAACAATTCCGCACCCACCACCGAAACACGGGCCATGAACCTGAGCAATTACAGGCACCGGACATCGATAGACCGCATCGAACATCTCGTACAGTTTTAAGGCATCGGCAGCGTTTTCTGCCTCGGACTGAGTGGCTTGCTCCCGCATCCAGTTGAGGTCTCCACCGGCGCAAAAGGCTTCCCCTTCGCCTCGAATCACAACGGCGCGATCACTTTCGGTGATACCGGAGAGTGCCGTAGTCAGCGCTTGGATGAGCGAAGCGTTGAACGCGTTTCGAACCTCGGGACGGTTGAGCCCCAAGTGCAGAACGCCGTTTTTTCGCTCTTCGATGAGCATGGCCAAGTATGGCTCAGATACCCATCAGGCGGCATGTCACAATGACCAAGTGCCACCTGAGGTTCGCTTCACCTCTGACCGTTTCACCGTTTCCCGGTTCGATCTGGCAAAGGTCGGCGCGATCACCTACTTCAAATCGTTCTGGTGGTTTGCGCTCACGATCCCGCTATTCGGGATTTTCGCTTTCGCATTTGGAACAGGAATCCTTCGGGCGATCGGAGCGATGGCGATCCTGTGGCCGCTCACCATTCCAGGACGAGCATTTCTTGCATCTAGCAAGTCGAGTCGCTTGTTCACTCGAGGATGCAAAGTGCTAGGCGATGAAACCGCGCTCTACTTCCAGGGCGACAACAACGACGGGATGAAGCTGGTGCGCGAATCTTTCCGGAGAATCGAATCGCAAGGCGACCTCGACCTCGTTCACACGCGGCGTCTTGGCGTCATTCCAATACCAAAAGCCGCCTGGTCCGAAGCGGACTACGCGGCTTTTCGAGCGGAATTAACCGAGTGGCAGAATGATTTATCGCGAGCTTAAGAACTGCGTCAAGGGTGAGTAGAACACCATCGCAGCAATCACCGCGACTGCGCACAGCACACACGTGTTCTGGATTGCCGGTCGGAAGCGCGCGAAGCTGATCTCCTCGGTAGGGCCGTCAGTAAGCGCCACAAGTCGAGCAATGTTGAGATAGTAAGCCGCGCTCACGATACTGGAGACCGCCAGCACGACTGCGAGCGGCAGCAGGTCTGCGTTTAAGGCATCTTGGAAAATCAATAGCTTTCCGAAGAATCCGCTGGTTGGCGGAAGCCCCATTAGCGAGACCATGAACACCACCATGCAAGCCGCGGCTACGCGGGATCGTTGCCAAAGTCCTCGAAGGTCATCGAGCCCGGTGGACTCTTTGCCGTCGTGGGCAAGCAGCGAGATCACGGCAAAGGAGCCGATCGTCATCAAGGTGTAGCTGAGAACGTAATAGATCACCGTCTCGGGCCCGATTCGACCCGGGTTCTTTCCGTGTGCAATTAGCGCAACCAAGATGTATCCGGCGTGAGAGATCGAGCTATAGCCGAGCACACGCTTCACGTCCTTCTGCATCAGCGCGACGATGTTTCCGTAGAGCATCGTAAGCACCGCGATCAAACCCAGCGCCGGTGCCCAGATGGCTTGCATTGCGGTTGCTGACTCAAGCAACCGAAAAAGGAAAGCAAAGGCGGCCGTCTTTCCAACCGTCGCCATGAAGGCAGTAACGTTGGTCGGCGCACCTTGGTAAACGTCCGGCGTCCACTGGTGGAATGGGAAGAAGCTTGCTTTGAAGCCAAGTCCGATGAGAAGCAATGCGAGACCGAAGGCGAGCAATGCCTGCACGTTAGGATCCTTCGATGCCCAAGCCAGACCAATCCCTTCGATGCCGAGCCCGCCGGTTGCGCCATATACGTTTGCAATTCCGTAAAGGAGGAATCCACTGGCAAAAGCCCCCAACAGGAAGTATTTCAGCGCGCTTTCTTCGCCCTTCTCTTCAACGCGGCTGATACCGGCCAAAACGTAGAGCGCGATGCTGAGGATTTCTAGGCCGACGAACATGACCAGCAAGTTTTCGGTGCAGCACATCATCATGGCGCCGACCGTGCTCCAGAGCATCAGCGGATAGAACTCACCGAACGGAATCTTCTTTTCGCGAAGATAGCCCTCAGAAAAAGCGATTGTAGCGGAAGCCCCAATGACGCAGACCAATTGCATGGCCAGTCCAAACTGGTCACGGATGATCGTTCCGGCAAAGCTCGTCTCAGTTTCAAGTCCAAACTGCCGAATCAGCATCGCGGCCGCCATGAGGAGACCAATTTGGGATGCCCAAACGATTAGATTGTTGTCTCGCTTTGGAAACAGCATTTCCAAAATGAGGGCAAAAATCCCTGCCACCGCAACCATTGCAATGGGGAGCACCATGCTCCAGTTTGTATTCGGCATCAGTGTCTGAATCATCGAATCTCCCGTTTCTCGTCCACGTTCCCGTGAAGGCGAGCAGATGAAATTAGTCTTTCGGATCCCGCTCGGATGTATTGGCCCTGCATTGGATCTTCAAGGGCAACTCGGATCGTCACTTCTTCGGGCTTGTCCTTCCACGATGGTCGTTTCGTGGCTTCGCTGATCGCCATCAGTCGCGTCGCCTGCGTACTAGCTTCCATCGGACCAAAGAATAGGTTCGGATACAACCCGCCAACGAACACAAAGAAGACTAGGACAAAAGCGGGCAGCGCTTTGCTGACCGGAATATCCTGCCAGTCTGGCCCTTCCGTAACCTTCACCGGTCCGTAGAAGACTTTCTGGAACATCACGAAGAGATACACCGCACCGAGAACCACGCCTAAACCGCTGGCAATCGCGAAGCCGGGGGAAAGTCCGAAGAGACCCCGCGCGCCGGTTTCATAGGCGCCCATCAAGGCGAGGAACTCACCGATGAATCCGTTCGTTGTCGGAAGACCAACGCTTCCGAGCATGCCGAGCAGGAATAGTCCCGCAAAGAGCGGCATCTTGGCCTTTAGGCCGCCGAAGGCATTCATGTCCGCCGTTCCGTGCTTCTCGACGAGATATCCGACCAGAATCACAAGCAAGCCAGTGGTGATTCCATGGCTGAATTGCTGGAACGAGCCGCCAATCATGCCCTTGTAGGAAAGGCTGAAGATCCCAAGCAGAACAAACCCCATGTGCGAAAGCGAAGAGTAAGCGATCATCCGCCGCATGTCAGTTTGCGCAATTGCGACCAACGCGCCGTAAAGAATGCCGATGGTGGCGATCGCCATAAACACCGGTGCTTGGGACTGGACGGCTTCTGGGAAGAGCGGTAGGCAGAACCGTAGGAATCCGTAGCTTCCCATCTTCACCATCACGCTCGACAGAATTGGACCGGCAGTCGGCGATTCAGCGTATGTGTCCCCGATCCACGAGTGGAACGGGAAGGCTGGGGTTTTGACCATGAACCCAAGCGCTAGTGCCCAGAAGATAAAGGTCTGGGCCTGAAGGGCGTTCGCCCAAAACTTTCCGCTAGCGACCGAAGTTTGAATGTTGATGATGCTGAAGTCGAGCTGTCCGGTGACCTTCTGGTGTTGAATAGCCAGGGCAACGATGCCAACCAGCATAAAGATCGAACCGGCGAAGGTGTAGACGACGAACTTCGCTGCCGCCTTGTTTCTATTCGGTCCGCCCCAAAGGCTGACCAAGAAGAACATTGGGATCAACGTGAGTTCGAAGAAGCTGAAGAACAGAACGAGGTCCAGCGCGCAGAACGAGCCAAGCATCGCCGTTTCGAGAAGCAGCACCAGCCCAAAGAATCCACGAAGGTTCTTCGTGGTGTCCGGGGTTGCCACCACGATGATCAACGTCATTAGCGTGGTGAGCACGGTGAGCCAGAACGAGATGCCGTCGTACCCAACCAAGTAGCGAATGCCCAGATTTTCGATCCAAGAAACTGATTCGACCGCTTGGAACAAGTAGGTTCCAGAATTGGATTTGCTCAGAACCGCGAGGTTAAGACCAAGCGCGACCGTGGTGAAAAGGACTGCGATGCTCTTGATGTCCTTCTCCTTCTTCACGAAGCCGAGGAGTTGCAGAAGCAAAGCGCCGATAGCCGGGAACCAGATGAGAGCGCTTAAAGGGACGTTCATTTTCCACCTCGATTCACGACGAACAGGAAGTAGCCCACAAAGCCAACTCCACCCAGCAGCATCAGCATCGCGTAAAGTCGAACCGCACCGGTCTGAATCTGTTGGAGCCAGCCGCCAAAGTTTCGCGTTCCCGATGCTGATCCTTCGACCGCTCCGTCGATGACCTGGTCCTCAAGGAATGCACTGGTTCCGATGGCAACGTCTCGTCCGCCTTCGGCGAAAAGATTTGTTAGGAGGGCATCAAAGCCGAACTGGTTTGCCGCAGAGCGACGCCATCGAGCCCACTTCGTTTCGTCCAAACCTTCTTTTGCGGGCAGCCCACCGATGTAAACCAACACGCCAGCGAAGAGGCCAAGGCCCGCCGCAATGTAGCTGTAGATTTCCAAATTCGGCACCTCGTGCTTCAGCTCGCCGAGCTGCGAAAGTCCGGATGGATAAAGCCAATGCTCAAATCGCTTCCCTTGATTGAGGATGAAGCCTGCTCCCGCGCTGAGCAATGCTAAAACGACCAACGGTAGCCACATGGCGACGGGAACTTCCTTTGGCTTGTGGTCTCCGGTCAAAGCGTGGCTATGATCGTCATCGTGCCCATCCTCGTGATCGTGATGGTCTGCAACCGGTAGCTTTCGCCAACGCTCCTCCTTTCCGAAGAACGTCAGCATGGCAAGGCGGCCCATGTACATCGCGGTCAAAGCTGCGACACCAAGCCCGACCCAGCCGGAAATCGCGCTCAACTGCCCCGCGTGCGAGTTTGCAATCGCGGATCCAAGGATGGCTTCTTTACTGTAGTAGCCCGAAAGACCGGGCACGCCCGCAATTGCGAGAGTTCCAATCATCATCGTTGCGAAAGTGATCGGCAAGTACTTTGCGAGCTTGCCGTAGTGCCGCATGTCCTGCTCGTGCGACATCGCGTGGATAACTGCGCCAGCGCCCAAGAACAGAAGAGCTTTGAAGAACGCGTGGGTAGTGACGTGGAACATGCCCGCCCAGTAAGCGCCGGCTCCGCAGGCAATGAACATGAAGCCGAGCTGCGAAACCGTCGAATAGGCCAGAACCTTCTTGATGTCCGTCTGACCGAAGGCGATGATCGCCGCGAACAGTGCCGTGAATGCTCCGACGGCGCAAACAATTGCGCTCGCCGTTGGAGAGAGTTGGAACACGATGTTCATCCGGTTCAGAAGAACGACCCCGGAGGTGACCATCGTGGCCGCGTGGATGAGGGCAGAAACGGGGGTTGGACCGGCCATTGCATCAGGCAGCCAAACGTAGAGCGGGAACTGAGCCGACTTTCCAGCCGCGCCGCCAAAGAGGAGCAGCGCGATCGCCGTCGCCATTGCTGGATTCGCCTTGAGCGCCGTTGTCAGGGCCGGAAGCATCGCGTCGTAGCTCAGGTAGCGATTGTCCTCCACCGGAATGTTCGCTCCGCTGATTACAACAACGATCAGGAACAGACCCAGCATCAACGACCAGTCGCCAACTCGGTTAACGATGAACGCCTTGTTCGCGGCCTTTGTATTTGTGGTGTCGGTGTACCAAAAGCCGATCAAAAGGTAGGAGCAGAGGCCAACGCCTTCCCAACCGATGAAGAGAAGCGGCAGGTTGTTTCCGAGAACGAGAACCAACATCGCCGCAACGAACAGGTTCAAGTAGGCAAAGAAGCGGGAGAAATCTTTGTCTTCCGCCATGTAAGCGGTCGAATAGAGATGGATTAGCGCTCCAACTCCTGTGATGATCAGCACCATCGTCATCGAAAGCGGATCGACCACCCATTCGAATGGGATGTTGAGCCCCATGATGTTGATCCAACTTCCACCGGTGACGATCACCGCCTCGGCGTGCTCCTGGCTCGCCAGTCCTTGAGTCAGCATTAAGCCGAGAACGAAAGAAGCTGCGATCGGCAGGACGGCCAAGACGCCCAGTGCCTTCTTGCCGATCCTTTTTTGAAGCGAAGGGCCAGCGAGGCCTTGGATGAGGAACCCAAGCACCGGAAGCAAAATGATGAGCCAGACTGCGTTATTATCCATTTAGCCCTTCAGCAAGTTCATCTCATCGATGTCGATGTTGTCACGTAGTCGGAAGATCGCCATGATGATTCCGAGTCCGACCGCGACTTCCGCGGCCGCAACCGCCATAACGAAGATCACCATCATCTGGCCTGCCATCGCGCTCTGTCCTTCTTTGAAGCTGTTCCCGGCAACCATGGGAGAAAACTGGTAGCGAGCAAAAGCGAGGAAGGTGAGGTTGACCGCATTCAGCATCAACTCAATGCACATGAAAATCACGATGGGACTTCGGCGGATAACCACGCCAACAACTCCAGTCATGAACATGAACAGTCCAAGCGCCAGATAGGCGGCGAGTGGTACTCCGCTCATTTCTTGCCGCCTTCAACAAATGTTGTGTGTCGCATAAGAATCAACAAATCTCCTAAAAGCGGCGCTTGGCCAGCAGAATTGAACCGACGATGCCGATGAGTAGCAAAATGCTGACCGCTTCGAACGGGATGACAAACCCGGTGAATAGCGCACGGCCGACGTTGACAGGTGAACCGTAGCCATCAACCGCTCCAGGTTCCGTCTTCGACATCAAGCCAGGAAGCACCTGAAGCGCCACCAAGGTGAACATCACCATTCCGAGCGTCATGCCGACGGCAGTTTTCGGATCGTTCTTATCCTGAAGCAAGGCCGGAGCACTTAGGTTCAGCAGCATGATCACGAAGAGGAACAAAACCATGATCGCGCCGGTGTAAACAACCACCTGCGTGATGCCCATCATTTCGGCGTTGAGCGTGAAATAGATTCCGGCCAGAACGAAGAAGTTCAGAACCAGGCAGAGCGCGCTGCGCACCGCATTGTTGAACGCGACAACACCCACGGCGGAGAGCATCGCAAGCCCGGCGAGAGCCGCAAAGAACGGCAGTTCGCCGGTGATTGCAAATCCGGCCATTTTGGGGGCTGCGGCCGCAGCAAACAGATTAAGCAACTGCTGCCTCCGGCGCTTCCGGCTTCTCGGCTGGTTTCACTTCGACCATCGAAATTTCACGGTTTGGCAAGAAGTTTTCCTTCGCGGGCTCCAGCCGGGTCACGGCGCGGAAGATAATCCAGAGCGCAGCGAATGTACAAACCGAAAGAGCGAGCGCTGGTCCAGGACCGGCAACCTCTTGGAGCAATAGCCAAGTCGCTACAACGATCAGGTTAACCGTAGCAATCGGCAAAAGAGTCTTCCAACCGAGCGACATCAACTGGTCGTAGCGCAGTCGCGGCATCGTCGCCCGGAGCCAAACGAATCCGAAGATGATGATCCAGACCTTCAGCAAGAACCAAGCCGGCGCCATCCAGAAGTCCGCCCACTGGAAGTAGCTAACAACGCCGGAAAGCATCGGCTGCGATTCCGCGATGTAATCCCATCGGACCGGAATCGGCATGTGCCAGCCGCCCAAGAAGACGGTGGCGAAGATTCCGCCATAGACCGCCATTGCGGCGTACTCACCCATGAAGAAGACCGCGAACTTCATCGAGCTGTATTCGGTGTGATAGCCCGCGACTAGTTCGTTTTCTGCTTCTGGCAGGTCAAAAGGTGCTCGATTCGTTTCGGCGACCATACAGATCGCGAAAACGACCGCGGCAATTGCGCCGTGCGGAGTCAGGATGTTCCAGTTCGATACTGCCGGAACCACTCCCCAAAGCGGGCCTTCCTGCGCGGTCACCATGTCGGTGAGCTTCAAGGAGCCAGTGGAAAGCGCGATGCAAGCGAGCGAAACGCCCATGCCGAGTTCGTAGCTGATCAGCTGAGCGGAAGATCGCAGACCGCCGAGCAACGAATACTTGTTATTGGAAGCGTAACCGCTCAGAACGACGCCGTAGACGCCAAGCGAGCTGATCGCCATGATCCAAAGAACGCCAATGTTTACGTCGGCTACGGGCGTCAGACCTTTGAACGGTCCCCAAGGCAAGGTCGCTCCAAGGGCAAAGGCTGGAAACAGGGCCAAAGCCGGCGCCAAGAAATAGATGACCTTGTCAACAGAGCTTGGCGTGATGTCTTCCTTCAAGAAGAGCTTGATGCCATCAGCAATCGGTTGAATAAGTCCAAAGAGGCGAATCTTTTTGCCTCGAAGGAACTCCGGTACCCACTTGTCCTTCTTTTGGAAGGTGATGTTTCCAACTCGGTTTGGACCGATTCGGTCTTGGAACCAGCCCAAAACTCGGCGCTCAAACCAGATCAGTGCTGGAACCATTGTGAGCAGGGGTCCAACAAAGAGCAAGACGCGAATCAGCGCTTGCCAAACGGGATGGAGGTTGTCGTACCACTCTGCCATAGGCCGAATCGAATGTACCTGAGCGTAGGTCCTTTGGTTGGCGTAAGGCGGACAAAGAACGACGGCTGGCTCCAAAAAAGGAGCCAGCCGTCGTTTTGCTTCAGCTTAGAATCAGCGTCGGCCGCGGAATCGGTCTCCGCCGCCACCGCCACCACGTCGATCTCCACCGCCGCCACCGCGTCGGTCTCGATCTCCGCCCTGCGGCTTCTGAACTGCGTTTGGATCTGCATCCTCGTTGTCATCCAACGTTGGAAGCGTCTGCGCCAAGCCAAGCGCCGTAAAGTTAGTTCGGCCCATGCCGTCCACTTCGTGGACCTTGACGTTCAGTTCGTCGCCGATGTTGACCACATCTTCGATTCGGCTGATCTGCTTGGTCGTGAGGTGCTCCTTCGGCACCATGCCTTCCTTACCTGGGATGAACTCGATGAACACGCCGCGTCCGATGATTCGGGTGACAGTTCCTCGGAATTCCGTGCCGACCGCGATTTCGTCGGTCAGTGCGCGAATCATGGCGATTGCATCGCGAACCTGCGTTCCGCCGCTTCCGCCAACCAGAACTCGTCCGTCCTGCTGAACATCCACGCTGGCACCAGAGGTTGCAACGATCTTCTTGATCGTCGCGCCGCCAGGTCCGATCAACGCGCCGATCTTCTCGGTGCTGATCTGGATCGTGGTGACCTGAGGAGCAGTGTCGCCGACGGTTGCTCGAGGAGCCGAGATTTCGGCTTCGATCACGTCAAGGATTTCGAAACGAGCGTCCTTTGCCTGTTTCAGCGCCTGCGCCAAAACATCGTCTGGAATTCCGTCCAGCTTGGTGTCGAGCTGCAATGCTGTGATTCCGTCTCGGGTACCAGCGACCTTGAAGTCCATGTCGCCGCAGAAGTCTTCCATGCCCTGAATGTCGGTAAGGACCTTAAAGACCTTGCCGTCGGACATCAAGCCCATCGCGATGCCAGCAACTGGTGCCTTGATCTGGATGCCTGCATCCATCAGAGCGAGGGTCGATCCGCAAACCGATGCCATCGAAGTCGAACCGTTCGATTCAAGAACTTCGGAGATCAGCAACAGGGTGTATGGGAACTCGGGGTCTTCGATTGGAACGACCGATCGAAGCGCTCGCTCTGCCAATGCGCCGTGTCCGATTTCTCGTCGACCAGGTCCGCGCATAGGTCGAACTTCGCCGACCGAGTAGGCCGGGAAGTTATAGAAGTGCATGTAGCGCTTCGGACCTTCGTCCTCAAGTCCGTCCATCGTCTGCGCGTCGCCCGGCAAGCCGAGAGTGCAGATTGTCATAACCTGAGTCTGGCCGCGGGTGAACAGGCCTGAGCCGTGTACTCGCGGCAAGATGCCTGCGACGGCTTCGAGCGGTCGGATTTCGTCAAGCTTTCGTCCGTCTGGTCGGCTGTCCTTCTTGATGATCAGCTCTCGAACGACACCCTTAACCACGCCATCAGCGGCTTCGAAAAGCTGCTTCTGAAGGTCTGGCTCGTTCTCGTACTCCGGCTTCAGCTTAGCGACGATGTCCTTGATGATTTCATCGAGGGCGCTTTCTCGCATGGCCTTGTCCTTCGATCCCAATAGGGCCTTCTGGATGTCCTTGCCAAACTTCTTATCGATCGCCTTCTTCAGACCTTCGTCAATCGTGTGAAGGTTGACTTCGCGCTTAGGCTTTCCGGCCGTCTTCGCGAATGCTGCGATTTCTGCGCAGATGACCTTGATCGCGTCGTGCGCAAACTTCAGCGCAACGATCATGTCTTCTTCAGTTACTTCGGTGGCACCGGCTTCGACCATCGAAATGGCGCCTTCGTGACCGGCAACTACGAGGTCAAGATCGCCAGCCTGAATTTCGGCTTGGCTTGGGAAGAGGATCAGTTCGCCATCAACTCGGCCAACTCGAACTCCCGCAACTGGATACTTGAACGGAATGTCGCTGACAGCAAGCGCTGCACCAGCAGCGGTGATCGCGAGCACGTCAGGTGGATTCTCTTGGTCAACCGAGAAAGGCATAGCGATGACTTGAACGTCATTTCGCAGTCCCTTCGGGAAGAGCGGTCGAAGCGGTCGGTCGATGAGTCGGCTGACCAAAACGGCCTTTTCGGAAGGTCGTCCGCCGCGCTTCATGAAGCCGCCGGGGATCTTTCCGACGGAGTACTTTCGCTCTTCGTAGTCGCAAACGAGCGGCAAGAAGTCTAGGTCGCGGGGGTTTTCGGACATCGTTGCGACGCCCAGGACGACGGTTTCGCCCATGCCGAGGAGAATGGAGCCGCCAGCTTGCTTAGCAACGCGCCCCGTCTCGAGGGAGAGCGACTTTCCGCCCACCTCAAATTCGTGGTTGTGAATCATTTTTCGGTCTCTTGCGCCGCACAAAACCGCGCCGCAGTGCGCAACCCAACGGTGCTGACCGCTCAATGCCGAGTTCCGCAGAACCAAGCAGTCAACGGACAACGGTCCGGGGAGTCACGTACCGGCAGTATAGCAGACGAAAACCGTCAGTCCGGGCACAATCAACGTTCTGGCGCACGGCAGGTCCGGAACGGTTCCCCGGTCCAAACGCAAAAAGGGCTCATCCAATGCGACTGAGCGCACGGGACAAGCCCTGATCAAAATGAAATTATCGCGGCTTGACTTCGCGGATTCCGAGCTTCTTGATGAGTTCTCGGTACTTCACGACGTCCTTGTTTCGCAGATAAGCTTCGAGTCGTCGTCGCTTTCCAACGAGAAGAAGCAGACCGCGTCGACCGTGGTTGTCCTTCTTGTGCGTTCGCAAGTGGTCCGTAATCTGTGCGATTCGGGCCTGCATGACCGCAATCTGGACCTCGGTGGAACCGGTGTCGCCTTCTTTCGTCGCGTAATTCGCGATCGTGCTCGATTTCAATTCTGGATTCAACGGCATCTGTGAAGTGTTAGCCTCTGGGTTCTTCGGCCAAGGTCCAGTTTCCGCTCATTACATCGCCCTAGAAAAGGACATTACAATCAACGGGCAACCAGACGCGCTAGGCCCAAGCGCATATAGTACCAGACACTTCCCGGGCATTTTCAACGGTTTCGCAAGGTTTCGCCCGTATACTTTGGATATGTGGGAAAAATCGATCGAGGAGCTACTTGATACGATACAGCCTTGGCTTGAACGTGCAGGGCTGAAGTTTGTCCGTTCTGAAGGCCCAATCCTCGCCGGAGAAATTTGTGCGCGAGCGGTTTCTGCGACCACCGAAGTGCTCTTCGAACCAGCCGAATTTACGGCCAACAAGACACCTACGATTGTTCATCTCTACGGTATTCCGTATCTTCGACAAGTTTTCCTGGTTGGACCGGTAGCCGGCGTTTGGGAGGTTACAACCACGTCTCACGTTCCTTTTCGAATGAAATGGAATGAATCAGAATTCCTGGCCCTGATTTCCGACATCCTCACTGAACCCGTTTCAAAGCGCATTCCAGCGACTAAAGCAGGTTGATAGCCAGTATCAGGCAATCCGACTCCTGCTGGAAGATCGAATCTCGGCTCGGCTTGCCGACTTCGCCGAGAGAGACGCCGAGCAGGACCTCGAACGCACCTATGCCATGCGACTTCTCGCGGAGTTTGAAGGTGCGCTAACTGACCTCCCACCGTATCTCAGCGACCCGATCGTGTTCGACACGCGCTCTGGTCTCTATTCAAAAATCCACCGCATCGCCGACATAATGCGGATGGACCCAAGACTCGTTGCACAAGTTGACCAGAACCTCAGAATCCTCCGAAATGATCTACTTCACGGTCGCTCGGCACTTTTCGAGTTCAACGAACTTTACATGCTTGGGAAGCAGTTCCTCAGAAACTGCCACTAACTCTCTGCGCGATCCGGCAACTGCCCCAACTCACCCACGCCCAGCGAGGCAATTCCCCGATAGCCATCGAGCTTCGCCCGCGTGTCCGAGATGTCCAGATTCCGCATCGCCAGCTGCCCAATCCGATCCTCAGGACCAAACTCCGATTCCCCGCTCTCCATGCTCAAGCGCTCTGGATGGTAAGACAGGCCCTGACCAGTCGTATCCAGAATCGAATAGTCATCCCCACGACGCAGTTCCAGAGTCACAGTTCCGGTGACCAACGAACCAATCCAGCGCTGAATCGAATCGCGAATCATCAACGACTGAGGATCGAACCAGCGACCCTCGTAAAGCAAGCGTCCAAGCCGCCGGCCCATGGATCGGTAGTTCTCAATCGTGCCTTCGTTGTGAATCGCATTGACCAACCGCTCATAAGCAATGAACAGTAGGGCCATGCCGGGAGCCTCGTAAATCCCTCGGCTCTTGGCTTCGATGATCCGATTCTCGATCTGGTCGCTACAGCCGAGTCCGTGCCGACCGCCGATCGTGTTTGCCTCCATCACAAGTTCAACTCGACTATCGAATTGGACGCCGTTCAGCGCAACTGGCCAACCTTCCGCAAACTCAACCGTCACCGTTTCCGTGAGAATCTCCACCGCCGGATCCCAGAACTTGGCGCACATGATCGGCTGGACCAGGTGCAACCCTTGGTTCAGGAACTCAAGGTCCTTCGCTTCGTGCGTCGCGCCCCAGATATTCGCATCCGTCGAATACGCCTTTTCCTTGCTCGCCCTATAAGGCAAGTTGCGCGCCGTGAGCCATTCGCTCATCTCGGCTCGCCCCCCAAGCTCATTCACAAAAGCTGTATCAAGCCAGGGCTTGTAGATTCGCAATGCCGGGTTGGCAAGGAGGCCGTAGCGATAAAACCGCTCGATGTCGTTCCCTTTGTACGTGCTGCCATCGCCCCAGATCGAGACGCCGTCCTCTTCCATCGCCTTCACCAGCATCGTTCCGGTGACTGCACGGCCAATCGGGGTGGTGTTGAAATACGTCTTCCCTCCCGACGAAATGTGAAAAGCCCCGCACTGAAGGGCTACCAAACCCTCGTGAACCATCTGCTCGCGGCAATCAACAAGTCGCGCCTTCTCCGCGCCGTACTCAACCGCGCGGCCAGGAATGCCCTCAACGTCGTCTTCGTCGTATTGACCGAGGAGCCCCGTGTAGCAGAACGGGATCGCTCCCTTTTCGCGCATCCAGTTCACCGCAACGCTTGTGTCAAGACCGCCGGAGAAGGCGATGCCGACTTTTTCGCCGACGGGAAGTTGAGTAAGAATTTTTGACATTAAGCGGCCACCGCCTCAGCAAGAACACGGCCCGGATACGCAAGCAGTCCGGCCGCAAGGCACTTCATCGCGCGTCGTAGTCGATCCTGATCGAGCACGTACGCAATCCGGACCTCCTTCTTTCCAAGTCCAGGAGAAATGTAAAAGCCCGTAGCGGGAGCCATCAAGACCGTCTCCCCTTCGAAGGAAAACTCTTCGACCATCCACTGACAGAATCGGTCCGAATCGTCGATCGGTAGCTCAACAACCGCATAAAATGCCCCGTCGATCGGCGGGACAACGACTCCGGGAATCGATTTGAGTCCAGAAACCAAGACATCACGCCGGGCCATGTATTCGGCTTTGACTTCGGCAAAGTAGGTCGGCGGAGTGTTTCTCAGTGCCGCCTCCACGCCGATCATATCGAGCGTTGGCGCAGAGAGTCGTGCCTGACCAAACTTGAGCGCTGCTGCAATCAGGTCCAGGTTCTTCGAAACGAAGAACCCGACTCGCGATCCGCACAGCGAGAACTTCTTGCTCGCCGAGTCAATCATCACGGTCCGGTCCTCCAGCCCCTCAAGTTGCAAAACCGACTGTAACGTTTCGGAACCGTAGTAGAACTCTCGGTAAACCTCGTCGCCGATGAGGAACAGGTCGTGCTTCACCGCGATCTCGGAGATCTCGGCGAGGGCTGATACACCGAACACCGTTCCTGTTGGGTTGCTCGGATTGCAAAGCAGAATTGCTTTGGTACGAGGGGTGATCACCGCTTCTATTTCTGCGGCCGTGGGCAGTCGGAAATCGTCGCCAATCTGTGCCGTCAGCGGCACCAGATTCACTCCCGCCGTCACCGCGAAACCCGCGTAGTTTGCATAGAACGGCTCCACCACGATCACTTCATCGCCCGGATTGCAGCAGCAGAGCATCGCAAACAATGCCGCCTCACTTCCACCGTTTGTCACCAAGATATTCTCGACTCCGACGGCGATACCGTGCTGCTGGTAATGCTCCGCAAGAGCCGCTCGCAGGCCCGCGGTGCCGGCACTGTGGCTGTACTCAAGCGTCTTGATTTCCGTTTGCTTCACTGCCGACCAAAATGCCGCCGGTGAGTGAACATCCGGCTGACCGATGTTCAAGTAGTGAACGTGAACGCCCCGGGCCTCGGCGCGGTTTGCATAATCCACGAGTCGCCGAATGGGCGAGCTGGGCATCGTTTCGGTTCGAATCGCTAGGTTCGGCATGGTGCTTTCGAGAGCGACGCTGCTCCGCTCAGAAAGTACCCGTTCATCTACCGGCTATAGTTTTGGCATATGCAGATCGCCGTTCTGGGTTCCGGAAGTTGGGGAACCGCGCTTTCGATCCTGCTTGCTCGCAATGGGCATCAGGTTCAACTGCTCGGAAGGAACCAAGCCGAAATTGTTGAAATGCAGTCTCACCGAGAAAATCGGCACTACTTGCCGGGCTTCCAGTTCCCCAGCAATCTCGTTTGTCTCTCGCTGCAAGAGGGCATTCCACAAGCCGAAATGGCGGTCATCGCCGTTCCCTCCGATGCTGTGCGCGAAATGGCGCGAGAGATTCCGCCGGAGACTCGGCTCGTTGTTGTGGCCGCAAAGGGCCTTGAGGCAGGATCAGCCAAGTTACTCGTCGACGTTGTAGCCGAGGAGCGCTCCGGGAGCGAACTATCCGTCTTGAGCGGTCCTAATCTCGCCGTCGAGATCGCGCGACAAATTCCAACCGTCGCGGTCGCCGCGAGCAAAGGTGCAACGAGCGCGGGCGAAGTTGCATCTGCGTTTCTCACGCCCATGTTTCGCGTATCGCCATCTGCCGATGTCATTGGGGTGGAAATTGCTGGCGCACTAAAAAACGTGCTCGCCATCGGCGCCGGAATGTCAGACGGCCTCGGCTACGGGGACAACACCAAAGGCGCCTTCCTTTCCCGTGGACTAGTGGATCTCGCCAAACTTGGCGTTGCCATGGGCGGAAAGATGGAGACCTTCCTTGGGCCAGCCGGAGTTGGAGACCTCTTCGCCACGGCGGTGAGTCGCCTCTCCCGAAATTACCGATTCGGTCGATCCATCGGAGAAGGAAAACTGTTCGCGGACGCCCTCGCGGAAATTGGGCAAGTCGTCGAGGGAATTTCTTCTTGCGAGTCGGCCATCGTTCTGGGAGATCGGCACGGTCTTGAACTTCCCGTGCTCCGAACCATCCACCAAGTCATGCATCACCACATGACTCCAAGCGAGGCCGTCGGTCAGCTTATGGCCCGCCCGGTCCGTTCGGTTTAGACAAGACGCGGGGGTTGAATCTCTGTTCAACCCCCGCTGAAGCCCTAATGGCTTTTCCCTACCGGGAAATTTTTGGGTCTCGAATTGCCACCAAAAATGGTGACCAACTCAATCGCCGTTCTTCTCCCTTGCAATGCAGGTGGCGGCCATGTTTCGCGTCATATGTCGTCTCATGTGTTCCTCCTTTCGGCCCGGTTTTTCGGGTCCGATTTACCTTGTCGTGAATCGTTTTTCATCGACATATGTTAAGACGCCATTAAAGTCAACGGGTTTCAAAGTTTTTTTCGATTTTCTAAAATCCGTTGGCCGTTGACCGGTCAACCTCAGAAATCGCTCGCTAAAGTGAAAAGGATCGCTGAAACCAACCTGCTCTGCGATGCTTTGCACCTTGGAGTCCGTCAGGGTGAGCAACGTTTGAGCGCGCTCCATCCGCTGGCGCTCCACGTAGTCACGTAAGCTCGATTTCATAGAATCTCGAAAGAGGTGCGCAAGTCGCGAAGGTGACAATCCCACAACTTTGCTGAGATGATTCACGTCCAGATTCCCGGGCAGATTGGCGCCAATGTACTCAACCACGGTCTGAATACGGGGGTCGAGTAAGACAGCATTACCGTCTTCACCGGTGAGCAAAAAGACTCGTTCCAAAGAATTCATCCCGAGTTCCTCCTTTCGAGCGAGCCCGCTAAGCCCATCGTTCACCGCTTGGAAGAATGCGGCAATCGCGGGTTCCGGGGCTTCGTCAAGCAAGAAAATGGAACTCCCATGCGACGGCCAGCGGTTCCATTCCCCCCAACGAATTGGCGGATGAAAGTGCGCCCAAAGAAACTCCCACTCGCCGCTAGCCGGAACTCCGTAATCGTGGTACTCCCCCGGCACGAGCAGCGCCGCTTGATGTCTTGTCAGGCTGATCTCAAAGTCACGCCCCCGCACAAAGCCTTGTCCGCGCAAAGTCATCATCATCAGCCAACTTGTTGCGCCGGTTGAGCGCACGGTCCGGTAACCGGGCCCCTCGCGAAAGTGGCCTGTCACAAGCTGAGCAACGATTGGATCATCGTAAATAGCAGATTCTTTAATGCCTATAGCATATCCTTCTATTCGACCTAGCCGAGGTTGCAGTCAAAATATTAATATGTCGATTCAAGATTCACCGCTGAAATTACAGTTCGATTCCGATGGATATGCGATTGCGAGGGGACGATTCTCATCCGATGAGTGCGACGCATATTCCAAGTACTTCACGGACATGATTGAACGCGGAGGAGATGGCTATGCAGAAATTTGGGGTTCCGCCAACCTCAACGACCCTTTGGTCAGATATCCCCGATTGATGCAGCCTCATCGGTCTGATTCCGTCGCGTTCAGTTTTATGATCGATCCACGAATTGCCGACGACCTAACGACGCTTTGTGAGACTCCGCCGTTGGCCGTTCAAACCATGGTCTATTACAAGCCCGCCGGAGCACGTGGCCAAGCGCTCCACCAAGACCAGCGCTATCTCAACGTTCAGCCTGGAACCTGCATTGCGGCATGGCTCGCGCTTGACGATTGCGACGATGAAAACGGCTGCCTAACCGTGGTTCCGGGCACCCACAATATTCCGGTCCTGTGCCCCATCGCGAGTGACCCTGAGCAGTCATGGACCGGAGAGACTGTGCCAGTTCCGCCCGGCATGACCGTGAAGCCGATTCACATGAAGCGAGGAGATGTCCTTTACTTCAATGGCCAACTGATTCACGGCTCTGGCAAAAATATTTCGAAAGATCGATTCCGACGAACGCTGATCGCGCACTACATCGATGGTGCCGCGGAATCGGTGAGTAAGCACTACTTCCCGGTTTGGAATCTAGCGGGCGAAATCGTGTCCCAAGTTCAGCCAGGCATCGACGGCGAAGGTGGCCCCTGCGGCGTCCCACGCGAGGATGAAGGGGAGATTCGTTACGAGATCGTAGGTTCGGTTAGCGCGGCCTTAGCCGCGCACTGAGCTTCTTTGAGTCGCTCCTTCCGCCTGGCCCGATAGGCCTGGCGGCGGAGCTTGATTCGCTCCGAGCGCAATTCGATCGCGAGTTTGCCGTTCTCTTCTCGCCGACGCTCAGAGTGAATGCACGCCTCTGAACACGAGCGGAAGAACTTCTCCTCGCATTCCTCGCAACAAGTGAACTGCTTGTTGCAATCCACACTGGCGCAGTTGATAAACCTTGCAATTTCAACGCCGCAATGTAGGCATCGCGTAACCGGGGTCACGTTAGGACCGATCGGTACGGTGACGCGGTCGTCGAAGACGTAGCACACGCCCTCCCAATGCTCTCCCTGGGTCTGCTCGTCCTTGCCGTAGGTAACGATGCCGCCGTGGAGTTGAAAGACGTTCTCGATCCCCTGATCGACCAAGTAAGCCGTCAGCTTCTCGCACCGAATTCCGCCGGTGCAGTAGGTCAAGATCGGACGCTCCTCGCCGGGCTCGATCACCGTGCGCAGCCAGTCCGGGAACTCCTTGAAAGTCTTCACGTCCGGTCGGACCGCACCCTTGAATCGCCCCACTTCGAACTCGTAGTCGTTCCGAATATCTAGAATCAGCGGATTCTCGGTCTCCATCATCGCCTTGAATTCGGCAGGTTCCAGATGCTTTCCGGTCTTTTCCCAAGGCTCACATTCATGGCCAAGCGTGACGATTTCCGCGCGGGCTTTTACGCTCAGTCTGCCAAAAGCGTGGCCCTCGAACGGGTCGATCTTGTACTCGGTCTCCGCAAAAAGCGGATGCGCCTCCATCCATGCCCGGTACGCGTCACACTCGGCTACGAGCCCGGAAACCGTGCCGTTGATTCCTTCCGGCGCGACGATGATCCTGCCCTTCAAGTTGAGCCGCATGCAAATTTCAAGTAAAGCGTCCCGCTCGCTAACGGCGTCAGCGACCGGGACAAACTTATAGAAGAGCAAGATTTGGTAATCCATCACGAAGCCCTGTAGGCTCCCTATAGATTACTTGCTCGCTTTGAAGGTGAGCGCATCGGAGTTGATGCAGAACCGAAGGCCGCCCTTGTCGGATGGGCCGTCGTCAAAGACGTGACCCAAGTGACCGTCACATCGGGCGCACAAAACTTCGTCGCGAATCATTCCGTACGAACTGTCCCGCTTGGTCCAGGTGTTTGCCTTGCTCACCGGTTGGAAGAAGCTTGGCCAGCCCGTACCGGAATCAAACTTCGCGTTACTCGCGAAGAGCGGCAGTTCGCAACCTGCGCAGTGGTACACGCCCGTCTTCTTGTTATCGTGGAATCGACCGCAGAACGCAGCTTCCGTTCCCTTAACTCGCAGAATCTTGTATTGCTCCGGAGTTAGGCGCTTCTTCCACTCGGCGTCCGTGCGTACAACTTTGTCCTTTCGCTTTGGGCTTCCGGGCTCAACCCCCGACATGCCACCAACCTCGTCTTTGGGCTTCGAAACCGCCCCGTTCGATTGCATCGATGCGGTCGCGAACGCTCCTAGCACAACGAGTCCAACCACACTTACGGCGAGTAATCCAATCTGCATATTCGTCACAACGTTTTGTTTCATCTTTTTGCTCCCAAGACCACAATTTCTGGGCCTACGGTCGCTGAAGCGAATTCGGATCTTCGCCACAAAGCAGTCCGATCCGCGCTCCTTCTTTCCCAAGCCCTAGCAACTCGAACAAGTTCCGCATTCGCTGACCGATCCGATCTGATTTCACCCCTTCCAGCTGAATATCGGCAACTAGCAGCCTTGCTTCGGCACTTGCGGAAAGGCAAATTTCCTCTTCTGTCCCGGGACCTTGCAAGATTTCTTCGAGCCGTCCGAGTCGCGCAAGGCTGAGGTGCGGCGCGGAATCACCAACCACCCCTTGCAATAAAATGTACTGGACTCGACCGACAACGGTGAGCGCGTGCTCAATATCTATCGGAACGTTGAAAAAGCGGTCCATCAGTAACTTTATCTACGGGTCAAGCGCGCGAAAAAAACCTGCATTGCATGATTGCTTGAAAGATTATCGATATCAGCGATGCGAGCCTGGAACAACGTGACCAGCGGATGCGGACCGGAAACTGTACGAAAGTGTCAACTTTCATGTCACAATTTCCGTAGATCGCAATGCCGTCCATGTTAGTTATTCAGAACCTCCAAGCCCGCGTTGAAGAGAAAGAAATTCTCCGCGGTATCAGCCTCACCGTCAACGCTGGCGAAGTCCACGCGATCATGGGCCCGAACGGATCGGGCAAGTCCACCCTCGCCTCAATCTTGGCAGGCAAGCAGGACTATGAAGTGACCGGCGGATCGGTGGATTTTGATGGAGAGGACCTTCTTGAACTTGATCCCGAAGAGCGGGCGGCCGCAGGACTCTTCCTCGCATTCCAATATCCAATCGAGATCCCAGGTGTCACGAACACCTACTTCCTCCGCGCTGCCTTGAACAACGTTCGCAAAGCTCGCGGCGAAGCTGAGCTCACGATGACGGAGTTCATGAAGCACATTCGCAGCAAGGTCGAAATGATGGAACTGGATCCATCCCTCCTCAGCCGATCTGTCAACGAAGGCTTCTCGGGCGGAGAAAAGAAGCGGAACGAAATCTTCCAGATGGCCGTTCTCGAACCAAAGCTGTGTGTGCTCGACGAGACCGACTCTGGCCTCGACATTGATGCGCTCAAGATCGTCGCGAATGGCGTGAACCACCTCAGGGGCGAGGGCCGCGGAATCATCGTCGTGACCCACTACCAGCGCTTGCTGGACTACATCGTTCCCGACTTCGTACATGTTCTCATGGAAGGTCGCATCGTGAAAAGCGGCGGCAAAGAACTTGCTCATGAGCTTGAAGCCAAGGGTTATAGCTTCATCGAAGAGGAGCTGGCGGCCGCCCGATGACCACCGACTTACGCGCGAAAGAGGATACGTTCACAGAGATATTCAATGCCGCTCATGCGGTTCTGAACACCTTAGCCGACGGTCGCTTTGCCGACGTCCGAGAGCGTGGGATTCACAAGTTCCGGGAGTACGGCGTCCCTACCCATCGAGACGAGGAGTTCAAGTACCTCAGTCTCCGGAATCTGAACGAGACCGCCTTCCAAATCGCTTATGGCGCGACCGTGTCGCGAGGCGACCTGACTCACCCCATCGTCTCGATCGATGCCATCACCTTGGCGTTCGTGAATGGGCAGTACGCGCCAGAACTAAGCACGGCCGACACGCTTCCTGATGGCGTGTATGTCGGTCCTTTTGAGGAACTTCCATTCGAAGTCGACCAAGCGTTCGAAAAGCAATTCGGTCGCGTGGCAAACCTTGTCGGGAAACTTGGCACCACAAACGACGAACGGTTTACCTACCTCAACCAAGCCTTCTTCGCCGACATCGCCGTGATTTACGTTCCGGAAAACGTCGTAGTCGAGCGACCGATCCACATTCTCAATCTCAGCACTGCAAATCGCGGTTCGCTGATCTCCGCACCGCGCGCTTACGCTTACTTCAGCACCAATTCTCAGGCCAAGCTGATCGAGTCGTTCATCGGTTTGGAAGGGAATTACCTAAACGTTCCGGTCACCGAGGTCGTGCTGGAATCCGGCGCGATCGTGGTGCACGTTCGGGTTCAAGACGAAACGCTAGCCGCGACTCACATCGGCACCCACGCCGTCCACCAGGATGCCTCCTCGAATTACACCGCGTTTAACGTGAACTTCGGAGGGCAGATCTACCGAAACGATCTGAACGTTTGGCTCAATGGTTCCGGAACCGAAACTCGCTTGGACGGCGTGAACGTTGGCACAGCCAACCAGGTGATGGACAATCACACTCGAATCGACCACGCGTTCCCTCATTGCAACAGCTTTGAGGTCTACAAGTCGGTTCTGCGCGACAATGCCCAGGGAATCTTCAACGGCAAAATTTTCGTCTACGAAGACGCGCAGAAAACCGATGCCAAGCAGACCAACCAAGCGCTGCTCCTATCTGCGACCGCGCAGATGAACTCCAAACCACAGTTGGAGATCTTTGCTGACGACGTCAAGTGCACCCACGGCGCCACCATTGGCCAGCTTCAGAAGGACGCTCTGTTCTATCTCCAAGCTCGAGGCATTCCCAAAGCCCAGGCCGAATCTTTGCTCGTGTACGCCTTCGCTAATGACGTGCTTTCTCGCATATCGAGTGAAGCCGTTCGGCAAGCACTTGAGAATCGACTCTTCGACAAGTTAGAAGTCGCGTAACCATGGATCATCGCACCGCGCTCGCAGAGGCAGTCCGGCTCTACAAAGCTGGCGAAGACGATGCGGCTCACGAGATCGTTCAGGACATCGACTCGCCGGCCGGTTCGTACCTCCACGGAATCTTGCACCGGGCAGAAGGTGATTACTCAAACGCGCGGTATTGGTTCATTCGTAGTAATGGATTACCGAAGCAACTCGGCATCGATGCGGATGCGCTCACCCGCGAGCTTCAGTCCCAAGCAGGAACCCCGACGCCGGAGTTGCAGAACCGGCTCAACGAAGAGCTAGATGCCGTTCTACGCTTCAGCCAAGAAGTTTGAAATGATTCAAGAACTCCCCAAGATTTCTACATCACTGTTCCCGAAGTCAGACTTTCCAAACCTGCTGACCGAAGTGAACGGACAGGCGCTCGCCTATCTCGATAGCGCGGCGAGCGCACAAAAACCACACGCCGCAACCGAAGCTACCGCCGCGTTCGTCGAGCACCAATACGCAAACGTTCATCGCGGCGTACACACGCTCAGCCAACTAGCGACCGACGCTTACGAGCTCGTCCGGGGCCAAGTGAAAGTTGTCCTAAACGCTGCCGACCGAAACGAGATCATCTTCACCAAGGGTTGCACCGAGTCGATCAATCTTGTCGCCCAGAGCTTTGCGCGTCCGCTCCTTCAGCCAGGAGATGAGATTCTTCTTACCGAGCTCGAGCATCACTCCAATATCGTTCCTTGGCAATTGGCCGCTGAGGCGTCGGGTGCAAAGGTCATAGCGGCGAGAATCCACGATAACGGCGAGTTGGACATCGACGACTTTAAAGCCAAGCTGAACTCACGAACAAAGATCGTCGCCTTCACTCATATCAGCAATGCACTCGGGACAATCTTGCCCGCAAAGGTAATGACCCAGATGGCGCACGAGGTTGGTGCAACGGTGCTGATCGACGGCGCTCAGTCCGGACCGCACGCGGCGATCGATGTTCAAGAAATTGGCGCGGACTTTTACGTTCTCAGCATCCACAAAATGTACGGCCCAACCGGAGTCGGGGTGCTGTACGGAAAGCTGAATCTCCTTGAGGCCATGCCTCCGTATCAAGGTGGTGGCAGCATGATCCGTTCGGTTAGCTTTGAAGAAACAACTTTCGCCGAGCTTCCCGCAAAATTCGAAGCGGGGACGCCGAACATTGCCGGCGTCGTGGGCCTAGGAGCCACCCTCGACTATATCGCCGGGCCAAACTGGAATCGAGACAGCTGGGTCCGTCGCGTTACGGAAATCGGAAACTATGAAGCGGTAGTCAGAGAATACGGCGTGAGCCAGTTAGCAGAAATCGAAGGATTGAGCGTGTACGGCGATGCGGAAGAAATTGCCGGAATCATTTCCTTCACCCTGAAGAATGTTCACCCGCACGACCTTGGCACGATCTTGGATAAGCACGGCGTTGCGGTGCGCGCCGGACACCACTGTTGCCAGCCCCTGATGAAACGGCTTGGCGTTCCTGCCACCGCACGGGCCAGCATCGCCGCCTATAACGACCTCGAAGACATGGATCGGCTAGCGTCAGCGGTTATTGCCGCAAAGGAGATTTTTGCATGAGTTGGGACCTACGCGACCTTTACCAAGAAACAATCTTGGATCACCAGAAACACCCTCGTGGCAAGGGCGCATTGGAAAATGCGACTCACACCGCCACCGGTTACAACCCGCTGTGTGGCGACAAAGTCACCATCCAGCTGGCGGTTAACGACGGCAAGATTGACGAAATCCGGTTCGACGGCGAAGGCTGCGCGATCTGTATGAGCAGCGCAAGCATGATGACCGTAAGCCTCCAGGGCCAGCCGGTCTCGGACGCGGAAGAACTTTTTCAGCGTATCCAGAAATTTTTGACCGCCAACGACGAGTCGGCCGCGATGGAAGATATCGACACTCTCGGCGACCTTGCCGCTCTCGGCGGCGTCCGCCGCTTGCCCGTGCGAATCAAGTGCGCGAATTTGCCGTGGCACACCTTCAAGTCCGCGATCCAAGGAGAGCAAAGTGCAAAGACAGAATAGGCCCTTTGACGGCGATTTAAACAATGTTTGCAAAAATTGCGATTTTTGGAGTATTTTAGTGATTAATCGTGGTACGAAATCCATTCCAGTCGAAACGCAAGGGGCCAGGAGAGTTGGCCAGAAGGCGAGCGGTGCTCCGCAACGTCGATCGCGTCTTACTTTCGGCCCTCACGGTGATGGGAATTCTCACCCTGATTTACGCTCGGCAAAACGCGCACCTCGATGCCTTCCCGACCCTCATTTGTGCGTTGGCGCTCGTAGGGTGGGGGGTAATCAGTTTGTTTATCTACCGGAAGCCTTGAGCTTAGGAGGCAAAGTTGCCTGAGCGCATCGCCGTAGATCGACCCGAGCAGCCGGGTCTTTCCCCCATTGCACGTTCTTTGTTCGCTAACGAAGTTGCGGAGCAAATCCGGACGGTTTACGACCCTGAACTTCCAGTCAACGTCTATGACCTTGGGCTGATTTACGATATTCAGGTGGCTGACAACCGTGACGTGCATATCATGATGACCCTCACGAGCCCAGCGTGCCCGGTAGCAGGCACGTTGCCAGGTGAGGTTCAAATGGCGGCCCGGCAAACCCCTGGAATCGGCACCGTGACCCTCGAACTGACCTGGGATCCACCATTCACCATCGACTCGATGAGTGAGGAAGTCCGGCTCATGCTCGGACTCATGTAAACTAATCTTGACGGAAAAGTACAGATAATGAAATTCTCGTCGCAGGAAGAATACGGACTCCGTTGTCTGCTCCAAATCGCACGATTAGGAACGGAAGGCAGCCTCACGATTCCTGAGATCAGCCGCATCGAAGGCCTCAGTCAAACGCATGTGGCCAAACTGCTCATGATCCTCCGAAAGGATGGAATTATCACGAGCACGCGCGGCCAAAGCGGCGGCTACTCGATTGCTCGCAAGCCGTCCGAAATCTCCGTCAAAGAGGTTCTCGAAGCCCTTGGCGGAAGACTTTACGACGCCGAATTCTGCGAGCGCCACACGGGCCAGCTTGACGTTTGCAAACACTCCGTCGATTGCGGACTCAAAAGCCTATGGCAAGTAATCCAGGTTGCAGTCGATGATGTCGTTGGGAGCATTTCTCTCGCCGATCTGATCGCCGAGTCACAACCCGGACCCAACGTCTCCTTCTTCGCGGCTCCTGCCCGCCCTACGGTGCCAATCCGATAATGTCGAACCCATCCGAACTCGCCTTCCCCATCATCATCACCGACCGCGCCATTGCGCAGCTGCGGAGACTTTTGGAGCGAGACGGCCGGCCGGAAGCATTCTTGCGTGTCGGAGTGAAAGGCGGCGGTTGTTCTGGATTTGAGTACGTCACGCGAATCGACACGCAATTGAAGCAAATCGACTTGGAACAAACCTTTGAGGGTGTGAAAGTGGTTTGTGACGCCAAGTCGGCCGTTTTCTTGCGGGGAGCCACGTTCGATTACACCGGCAACTTGATCGGCGGCGGATTCAAGTTCGAAAATCCAAACGTGGCCAAGAGTTGCGGTTGCGGTACAAGCTTCACTCCCAAAAAGGCTTAGTAAAGCCGAGAGCCGTTGGTCACCGGGAAATCTGGCCGGACAAGAACGACGTTGCCATCGGCATCGTTTACGCCGCACACCAATACTTCGGATACAAATCCCGCGATTCGCTTTGCGGGAAAGTTTGTGACCGCCATCACTTGTGTCCCAACAAGTTCTTCCGCCAGGTAAAGGGTCGTAATCTGCGCACTCGACTTTCGAATCCCAAACTCTCCGAAGTCAATCGTCAATTGGTATGCCGGCTTTCGAGCTTCCGGAAACGGAGCAACCTCGACGATAGTTCCCGCCCGTAACTCAATCGCCAAAAACTCATCGAACGATGCCATCACCAAAGTATGTTCCGGCGGTAATCTCCCGCCGAAATGTCTGAACGCGTTCGATGGGGAATCATGGCAACCGGCGGAATTGCTCGCCAGTTTGCAAACGGGCTCAAAGAGTCCAAAACGGGAGAGTTGGTAGCGGTCGGTTCGCGGTCCGATGAGGGCGCGAAGAAGTTCACCGACCAGTTCGGCGGAAAACCATACGGGTCATATGACGACTTGCTCGGCGATCCAAATGTGGATGCGGTCTATATTGCAACGCCGCATCACCTTCACATGCAAAACACGATCGACGCGGCGCGAGCCGGAAAGGCGATCCTGTGTGAAAAGCCGTTCACGCTCAACGCCCTAGAGGCCGAAACCGCCCTCAAAGTCGTTGACGAAATGGGTGTTTTCTTCATGGAAGCATTCATGTATCGGTGCGCTCCGCAAACGATCGAAATCAAGAAAATCTTGCGGGATGGCGAAATTGGCCAGGTGCTCCAGGTGAATTCTGAATTCGGCTTCCAAGCTGGCAAGGACTGGACCAACTTCCGCGCCGACGGCGCGCTGGGCGGCGGCGGACTGATGGACGTCGGTTCCTATTGCGTTTCCTTCTCTCGACTCGCCGTGGGTGAAGAGCCAAGTACGCACAGTTTCTCTGGCCTCTTTTCCGACAAAGGCTATGACGAATCCTCAGCTGGACTGCTAGGGTTCCCCAGCGGCGCTGTAGCGCACTTTGGCACCGGAATTCACGTTAGCCTGCGCAACGACGCCCGCGTCTACGGAGAAACCGGACGGCTCTTCGTCGACGAACCCTGGAAGTGCAGCAGCGGCAAACTCCGCCTAGAACGACACGGCAAGGACCCAATCGAGCAAGAGTTCGTTCTCACGAACAACGAACTGTACGCTCTCGAAGCCGACGCTGTCGCTGCCTTCCTTGCTGAAAAAGAGTGCCCGCACATGACTAAAGCGGACACCCTCGGCAATATGCGAACCCTCGATGCTCTTCGCGCAAGCGCAGGCTTCACCTTTGCGAACGAACTCAAATCATGAAATACGGAACCGTTCCTCACTTCGATAAGCAAATCTCCCGGCTCGTCATGGGCGTGATCCCTCTGCCGCAGAACGACAACGAAAAGGCGTTCGCCCTTTTGGATACGTACCGCGCGGCGGGTGGAAACATCATCGACAACAGCTACCACTACGGCCCAGGATTCTCCGTCGTGATGAAAGCCTATTACGAAGCACGCGGCGAAGACGCACTGATTCGATTTGATAAAGGCAGCCACCACTACTACGGCCGAGAGAATTGGAATCGGACGACCCGAGAGGCGATGGACGAAGAGATTCGCGGCAACCTGGAGCGACAGGGCGTTAGCTACAGCGATTTCTATGTTCTCCACCGTGACAACGAGGCCGTTCCGGCAGGCGAAGTTGTCGAATGGCTGAACGAGCACAAGGATGCAGGTCGAATCAAAGCGTTCGGCGGTAGCAACTGGTCTGCGGCCCGAATCGCCGAAGCCAACGAGTATGCGGAGAAGCATGGCCTGCAAGGGTTCAGCGCATCGTCTCCAAACCTCAGCTTGGCCCTGGCGAATGAGCCAATGTGGACTGGATGCTCGCAGCCAACTCGCGAAGAGCGAGCCTGGTATGCCACTCAACCCGTTGGCCTCTTCTCCTGGTCGAGCGGCGGTGGCGGCTTCTTCGCTCACCTCGACGAAGTTCCAGACATCATTCGCGTTTATCACAACGAGATCAACTTCGCCCGACGCGAACGCGTTGGACAAATGGCCGCCGAGAAGGGTGTCACCGGAACCCAGCTTGCGCTCGCTTGGACCCTCAACCAGCCGATCAATGTGTTCGGATTGATCGGCCCTCGAACCGTTGAACAGCTTGAAGACAACCTGAAGGCGGTTGACATTGAGCTAACGCCCGAAGAGCTGACATGGCTCGAAGACGGCCCAGTCGCCTGATCCGACTAACCCATCGAAGCTGCCGTCACGGAAATCCGTTGACGGCAGTTTTTGTTTGTAATTCGAGGCAATCCAACGTATCCTATGCCTCATGCCCACCTCGTGGCTTTTCGCCGCATCGTTATTGTTCCAACCGCAATCGGCACCCACATTTCTAGAAGCCGATGCGAGAAGTATCGTTACCGAGTTAGCCGACCCGAAATACAAGGGCCGCAATTCGATGACCGAGGACTTTGCCAACGCGTCCAAGTACTGCGTTGACTGGCTCAAAGCAGCAGGCATTCCACCCGCGGCCAAGAACGGCGAATACGAGCAGCGGTTCACCTTGCAGCGGGTTGGAGTCGACCCAACCGCATCATCGATCTCTACCAAAGATAAGAAAATTTCTCTCGTGTACGGGACGGATTTCGTTCTGAGCGCTTTCCACACGTTTTTACGCGAAGTGGAAGCTGTGTTCGTTTGGGTTCCTGCCGGAAAGTCCCTCACCGACGCCCAGCGCCGGAGCTTGCGCGACAAGTTGGTCATCGTCCATCCCAGCCAGCAACGCGATAATGCGGCTTTCTTACTAAGCCTTGCCCCGAACACTCCGAACCCGCCGCTTTCAGTTGTTCGATACGCCGAAACCCTCGGCAACACCAGCTTGACCGAGCTTGTGATCAAAGACTCGCCACTCAATGCTCCAGGGTTCCGAAACTTTCGGTTGACTAAGGCAGCCGCCGAAAAGCTCGCAAGCACATACACCTTGCCCGAGTTCTTCGCCCAATCGCCGAACGCAGCAAGCGTTGAAACGATCCCTACCAAGCTCGTTCTCCTAGCAAATTCAAAGATCATCACCGAGTTTCCGATGCACAACGTGGTGGCGAAGATTGAGGGATCGGATCCGAAGCTGAAGAATCAAGCGGTTCTGTTCGGCTCGCACCTTGACCATCTCGGCCTCAGCACGGACGGAAAGGTCCACTTCCCCGGTGCCGACGACAACGCGAGCGGCGTTGCCGCTAGCCTGCTCATTGCGCGCGCATTTAAGAACGCGACGATCAAGCCGAAACGAACGATCATCTTTTCGCTCTGGACAGGAGAGGAAACCGGCACGTTTGGCTCGCTTTACTACAGCCGAAATCCGATCGTCAACCTCAAGGACACCGTTGCTTATCTCAACCTCGACATGGTCGGTCGCGACAGCGACAACCGTCCATTGAACGATGCCGCCGATGACAACCGGGATTCGGTTTATGCCGGGATCGCCCGACTGAACTCCCCCGATCTCTACAAACTGGTTAAGGAAACCAGCCAAGGCACAAACCTCAACCTGCGAGACGACAAAGACGACCGAACTGCCCGCAGCGACACCCGGAACTTCGTGCCGTACGGCGTGCCCTCGCTCAAGGTCTGGACCGGGGAGCACCCCGACTATCACCGTCCCGGCGACACCGCGGACAAGCTGAACTACGCGAAGATGGTCCGCATCACGCAATGGCTGTATAAGACCGCCGACCGGCTGGCAAACCAGTCCGGGCGACCGGCTTTCTCTGAAGGGGCCGAGTATCTGCAAGGCCGGTGGACGGCAGCCGCGAACACTGTGGTTCCCGCAACGGCGACGGCGACTTTCACTTTGTTCGAAGTGAATGGAGCGCGTGAGACGGTGGTTGACCAGATCACCGCTGTCCGCCCAGGCGCATTCCCGATTCGATTCGCCCTGCGCACCGACCCCAAAAAGCTCCGTAAGGATCGAAGCTACCGAGTCGACGCCATGATGATGGATGGCGCAACCAAGCTGTTCTCCGGAACGGCCGCCAGCTTGACCGGCGACAATGGCCGCCTCACGGCCGTCGAGATCGTCGTTCCGGGCTAAGACTATCTACCGGGTCGCTTCGATTGGTTTCGCGAGCGGCCCCGCCGTCCGCCTGGCTTGGGCGGACCGGTGCGGGGCTTGAACTTCGGCTTCGCCGGACGCGGGTTCGGGCGGTTTTTCGGAGGCTTTTCTTTTTCTGCTTCTTCTTCTGGTGCCGGAGCTTTTGGCGTGAACGGCAAAGCATCGCCGTAAGCCCAAAACGGCGGTAGGGTGCTCAGATCCACCGGCTCGGATGTCGCAACGTCCGTTCGGCGCAGGAGGCATGTAAACGCGCCGGCACCCATGCCCTGCTGCGGGAACAGTCGGTAGCACGGAAACTGCGTGTACTCGGATTGGTACGCCGCCAAGTGCGGAACGGGGACGGCTTCCATAAACGGATACTCATCTAGCATCCACTCCAGAATCTTTTCGTTCTCTTTGTAGGAGTAGGTGCAAGTCATGTAGAGCAAGTGCCCGCCCGGCTTGAGGGCGTTAATCGCGTTTCCGGTGATCCGCCGCTGGCGGCTGTGGTTCATGTCCACCATCGAGTTCGTGAACGCCCCGACCGCCTTGTCTCCTTTGGCGATCATCGACTGCCCCGAGCAGGGCGCGTCCACGATGATGAAGTCAAAGGTCGCCGGGAACTTCTTCGCGTAAACCCGAGGGTCGGCGACCCAAACCTGTGACCGCTCGATTTTGCATCGGTGCAAGTTGTTGATCAGTGACTCCGTGCGGTTCCGCATCGTCTCGTTGCAGATCAACGCCTCTGGCTGAAACATCCGCCAGGCGAAGATCCCTTTTCCTCCGGGCGAGGAGCACAGGTCCAAAATCGTCTTAGGCGCTTCCGGGATCGCCATCATGGCCGAAGCCGCGAAGACCGACGAAAAGTCCAGCGAGTAGTAGCTGCCGCGAGCGTAGAGCGGGTGTTGGGCGGGCTTGAAGGTCTCCTGTAGCCGAATGACAAAGTCTGGCTGCCATGCGGCGGCGCTGACGCGCGGGAAGGTTCGGATTTCTGGCCGTTCTTCGATCACCAAGATCGCCTTCTCTCGGCTCTGGCCCTCTAGAATCGCCTCGATAAACAGCTCGCGCTCCGCTTCATCCGGGAAAAGCATGGTTGCAAGCTTCACCATCGGCGGCGTGGCGGTCTTTTTGAGCTTGCCGCCCTTCTTTTTCAGCTTCTCCGTTTTGCGTTGCATCATCTCGTTGCCACCATTTCCCCAGGTTCATGATGGCAGGACGATGACACCGAGGAATGCGCGCGGTAACCTGCCGAGCCATGGCTGCTTGGAAAGGGATCATTCACGCCTACGGCGACCGGATGAACATCAGCAAATCGGTAGCTCCCGTTACGCTTTGCGAAGGCAATACGCCGTTGATTCCGTTGCCGAAGCTTGCTGCCCAAATCGCCCCTGGGGCTGAACTCTATGCCAAGTTCGAAGGGCTCAACCCCACCGGTAGCTTCAAAGATCGCGGCATGACGACCGCGATCACGCAGTCCGTGGCCGATGGCGCTCAAACCGTGATCTGCGCCAGCACGGGCAATACCGCCGCCGCGGCAGCCGCCTACGCCGCCCGAGCGGGGCAAACCTGCGTCGTTCTGATTCCCGACGGCAAGATCGCCCTGGGCAAGCTGGCCGGGGCGATTGCCTACGGAGCCCGCGTGATTGCGATTGATGGCTCGTTCGACGCTGCGTTGCGGATGGTTCGGGAAGTGAGCGATCGTGCACCCATCGCTCTCGTGAACTCGGTTAACCCTGCCCGATTAGAAGGGCAGAAGACCGCGGCTTGGGAAGTTTGTGAACAGCTTGGTGGCTTTCCGGATTGGCTTTGTCTTCCGGTGGGCAATGCGGGCAACATCTCGAGCTACTGGATGGGCTTTTCGGAATGCCCCGGGCCGTGCCGATGCGAAGTCTGCCCTCGGCCCAATCGCAAGCCGCAATTGCTCGGTGCCCAGGCCGCAGGTGCCGCGCCGCTGGTCACCGGTCTTCCCTGCCCGAACCCGGAGACCCGCGCAACCGCTATCCGCATCGGCGCCCCCGCCCGGGCTGAACAGGCTCTGACCGCCATTCGCGAATCGAACGGACAAATGCTCGCCGTCACCGACGAGGAGATTTTCCGCGCTTATCACCTCGTCGCGGAGACCGAAGGGGTGTTCTGCGAGCCTTCTTCCGCGGCCGGGCTTGCTGGCCTAAATCAAGCGGTGCAGAATGGCACTTTAAATCCCGAAGGCAAACGCATTGTCTGCGTCCTCACCGGGCACGGCCTCAAAGACCCCGATTCGGCCGTGGCTGAGGGCGCAGATATACAGAAGGTGGAAGCCAACGTCGATGCACTGCTGAGAGGACTCAACCTATGATCCGCGTCCGAATCCCCGCCACCACCGCGAACATCGGCCCTGGCTTTGACTGCATGGGCTTGGCGCTGGACCTTTGGAACTCTTTCGAGTTGCACCTTTCCGGCGAAGGTTCGGGCTTCTCTGTGGAGAACCACGGTGAGGGAGCCAGCGTTCTTGCGACCGACCACACCAACCTGACCGCGACCATTCTGCGAGAAGAACTTGAGCGTTCCGGGGTCGAGCTCAGCGGCCATGCGAAGATCGTTTGCCACAACGCCATTCCTTGCGCTTCTGGGCTTGGATCAAGTTCCACTGCCACCCTCGCCGGGGTGTTGTTCTCGCAAGCCGTTCTTCGCGCCCAGGCCGGCGAGGACCCAGCCGAGCTTGACCGAACTCTCGTTTTGGAACGCGCGGTCGAACTCGAGGGGCACGGAGATAACGTCGCCCCGGCCCTGCTCGGAGGGTTTGTGATCGTGGTTCCAGATGGCGGGCGGGTGCTGACCAAACGCATTCCGCACGTGCCAATCAAAGCGGTGGTCTGCGTGCCGGAGTTCAAATACTTCACCAGCGAGGCCCGCGCCGCACTGCCGAGCCAGTACAGCAAAGCCGACGCGATTTACAACATCGGCCGCGCCATGCTCGTCGCCGAAGCCCTCCGCGCCGGAGACGACACCCTTTTGGCGCAGTCGCTGAACGACCGGATTCACGAGCCCTACCGCCTCCCCGCCATCCCCGGCGCGGTCGCGGCGAAAGAGGCGGCAATGCAAGAAGGCGCGGTCGCGGTTGCCCTCTCCGGCGCCGGCCCTGGCACCATCGCCTTCGCCCGCCACGGCTTCGACCGAATCGGCCGCGCGATGAACCAAGCCTTCGCAGCGGCGGGTCTTAAAAGCCGCTACTGGATACTAGACGCCACCGACCAAGGCACCCACATCGGCCGCCTGCCGGTGTGAGAGTTTCCGGTCGCCGAATACGCCTCCCATCCGGGTAACTTCCCGGACGTCAATGAAGATCAATCCGCCGCAGAATCGACTCGTCACTCCGCTTCCTAAGCTCGGAATTCGGCCGACCATTGATGGTCGTTACGGCGGGGTTCGGGAGTCGTTGGAAGAGATCACGATGGCGATGGCGCGTTCGGTGGCCAGCCTAATAAGCGAGACCCTGAAACACAGCACGGGCGAGCCGGTGGAGTGCGTGATTGCCGACACTTGCATTGGCGGATTTTCTGAGGCGGCGGCTTGCGCGGATAAGTTCCGTCGCGAGGGCGTCGGGCTGACGCTCACCGTCACGCCTTGCTGGTGCTATGGGTCGGAAACGATGGACGACGACCCGACGATGCCGAAAGCGATTTGGGGCTTTAACGGGACGGACCGGCCTGGCGCGGTCTATCTTGCGGCAACCCTGAGCGGGCATGCGCAGTTCGGCGTCCCGAGTTTTGGCATTTACGGCCAAGACGTACAAGACCTCGGCGATGAGAACGTCCCGACCGACGTGCGCGAACGGCTGTTCCAGTTCGTCCGCGCGGGAGTGGCCGCCTCTACCATGCGGAACACCGCTTATCTCGCCATGGGCGGCACCAGCATGGGCATCGCTGGAAGCGTGGTAGACGGCGATTTCTTCCGCCGCTACCTGGGCATGCGGGTGGAATCGGTCGACATGAGCGAGTTCACCGGGCGAATCCAGAACGGCATCTTCGACCACGAAGAGTACGAAAGAGCCCTCACCTGGTGCAAAGAGAACCTGCACGAGGGCGAAGACTTCAACTCGCCCGAGAAGACCCGCACCCGCGAGCACCTGGATTCCGAGTGGGAAACCAGCATCAAGATGACCCTTATCGCGCGGGACCTAATGATCGGCAACCCGCGCCTGGCCGAGTTGGGCTACCCCGAACAAGCGCGCGGCCACAACGCCATCGCCGGCGGATTTCAGGGCCAACGGCAATGGACGGACTACAACCCGAATGGCGACTTCCTGGAAGCGATGCTGTGCAGCAGCTTCGATTGGAACGGCATTCGCCAACCGTTCCTCGTTGCGACCGAGAACGACGCGCTGAACGGTGCCTCGATGCTCTTTGGCCACCTCCTCACCGGCACCGCGCAGATGTTCAGCGACGTCCGCACCTACTGGTCCCCCGACGCGGTGGAGCGAGTCACCGGATGGCGGCCCGAAAGCGGCTTCCTGCACCTAATCAACTCCGGCCCGAGCGCCCTGGACTGGACCGGCGAGGGTGGGCTTCAGCCTTGGTGGGAAATGAACGCCGATGACGCGAAGCGCTGCATCGATTCCACCCGCTTCTGCCCGAGCATCACCGAGTACTTCCCTGGCGGCGGCTGGTCGACCGACTTCACCACTCGCGGCGGATATCCGGTGACGATGTTCCGCATCAATCTGGTCCACGGGCTCGGCCCGGTGCTCCAGATTGCGGAAGGCGAAACGATCGAGCTTCCAGAAGAGGTTCACAACGCCCTTGACGCTCGCACGAACCCAAGCTGGCCGACGACCTGGTTCCGCCCGCGCGTCACCGGACAAGGGGCGTTTGCCGACGAGTACCAGGTGATGGCGCATTGGGGAGCGAACCACGGCGCGATCTCGGTCGGCCACATTGGCGCCGACCTCATCACGTTGGCGGCCATGCTCCGAATCCCGGTGGACATGCACAATGTCGAGTCCGCGCAGGTGTTCCGTCCGGCGGCGTGGCACCGGTTTGGTTCGGGAATGGAGAGCGTCGGCGCAGATTTCCGCGCCTGCGCCAACTACGGCCCTCTCTACGGATAAGGACTTATGGTCCGGGGTCGGAAACCCTAGCCCCGGACCGACGGTCTCAGTTGCATGCTCAAGGCATTCCGAGAGAAAAATGGCTTCTCCCTTCTTCCGCTGATCGTTGGCGTGCTCTACGGCGCGTCACCCCTGGATCTCATTCCAGACCTGATTCCACTCATCGGCTTTGTGGATGACGGAATCATTGTCGGATTTCTCGGTCTCATCATGGCTTGGCAATGGCTGGGTCGCGGACGACGAGCCCGCACTGCTCAATTGCAGCCCATTCGAGTCCGTTAGGTAAACCTTGCGGGTGAAGCTTAAGTTCGTACTGCCGTGTCTTTTCCTGGTTCAGATGGCCACGGCACAAACCGTCTGCATTGACGCCGGACACCCGAGCGAGGTCGGCATGGGAACCAAGGGCAAGGTTCATACCGAAGTCAGCCTCGCTTGGAAGATTGCCAAGGGCCTGCAGAAAGCACTTGAGGCGGAAGGCGTAACGGTCGTTCTGACGAAATCAGAGGAACTCGAAAAAGTCCTGAATCGACGGCGAGCCGAGATCGCCAACGACGCGAAGGCGGACCTTTTAATTCGACTCCACTGCGACGCCGCATCTGGCACCGGCTTCGCGGTGTACTACCCCGACCGCACCGGAACCACCAAAGACGGCATCACTGGCCCTAGCAAGGACGTGCTGGCGAAAACCGCGATCGCCGCGAAGAAGTTTCACGCCGTCTATGCAGCCGCTTTGAAAGGCGCGCAGAAGGATAACGGTCTGAAATCTGATCTTAAGACTGCCATCGGCGCGAAGCAAGGCGCGCTCACCGGTTCGATTTTCTCCAAAGTCCCGGTTTTGCTCGTCGAGATGTGCGTGCTCACGAACCCCGCAGACGAAGCATTCATTGGTTCCGGTGACGGCCAGCAAAAGATCATTTCGGCAATGACGAAAGCAACCCTTGCCGTGGTCAAACCTGCCACCGCGAGCCAAAAAGCCCGGTTATAATAACAGTCATTGCGAAGGGTGCCCTGTCGTGGGGCATCTGTAAATTGGGGAAAGTCCGGTGAAATTCCGGCACTGTGCCGCAACGGTAGATCGACCTTGGTCGAAAGTCCGAATGCCCGCTTCGCAGAAAAGAACAGCGAGTGCTGTCACCTACGAGCATGGGTCCCCGGAGCGGCGCAACGTCGCCTCCCTGTCCATTTCTCCGCAACTGACGGCCTTACCCGTGTGAGGTTCAGCATGAAAAATCGAGCGTTTACTCTCATCGAGCTTCTCGTCGTCATCGCCATCATCGCGATTCTCGCCGCCATCCTCTTCCCAGTCTTCGCCCAAGCCAAGGCCGCCGCCAAAAAGACCCAGTCGCTGAGCAACCTCAAGCAGATCGGGCTCGCCTGGCTGCTTTACGGCAACGACTACGACGACACCATGATGCGCGTCGCTACCGGCTCCGCCGCTTCAGGCAAGGTGTTTTACTGGTGGGGCAGCTTCGACGGAGCTACCCTTAGAGAAAACGAGGGGCTGCTCTTTCCGTACACCAAGAACAAAGGAATTCAAACCGACCCGGCATTCCCGGAAACTCTGCGGACCACCGTAGGGCTGACCGGATATGGCTACAACTACAACTATCTCAGCCCGACAGATTACGTTCCGCCGACCTACAACGAGGTGGCAAAGCCCGTGAACTATGGCGCGGTGGGATCGGTTGCCGACACCGTTGCTTTTGGTACATCTGCGCGGATGAGCTTTGGCCTGCCGCATCAGCTTGAGGGCAATACATACCTGGAGCCCCCGTCCAGCGAGTACCCAACCTTCCACGGGCGGCATTTGAGCACCGGGTTAGTGGCATGGGCCGATGGGCACGCAACAGCATTCCGCCCGAAGCTACGACGCGGAACGTTCGGTTATGGTGGAGCCTACAACGAGTCCGAGTTCAACCCGGTCCAGCTCGGTGAGCTAGACCGAGACGGAGACTTTTCGACCGACGAACTGTTCGATCTCGAATAGGATCAGCGTCGCTCGACCGTGTCGATTCCGAGCTCCCAGAACCACACGGTCGAGTTTGCCGGCACTACCTTTTGGTAGGTTTCGTTCGTGCCCTTGCGGGTGACGCGAATGCTGCAAACTCGATCGTTCGGAGAAGTGTTCACCACGTACGCCCGGTAAAGCGTGAATGAGGGCTGGACATCGAATCGAAGCTCTTGGATGCTCGGGTTGGAGCACCACTCAGGTTGGGAAGACAAAGTGCATTCCTGACCGGCACCTGGAACGCGATTGCTACGCGTGACGACGATTTGCGTGTTTGCCGAATCCGTGGTCGCGAAGTTGAGGGTCGTAGGGACGGCCTGAACAAACGAAGTGCCACCGCACCCAGATAGGGCCGAGACGGCAATAACTACTGACGTGAGCCAAAGAGGGTGAATGTTCTTCATGTTTTCTCGATTGCGAATGGTACCAATGCGGATTATCTCCCATAGGACGTTGGCACCAGCTTTGCGCTACGTTCAAACCGTCCCCGAGGGTTCACAATCATTGAATGTCCTCCGTTTTCCCTGGCCCGATCTCGCAACGCATGCTCACCGAGCTTTCCGAGTTTGTGATCGCCGAGCCATATCCCTTCGTCCTTGACATTTCGAAGGGGGACGGGATGTACTTGGAAACGGTGGACGGGCAGCGCCTGTTCGACTGGGCCGGATATTACGGCAGCAAGCTCATTGGCCACAACCACCCCGGCTTGTACGAGCCGGAGTACACCAAACGTCTTGTGGTGGCCGCCAACAATAAAGTCGCCAACCCAGACTTTCTAACGAAAGAATGCCTGGACTACTACCAGCTCCTCTACCGAATCGCGCCGGAGATCATGAAGAGCGACACGCTCGAAGTCTACGCGGTGAACTCCGGCGCAGAAGCGGTCGAAAACATGATGAAATATCTGGTTGCCAAGTTCAACCAGAAGCGAGCAAAGAAAGGTGGGCCGAGCGGACATCGCCGATTCCTCTACTTCGATAAAGCCTTTCATGGCCGAACGGTTTTTGCTCTTGGTGTGACTCAAACCATTGACCCGGTTGCAACGAAAGACTTCCTTGGACTTACAACCACTGGCAACATTAAGTTGCCGTTCCCTTCGTACAGCAGCGATTTATCAGAAGAAGAGAACCTTCGCGCCGCCGAACATTCGCTTCAGCAAGTTGAAAGCGCACTATCGCTCATGAGCGATGAAATCGTTGGAATCATCGTTGAGCCAATTCAAGGTGCGGGAGGTCACCGAGTAGCAATCCCTCAGTTCTTCCAGGGCCTCTCCGAACTCGCCCACAAGTACGACGTGTACCTAGGCTTCGACGAGGTCCAAACTGGGCTTGGGGCAACCGGAAAGATGTGGGCGATAGATCACTTTGATCTTCCATACCCTCCCATGGCCATCGCGACCGGAAAGAAGTTCGGCAACGGCGTGGTTTATATGGTTGAACCACTCGAAGATGTCGGCGTTCTGGATTCAACCTGGGGAGGCTCCTTGGCTGATATGGTGCGTGTTGTTCGTGAATTCGAGATCCTTGAACAGGAAGACTTGATTTCTAAAGCGGCAATCAAAGGCGAGCTACTTGCCAAGGGATTAAGAGAACTTGTAAGCAAATACTTCCCAATGGTTCGGAACGTTCGTGGACTTGGCTTATATCAAGGGATATCTTTAGATTCAACGTCCCGAAAAGCGCGACTAATCGACGTTGCACTGACCGAATATCAGACAATTTTACTAGGTGCAGGCTCAAGATCGATCCGTACCCGGCCAAATATGTCGGTCACGGAAGATGAAATTGCGCACTTCATCACAATTCTTGGCCAATCCATCGCAACGGTTCAGGACAACTAACCTGCAAAAAATACCGTGTTTTGATACAGTCACAGAACCTTGGGCATTTTCTGACGATTATGCCAATGTATGGTTAGAGAGCTTCTCGCCGCAGCAGTTTGCTGTACACCACTTTTTGCTTTTGCGCAACCGTCTGTTGTATTCCAAGTTGATGCGGAGGTTAGGGCCAACGCAGTAACGAGGACGTTACCGGTTACGACCAGTGATGCGGTTTCTTGGAGCCAGAGGGCGCAAGCATCCGTTTCGTATAATTCAGGTAACGCTTACCTGGACCACGCAGTTCAGATCCTGAGTGCGGACGGCACGCTCTCGATCAAGCGATCCGCCCAAAACGTTTACAATCACGAGCTTCTTGCTCCGAACGTATCCAATACGACCAGCGATGTAGTCCGGGTTAAGGCCTTTGTGCGCGGCGCACCAGGAACGCCTTACTCGTTCTTCATCTCGACAAACTCGTTTGCAACTCCCTCTACTTCCGCTGGTACCAGCACCGCTTCTACCACGGAATCGGCAACCGGAGCTTCCTCGTTCTCCTTCAATGCTGGTCGGAATTCGAGCTACGCACAAGGCGTGTCGACCTCCGAGACAATCACTCACATGGGTGAAACGTACTCGGCCGTTGATCTTTCTTGCAGCAGTGCCAGCAACACCGCCTACAACTTCTCCAGCATCAATACGGTTTCCCCGTTCTATGCCAACAGTCGAGTGAGCGGAACCACTACGATCAAGCTGAAGAACTTGGCGTTCGACGACATCATCCTCAACCTGGCGAGAGTTCAAGACACGAACAACCCTGATCGACCCAGCGTCGTCGTTGTGCCCGACATCAACTTGGATGAAATCCAGTACACGATCAACGGCATCACGTACACCCAACCTGGACCGTTCGCCGCGAACGTCGGACAAAAGGTCTTGATGCCAAACCTCAACGGCATCGCTCCTGGCGCTTACACCGTTCAGTTCACCGGAACTCAAGGCGCTTTGACAACTGAAATCGCCTCCACGACGCTCGATACATCGGCCTTCAGCCAAACTCTGAATGCCACGCTTCAGCCTGTTTCTGGCTCTGCCGGGCCAGGGCAGCAAGGCGGAGGCGTTAACTCCTTCGCGGTGACGATCAGCGGATTCCGCCGAGCCTGGGGCCTACCGGGCACCATGGTCGATCGAAAGATCACCTCCTACTCTGCAGCCCTAAGTTCCAACTTCTTCGTTGGGCCAACTTTCTCGAGTAACTTGCAAGGAATCATCTCCGGTGCGACGTTTGGGGCACCAGCCACCTTTAATGCCGCAGGAACCGGCGGGAACAGTGGCGGACTGCTGACGATGACCTATGGCAGCCTGTACACCGTATACGCAAAGTCTGGCAACGCAATTGAGTTCCGGTTGAGCGGAACCCGTAATGGCACCCCCTGGCTCTGGAATCCAGGCTCTACCTCGTACGGATCTGTATCCGCTAACATCAACTAATCCACTCACCTCCTTCGTTGCCTATGCAACGAAGGAGGATTTTCTTTGCGGCAGCCTCCAACTGGGTACCGTACTTGCCATGAGCCCATTGAAGATTGGAATCGTCGGGTGCGGGAACATCAGCGGCATTTACTTCGAGAACCTTGGAAAGTACACCGCGACTTCGATTGTTGCAGTGGCAGATTTGGACCTCGAGCGAGCCAAGCAAGCGGCAGAAAAGAACGGCATTCCGCTTGCCCTGAGCCCCGACGAGCTGATTGCCCATCCAGACGTGGACTTGGTGCTGAACCTCACGATTCCAAAGGCGCACGCCTCCGTTGCCCAAGCCGCCGTCGAAAACGGCAAGCATGTCTACAACGAAAAGCCGCTGACGGTAGACCTTGCTGAAGCGCAGCAGCTTCTTCAAACTGCCAAAGAAAAGGGCGTGCGAGTTGGCGGAGCTCCCGACACGTTCCTTGGCGGCGGACATCAAACCGCACGAGCCGCCATTGATCGCGGCGACATCGGCGAGCCGATTGGCTCCCACGCCTTCATGCTTTGCCATGGTCACGAGTCTTGGCACCCGTCGCCGGAGTTCTATTACGAGCGCGGCGGTGGACCAATGCTAGACATGGGCCCGTACTATCTCACCGCTCTCGCCAACATGATCGGCTCGGTCAAGCGGGTCACCGGTTCAACGCGAATCACGTTCCCCACCCGCACAATCACCAGCCAGCCAAAGCACGGCAAGGTCATCGAAGTCGAAACCCCGACCCATATCGCCGGAATCATGGACTTCCAAAACGGCGCTGTCGGCGAAATCACCACCAGCTTTGATGTTTGGTACAGCAAGGTTCCTAGCATCATCGTTTACGGCACGGAGGGCTCACTCTTGGTTCCAGACCCGAACGGTTTTGGTGGAGAGGTTCAGATTCGCCAGCGCGGCCAAGCCGAGTGGGAAGTTGTGCCTAACCTACATGGGTTCAACGGCAACTCTCGCGGAGTTGGCGTTCTTGATATGGCTATCGCGATCCGTGATGGTCGCCCTCACCGAGCCAGCGGCGAACTTGCCGGGCACGTGCTTGAGGTGATGCATGCCTTTGAACAAAGCAGCACGACATCTCAGCACATTTCTTTGAGTTCTGAGCTGGTTCGACCGGCGGCGCTTGGCGAAACCGAGCTTCACGAATTCCTTCCCGTTGGATGAATGTAAACTGCCACTACTTTGGCTAGCGCATACACCCCGGGACTAACCGTAAGCGGTGACATCTTTGTACGTCGCCTTCGACGCCTTCCGATCAAAGGCGACGTACTCGTGAAAGTTGGTGACCACGTGGAACCCGATTCCGTGGTCGCCGTGGCCATGCTTCCGGGCGTGCTGCAAACCATGAAGATGGCCGACAAACTCGGCATCGAAGCCCGCGACGTCCCGTCCGTCTTCCCGCTGAAGCCCGGTGCGAAGGTCGCGAAAGGCGATGTCATCGCCGAAACCAAAGGCATGATGGGCTTCTTCAAGACTAAGGTGGAAGCCGACTTTACCGGCACGATCGAATCCGTCTCCGAAGTCACCGGAAACGTGCTCATTCGAGAGCCATCGATCCCGGTCGAAATCAATGCATACATCAAGGGGCGGATCGTTGATGTGCTCCCAGATGAAGGCGCGATTGTCGAGACCCGAGCCGCCATGGTCCAGGGCATCTTCGGTGTTGGCGGCGAGCGCGTTGGAACCATCCGCGTTGCGGCGAACTCTCCTGAAAGCGTTCTAGAGGCCGATCACATCCACGAAAGCGACCGAGGCAAGATTCTCATCGGCGGCGCGGGAATGGCGCTGAGCGCAATCAAGAAAGCCGCCAGCGTTGGTGTTATCGCCCTCGTTGCCGGCGGATTGCGAGACGAGGATCTGATCAATTTCCTTGGCTACGACATCGGCGTAGCGATTACCGGCTCGGAAAACATTCCGCTCACCCTCGTCGTCACCGAAGGATTTGGCTACCTCAACATGGCGCAGCGCACCTTCGACCTCTTCCGATCTTTGGAAGGAAAGGAAGCCAGTGTCAATGGCGCCACTCAGATTCGTGCCGGCGTTATTCGACCGGAGGTCATTGTCCCACTCCCGCTAGATCAGGCGGAGTCGGTCCGCGCCGCGGATGTCTTCGAACTGACGGTCGGAACCCCGATTCGAATGATCCGCGAACCGTACTTTGGCGAACTGGGAACGGTTACCGGACTTCCGGCGACTCTTCAGGTCCTCGAGTCAGGCACCGAAGTCCGTGTTCTCACCGCGAAGCTGCCTTCTGGCGAAGAAGTCACCGTTCCGCGAGCGAACGTCGAAATCATCGCCAGCAACTAAGGCTAGTTTCGGAGCGCCGTCTTGTGCTCTATCATGTGGCGCAATCTGACTTGGCTCAGGTTGCGCTGACATAGATCGAGGAACTCGGACCGCTCCATCCGTAATGCGTTTTCGTACGAGTTCGTTTTTGCAAAAATCGCCTTCAGCCGATCCCCGATGACCTCGTCATATTCGGTCAGGTCACCCTTCGCCATTTTCTCTTTCTGCAGTCGGTCAATCATTCCGACCGTCGGGCCAACGACGTCCTTCCATTCGGGTCGCTGCGAAACCGTAACCTCGAGCGCCACTTGTTTCGCCTGCCACAGCAACCGATCTGGGTGGTAGCACGTCACGTCATCTGGGCCAAGGTAACCGAATGACCGGGCCTGATCCGCGTTGATGCTCGTCTTCCCTTCCGTTAAGGTTAAGCAAGCATCGGCGAGAGTTGCCGAGGTGGCTTGATGTCTCAGCCGCATGAGAGTAACGCCACGTCCGCCTGGCAACAGCCCGACTTTCGATTCGGGTAGCCCGATCTGCGCATCCGCCGCCGCGACAATTCGACTGCAGGATCGAGCGAGTTCAAAGCCCGCGCCAAGACCATAGCCATGAATCGCCGCTACCGTTCGCCGCGCTTCAAGAAGCTCACCGAGGGTCTGCAAATCCTGCAGCGCGACATCGATGCTCGCCCAGTCTTCTTTCTGAATCGCGTCGTGGAAAAAGTTGAGATCAAAACCGACGCTGTACGCCTTTCCGGGCGTGGTGAGCACAAGCGGAGCGTCCGATTGGCTCGTGAGCCATCGCGACAGGCCCTCCACCAGGGCGGGGGTGATCAGCCCAAGCTTGGTTTTCAGGACAACCGCTCGAACGCCATCTCCCAAGTCTTGAACTCGGAAGGTCTCAAGCTCTTCGAGAACCGGCAAATCGGCGAGAGTCACGTATTCTGGTTGCGCAGCCGGTTCGACATATTCCCCGGTGAAGCTCCGAATCTTGCCTTCGGAATAGAACCTGACCGGCTCGACGCCAACCTGCTCTGCCCCGATGGCGTCGATCATCTCGAACGGCCCCATCTCCCAGCCAAAGCCCCACTTCATCACTTGGTCGAAGTCTTGCACTCCGTACGAGACCTCTTCTTTCACCACGTTGGCGTATCGCAGAATCGGTAGCAGGTACATCCGCAGGTACTCGCCGACTTCATCTTTCGCGGCGAGTCCAGATCGAAGTCGTTCGGCAAGAGGCAGTTTGCCGAACTCCGAGATGGATGGCAGTTCGGGCTCCATCCGCTCGCGATAGGTGTTCGTCACGAGATCGAATGAAAGCAGTTGCTTTCCGTCGCGTCGATAGTAACCCTGTCCGGACTTTTCGCCCAGGAATCCACGAGCCATCAGTGAGTTGATCGATTCCGGTCGGTGCAAAACGCCTACGTGCGCATCGTTAACGCATCGCTGAATCAAGTTGCTCGCGATGTCCTCCATCACGTCCAGCCCGACGAGGTCATTCAAACGGAACGTCCCGCTCTTGGGCCGGCCAATGAATGGTCCGGTAATGGCATCGACCTGCTCAACGGTCAGCCGAAGCTTTTCTGCGACATGGGTCGCAAGATACATGCACCACATTCCGTAGCGATTGGCAATAAAGCCAGGGGTGTCTTTGGCTGGCACAACCCTTCGCCCGACGGAATCTTCTAGGAACGCGGTCAAAGTCTGAACAACCGCAGGATCGGTCTCGGCGGTCGGAATCAGTTCAAGGAGCTTGAGATATCGTGGCGGATTAAAAAAATGTGTTCCAACAAATCGACGCCGAAAAGAGTCGGATCGGCCTTCGGCGAGGTGGGCGATCTCAAGGCCGCTTGTGTTCGTGGAAATGAATGCATCGTCCCGCAGATAGGGCTCGATCGATGCGTACAACTCCCGCTTGATCTCAAGCTTTTCGGCCACCGCCTCGACCACCCAATCCGCTTCAAGGATCCAGTTCGAGTTAAGGTCAACGCCGCCCAATCGAACCTGATTCGCTCGTTCGGGCAAGAAAAAGTGGGGAGGCTTCGCCATCTTGGCACGATCAAAGCCGACAACGGCGCGCTCCATGGTTTGGTCGAGCAAAGTGACCTTCAATCCCAGGTTGACCAAGTGGGCTGCAATCCCGCTTCCCATGGTTCCCGCACCAATGACGCACACGTTTCGGATGGAGTTGGGTTGGCTCATGCTTCTCTCGATTGTCCTACGTAAGAAGGGCTTTTAGTTGACGAGCCCTCGGGGGCCAGATATACTCGATTCCTGCCGACAATTGGCACGAGGTTACGAACATCCAGAGATTTAGAAGAGACAATCGACCCGATCCGGGTCCTCCCGTCAACGAGCGTGTGCTCCGGTTCCGCGAAATTCGTGTGGTTGATGCTGATAACAAGCAGCTTGGCATCATGCAAAGCCGAGCCGCGCTCACATTGGCCAGAGAACAAGGCCTCGACCTTGTGATGGTTTCCCCAAATGCTGATCCTCCCGTATGCCGAATCATCGACTACGGCAAGCATAAATACTTGGAATCGAAACTGGGAAATAACAAAAAGAAGCCCCAGCAAGAAGTAAAGGGTATAAAGATTAGTCCGCGTATTGCGGAAAACGATATCCAGACGAACGTCACTAAAGCAAGGAAGTTCATTGCTGAAGGCGACAAAGTCAAGGTGACGTGTATGTTCCGGGCCCGTGAGGTCACTCACCCTGAACTCGGGCGGCAAAAGTTGGACAGGTTCGCAGAACTTGTGGCAGATATCGCGATCGTCGAACGCGCTCCTCAAATGGAAGGACGAATGATGACCATGATTCTGCTCGCTAAGCCTTCCACCGGAGGACAGAAGAAGAAAGATGCCAAAGATCAAAACAAACAAGACGGCGGCAAAGCGGTTCAAGATAACGGGAACCGGGAAGATCACCCGGCGGAAGACCCACAACAACCACCAGTTCCAACACAAGCGGAAGTCGGCGAGACGACGGCTTGAGTCGGAACCGGAAGTGTTCCAGGGCGAGCAGAAGCGCATGCGCAGACTGCTCGTTTTGGGTCTGACCAAGAAGTCAAACCGCATTGCGAAAGCCCCCGTCGACAAGGTTGCTCAGTCTAACGAAGCCCGAGCAACTCTCTTGTCGATGCTTTCAGCGTAATTGACCGAGGAAACTCGGTCCACGATCTCTACCACTACCTCCCGGCCTTAGGCTGCAGGATGGGACCCGGTACGCAAACAAAGGAGAAACATTAATATATGGCACGTGTAAAACGCGGCCTTATGCGCCACAAACGGCACAAGAAGGTCATCGAAGCAGCATCCGGCTATTGGGGACGTAAGAAGAACGTCTTCAAGCGCGCTCACGAACAGGTGATGAAGGCGGGGCAATATGCCTTCCGCGACCGTCGCCGCCGTAAGCGAGATTTCCGACGACTCTGGATCGTTCGAATCACCGCCGCCTGCACCCACTGCGACATCAAATACAGCGAATTCATCCACGGACTTACCGTTGGTGGCATTCAAGTCAACCGAAAGATGCTCAGTGAACTGGCGATTGCCGACATGGACGCTTTCAAAGCCGTCGTCGCCCAAGCCAAAGCCGCCCGCGCAAAGGCTTAATTCAAACGTAAAATCGTCCTGCCGCTATCGCGGCAGGACGATTTTTTTGTGCGTCAGGTTTTTTCCGTTTAGAGCTCGGGTTCTCCGCGGCGTCGAACGCCGCCAACAGATCGATCCAATCGTTCAGACCCGCTGCCAGGATGAATCACCTCGTGATAGAGTTCGCGCAGCTCAAACATGGCTCGAATCCTTTCTTCCGGGGTCGCTGCCGCCCAGAATTCGCGGTCGTAAGAGCGGTCAGGATCTGAGACTCGCCCTTTTCCCCCAATCATTTGACCTCGTTCTGCCACAAAGTTAGTATACGACTCGGGGGAACCGTGCGATCAGCTCCACTTAGTTCCGCGACGCCGCGTTCTCTTGCTCGGCACTGCGAGCGTCCATGTTCGGCAGATGCTCCGTCGCGAACGAACGCAGGTCCTTCGCGGCAAAATCGGCTCCTGCCGATAGGAAGCGCGCCGGATCCTGATTGACCATCGCGCCTCCTACGCCAATCGTATATGGCTGGCGACGGTCTCGGACGCGGACCAGTTCCTTCAGCAAAGCTTCGGTATCCGCCGCACTCTCCTCTGCGGCGCAGCTCAACAGAACCAAAGTTGGTCGGTGGTTGCGCACCGTGGTGATGAAGCTCTTGACCGGCACGTTGGCGCCGAGGAACAGCGTGCGCCATCCATGTAGGCGAAGGTAGTCGCCAATCATGCGAAGTCCGATGACGTGCCAAGAGTTCGGCGCGCAACCAAGAAGGGCAACCCGGCCGTGCCGACGCATTGGCCCCATGATCTGCGAGGTTCGAGCCAACATTCGCTCCGTAACCGCGCTGGCCATGTGCTCCTGGGCCTCGTCAATCGCTTCGACCTTCCACCAGTTCCCAACCATCGTCATGGCGGGGGCCAACAAGTCCTCGTAGATTTCGATCAGTGAGACCTGCGCGCGGAATGCGGCGTCCATGATCTCGGAGCAAGTCTGCTCATCACCCTGAACTGCGGCTCGGGCGTACTCTTTGGCCAGTTCGCCCAGGTGCACGTCGGCTGCGCGCAACTCAGGCTGCGTGAATACGGAGTTCACAATCGCTTCAATCTCTGGCGTAGCAAGGCTGTAATAGACCTGTCGGCCCGATTTGGTGGCTCGAACGATACCGCGTGCTCGCATTCGTGCGAGGTGGTTGCTCACGTTCGGCTGCTTCAGATCCGTGGCTTCACAAATTTCCGAGACGTTCCTATGCCCCGCTCGAAGCTCCGCCAGAATTTGGCGACGCGAAGTATCTCCGAGTTCTTCATAGACGTTTATCATATTGACCTTGACATATTACAATACGCGTGACTGATATGTTTCGTCATAAAAAATTACTGAAGAATAAATCTGAGGGTCTAAAGGTAACCATGCCGGTAAAATAGCTGTAAATCCCAGGGAGAGATTCTCTCAAAGGCGAGCTATGTATCTATCCATCCATCCCGAAGAATCAACCTTTCTAGATCGAGTCCGCGAGTTCGTCGCGAATGACGTTCTACCAAACACCCGAAAATGGGAAGAGCAAACAGGTTTCGACGACGAAATCTGGGAGAAGCTCGGCACCGTCGGTCTGCTCAAGATGGGCCTGCCCGTCGATCAAGGCGGCGTCAGCTGTGCCGCATATTGCGAAGCGATTCGTGAACTTGCGAAGGGCGACCCTGCGTTGGCAATGAACGTCGCGGCCATCAATGCTCTCGTCGTTGCTCACATCGTAGCGTTTGGCACCCAAGAGCAGAAAGAAAAGTACTTGGCCGATGTCACCGCTGGCCGCGTGAAGGTCGCTTGGGGACTCACCGAGCCAGACGCCGGATCGGATGCGCGCCGAGTCAAGACCGTCGCCGAACCGATCGAAGGTCGAGATGGCTTCTACAACATCACCGGGCGAAAGATGTTCATCACGAACGGCGGCAAAGCCGATCTGATTGTGATCATCGCGCGAACCTCCGAAAAAGAGCTCAGCGCGTTCCTCCTGGAAACCAATCAACCTGGATTCACCCTCGAGAAGCGAATTCACACCGTCGGCGTTTCTGCCTCGAACACCGTTCAGTTCGGCTTAAACAACGCCGTTGGCTGGCACACGCCATGTAAGTTCGAAGAAGCGATCGGCTTGCTCTACCGGGGTCGACTTGGCATTGCCGGAATGGCGGTCGGAATCGCTGAAAAGGCTCACGAACTGGCTGTCGAGTACTCCAAGCAGCGCGAACAGTTCAATCGCCGGCTCTGCGATATGCAGAGCGTGCAGAACATGCTCGCTGACAGCGAAGTCGAAGTCGAAGCCGCCCGCTTGTTGCTCCAAAAAGGAGCCCAGCTCTTCGACATGGGTCTTCCGATCATCAAGGAAAGCTCCATCGCCAAGCTTTACAGTAGCGAGACCGCAAATCGCGTGACCAACCGAGCGGTCCAGATTCACGGCGGTCGAGGCATGACCCGCGAGTTCCTCGTTGAGAAGCTTTGGCGAGATGCCAAGCTCACCGAAATCGGCGAAGGCTGCTCAGAAATCCAGCGGATGGTCATCGCCAAACAGATCACGAAGTAATTCTCATCCCGAGCGGTGAGATTTCTGCGGCGATGGCGCAAATGCTAGGCTATCATGTCTGGCATGAGCCCCATCGCCGTTCTTGCTTTTCTGAGCGTATTCCCGTTCCAACAGACTCCGGCCAAACCGGTAACGCTCACCCGAAAGTACATCCTCGGCGAAAAGGCGGCCTACCGAGTGCGTGCGGACATCCAGATTCAAAGCCGCGAGGGTGAACTCCGAACATTCATTCCCGAAGACGAGGGCCTCGAGTACGACTTCACCACCGAAGTCAAGCAACTTAAGCCGGACGGGATTGCCGACATCATCTATCGCCGTCCGACGATCAAAATCATCCAGGGGGAGACCTTTGATTCGGGCATCAAAACAACGACCGAAAAGATCAACTTAAACTATCTCCTGACTCTGTCGCCTATCAACGAGGTCCTGGCGGATAAAGACCTGAATCCACCGAAGAAGGAGAAGGCGGGGCCGGACAAACTGAATCTAGCCAACAAGGCGGCAGTCACGCGAAAAGCACAGGACTTTTTCGACGGGTTTATCGAAGAGGTTCAGCGCCTTTCCGTTTTCATCGGGTCGCTCGACTCTTCTCTGGACTTCAATCCGAAGTTCCCGTTTGATGAAGTCGTCGCGGGAGACACTTGGAAGCGTACCGTTGGGTTCCAACCACAGAAGCTGAAAGGCACCGACGGGAAGCAGGCCGTGCAGCGGCTCGACATCACCTACACCTTCAAAGGCAGCACAAAGCGCGGACCGAAGGACGTCTACCGGATCGAGGCTGACCTGAATCACGAAACGGACTTGAGTCAATTCTTGAACCAGCTTGCCGAAGTAGATTCGGAAATCACAGGAATTAAGCGCTTCCCCCTCCGGTTAAAGGCGAAGGTCACCTACGACATCGATCCGGCAACCGGCCGCACGCTTGGGGCCGTTGCCGAGTCGGAAGGCGGCTACGAGGTCGTCCTCACGAGCAATGAGAACGATCCTATTGTCGAAGAAAAACTCAAGGGGCGAACCGTCATGTCGCTACTCAGCGTGACCAACCCGTCGTCGACCAAGAAAGCACCAGCCAAAAAGACTCCGCCGCCCAAGGGCAAAACCAAGGGCAAATCGAAAGGCTAAGTACACTGCCGAATCGTGAATTCGCCGAAGAAGCTCAACCTGTGGATCGCCATCGGGCTGTTTATCCTCGCCCTTGGCCTCCGCGGCTTTGGCATCGGTTGGGGACTGCAAAACGATCTCCACAATCAGAGCTATCACCCGGATGAACTCCCGATCTTTGCTGCTTCGCAACAGATCGTCCCGACCCAAGGCAAGTTCACGCCCGGGTTTTACAACTACGGAACGCTGTATCTCACCGTCCTGCGGGTTGCGTCCGATGCCGTGACCGCCTACACCGGTGGACCCGCAGAAAATGATGCAAACAGCACCTGGGCCTGGGTGTCCCGCATCCACCTCGTTGGCCGATGGCTGAGTGCGCTTTGCGGAGCCGGAACGGTGGTGTTCGTATTTCTGACGCTGCGCCGTTTCATTGGTCAGTTCGGGGCGGTTTTTGGCGCGCTGGTTCCGCTCGTAGCTCCGGCGTTCGTGGTCCATTCCCGGTTCCAGACCGTCGACGTGCCCGCCACTTTCCTTCTCGCGGCTTCGACCTTCTTTGCCGTTCTTTTGCTCCCGACCGAGGACGATCCGGAGCCAAAAAACCTGATGCGCTGGGCGATGCTCAGCGGACTCTTCGCTGGCCTCAGTGCGGGCACCAAGTACACCGGCATCCTCGTTCTCGCGACTCTCATAATTGCCGCGTTCTTTGGCGCTAAGAAAGATTGGCTAAAGCTCTCCGCCGCCGCTATCGGAGTGGCGCTTCTTTCGTTCGTCATCTGCACCCCGGGCGTCCTGCTGGATACGACCGAGTTTCTCACCGACTTCAAATACGAAATGGCTCACACCAGCACCGGGCACGGTCTGGTGTTTGTCGGAACCTCGTCCGGGTTCCTCTATCACGTCAGCAACCTTCTCGTCGGCGTTGGTCCGCTTCTAACGCTCCTCGGAATCCTTGGTCTCGGAATCGGGGCCCGGCAGAAGCAGCCTTGGATTTTCGCGATCATCGCGTTTGCGTTGCTTTACTTCGTCCTTATCGGTCGTGCCGAGGTGAAGTTCCTTCGCTACACTTTCCCTCTTATCGTCGGCCTCGCCGCAGGGTTTGGGGTGTTCATGGACTACTGCGAGAAACAGCCGAACCTCGGTCGGATCGGCGCCGCCCTCGGCATTGCCGGAATCGGCGGAATCGATCCGGGAGGGATGCGGCAGGCGATTAACCTGACCCTTTGGATGACCGGAGACGACCCCCGAGATAGTGCGGTTCAATATTTGCGCACTCAGCAGGGCAACGTAGGGATCGCTAGCCTGCCGTGGTTTTATACGGCGCCCACCTATCGCAACGCAACCCTCGGCCCTCAGGCTTCGCTCAGCTCAAGTCTTGGCGAAATGCAAGAGACCGCAAATCCTCCAACCGTCTTCTTCGCGCAATCACCCGATGACCCGTATGCGTTTAACTTAGGGTTGCTGGAGCAAACAAAACCAGACCGCATCGCGATTAGCTCATTCGAGTATGGCGATCCGCTTCGGATCAAAGCGGCCGGAATTGAACCGAAAGATCCGGTGGAAAAGCTCCTCGTGGACCGGGCCGTAACTTTCATGGAAGCGATCAAAAAGGACTACGAAATCGACAAAGCCTTCGGCATCGATGGGATTCGCATCCATGACTTGGAGTACATCCGTCCAGAGTTGATGGTATGGAAACGAAAGTCGACGAACTGAAGCAAGACGTTGCCTGGTTCCTCGACCACTTGAAGCATGAACGAGGAGCCAGCGAACACACCCTCCTCGCCTATCAGAACGACCTCCACGCCATCGCGATCCACTTCGCCGGTCAAGAACTGCCCCACTGGTCTCAACTGACCACGCCGATGCTTCTGAGCTTTGAAGCAACGCTTGGCGCCCCAATGGCGCGAACAAGCGCCCAGCGACGCGTGAGTGCCCTACGATCCTTCCTAAAGTTCCTGAAGCGGAACAATGCGGGGCCAACTATTGACCTCCCCAGTACCGGAGGATTTAAGCCACCGAAGACCCTTCCTAAAGCACTGACAAAGCCAAAGGTCAATGAGCTTCTTGCCGCGGCGGTCCCGGAAGAAGCCGCGACCTACCGAGACCGGGCTCTTTTTGAACTCATTTACGGAGCAGGACTGAGAATCTCCGAAGCCGTCGGAATAACCCTGGATGCCGTCCGATTGAACGATCAGGTCATTCGGGTGACCGGAAAGCGCGGCAAGACCCGCGTGGTTCCACTTCCCGATGAAACCGCGCGGTGGCTTCGACAATATCTCGATGAAGCGAGACCCAAGCTCCTCAAAAAGCCGATGGAACAACTCATCATCAGCGATACCGGAAAGGTGATGGCACGCCAGACTGCGTACCAGCGCATTCGGCGAATGGCCACCCTCGCGGGCATTGAGGGCCATTTGTCGCCGCACACCCTACGGCATACCTATGCCGTGCACCTTTTGCAGGGCGGCGCAGACCTCCGGGCCGTTCAAGAATTGCTTGGGCACGAGTCGATCGCCACGACCCAGGTTTACACGCAATTGGAAATGGACGAGATTAGGAAGCGGTACCTCGATGCCCACCCGCGCCAATGAATCCCGTTAGGCCGCTTGACTCACATCGGCGTCAATAGAGAACGCCGTTTCTCCCGTCAGAAGCATTTTCGTGATGTACGGCCGGCAGGTGCCGCACTTCGTGCCGCAACCAAACCTCTCGCTGGCTTCTTCTAGGGTAGCAACTCCCGCTTCCGATAGCTCCTCAAAGGTTACGTTAAAGCAGACGCAACGTCGAATGGGAGTCGGATCGAAGACCACACTGACAAATTACGAAACTTAGACCGGATTCGCATCCCAAATGTCCGCATTCGGTAGCGCATCTAGGCTGAAGTCGGATCGCTCGCCTCGCTCGAGGCGCCAAGACCCGGCCAGACCAATCATCGCGGCATTGTCTGTGCAAAGCGAAAACGCTGGCACGGCAAAGGCGGTGCCTCGCTTCCGAGCCTCTTCTGAGAGTCGCTCGCGAAGTGCAACGTTCGCCGCCACACCACCCACGAGCGAAAGGGCACGCACACCCGTTTCATCGATCGCGAGAAATGTCCGCTTGACCAGCACGCTGACAATCGCCTCCTGAAGGCTCGCAGCAGCGTCGGAAATGTTGATTTGATCCCCTTCGAGCTCGGTGAGCCGAAGCATGGCCGTCTTCAGACCGCTGAAACTAAAATCGGTCGTATCTCCGCGCAAGCCAACCGGAAGCTTATATCGCTTTGGGTTTCCCTCTTTGGCCGCTCGCTGGACGGCGAGCCCACCTGGATACCCGAGTCCCAAAAGGCGCGCCCCCTTATCGAACGCTTCACCGGCGGCGTCATCGATCGTCGCGCCGATCAGCCGATAATGGCCCGGAGCTTGAACGTGAACGAGCTCGGTGTGCCCACCCGAAACCACAAGCGCGACGTGCTCCGTAGGGAAATCCTCGTGTTCCGCGAAGATGCTGCAAAGGTGCCCTTCGAGGTGATGAACGCCCAAGAACGGAATGCCAAGCGACATTGCGAGCGCTTTTGCGGAAGTCACCCCAACGCTTAACGCACCCACCAACCCCGGGCGATTAGTGATCGCAATTCCGCCAATTTCAGAGAGCGCGACTCCAGCCGAATCTAAAGCTTCACGAACAACCGGAATGATCGCCTCGACGTGCGCCCGGGACGCAGCCTCCGGCACGACACCGCCCCACTTGGCGTGGAGTTCGATCTGGCTGGCAATTACGTTCGAGCGAATCTCGCGGCCAACCAACACGGCGGCACTGGTTTCGTCGCAACTCGACTCGATGGCGAGCAAGCGCTTCGTGAAGAAATTCAGTTCACGAACGAGGCTCACCGGAACGGCGGCTCCCAACTCTTCAGGTCGTACAGCCACATCACGACGGCGTCTTCCTGATTATCGGGGTAGTACTTGCGCCGAACGGCGGCCCGTTGAAATCCGAGTCGCTCGTAAAGCCGGATCGCCACGTCGTTGCCAGCTCGTACCTCGAGCGTGCTGCAAAGCATGCCTTGATCTCGGGCCGCCGAGAGCAACTCGATCACGAGTCGACGCCCGATTCCTTGTCGCTGGACCTCAGGCTTCACCGCCACCGTCGTAATGTGCGCCTCGTCGATCACGAGCCAGACGCCGCCGTACCCGACCACCTCACCGTCCTGAATCGCAACTCGAAAAATGCCGTTGTCGTGGTTCAGCTCGTTGCGAAAAGCACGCTCGGACCATGGTGCGGTGTTCACCGTAGGCTCAATCAACAAAAGAGCAGACAAGTGCGACTCGTCGAATTTCTCAAGTCGAAGGGTGGATTTAACGGACATGGGGATCCTTACTCGGCGTTATCCGCCCAGATACGCTTCTTTGACCTTTGGATTCGCGAGGAGCGACTTACCGGTATCGGAAAGGACAATCTTGCCCGTTTCCAAAACGTAGGCTCGGTGCGCGATTTCTAGCGCCCGGTTCGCGTTTTGCTCAACGAGAAGGATTGTCGTGCCTTCCTTGTTCAGGTCAAGCACGATGTTGAAAATCTCGGTTACGAGGTTCGGGGCCAGTCCAAGGCTCGGCTCATCGAGAAGCAAAATTTCAGGGCGAGCCATGAGCGCGCGACCAATAGCGAGCATTTGCTGCTCTCCGCCGGACATCGTCCCGGAGTTCTGCTTGAATCGCTCCCGAAGGCGAGGGAATCGTTTCAGAACGTGCTCCATGTCGTCCGCAACTCCGGCGTCCTTCCGAATGAAAGCGCCAAGTTGCAGGTTCTCGTGAACCGACATGTTCGTAAAAATGCGTCGGCCCTCGGGCGAGTGAGAGATTCCCGCGCGCACGATGTCGTGCGGAGCCATCGTCGTCAGGTCCTTACCCTTGAAGCTCATCGTGCCCGTTCGAGGGCGGAGAAGCCCGCTGATCGTGCGCAACAGGGTGCTCTTTCCGGCACCGTTACTGCCAATAATTGCCACGATTTCGCCAGGTTCAACTTTGACGGTGACGTCTTCTAGCGCATGAATAGCGCCGTAGTAAACGTTGATGTTGCGAATGTCGAGCATCGGGAACCTTTGGTGATACCAGAACCGGGCGTTGGTTCGGCTAAAGCCGGTCCAACCAGCGGGTCAGAAATTGCCGTTCCAGCATATTTTGCGTGCTCGCCAGGGCCAAGTTGAGCGAGTCCCGTGCCTCCATAGGTCGGCCCATCCTCTCCAATAGCCATCCGTGGATGGTGTGGGTATGAACGTAACCGACGAGGCTTCGCCGGTCGGCACTTACGACTGCTTCCCATCTCTGTAGGCCCGCGATCGGTCCCTCTGCCATCGCAATCGCGACGCACTCGTTCAGGCAGGCAATGGGTGACGGAAACCGTTCTACGAGATCGCCAAAGTACTGCCGAACTTCCACCCAATCCGTCGCCTCAAAGCTGGCAGCTCGGGCGTGGCAGCCGGCGATCGCTGCCTCAATGTGATACCGGCTGAGGATATCTCCCCGCAAAGAGGCTTCCAGGTACCAAAAGCCAGCCGCGATCCGCTCCCGATCCCACAAAGATCGATCCTGATCTGCCAACTGAACTAGGCTGCCATCTTCGGCCACTCGCGCCGGAAACCGGGAACGGTGAAAGTGAAGGAGCGCCAGCAATGCATCCGCAGCCGGATCGTCTCCAATTCGGGAAGCCCGAAATCTCTCGACTAACAGGATTGCCTCGTCACAAAGGTCAGAACGCACAAGCTGGCTGCCAGAAGACGCCAAATGCCCCTCGTTAAACATGAGATAGATCGATCTCAGGACCACGTCCTTTGCGCTGAAGAGCTGATCTCCGGTCGGGAGGCTGAAGGTGGCTCCGGTCTCCCGTAAGCGTCGCTTTGCTCGGACAATCCGCTGAGAAATGGCTTCGCTAGTGGTAAGCAGTCCTGCCGAAATTTCAGCGACGCTCATTCCGCAAAGGGTGTGAAGAATGAGACAAGTCGTCGACGCCTCGTCTAGGCTGCGATGGCAGCACATGAAGAGCATCTGCAACTCCGCGTCCTCCAGCGCATCCGGGTCAAAAGTCGGAGCGGCGAGTTCCTCTGATTCGGGCGCATAAATCTGCTCCCGTCGCAAGCCGTCAATCAGGGCATGCGTTGCGACTACATAAAGCCAAGCGCCTGGGTTCTGAGGAACGCCACTCGCGGGCCAGGATTGGGTTGCCTTTACAAAGGCCGACTGGACGGCATCCTCCGCGCGATCCTGATTCCCAATCCCAAATCGAGCCACTAGCCGAGCAAGAATCCTGGAGGATTCGCGGCGAAACGAAACCTCCAGTTCTTTCAATTGACCTCAGTAGCTCATTTGAGCGCGAAGTTCGATGTTTCCGCCGTACTCCAAAGACGGACAGTCCTTGGCAATTGCGGTCGCTTCATCCCAGTCAGCGGCCGTAAAGACGTAGTAGCCGCCGATCATCTCTTTAGCTTCTGCGAACGGACCGTCGGTGGCAACCCCTTCTGCTCCGATCCGAACAATCTTTGCGTCCAGTCCTTCAGCGTCAACGAACCGCCCTTCTTCTCGAAGTCGAGCCGCAAAAGCCTGGTACTTCTGCAAACCTTCCTGCATCTGGGCGGGCGAAAGCTCGGCCCACTTATCTTCACCTTTGATCAAGATCACGAATTTCATGTTTTTTCCTGCGAGCAGATCGGCTCGTCACTAGCTTGCCGAACGGGAGTCCACAAAACCGACAAGCATTTTCAGACTTTTTCGAGAACGGGCAAAATTTCCTCGACGACCGTTTTTTCGCCGACGCCAAAACTCAGCGTCATCCCCGCTCCGCCGATCGCGCCGACCACAAAGACGTTCGGCTCAGGTTTCAGAACGAGATAGGGCTCCGTCGGGTGTTTGCCGTACACACCTTCCCACCGTTGCGTGATCGCGAGTTTGTCCGTTGGAAGGAACGTATCCAGATAGCCGAGAATCATGTCGTCCACGGCTTCGCTGGAATACGGCATGTGGTGCGGGCCGTAATGGTGCGAGTCGCCAATCGTGACCGAGCCATCGGCATGTTGACTCACCAGCACATGAACGCCGTTCTCCAACAGCGGCGCATGATCGGCCTCGAGCCGTGCCCGAAGCTGCGGAAGAGTTGGGCAGTCTCGGAAGCTTTGGTAATGAAGCGAGGTCAAACCAGCACACAAGTGGGTTCCGATCCGATAGCTAGCTTCCTGCGGCGTGGCCCGAAGCATTTGCAAACGAACCTGAACCATGCCGTTCTCGACAAGTAGCGGACCGTAAACACCCGAAACTCCGGCACCGGGACAGACGACAATGGCCCGGGCTGAGATCCGCGCGGAATCGGTGACGACCTCACCTTGATCCACCACGAGCGCCGAGTCGCCAAACCGAAAGTCGACATCGAACTTTGTCGTGAGATACGACGCGATTTCCGCGACCGCAGTCCTCGGATCGACGCAAAGCTCATGCGGTGACCACAAACCGCCTAGGAGGCCTTCCTGACGCAGTTGCGGGGCTTTTTGAAGCGCCGCGTCATGCGAGAGAACAACTCCAACCTCTTCTCCCGCACTGGCCGCGAACTCGTTAAGAACTTGCAGTTCGTCCTCGTGGTAAGCGACGTGGAGCGACCCGCACGCTTCGAACCACAATCCGGCATCCTGGCAAACCTCCCGCCATAGGTCTCGACTTTGGAGCGCTAAGTCACGCATCGGGCCAAGAGGTTGCCCAATGGGCCAGACCATTCCAAAGTTACGCACCGAGGCCGAAGACGCGAAGGGGTGCCGCTCGATGACCGTGACCCGATGGCCACGTTTGGCGAGGGCATAGGCATGGGCAAGCCCGACAATTCCCGCCCCTACCACCACCGCATCGGTCTGCTGACGAATCATACAACGGATTTTACTAAGGCAGATATCGTGAGTTCGCAAGGTACAACGCGTGCATGTTCGATTTGGCAGTTTTCGATTTGGCGGGCACAACGGTGATGGATGATCCAAATGGCGTGGCAAAGTGCCTCGTGGATGCGGTCGTTGCCGGCGGGTTTGAGACCAGTTTTGAGCAGGCCAACGAATACATGGGCATCAAGAAGATCGTTGCGATCCGGAAATTAGCTCCCACCGCATCGGACGAGGCCGTCGAAGCGATGCACGAAGACTTTCGGCAACGAATGCTGACCTACTATCGAACCGAACCTAGCGTCGGCGCCTATGCTGGAATCGAGGTTCTGTTCTCAGAACTCCAATCTTGCGGGGTCAAAATCGGAATCGACACCGGCTTCGATACTGAAACTGTGGACACCATTTTGGACCGCCTCGGATGGCACGACAAGCTCGATGCTCGGTCTGCCAGCGACCGAGTGCCCGAAGGACGCCCCGCGCCATTTATGATCCAAGACCTCATGGCCCAGGTCGGCTGCCAAGACCCCGGTCAGGTGATCAAAATCGGCGACACTCCCAGCGACCTGCACGAAGGCACCAATGCCGGATGCGGCTTGGTGATTGGCGTTACTTACGGTACGCATACTCGGGAGCAGTTGCAGCCACATCCCCACACCCACCTTGTGGACAGCGTTGAAGAGCTACACACGCTCCTTTTGATGATGCTCGCTAGTTCACTTCTGGACTTGTGAGCCTGCGACCACGCCCCGAAGGTAGCCCACAAGGAGCGCGATATCGGACGGGCGCACACCAGGCACGCGCGACGCTTGTCCAACGGTGACTGGCTTGATGCGCGACAGCTTTTCGCGACTCTCGTAGCTCAGGCCATTCATCGCGTGGTAATCCCATTCCGACGGAATCGGCATATCATCGAGCTTTCTTGACTGGTTCGCCAGCTTCGTTTGCTTATCGATATAGCCGTCAAATACGGCGGCAAGCTCGATCTGCTCCAGCACGTCTCGATCGGTCGAGATACCGAGGTTTGGGAACATCTGAAGCACCCCGGCGAGACGCAATTCGGGACGCTTGACCAAATCGAAAAGTGATGCTTTGCTCGCGAGCGGCTTACTTCCGAAGGCAGTCAGCATTTCAGAATCAGCTGGGAATACGAAGCGATTTTCGAGCTCGGCGCGACCACGAGCGATCGCCTCTTGCTTCGTCTGGAATCGCTCCCAGCGCATTTCTGAGCACAGGCCAAGCTCTCGCGCCATTGGGGTTAGCCGGACATCGGCATTGTCGTTCCTCAAAAGCAGGCGATGCTCGGCGCGAGCCGTGAGCATTCGGTACGGATCGTCAACGCCTTTCGTGACAAGGTCGTCGACCATGACGCCGATAAAGCTGTTATCTCTCGGGAACCAGACGGGCGCCTCGCCTTCGGAATACTTGGCCGCGTTGATGCCCGCCACAATGCCCTGCCCGCCCGCTTCTTCGTAGCCGCTTGTACCGTTCAACTGCCCTGCCAAAAATAGGCCAGGAACATGCTTCGCCATGAGCGCAGGGGAAAGTTGAAGCGGATCGACCATGTCGTACTCAACCGCGTAGCCTGGTCGGATCATCTCAACATTCTCGAGCCCACCGATGGTCTTCAGAAGAGCAAGCTGAACATCAGCCGGGAGGCTGGTGGAAACGCCCTGAACGTACACTTCTTCGCCCGTCCAGGTCTCCTGCTCCAGCCAGACCGGGTGGGAATCCTTGTCTGCAAACCGGACAATTTTGTCCTCGATGCTGGGGCAGTATCGCGGTCCAACGCCTTCGATTTGGCCACCGTACATGGCGCTTTGGTGCAGGTTCTCGTGCACGACCTCGTGAGTCGCGAGAGACGTGTGCGTTTGCCAACACGGCAACAGGTCGTGCTTCGGCATCGTTCGAGAGTGAAGGAAGCTGAACGGACCCGCGTCGTCTTCGCTCGGGGTTTCAAGCGTCTTCGTGAAGTCAACGCTCGAAAGCCTAATCCGCGGCGTTGTTCCGGTCTTGAACCGGCGGATATGAAAACCTAGATCGTGCAGCGATGCGGATAGCCCGATTGAGGCTTGATCGCCGTGACGCGCCGCGACGGTCTTCTCTTTTCCGAGATGGCAAAGCCCGTTCAAAAAAGTTCCGGTCGTCAGAACGACGGCTCTCGCGGAGATCACCGTTCCGTCAGCGAGTTCCACTCCGGTTACCGCTCCATTTTCGGTGACTACCCTCTCCACGCTTGCGGAAATCAGCGTGAGTCCGAGTTGGGTTTCGACCACCTGTCGCATGTACTGCGGATAGAGGTCCTTACAAACGTGAGCTCTGATCGTCTGAACCGCTGGTCCACGTCCGGTTCCAACCCGGCGGATATGGGTCAGCGTGTGATCGGTCGTCACGCCCATCTGGCCACCGATCGCATCAATCTCGCGAGCAATGTGGCCCTTTGCCGGCCCGCCGATGCTGCAATTACACGGGAGATATCCAATGCGATCAAGACGCATTGTGATGCACGCCACTTTTCGGCCCATCCGGGCGGCGGAAAGTGCGGCTTCGATGCCCGCATGGCCAGCACCGACCACAATGACGTCGAACTCGTTCACTTGGAAAGTGTACTAGGTTAGTTCTAACCGACCGACGTTTCTCGACCTTCAAGGCAAGCCAACATCACCGCCGCCGCGAGTCCGAGCCGACGATCGAACTGACTCGCCGGCACGAGATATCGAACGGTTAGCCGATACGTGAGCGGATTCCAGTTCTGGGAGTACCGCGCAACCTTTTTCCCAGCGATCTTCAGGTCGTACTTCTGCGGGATCAAGTTGAAAAGCAATTTACGGACGATGGACAGGAGCAAGCTGTCCTCCCTGAGTTCGCCAATTTCCCGCCCCCAAGCATCGTAAATCCGAAAATCATCGTTTCCGATCTTGTGGATCACGCCGATCTTTTGGTTCGACATGAGGTCAACGATGTCGTGCGGTTGGTAGCCAATCACTTGCGGCGCCGTGAACGCACCCAGGACAGGCCGGGTTTGCGCTTCGTCGAGAAAAACTCGGATCGGTGCTTTGATCATGAGCCCTTCCTGCTCAACCGTCAGCACGACTTTGCCGCGCTCCAGGATTCGGAGTTTCTTGCCAAGCAAGCGTACGACCTGCTTCTTCAGGAGAAGATCAGAGGCGTTGAGGATCGCAGAAAACTGCGCCTCATCTCGGGGTGAAGGAACGAGCGGTGGGTAATTGATTGAAAAGCTCCACCGCTCGCGGATTGAGTATTTAGTTCTGGCGGCCTTCGATGCAGCCGAGCAATAACGCCCCGGCCAGCCCGATCCGCCGGTCGAACTGCTCCGGCGGGACCATGAACTGGATCTTAAGGTTGTAGGTGAATGGATTGAACGTCTGCTTCAAGTCCACCGTTCTGGCACCACCAATCGTCAGGTCAAAGTTCTGCGGAACGAGGTTCGAGAGGAATCTTCGGACCAACGCCAGGATCAAATGATCCTCTTTGATCTGGCCAATCTCCCGCTCCCAGGCATCATAGACAATCCAGGTGTCTTGGATGATGCTCTGGAGGCCCTTCCGCTCGAACACGCCGATGCGCTGGTTCGTTTCCAAGTCGACGACGTCGTACTTTGCGGAGAAGTCAATAATCTGGCGCGCAAAGATTCCGATGACCGGAACTTGGCAAGGCTCGTCGAGGCAAATACGCAACTCTTCCTTAAGCTTGAAGCCCTTTTGCTCCGCGAAAAGGACTGGCTGCTCGCCCGCCAAGAACTTAAATTTTTTGCCAACCAGCTTCAAGATCTTCCGCTTCATGAAAAGCTCGGGTTGGTTGAGGGCCGCGACCAGTTGGGACTGGTTCGCGGACAAAGGCTGATTTTGCGAAATAATTTCGGGCTGCATCGCTACTCATCCACGCGGGAGAAGTAGATCACCGTCACCCGATGCTCTGGCGTGATCAGCTCACCGTAGATGCGGCTCATCATTGCAAGAACGTCGTCTCCGGATCGAAACTCTGGGTTCTCTCGCTCAATATCTCGCGGACTGAGTTCCGCAATTGTTTTGACTTCTACCCGATCTAATATTGCACTGTAAAGCTTTTGCCGTCTTCCAAACCTTGGGCCGACCGTAATCCAAACAATCATGCCGGTCTTGTACTTGTCCGACTTGTCGCCAAGTCGAATCGTGACGGTTTTGCGGTTGTTCCGAAGCACGTCACCGTAGAGGTCAGTGTAAAAGTTCAGGGCGTACATAAGACTTTGGTCACAGGCGGACTGTCCGGCGGACTGCCCATTCTGAATGTTTTTTCAGGATATCGCAACCAAATCCCGCAGAAACGGGACCACGCAACGTCTGTTTGAATACGTAGAGTAAAGTCATATCGGTCGGAATACGCACGAAGCTGTGCCCGCCGCTTGTCAAAATAACGGTTCCGAATGCAACGCCGCGTTCAACTGCACACGACATGTGGAAACAAATCGCTCCTTGGCAACTGAAGCAGTTGCAGCGTCTCTCTTCGCTTGATCCCGAGCGATGCGAAACGTTTCTTAACACCCTCTTCCGGCAGGTGCCTGGGTTGTACGAGGATCTTGTGATCATGGCCGTGGATGCGAACGAACTGTCTGCCGAGAAGGCGGGTGAGCTTCTTCAAGTACCAAGTGCCGAGATTGATGCGCGGCTGCAAGTATTCCGCCGGCTTGAAGCCGTGGCCGAGCAGCAGATCACCCGCGATGGAGAATCGCAAATTGCTCGCTTGCAGTCAGGCGGCGTTGCGATTTGGGAGATTGTTCGCGAGCTACGAAAGCTTGGATCGGTCGAACGACTCGAATCGAGCTTCCCTTCCCTTTCTCGCGGCGACATTGCGGCTGCCTTGCGCTACGCCCAAAATCACCCCGAGGAAATCGAGTCTCAGATTCGACGCTACGAGGACTCGCTGACCTTCCGACGCTCGATGTATCCCAACGTCGTTCACCAATAACCGCATAGGCCCGAGGCCTTTGGCGGGCAAAAAGGTCGCTGGTACACTCCGCTTTCCATGTTCCCGACGCTCTTTAAGTCCGGCTCGTTTGAGCTACCGAGCTTCGGGCTCTTGATGGTCATCGCGTTCTTCTCGGGTCTGTACATCGCCCAAAAGCGCGCTCCCCGCTTCGGCTTGACTTCGGAAGATGTGATTGACTCGTTCCTTCCGATGCTCTTCGCAGGCGTCTTGGGAGCAAGAGTTATCTTTATCGCTCAAGAGTGGGGCTACTACAAAGACCACATGAGCGAGCTTCTCACGCTGCGCTTCCAGGGGCTCACCAGTTTCGGCGGAATCCTGTTTGGCCTGATCGCCTGCATGATCTGGTGCAAGCGTAAAGGCTTCAGCTTTCCGCTTTACGGCGATCTCATCGCTCCTGCGTTCTTGCTTGGTCATGCGATCGGTCGCGTTGGCTGCTTCTTGAATGGGTGCTGCTTCGGCGGCGTTTGCCCACCCAATTTTCCGCTTGGAGTCAAGTTTGTCGGGCAGGAACTGCTGCACCACCCGGCCCAGCTTTACGACACGGCGATGAACCTAGCTGGCTTTGCCTTGCTACTCGCGTATGAGAAGCGGCCACATAGCCCAGGACAGACTTTCGGCTTGATGTTTATCCTCCACGGGACCGCGCGCTTCATCTATGAGTTCTGGCGAGCAGGATCGGTGGAAGACGTTGCGCTCGGAAAGGCGAGTTCAACGTACATGGGTTCTTTGCCGATCACGGAGGCGCAAGTTGCAGCTCTCGTTCTGGTGGTCATTGGCGCCGTCCTCATGGCCGTGTTTGGCAGGAAAGGCATGGTTCAGCAAGAGTTGCGCACGGCATGACTTTTCGAGAACTACTCCACTCGTTTCAAGACCGCTCGGTTCTCGTCATCGGCGACGTGATGCTGGACGAGTACATCTACGGAACCGCCACCCGCATTTCGCCCGAAGCCCCGGTGATGGTCATTCGTCACCGAGAAACCTCAGCAGTTCCGGGCGGAGCCGCCAATGTTGCGCTGAACGTTCTGGCCCTCGGTGGCCATGCGGCGATCATCGGCGTAACGGGGGCGGACGCTGCGGCGAAGGACTTCCAAGCCGCCATTTCAAACTCTGGGCTCGGCGGCAACTTTTTGGTCCAAGACCCTTCCCGACCGACCACCAGGAAAACCCGGGTAGTTGCGAACTCCGCGCACCAAGTGCTTCGGATTGATCAAGAAGTCACCGAAGCCATTGATCGTGATGTCGAAGCGGCCCTGCTGGATCGCTTAGACTCCGCGATCGCTAATCAACGGCCAGATGCGATTTTGGCGTCGGACTACCAAAAGGGGTGCCTCACCGATTTCGTGATCTCAAGCGCAAAGGCGCGAGCGCATGACCTTGGCATTCCGTTTATCGCGAACGCAAAGCCCTCCACCGCGCATCGTTACGCCGGGGCGGCCCTCGTCAGCCTGAATAAGCCCGAGTCGGAGGCCCTGCTCGGACGCGAAATTCATCGTGAAGATGCCGTGCGTGCGGCTGAAGAGTTCAAGCAAGTAGTTGGTTGCCATCACGCCCTCGTGACTTTAAGTGGTGACGGTATGGCGACCGAAGAGTTCTTGGTCGATCCGATTTCGGTGAATGTATTTGATCCAGCCGGCGCCGGGGACACCGCGATTGCGACGATTGCGCTAGGACTCGCAGCCGTTGGATTCCAAAAAATCTGCTTCGATCTTGCTGCCCAAACCGCGGGTGCAGTGGTTCAGCGTATCGGAGTCGCCGTTCCAACGTCGGAAGATTTGGAACGAATAGCCTCACGAGGGTATCCTTTCTGATCCAAGTTCAAGGGAACAATTTATGAGAGTTCGAAACAAAGAAATTCGGCAGCGACGACATCGCAAGCTGCAAAAGATCAAGGAATCTATCAAAGAAGCGATCGCAAACAAGGACGAGAAGAAAGCGTCCGCTCCTAAGGCTGCTAAGCCAGCCGCAAAGAAAGCTCCAAAGAAAGCGGAAGCCTGATTCAGATGCTAGGCCTCGTCTTGGGTTTAGCGGTTCTGCCCTTTGCTACGGCAAGCTCCCAGACAGAGTCGGCTTCCTTTAGCCGCGCCCAAGATACGCATATCGTTAGCCTCGAGCCGGATGAAAATTTCGGGGGCAGCGCAACACTCAGCGGCGGACCGGATCGAACTATTCTGATCCGGTTCCCCGAGATCTCTACCCTTAACGGAAACAGAGTCAAAGTCAAGTCGGCGACGCTTCGTCTAACGATCGTCGCCGGAGACAAACCCGAGTTTCGCCAGATCGGTGCGATTAAGTCCCCGTGGTCAGAAGGTCCCTTACGGACATTCATCAAGAACTTTCAGGCCAAGCCAAACCTACCCGTTGGTACCAAGACACCTGCCCCTATCAATGCGGCGACTTGGCGTGAGCGTTTCGGCCAACGAGCGGGCTGGCAACGACCTGGAGCTCAAGGTAACAACGACGCCACTGAAATCCCTAACGTCCAGGTGACCTCTTCGGAATCGGAGGTCCTCGTCGGTGGTCTTGGCCCTACCGTCCAGAACTGGATTTCAACTCCAGAGCAGAATTTTGGGATCGCGCTGAAGCTTGCGAACAAATTTGAGTTCGCCAGCGCGCAGTCCACGATCGGTCAGCCCACGCTAATCGTGGAGTTTGAGCCAGCCACGAGCGCGACGGGCCCTGATCTGGCGATTGACTCCGTCGAGTCAGCGGCGGACGGACTAAGCATAACCGTTACGAATCTTGGTACCGAGCCTGCCAAGTTCAGCCTGAGCGCCAACGGCGATGAGCGAACCGGAAGCGAGATTGGTAGCGCCGCTCCACTTGCCCCCGGAAAGAGCGAAACGGTTAAGGTTTCGAAGCCTGCAATATCGAAGCTTGGTGAAGATTTCGCAAAACCCATTCGAATTCAACTGGTCACTGAGGGCGCAGACGCGAATCCGGAGGACAACCATTGGACGTTCTACGACGGCGCGCCGAGCGTACGTGTAGCCCCAGAGCAATGGGCTCAACTCAAAAAGACGACGAGCTTGTTCAACGAGCTTTTGCTACCCATGAGCCGATACTCGTGGTGCCCCTCTGGGACGTCGGCGCGGGTAAATCCTTCGCGCTCCGCTGAGGCGACCTTGCTCCCGGACGGGTCCATCAAATCCGTCGCTCTCAGCCTCGGAGCACCAGACTTTTCTGCCACCAACTTCGATCAGACGAAGCCGCCATTCTCGACATCTCGTCGAGGGTCATCAGACTTGGCTCCGGGCTTAACGGGTTACGGCGACACCCGGTTCGAGGGAACGCTGCCGGGAACGCTCACGATTCCGTACGAGCCGTCATCCAGCCCAATATTCGATGTCACGCCGCTTTCGGTCCAAGCGTTGCTACCCGCAACGGACATTGCATTTATTGACGCGAAGCACAGAGGAAAGGCGGTCGAGTTACCCAAGACCACGATTATTCGAGTGCTTGACCTCGTAGGGCGCCCAATTTCGGGAGCCGATTACATTCTGTTGAACCCGAGCACTGGCGTACCTTTTGCCGAAGGAAAAACGGGAACCGGCAGCGTGGTGCTTCCCGCAACAACGGCTGGAGAACCTGCTGGCATGCGACTCCTTCGCGTTACCAAAAATGGAGTCTCCGACGATTTTTGGATCAAGACCTGGCAACTCGTGGACACAGCGGCTCGCGGAAATCAGGCGGTGGCGTTCCTAGAGGCGAGACTCAACCTGCCTGATCTTTCGATCGAGCAATCCGATCTTGCCAAAGGAAAATCCATTTCCAACTCGGAAAACGATCCTCCAGCAAAACTTGTTTCCTTGGTTGGGAACGGTGCACCGTCGGGCGTTACTTTCGTCGGTAAGGATCGTGCGTGGGTCGAAATTGATCTCGGGCGAGACAGAACCATCGCGGAGATTGCGCTCTTTTCTGAGGGCGATTTTTGGAAGTCATTCCAGATTCTCGGATACGGCACCGGGCAACGCGTGGACGAAGCTTCGCCCTTCGCCATCGAAGCAGACTTTCGGTGGGCTTTTGCGAACCGAAAAGACGCCGACGGCGCGGTTCGATACCGAGGACCGGCACCACGAGTGCGATTCATCCGCATCATCAATCGTGGCAAGTCAGACGGCCGATTAAACCGAATTGAAATCAAAGCTGCCCAACTGCCCGGCTAATCGCCAAAACTCCGGAATAAAAAAAGTCTTCCTTCAACGGATTACCGGAAGGAAGACTGGTGGGCCCGACAAGACTCGAACCTGTGACCTCACCCTTATCAGGGGTGTGCTCTAACCAACTGAGCTACGAGCCCACGCGATTTCAGAAGATACCTCAAAGTCCGACGCGCTGCAACAGGGGACGGACCCAAATCTTGTAGGTCAGCAAAGGGGGACCATCCCGAAAGCCCACTACAACGCGAGGCAAGCGAAGAGGATCTGCCCCTTCAGGGACCAATCCCTTCGATAACGTGACGCCTCTATCTAGACCGATCCGCTTCGCCACGCGAACCGTGAGATCATTGTGCGAGCCAAATGGGTAGCAAACCGATGTGATTGTAAGCCCTTCATCAACGAGTGCTTGTTGCGCCAGAAGAAGCTCCTCAAGCACGATTCGTCGGGTTAAGCCGGCCAAGTGCGGGTGCCGATAGGTGTGATTCCCGATTTCGTGCCCGCCCCTTTCAAGCTCAAGCAGTTTTTCCATAGACGCAAGCTTTCTGGCTCGCGTCCCGTCCCAAGATGATTCCTCCAACCCGGGGACTGCGTAAAAGGTGGCCGAGAGCCCGTGAGGCTTGAAAATTTCCGGAACGTGATCGGTGGCGCATTGGTATGCGTCATCGAACGTGAAGGCGATTTCTCGAACGTTTGGGGCCAATGCCAAGCCGCTGACGGTGCGGCCCTGAAATCCGCGTCGAAAGAAAAACTTGACGTGCTTGGCCAAAGTTTCGGGCGAGACGTTCAAAAATCGACCTTCGGCCGACTCCGGTCCGACCTTGTGATAACAAAGAATGAGGCTCGGCATCGCTCAAGCGTGACGCGGTGACCGCTTCGCGCGTCCCAAGTATGACTGAGTGTGTCCGGTAGACATCCCGGACGGGCTCTGTCTACAATGTACGGGGGAGTTTTCCCCGGAGACGAACGGTTACGATGCGAAAAATGCGCACTTTCACAACCGGCTGTATGGCCCTCTTCGCTACGGTCGCTATGGCCCAACTTGACGGACCGGCACCGCTCGCGTGGCGATGGCTGTACCCAACGACGGTCGCCCCCAGTGGCGCACCGCTGGTGGATGGAGACACCATGTACACCAGCGTTGGTGGTCGAGTCTTTTCGATCGAAAAGGCGTCTGGGAATCTGAAGTGGCGATATCCGCAACTGGATCCAATTGCAGGCGCTTTCCGTTCTGCCCCAGTAAAGGCTGCAGGCATCATCGTCGCGATCGGCGACAACAAGATTGCCTACGGAATTGACCCCGCGAAGGGCGAACCGAAGTGGACCATCAACACGCCAGGCTCACCCATCGGTCAGCCAATCGTTGTTGAAGATAAATACGTTGTCTTCGCTCAAGCAAACAACACGCTGGTAGCACTTGATGCAAACACCGGCGAAACGGCTTGGACGGCACCTTTGGCTGTTCCGGGTGGAATTTCCGGCGGAATTGCTGGCTTTGCAAACAACATCCTTGTTTTCAACACGCAGCAAGAACTGCTTTCGATCAACATCGCGACCCAAAAGGTGAACTGGAAACAGCGATTCGAGCGAGTTGTTTCCGGTGCGGTTCCAATCGTCGCCGCGGATACGATTTACGCAAACTCGGGCGGCGTTTTGGTCGCACTAAACGCGGCAACCGGCAGCCTGAAATGGCAAGTCGCCACAGGACTCCAACTGATCTACTCTCCGGCGGTTTCGTCTTCAGGAATTCTGGTCACCAGTTCCGAGGGCATCTGCAAGATTTATGACCTCAACCGAACGCTGATTTCGAAGGTTCCGGTGAAACTGGGCAGCGGTCCTATCGCAACACCGACTTCATCTGGCAGCAAGTACGTGGTTCTTACCGCGAACGGCGCCGTAAATTTGGTGGACCCGACGCAGAGCAAGCCAATCTGGAGCTACGTGATTCGTCCACTTGAAGAGCCAGCTGGCGGTGCGGTCGGTGGTCGCGGACCAGGTGCCGGTGGTCCTGGCGCAGGCGGTCCTGGTGGCGGCTTTGGTGGCGGCGGCGGCGCTGGTGGATTCGGCGGTGCTGGTGGCGCCGGTGGATTCGGCGGTGGCGGTGCTGGCGGCGGCCGAAACGGCGGCGGCGGCCAAGGTGCTGGTGGCGGCGCCGGACAAGGCGGCCCTGGCGGCGGCGGTCCTGGTGGCGGTGGTCCTGGCGGACAGGGTCAGAACACCCTTCCTCCAGTGTTCGTGCAAGCTTCCGGAGCGGCTACCGTTTCTGGAAACACCCTCTTGGTCCCAGCAAAGGATGGCAGCGTCCTAGCCTTCGACAATCTTCTCGGCGTAGACCTCACGGCTCCACAAGTCACGATGCTGTTCCCTAACCCGGGAGACCAGGTTTCCGGGCAGCCTCCGCTGTTCCTCGCGTTCAAGATTTCCGATGAGGCATCTGGATGGAACGAGAGCACGCTCAAGATTGAAGTTGATGGCCAGAAATTGGATTACACGATTGGCCGAGATGGACTGATCGTCGTGCGATTCAGCACCGTCGGTGCAAACCGAGTCCTCACGAACGGTCGCAAGAAGTTCGTAGTCACGGTTCTTGACTGGCTCGGCAACGAAGCAAAGCAAGACTTCGCGCTCACCATCGATAACTCGCTCGCTCCGGTTAAGTTGCCAGGATCGCAGAATAATGGCCAGCCTGGCGGAGCCGGTGGCGGCGGAATCGGCGGCGGCGGTGGCGGTGGCGGAATCGGCGGCTAAGCCCACCTAACATGACGACGGAGTTCATTCAACAACTCCTCGCCAGCGAAGTATCGCCCGCCAAAGCGCGGGCGATACTTGCGTCTGAGGATGATTTTCTCGCTAGCCCTCTACTCACTGAGGTTGAGCGGAATCGTGCCCGAAACGCGCCCCTAGACGCCCTAACGGACGCGCTTCGCAACGGAGCCGAGCCGATTCGGCCAGCGGAGATGCCCGAGTTACTGCACGAACTTGAGATTCCCCCGCCGGCACTGTTCGGTTGGGGCGATTTGAGTTGCCTGCATCGACCGACCATTGCCATTGTCGGAACCCGCGGCGCCAGCACTTACGGCAAGGCATGCGCCCAAAAGTTTGCGGAAGCCTTTGCCCAACGCGGAGTGACGGTGGTCAGTGGCGGTGCGCTTGGAATTGATGCCGCCGCCCATAAGGGTGCCCTGGCGGTTGAAGGCGCCACGGTCGCTGTCCTCGCTTGCGGAGTTGACGTGACCTACCCGGCTGCCCATGCCGGACTGTTTATGCAAATCCGGGAGCGAGGCGCGATCCTAAGCCAGTTTGCCTGCGGCAGCAAACCGAACGAATACAAGTTCCTGCAAAGGAACAGCCTCATTGCGGCGCTGAGCCTCGCGGTGCTGGTGGTTGAAGCGCCGGCAAGATCGGGTGCTCTGAGCACGGCGAACATTGCAAACGACATCGGCCGTCCGGTGTTTGTCGTTCCTGCAAACATCAATAATCCGAACTTTCTGGGCTCGTTTGCGCTTATTCGAGACGGAGCCACCCTGGTCGATCACCCCGACCAAGTGCTGGAATCCCTGGATTTGGACACTACTCCTTCCCTCTTCACCGGAAGTAGTTTTGCGAAGACCGACTCCGATTCCTTGGCAGGACGAATCCTTGCCGTGCTTACGGTTGAGCCGCAGCCAACCGACAAAATCGTCGCTGCGGTAGGCGCAACGGCTTCAGATGTCCTTGGAGAACTCACCATGCTGGAGCTTGACGGCAAAATACTTCGGGACGGTCCGGGCTACGCTATAAAGCCATGAAGGGCACTTTCCGCGCAATCGGTCCGTCGGGATTTGGGACATACGACGTTGACCTCGATTCCGGAACCTGGACACCCACCGATGCCCAGGATGCGCCGCTCCTTGCTCCAGGATTTGTCGACATCCATTTCCATGGAGCCTTCGGTATCGACTTCATGACCAGCGACGCCGAGCAACAACTCGAACTCGCGCAGCAACTCGACGCGATTGGTTACGACAAAGTGCTCTTCACCACCGTCACCGCGCTCGTTGAAGACGTGACGCGAGCGATCGAAGGGCTCCCGAGCCATCCCGTCGTTGCCGGTTTTCACTTGGAAGGTCCGTTCATTTCGCCGGTTTTTCCCGGTGCTCAGCCTGCTGCCTTCATTCAAAACCCTGCCGAGCACGGCGACAAGTGGGAAGAAGTTCTCAACCATCCTCGACTCAAGCTGGTCACTCTCGCCCCAGAAATCCCGGGGGGATATGCGCTAATCGCGCAACTCACGGAACGCCACGTCGTCTCCAGCCTTGGGCACACGAATGCCACTTTTGAAGAATGCGTAATGGCGGCCGACGCCGGGGCGCGGCACACGACCCATACATTCAACGCAATGCGGCCCTTGCATCACCGAGAAGCCGGAACGGTTGGGTTTGCGTTGCTCGACGATCGAATCCGAACGGAGCTGATCTACGATCGGATCCACGTATCGCCTCCGGCGGCCAGGGTTTTGGTTCGCGCAAAGTCCGACAAGATCGTCGCCGTCAGCGACTCGACGATGGCTTCTGGCCTGAAGGAAGGGACAGAACTCTTCATGTGGGGACTTGAGTGTGTGGTAGGAAAGGGCCAAGTGCGACTCAAGAACGGGACACTAGCTGGAAGCGCGATCACGCTAGCAAACGCGTTCCAAAATTTGGCGCAGGACTTTGGACCGGAGCTCGCCATTCGAAGCTGTTGTCTGAACCCGAGATCGGTGGTTGGGAATCCCCCCATCCGGCAGTGGCTGGTCTTTGACGAACAGTTTAAGGTCGTCGATCGGTATCGGCTCGAAGCCTAACCCACCATTCGGTTGAGACGGTCCCAAACTGCTGCCCACTCCAAAGTTCGTGGCGGGGTCTGGATCTCAATCTCGGGCGGGTTCATTTCTTCCATCTGATGCAGGGCGGCGTAGAGTCTCGCCGCGTAGGCTCTTGGCTCTCGGGGCATCGGTATCTGCTTGATCGTCGCGGACAGGATGGTAAGCCCGTACGCTTCCGGTGTGGGGACTCCCACGAGTCGCACGGGAATCTTCGGAGCGTAGTGCCGCTTGTACTGACCGGGAACGCGGACGTCGGCATCTGAATCCACGACCGGGATGAATTGCTCAATATCTGCCCGAGAAATTGAACCGGATCTCAGAATCGCAACAACATCCGAGCGACGGCAGTCGACGATCGTCGACTCAATACCAACTTCACACGGGCCCCCATCGAGGATCGCGAACACCTTCTGGGAGATTTCCGAGGAAACGTCCTCCGCGCGGGTTGGGGAAAGTCGAGTAAAAACGTTTGCGCTTGGAGCGACGATTGGTTCGCCAACCAGCTCAAGCAGCCGAAGCGCAACCGGATGCGCAGGCATTCGGATTGCGACCGTTCCTAATTCCGAGTCTGTCGGCAGGACGATCGTCATGGGGCCAGGCCAGAATGCTGCGGTTAGCTTGTCACCGGAATAAGTCCACGTTGAAGCGATATTTTTTGCGTCATCGATGCTGCCGACGTGAACGATCAGAGGGTTATTGGAGGGGCGGCTTTTGACCTCGTAGATTTGGCGATTGGCTGCAGAGCTTCGGGCCAAACCCGCCAAGCCGTACACCGTTTCGGTCGGCATCACTACCAGCTCTTCGCGAAGCAGGGCGGCGGCGCAATGAGCGAGATTTTCTGAAGACGCCTCCAGAATCAAAGTCCAACCGCCCGCCGCATCGGCTCTCGCGGGACGGGGCGTCCAAGCCAGAATTCCATGGCAAGCGCTCCTTGCGCCACCAGCATCGCGCGGCCATCGAGCTTTGGGCGCGATCCGGCAGCAGCTAGAAATGCCGTCGGCTCGGAACTGTACATGAGATCATAGGCCACTGCCTCGGGGTCTGCGGCGGTCCAATCGAGCTCCAGCACAGCTCCGGTTAGCGATGCACTGGTCGCGTTGATGACGATGTCTGCGTCTGCGACGGTTGGCTCGGCTAGGACCACCACTCCTGGGATAACGGCGGCAAGTTCGTGAGCCCTTGCCTCGGTTCGGTTCCAGAGCCGGACCTCGTAACCAGCCGCGGACAATGACAGCACGATGGCTCGGGCAGATCCGCCTGCACCCAGAACGGTGGCGCGTCGGCCGGGAAACTGGGAAATTGTTTCCAAAAAGCCGGGACCGTCCGTGTTATTTCCTTCTCGCCCTTGAAGGGCAATGGTGTTAACTGCTTCTGCCGCGGAGGCGAACTCAGACACCCTTTCGCACCATTGGCGCGCGGCCGACTTGTTGGGCACGGTCACGTTGATGCCTTCGAATCCGAGGCTCGAAAGGTGGTCCAGCGCTTTTCCTACTTCGGCTTCTGGCACCTGAATTGCCACGTACTCCCCTCGTTCACCGAGTTCTCGAAGAACCGCGTTCTGCATTTTTGGCGACAGCGAATGGCTTACCGGATATCCGATCACGGCGAACCGCGCGGCCGGTGCGTCTCGCCAGGGGTACACCTGGTTCATTCTGCCGGGGCTCGGAAGGCGTAGTACCGCTGGCCCAGGAAGTTCCAAACTGCAACGATTGCCGCGGCAAGGACGTTCGCCAACAAAACGCTGTCACCAGGCAAGACGTTGTAGAAGAACGAGAATAGGCCGATGTTCAACAGGGCAGCAACCGTCGTGATGACATAGAATTTCCGCACCTGAACGGCGCGAGGTGCCTTGCCAACGGCTTCAAATGTCCACGACCGATTAAAGATCAAGCTGTTGAAAGTCGCAATTCCCCACGCGATCAGACCTGCAACGGGTGAGGCCAATTTCAGCGGAGCCGAACTGCGCATGATTTCCTGAACAACCGTGCCTTGCAACGCACCGCCAATCGCGAGGCCCAGGCCGGTGAAGCGCATGATCACAAGCTTGACGAAACTGTCGATGACAAACGACGTTCCCCCGACGACGATGAAACGTGTGAGCTGCTTTAGGAGCGTTCGCTCCTGAACTTCCGGACCACCCGCGCCTTCCTTTCCTAGGATTAAGGCCTTGTATATTTGTGTTTTCAAGAATCCCTCGATGGCGCGGTTCACGGCTGTTCCCTTGAACTCCGGGCCTTCCATCTTTTCAACCCAAATTGCATCGATTCCGCTCCGGTTCGCGCCAAAAATATCGGTAACCAGTTGATCGCCGATCATGATTGCCTCTGACGGCGCGCACTGGAACTTAAGTAGAGCCAGCCGAAACATGGCGCGGCTTGGTTTCATTCGGCCCCGCACTACGGCGACATTGAGCGATTCGGACAGTCGCATCAACCTTTCCGGCCGACGCGTGTTGCTGATGAGGCATAACTGGAAGCCCATTTCTTTGGCCTTCGTTAGCCATTCGGACACTCCTGGGGCCGGGGCTTCGCCTTTCCATTCGACCAAGGTGTGGTCAACGTCGAGAAGGATCAGCTTCTTTCCGCGCTCTTTGAGTCGGTCCAGATCGACGTCTTTTAGGCCATGCACGGCCTCCGCGGGTGTGAACTTGCGGAATCCCCGACCGACGCGGGCATGATCGAATTCGCCGGTTATCCAAGTTTTCATTCTGTCAAACCTTGTCGAAGTTGCCGCAACGCTCGTTGGGCGGTCTTTCGCGCTCGGAAGTTCACGTTGTGCTGCTCAATCGTCGCCGCGAACCGAGATTCCCCGCTTGGCATGGCAACGTAATACAAGTATGAATGTTGGGCAGGTTTCAGAGCGGCCTGGATACTTGCCACCGTCGGTGAGCAGATTGGGGTTGGCGGGAGTCCGTCGTTGCGGTAGAGGTTGTAGGGCGAGTCGATGCTCTTATACTCGCTCCGGAGCAGTGGCCGCCACTTTTGAATTCCGTAGTTGATCGCGGCATCGATCTGCAGCCGCATTCCCTTTGACAGTCGATTCTCGATCACTCCCGCGACGATGGGGCGCTCGTTATCCTCTTTGACTTCGAGCTCTACCAGCGAGGCAACGGTGATGACGCGATGCAGATTCTCAGGCTGATCTAGCCCTTGCCAGACCTTTTTTTCAAAGTTGGCAAGCTGACGAACAATGACACCGCGGGCGCCTAGGAGGGGCGGGAAGTCGTAGGTGTCGGGGTAGAGATAGCCTTCCAGAGACTTCTCCGGAAGTGGGAAGTTGACGACATCCTTAAAGGCGCTCGGATTGTTGACAAGGGCCATGTATTCGGCGGCGGTGCAGACGTTCGCTTTTGCGAGTAAGTTCGCCGAGCGGCGGGCCCAGTTGGTTTCGGGCATGCGGACCATTTGGCTGATTGGCTTTTGGAGAACTCGGAAGATTTCGCCGAGTTCCATTCCGGGGCGGAGTTCGTAGGTGCCGGTTTGGACGGTTTGCGGGGTGCGTTCTAGTCGGGAGAAAAGGTGGGCGGCGAAGGAGTCGGTGACAAAACCTTCGGTTTGCAGCCTTCCTAAAGCTCGCTCCAAGCTCGTTCTGGACTCGAAGCGGATGAGCTTGGGTTCGCCGTTTGGCTTTGGCGCGAGGCGGGTTTTGAACCAGACGCTGACGAGAATGAGGTCAACGACCAGAAATACGCAGACGATCAGAATGATGCGCGGCCGGCGGTTCAAGATTGCCCCCGGAAGAATCGCTCAAGGATTCGGCAAGCGGCTTCGCCGTCTCGGCGTTTGCGGCGCTCGGCTTCGGTCATGTCGAGTCCGGCCATGGCGTCGGTCGCTTCGACGCTCGTGAAGCTTTCATCGACCATGTGGACTTTGTAGCCCAAGGCTTCAAGGTTTGCCCCGAACTGTCGCATCACCTTTGCCATGCGGCCTTCGGTGCCGTCGAGTTCTACCGGTAGGCCAACGACGATGGCGTCGACTTGTTCAACCTTTGCCTTTGCGGCGACTTGTTCGGCGTCGAGGGTCAGCTTTCCCCGCGCGGTCAATGCCGGGCGGGGCGAGACGACTTGGGGCGAGCTTTCTCCGATCGCCAAGCCGATGCGCTTTGTTCCCAAATCTACGCCGAGCAGTCTCATGCAGCTCGGAACATCTCGACCAGCTCGTCGTGAACCACGCCGTTCGTAGCGAGGGCAGCGTAGCCTCCCTTGTCGTCGATGGGCGTGTAGCCGTCGGCGCCGTCGGGGGTCGTGAACTTGCCGCCGGCTTCGGTGACGATGAGTCCGACGCTACTGACATCCCAGAGGGCGACTCGGGGGTCGATCATGGCTTCGGCTTTGCCCCAGGCGACGAGGGCATAGCCGTAGGCGTCGCCCCAGGTTCGGACGTCCATGGCGCGCTCGCCGGCTTTTAGGTACGGATCGAGGCGGTTGAGGCGCTGCATGGTGCGGAGGCTGCCGCAGCAGAGGATGCTGCCGTCGAGTCCTTTTTCGCTGACGTGGATTGGGCGACCGTTGACGTAGGCGCCTTCGCCCGTTTCGGCGAAGAACATAAGGTCTAGCCCTGGGAAGTAGGCGATGCCTAGGACGGGTCGGCGGTCCACTTCGTAGCTGAGCAGGGTGCTGTAGCTTGGGACTCCGGCGACGAAGGCTTTGGTTCCGTCGATCGGGTCGATGACCCAGCGGTCGGCTACGGCGGCGTCGCCGCCTTCTTCTTCACCCAGGATGTGGTCGTTCGGGAACTGCTTTTCGATCAGTTCGCGAATGATTCGCTCGGCGCCGCGGTCGGCGGCGGTTACCGGGGTGTCGTCGCTTTTGGTATCCACCATCGTTCCGGTTTGGAACAGGGAGAGGGTGAATTTGCCAGCTTTGTGGGCCGCGTCTAGGGCAAAAGCGAGTCTTGGCGACATGAGCCTCAGTTTGACACCGATCTACTGAACTCTTGGCAAAATGGCCGGTCAATGCTGGCATGCCATTTGTTGCGATTGCCTTGCTGCTTGCCGTTTCGACCGCCGAAGAGAAAGTGTATGACGTTGCCGGAGTTCAGCGGGAGGCGACGATCATCGCTCCTACGCGAACGACGGCGAATCCTCCGTTGATTTTCGGATTCCACGGTCATGGTGGTAACCGCCGGAATGCGGCGCGGAGTTTCCGGTTGGAGCAGCTTTGGCCGGAAGCGATCGTTGTTTACATGCAGGGCCTTCCGACGCCGGGGATGACCGATCCGAATGGCGAAAAAAACGGCTGGCAACAGAACGCCGGGGAGCAAGGTGACCGCGATTTGGCCTTCTTCGATACGGTTTTGAAGGATGTCTCCTCCCGATTTCGCGTTGCCCCTTCGCGGACTTTTTCGATGGGGCACAGTAACGGCGGCCGGTTCTCCTACCTGCTTTGGTCGAAACGCGGCGACAAGTTTGCGGCGTTTGGTCCTTCGGCTTCCCCGGTCGGGTTGATGCCAATTGAACCTAAGCCGGCCTTCATCATGGCGGGTGAGACGGATGAAGTCGTCAGATTTGCCAGCCAGCAGCGGTCGATCAACCGAGTCCTTCGAATCGACGGCCATCGGGGAGACGGCAAGAAGATCGCGGAGTACACCACGCGGTACGACGGCGCGACGCCGGTGATCACTTATGTCCACCCGGATGGGCACCGATTCACTTCGGAGGCGATGCCGATGATGATCACTTTCTTTCGCGAGATCGTGAGTGGTACAATTTCAAATCGGTCGGGGGCATAGCTCAGTTGGTAGAGCATCTGCTTTGCAAGCAGAGGGTCAGGGGTTCGAATCCCCTTGCCTCCACCACTTCTCTTTCGGTCCGTTCTGGACCTTCCGCGGCCCCTTTCGGGGCGCTTTGAGTGGCCTTGAATGGCTTTGCGTTGCCTTGCGTGGCGGGGATGCGGGTTCGGATTCGTTCGGGTTTGTTCGGGGGTTCGGGTTTGTTTGAACCATTCATGTTCTCCTGAACTTCCCGTCAATTCCGATGGGCGTCTGGTTCGGATTCGTTCGGGTTTGTTCGGGGGTTCGGGTTTGTTTGAACGCCACGCTAGCGATCATTAAGATCGTTTCCTATGAAACCATTCTGTTCCCTCGATTCCGTAGGCTGGTGGGCGGAAAATTTATTTATAAATGCTCCCGCCTTAGGGCCGAGTGTAAATTTTCATTTCTCGCGCGGTTCGTCTCTCCATCTATAACGGGCGACGGACGTGAAAAGTCAACCTACGAATTTGGGAATCTAAAGCTAGATTAGGCAGCACGCTCTCATCTTAGAAAGCAAGTGTTACCTATGTGTTCGGAATAAATTGCATCGGATGCCCAGGAAGGGATGATTTGACACGAATTGGTGGCCCGGGATGCGGGGCTTAACGAGAAGTGGAGTGGACTCTTCAATCGATCGGTCAATCCTGTTAGACTCGGGTTTTAGGGATCGCCTGATGATAAGCCTTATGTTTGCTGTGGTCGCCAACTTGCCCAGTGCCGGGCAGTATGTCGCGCCGATTTTGGATGTGGTGAAGCCGGTTGTTGCGGATCGGCAGGTTTTTCAGGTGCCAGACCGAGTTCAGTTATCCGGTTGGCTGGGGTCTCGGATTGATGCGAATACCCAGAATCGGCTCGAGAAAATTGATATCGACCGACTTTTGGAGGGATACCGGAAAAGGCCGGGGCGGCAGAGTTGGGACGGCGAGCATATTGGGAAATGGCTTCATGCCGCGACCTTAGCTTGGGTGAATTCTGGAGACCCAAAGCTTCGTAAGAAACTCGACCTAGCCGTACTTGAGCTTGAAAAATGTCAGCTTTCGGATGGATATCTCGGAACCTATTTAGAGAAGGATCGGTGGACGGAGTGGGATGTTTGGGCCCACAAATACAACCTGATTGGCCTCCTCACTTACGTTCGCTACACGGGAAATCGGAAGCCGCTTGTGACTTGCCGAAAAATGGCAGACCTCCTTTGCCGCGAGTTCGGTGATCAACCCGGGCAGCGTGATCTCATCCAGGCAGGCGCCCATGTGGGCATGGCACCGACCAGCGTTTTGGAACCCATGACGCTTCTTTATCGCGCGACGGGCGAGAAGCGGTATTTGGACTTCTGCAAGTACATCATTCGTACGTGGGAGCAACCGAACGGTCCGCAGATCCTTTCGCGACTTTTGGACCGGAAGGGAGTCGACAAAGTTGGGAACGGCAAGGCTTACGAAATGCTCTCGTGCCTCACGGGCGTTTTAGAGTTGTATCGAACCACCGGGGATAAGTCGCTTTTGCAGGCATGCATTAATGCATGGGGCGATGTGGTCCGCAATCGGCTTTACATCACGGGTGCGGCAAGTAGTTTTGAGCTATTTCGCGGCGACTTTGATTTGCCAAACAACGGCAACGTTGGCGAAACCTGCGTTACGGTTACTTGGATTCAGCTTAATGCGCAATTACTTCGCCTCACCGGCGAGGCTCGATTTGCCGAGCAGTTAGAGCACGTTTCACTCAATCAGCTTCTAGGCGCGCAGCAACCGGATGGTCGCGGTTGGGGTTACTACGTTCAGATGGAGGGCCGGAAGCCTTATAGCTCCACCCTCGACGGCCATTGCTGCCTTTCGAGTGGGCCACGCGGCATTGCTTTGCTGCCGACCTTTGCAATTACCACGGACGCAGACGGGGCGGTTGTTAACCTGTTTAACCCCGGAACCGCGCATTTGAAGCTGGCCGATGGAAGTCCGATTGAGCTTGAGATTGTTACCAACTTCCCTGCTGATGGCCAGGTTCGAATACACGTCAAGAATCCTAAGCAACGAGTTTTCTCGGTCAAGCTGCGCCAGCCCACTTGGAGTTCCAAACTGCCGTCTAACCTCGGCTGGGAAAGTAGCCCTGATGGCTATCGAGTTATCCGAAAAAGGTGGACGTCTGGCGAAGTCGTTACCGTCAATCTGTCGCTCAAGACTCGGATCGTGAAGGGCGACCATTTGAACTTGGGCAAAGCGGCGGTGATGTATGGTCCGCTTGTGCTGGCCGCGGATGAGTCTCTTCTTTCCGGAGGACGACTAGCGAATTTTGGCCTCTCCAATGGGGGAAATCCACTTGCGGTGAAGCCCGTGGTGGCTCCCGCGTCTCGAAAAACTTGGAAGGGGGCGCAAGTGTTTCGGCTGAACCCAAGGAAGACGCTGGTTCCGTTCTCCGATGTGGGGATCACGGGGGCAAGATACAAGGTCTGGATTCCCATGGAGGACTCGTTCAGCTACAACGTTTTGTTGGGAGGGCAAGAGAGCTTCTCAAGACAGGGCAACGTCGCTGAATCGATTGCGGACGACGATCCGGAAACGATGGCGGTGACCTTCAATAGCGCGCGGGCCGAGGAAGATTGGTTTGCGATTTCCCTTTCCAAGGAAGTCTCCGCGCAAAGAATTGTTTTTTGGCCAGGTCGAGTTTTTCATGACGGGGGCTGGTTCGACACGCGAACCGGAAAGCCCAAGGTTCAAATTCAACGCACCGCAGATGGTCCATGGGAAACCATTGGCGAGCTAGACGACTATCCGGCGGCGACGGATCGAGAGGTGAGCGACCCGAGACTGACGGCCAAGTCGGTCGGCTTTACGCTGAGCTTGGCGGCTCCGCTGCGGTTCCGCGCCGTGCGGATTCTCGGCGTGCCGGCATCCGGCGATAATCCCGCCCAGAACTTTTCGTCTTGCGGAGAGCTGCAGGCCTTCGCGAAGTAGAGTGCGGATCCCGAGAGTGCTGTCACTTCCTAGAGCGGATGTAAATGATCGGCTTGCGCACGACCAGCTTGACAGGATTTGCGAGCGAAAGACACGAAATGGCAACCTGTGTTTTGCGCGGCTCCTGCGAAAAATCGCCTTTGGTGATTGAGAAAGGCGGGTTCAGGAACTGGATCGCGCGATAAGTTCGTAACATTGCGCTGTGCTTGTCAGTTTCATTGCTTCTCTTAGCTTGGTAATTCCAACTGCTGGCACCGGGCCTTTGGTGGATGGACCTTCCTCGGCGGTATGGTCGAAGGCTCTTGCAGCGGGTGATATTCCGGGGCTAAGCGTAGCCAAGGTTGAGGCGGGTTCGGTGAAGTGGAGCAATGCGCTTGGCCGTCGGGATGCGACCGACCGATCGGCGAATGCACAGAAGGTGAATTCTGAAACCGTGTTTGAAGCGGCATCGCTGGGTAAGCCGATCGTGGCGATTGCGATTCTCTCACTCGTGGATCGCGGGGAGCTTAGCTTGGATGAGAAGGCTCATTCGATTGTGGAGCTGAAAGGGCTCATCGACTCACGCCGGACGGACATTACGCTTCGCATGCTGCTGAGTCATTCAAGCGGGCTATCGTTTAACCAGCCTCGGTTGGAGTCTAAACCGGGCACTCGATTTTCATATTCGACCCTCGGATTCCGCTATTTGCAACAGATTGCGGAGAAGAAACTTGGCACGTCGCTGGAAGATTGGGCGCAACGCACGCTTTTCCAACCGTTGCAGATGAACCGCTCGAGTTTTGTTTACGCCGAAAAGTTCGCGGGCAACCGCGCGAGTGGAGTGAACTGGCTGTTGCGCCCCCAGAGTCAGATGACGAGTGCGGCAGGCACCGGCGCTTTCGATCTGATCACTTGCGCAACGGACTATTCCCGGCTTTGGGCGGCGGTTTTGGATGGCAAAGTGCTCAAGGAAAGCTCGCTTCGCCAAATGTTCACGCCGCAAACTGGCATCACGGGCGAGTTCTTTGACTCCGCCGTTCCGAAAAAGAGCCGGGCCGAACTGGCGGCTGGTCTCGGCATTCTTCTTCAGCGACAGGGGAACAAGTGGATCGGATTCCAATGGGGCGATAACGGTGGGTCGAGCTCGCTGTTGCTAGCAAACCGGGAGAAGCGCGACGCATTGGTGTACTTAACCAACGCGCAAGACGGCTTGCATTCAGCCGAAGCGTTGGCTCGGATTGGCGGGATGAAGGACGTTGGCGCGAGTTGGGTTGGCTACGAGCAGATTTCCACGACCTATCGAAGAGCGTGGAAGCGGATTACGCTTGCGCTTGATCGAGAGCCGAAGTCGGGCGTTGAGGAGTTTCGGAAACTGACGGCTCAGGATGAGACGACAGCCAAGCAGGTGGCTCGGAATTTAGGTTATTTCAACGTGTTTCGGGGACAATCGGTTTTTGCCGAGCCATTCTTCCGAGTTGCTAGCACTACTGATTTGGCCGACGGCTCACTTCTGCTGGAGTGGTCCAAGAGCTTGGTGCTGGCTGGCAAGGTGCGGGAGGCAGCCGAGGTTCAGGCACAAGCGTTTAAGAAGGATGCATCCATTCGTGGCGTTCCAAGCCTTGCAGAATGGGTGAAGCTCGCGGAGGCGGATTTGAAAGAAGAGGTTCCGATGTCCACAACGGCAGTGATGCGAGGTGGAAAGTTTGGTAACTACCGGATCGAGCTTGAACCTACCGGTCAGCCGGTCCTTGTTGCTCCATCCGGCCGCCGCCCTTTGGCGCTCCTGGGTTCGGGTGAGTTCTTGAGCCGAGACTTGGCTTACCGGGTGAAGTTTGAGCGGGAGAAGGTGTTGGTTACCCTGGCTGGGCAGGCAACGGAGACGTTGCAACCGGGTGGGGGCGGAAAAGAGAGGCAAAACGGTGAAGACTCCTCGCAAAATGGTCCCGAGTCCTACTCACTTTAAGGAACTTAATCTTTTCGTCTTGCTGGCAGGCCGTTCCTTTGCAGACGGTGCGCCCACGTCGGACTGTTACTCCACGGCAGACAGGTTATGAATGTCCAACTAAAGGAAGACACCTATGCTGGCTAACCCTGCTTCCGTTCATTTGTTGGCCGTTTTCGCTTTTCCTAGCACTCAACGCTCCTTCTGAGCGACCCACGCTCTTGGCTAGGTTATTGCGCGGCAGGCCCAAAGGTGGGCCCGCCTTGGCGTTACTACTGAACGGCCGATTCGGTTGACTTCTTTGTCGCTTTCGGAGTTAGAACCAGGGTGATGACGCTTCTGGAAGGGACTTCTACCGAGGCTAAGGAAGGGATGCGGAGAGGGGCGATGTTGTGGCCTGGTCGGTCGGAGGTGATCCACGCTTTGGCGTTGTGCTTCCCTTCTACCGATACTTGCACTCGGTCCGACTGGGTTGCCGGGTTCACAAGGATGACGACTAACTCGGAAGTCTGCGGATTCTTGTAAGCGCTGACGAGCGTTGCGGTGACATCCGAGAACGGTCCATTGATACTGATTCGCTGATAGCCTGGGCGAACGAAACGAGCAAACTGTCCCATTACCCACAACGATTTTGATGCATAGACTGAACCGTTGGGTTGGTACAGATCATCGACATAGACAAGGCCATCCTTAAAGTCGGCATCACTAACGGCTAGCCACCATTGCCAGGCAGACGCACCGACTTCGGTGATGTCTAGCTGCATGAGCCGAGCCATGTTGAGGGCGGTAGACATGCCGAGGTCGCGACCACGGCCGCCTTCTCCGTGTGGTCCTTGCAGGTGACAAAACTCAGTCATCCAGACTTCTAGCGGGCCAGCCTTCTTGAGCTCGATTCCGAGCTTTGTTCGCACCGACTTCATATTCTCCAGTTTTTCAACGAAATAGGAGTGGTAGCCATAGATAGGCGCAACTTCCTTTCGCCACTGCTTTTGATCGGCAAAGAGGGACGAATAGTCACCATATTCGGCCCCGTACTTTTTGCTGATTGTCGGGTTCCTGTCGTATCCGATATAGGGGCTGGTTGCTTCTGGAGTCACAACTTTAACTCCTAGGCCCTTGCTCTTTGCTTCGTTCGCCAGCGCGGTTGTGATCTTAACGAGGTCATCGTTGCTTGCACGGCAGCCTTCTTGGGTGGTCGGGTTTGGGGCGCCGTTCCATTCGTAGTCTGGTTCGTTTATCGGACTGATGAACTTGAAAGGATAGCCTTGATCGACAAAGTGCTTAACGGCCCCAACAAGGTATTTTGCGAAGGCGCCTTCGGCACCTTCCTTTAAGTTCGTTGTGCCTAGGCCATCCGTGCAGTTGGTTAGCCCGTTCTTCGTCAGTCGCGTTGGGGGGCTGACGGCGTAGGCTAACATGCTCTCAACGCCGTAGTCTTTGGCCGCTTTCAGCATCCACCTTTGTCCGGGGACCTTTGTAAAGTCGAACTTGCCATCACCAGCGTCGTAGGTGTCGGCTTGGCGAAGGGCCATGGTGATGGACACATCGTTTAGCCCGCCGCCGAGGTTATGCCTCCAACCCGTGAGACCTGCGCCAGTCTTCTTATCAAACAGTAAGCGCGCCACTTCTTTCCGCTTGTCTTCTGACCAGTGGATTAATGGTTCAACGGTCCATGAGTCTGAGGCACCAAAGTTACTCATGGTTTGGTGGGTTTCTCTCGGAAGCAGGGTGAGCGGCTTTTTGTATCGTGTGGGTTCTGGCTTGTTTCCTTTATAGGTGAATGAAGTATCGAGCCAGTTGCCGTGATCTTCGGCATCGCCGATTCCGCCATCGGAGGTGACCAACGTCAGTTGTTTGACTCCGGTGAGATCTACATCAAACTTTACGGGGTCTGAACCGCCCCGTACGAGTCCGCTCGTCCAGAGCTGCTTCGAATCTCCCCAAACTGAAAATTCGACGGAACCATTTCGACCAGTATCGTTGATTGCCACCATGCCTTGGATGGACAGCACTTGTCCATCTAGAGCAAAACTTGCTCCGCCATGGGCATGAGTTCCAATACCGTTGGCATAGGACACCCCTTTCACGAGTAGAGGTCCTCTTCCGACTGCTCGATTCAACTGGGTTTTATCGAATCCAGATTGCCAATGTTCTACACCAATATCTGTAAGGAGAAGGATCTTCATGGTCGCTAATGCAAGGAGAGTGGTCATGGATTGTGTCGGAAGAGAAGGTCAAACTGGCCCAACTCGACCGTTTGCTGCGGGCTGAAACTAGACGAATTGAGGTAGCTCCTTATTGAGCGCTCGAGTTGTCGCGCTACGACGCGATCTGGGGTTTCAAAATCGATACATGTTACGAGAACAGAAGCCGAGCCGATCTTTGCTTCGAAGATGGAGCCCAACTTATAGTTACGCTCATAGCGATCGATTACCTGAAGTACCGGCGAGAACTCTGCCGGGAAGGAGCTAAGATTGAGCGACTGCGACTTCATGAGGATCTCCCACCAGTGCCAATCGGAATGGTTCTCGATTGGGAACTCGGCAAAGGCGGGATGCTCTGACTGAATGAGGGTGCCTAGCGTGCCAATTTGCTCGACAAAATGAATTGGCGACCAAAAGGCGGGGGCGAAGCGTCCCGCGATTCCCATATGGCTCTTACTTGGGTTAAGGCGTAACCAGACTCTCTCGCCATTCAGAATTGCCTGTCGAGCATCGGCGCGATACCAGTGGAATACCTTTGTGGTAGTTACTTCTGGAAGTTCGGGTTCGGGTTCAAAGTTCCAGATGGTCCAGACGTTCTCATGCTGGCCAACGGCAACTCTTACCTCATAGCGCGCCGGTGCGGGTAAATCGGTGAGCGCAATTTCTAGCGTGCCGACCTCGTTTTCGTTGAAGGCCTTAATGTCAAACCGACCGAAGGAACCGGAGCGCAAGCACTGATTGTTCTCATTGGATAGCGACCACGTCGCTTCTTCATTGATGCTTGGTCCACTGTGTGCAATTCTCACGGTCCCATTTAGCACCTCGTCCCTCTTCCAAACAAACTTCGGGAGACTGAGCAACGGAACCGTTGGGGATACGAAGCGCCGGAATTCCTCCCCCGAGACAAAGCCTTTGGGTTCCCAAAAGGCGTTTAGCATTCCGATTGTGGCCGTACCTTGACCCGGGAAATCGGATAAACCAAGCAGTTGGTATCCGGCAAGGTTGGATGTGCGCATTAGCGTCTCGATTTCTTCTTTGTAGAGCTTAGCGCTAAGATGGCCAGAGGCGTTGGTGAAGTCGGCGGCTTGATCAATCATGCCTCGCTCCTTCAGTTGCTCGGCGATCTTCTTGAAATTCCGTGGTTCCAGAACACCGTCGTACTTTGGTATCTCAGCAAGATCAGGGAAAACGGCCCATTCGCCAACTTCATGCGCAATAACCGGCCGATCAAACTGATTTGCTGCCTTATCACAATTGAGGATGGAACTTGGCGCTTCGCGGTCGAACCTTGAACCAACGCCGAACCAGGTACTGCCGCGTAGTGGCTCATTCTCGGCGCCAGGCTTACCGTTGTCGGCTTGCACATAGTAATCGCAAGCCGGGCTCAGATGCGTTCCGTGGCTCGAGAAGTTGAAGAGAATATGCGGATATTTCGCCTTTAGAGAATTTAATAGTTCATCTACCGGAGGCTCTTCGCCATAGAATGACATCTCATTCCCAAGGCAGAACAGGACGAACGAGGGATGGTGGGAATAGGCTTCCAAGATTCGGAAGGCTTCTTCTCGGATGAAGCGCATCAGCTCGGGATCGGAGCTAAGCGCCCAGTGACCGGTCCACAGTGGGCATTCGACTTGAAGCAGGACTCCTACTTCATCTGCAGCCAGGAAGGCGGCTTCTGGCGGGCACCAAGAATGGAACCGAACGTGGTTGAGACCGAACTCTTTCACTCTCTTAAAGATTCCGGCCCATGACTCGGTATCCATCGGAGGATAGCCAGTCTTAGGGAATATGCAGCATTCAAGCGTCCCGCGGAGGAAGACGAATTGGTCATTCAACTTGAAGAATCGGCCCTCGGCGACGAAGGTCCTCTGTCCCAAGGAAAGTGAACAGGATTCGGTTCCGTTATTCAGTCGAAGGTGAGTTAGAGACGGGTTTTCGTCGCTCCATTCGGGCAAATTGTTTAGCGGAATGTCGATCTGAAATTCACCACTATCGGTCGACTTTGAGTACAGCGTTTCGCCACCGGACAACGCAATGTGAACCTCCCCAGTTGCCTTGCCACGAATGGAGAAATCGCTTTGGGTCCGGCTGACACTCTTTAGTTTGATTCGGTTATCAATCGACTTTATGCTCATTTCGCCGATGATGCCGTTCCAATTTGTTTGGGTCCAGTCTGTGAGTGCGTGTCCAATTCGACCGATAGGAATGATTGGCGTGTTGTCAATCCTGATCGTGAGTTCTACTTGCTCACTTTCGGTAATTTCAAACTCATAGTGGTGCGCGACACTCAGGCTCTCTCTGCGTCCCATGTGCACACCATTGACCCAAAGATCGGAGAACCAGTGGCACCGTTCTAACACTAACTCAACAGTTTGGTTACGAATCTCGGCGGGAACTGCTACGGTTTTGGTAAACCAGGCTGGGCCAACATAGGAGACCTTTCGAGAGAGTCCTCCTAGATACCCTTGTTCGAGATTGACTTCGCCAATTCCGCTCTCATCTAATGAGCCAGGCAACATGGCCGATCGAGTTGGAACATTCTTGATTTGACTTTCGCTGAACTCCCCTTTGGGATCAAGTACAACTTGCCAGCTACCGGCGAGTGATATCTGCACTAGCTTAGCTCCTGCGATAGATCGAGGGCGAATGGGCAGTATGGATCATTTGCTAGCGCTAAGTTCAGCACTAGCCGTGCAGATTCAAAGTTGCCTAATCCCGCATAGGCTTGAGCAAGCATAAGATCGGCAGACTTGTTTTGTCTAGCCTGTAGATTGTCTTTAAACAGAAGCATTGTTGGTAGAGATGTTGCGAAGTAGTCGATTTTGGCCGTCATGGTCCGAAGCTGAATGGCGTAGTTCTTCAGGGCTAGAAGCATCTCCTCTGCTTCCACCGCTCTCCCTAGTGCTTGCAGAGACCTTGCTTGGAAGTAGGAGAGTTCCGAGTGCTGTAGAACGCTCATTTCTTGAAAGTCGCCCTTGAAGTTGGCTGCTCGTTCATAGTGGCTACGAGCCGCCGCATGGTCTCCCAGTGCCGCGTAGTGGGTCGCAGCTTGATACCAGAGGTTGCTGGCGTTGGCGAGTGCATGTCGACTTTCGCCGAGATTATCGGGGGGATTGATTGCGGCAAGAATATGTTGGAGTTTTTGCTCAGGTGCCTCGGCTTCTCGGCTTAAAAGTTCTTGTGCTCTTGCCCAGGCACCAAGGGCGATACCTTCTCCGCCTTCCCAGGGGGTGAAAGTCTTGCTACTCAGAACCTCTACGGCTCGGCGTGGATTGCCAGTGATGTTGAGTAGAGTGGCGTACTCTAGCGTTAGATCATCTCGCTTTGAGTTGAGATCCGGCTTTGATTCCAAGCGGGCGAGTCGTTCTATGGCGGCCGATCCTAGTCGTTTGTCGAGTTGGTCTCGTTCGTAGAGGAATCGTGCTTCTGCTGGCTCGGCCTCCATCGCTTTTTCATAGCACGTCATGGATGCGGCTGCGTCACCTTGGATATTGAACTTGCCGATTCCAAGGTTCCTCCAGGCAACGGCCAAACTTGGATTTGCTTCTACTGCCCTTTCCCAACATGCGATGCCATCAAGGTGTCGCCGACGGTCGTAGTAGAAGTTCCCGAGCAACATCAGGGCGACGGCGTCGACTGGATATCGCTCGACGTGGGATTCAAGTTTTTTAAGTTCTTGAAGCCGATTTGGGAAAAGGTCAGCCAGCTTCGCCGTGTGTGGACACTTTTCGCCAAGAAACACTTTAGCCATCGGATCTTGGTCAGCGACTTGTCCGATGAGTACGCGGGCTTCGGATTCGGCACCTACTTCTTCTAGGTTAATCGCCAAGTCTAAACGTGATTGGAAGTTATCCAGCACGGCCGTGTTATAACGCCGCGTGATCTCATCCGTGGTCGAATCCGGGAGCATGTGGAGTTCATAGAGCGCCCAATGGTCAAGCGGATCGACTTTGAGTACAGAGTCGAGAACTTCTTTTGACTTGGCTTGCTCACCGAGTTTGCGGTAGCAATGAGCTTCCATGCAATGCAAGTCGTTCGCATCTGCTAGAGAGAGCTTCGCGGTGGAAAGAAGGCTTAGTGCATGATCGTACTTGCCTTCTCTCATTGCAATACGGGCCATTGCCATATGCGAAGCTCCTTTCGTGGCGTAGTTCCAGGCGGCTTTGCCGAAGTGGTTATAGGCAGACCGATACTCGCCCCCCAGTTCCTCCGTTACCCCTAGCAGATAGTAGGCTTCTCCAGAATTTGGGTTCGGGTTCAGTTTTGTCTGTAATTCAATCGCAGATTTGAACCGAGTCTTAGCTTCCGCCCACAGACCTCGCTGCAGGGCTCGTTTGCCAAGGCAAACGTGACTCTCAACGTGTCCAGGGTCACGACGGAGAGCCTCGTGCCAGTAGTCCTCAGGTGCTCGAGTCGCGTGGCGGTACTGGTCTAGATGGACTGCAATGCGATGAAGCTCAGAAACGGAATCAACTTCTGACGGTAATTTTGGCTCTTGTGCCTGCACCGGAGCGGGCTGCTCACTCAGCTTTGAAAAGTCAAATGAAACAAGTTCGACTCCGTCTGCGGACACCAATGATGCTGAAAGAATTTCGGAATCGAAGGTCCGGAGGAGCGGATCCTCTAGCGATACATTTACCGTCTCTTCCCGAGTCTGATCTCCATATCGGACGGTCAGGAGCGCTCCTGCTACGGGGGCGGAAGGGCAGATGCCTAGACGATTACCGTCGACCGATAGGGCAGCATGTCGGGTTGCGTTTGCGGCTGGGCCAATTTTTCGGATAGGGTACCAAAACTGACTGAATACCTTTGTCTCGTATGGCGCAATGAAAGAAAAGTCGGGTTGGTTGTCGGTGTAAACACCCGCCATTAGCTCAACGTAGGGCCCACCTTCATCGGTTAAGTTACGATCCCACGCGTATCCGAACTCGTGATTTCCCCACGTCCATTGCTTCTTGCCGGGCGAGATTGTTCGGTCGGCTACGTGGATAAACCCAGCCTCAGCCTGATGATCGTAGCCACCGAAGAACTCAAAGTCGGTCGCCGTAACCATGTACGATGTGGGAACGGGAATATTGGCGTACCAGTCAAGCCGATTCGGATCAACGTCTGCGAGGGGATTGAAGTGACTTGGCACCTCATTCTCCGGAATCCCGTTTGAAGGACGCTCGCCGTAAGCTACGCCGTAGTACGATGTATCGCAGGCAGGAAAGCTTGAAGTAGCTCGCTTTGCATGATCGGCAACCGACGCGACATCTTTCGGAAAGAACGATTGATAGAACTCGTGAACGCGGGCTGCCACGTTTGCCCACCAAAGAAAGGTCTGCGTTAGCGGCGTTCGATTGTAGAGCCTTGCCTTGAGTTCAATGAGGCTACTCTCAGGTCGCAACTTGAGACCATGCATCCCTTTCATTCGATTCATCGGCTCGTGCTCACTTAGCCAGTAGATCTTCGAACCATCTTCTTCAACCTCAAGGCACCATTCGCATGGCATGTAGGTGCTCGGACGGTGATGTTGGGGCCAGTTGAATTCGACACCACCCGAGATCCAAGGACCCGCAAGTCCGACGAGAGCAGGCTTAATCACTTCCTGTCGATAGAAAAAGTCGTAATTCGAAACCTTGTCGTATCCGATGTGGATGCGTCCTCCAATCTCAGGAAGGATCATTAGCTCGACGTACTTATTTGCGAGCGAGAGTGCTTCATAGCTCTTGGGACACTTGGTTGTTGAGACTGAACTATAGAATGGAAGAGGATAGACTCGTCCACTGCTTCCCTGATACACCCGAGTTTCAAGGAACATTGGAGCTTGCTCAGGAGCGCCAACCGAGTATGTATCGAACGTTACGGTATGTGATTTCGCGGTGACCTGATCTTTGGAAGTCATCATTTTAATCCCGTGGTGGAAATGCCTTGCACAAATGCCTTTTGGGCGACGAAGTAAACAATAATCACTGGCGCGATGACCATCAGCGACGCGGCCATCAGAAGGTTCCAGGGCGTTCCGGTGTGCTGGTTTTGGAAAGCTTGCAATCCGAGCGAGACGGTGAAGTTTCGCTGATCCGTTAGATAAAGTAGGGGTCCCAGGAAGTCGTTCCAAGACCAAAGGAACGTGAAGACGGCCACGACGGTAAGTGCAGGCTTCGCAAGCGGGATGATGACTTTCAGAAACACACCAAACGGGCTGGCACCGTCAAGGACGGCAGCCTCGCTTAGCTCCTTCGGAATTGCCATGAAGAACTGGCGAAGGAGGAAGATGTTAAAGGCACTACCGAAGAAGGTAGGAACCCACAGGGGCCTGAAGGTTCCAATCCAACCAAAGTCGCGAAACAGCTTATAGAGAGGAACGATTAGAATCGGACCGGGAACCATCATGGTTGCCAGGGTTAGCGCGAAGAGCCATCTCTTCCCTTTCCACTCAAGGCATCCAAACGCATATCCAACGAGACTGTTTGAGATCACCGATCCGGTGATGCACAGAATCGCTAAAAGAACAGAGTTCTGCGCATAGCGCAGAAACGGGATGTATCCCAACTCTTTGGAACCATACGTCACCGCATCGGAGTAGTTCGAAACCTGAATTTTGTCCGGGATCCACTTTGGCGGACTCGTCATCGTCTCATCCAGCGGCTTCAAAGACGTCACAACCATCCAAACGAGCGGAAGCGCAAACAGGAAAGCTAGAACGAGCAGCGCTCCAAGCTGAAGAGCCTTTGTTAAAAGTATTTTTTGTTCCTTTGAAAGCATTACGCGCCACCTCCGTAGTGGACATGCCGATCTCCCAACCGCAGGGAGACCAAAGAGAGGATCATCGTGGCAAGGAAGAGCACCCAACCCATGGCGCTCGCATATCCCATGCGCTGATAGAGGAATGCATTGTCGTACAAGTACATTGCCACGACGTAAGTTGAGCGGGCCGGTTGACCTCCCGGGAACATAACGAAAGGCAGAGCGAAGGTTTGCAGTGACCCAATGATGCCCATGATCACGTTGAACTGAATGACGGGAGAGATCATTGGTAGCGTGATGCTCTTGGTCTTTTGCCACGCCGAAGCACCGTCAAGCTCGCCAGCCTCATAGAGAGATTGCGGAACGTCCTGTAAACCAGCTAAGTAGATCACCATGGCATTTCCGCAGCCCCACATCGAAATCATGATGAGGGTAGCTTTGGCCCAGCTTGGATCAGTTAACCAAGGAACCGCTTTGATTCCGAACTTTGATAGCCCCTCATTAAGCAATCCATATTGACCATTAAATATCCAGAGCCAAAGGACCGCCAAGGCAACCGTCGGGACGAGAGACGGAATATAGAATAGGGTTCGATATAGGCTGATCCCTTTCCGTTTCGTATTGAGCAACAAGGCAAGACAAATGGCAAGCGCAGTTGTGAGAGGGACACTTGCGGCACAAATGATCAGCGTGTTAGATAGCGCTTTCAGGAAGATTTCATCCTGCATCAACTCCTGATAGTTACTCAGCCCAATCCAAACTGGTGGCTTCAGGATCGAATAGCTGGTAAAGCTAAAGTACAATGAGGATATCACGGGATAGAACAAGAATATTCCCATCCCAAGAATCCACGGGCTGGCAAACAACAGCCCAATGACATTTTGGCGGTTGCTTCTCATTTACCCAAGACCTGCTGTTGATACTTGGCCCACATGGCAACCAGCCTCGACTGCGCTTGATCCAAGGCGGCTTGGGGAGTGAGTTCACCGAGTTCCATTTGGTCAACCGCATTTCCAACTTCGGAACCAATCTGGGCTCTAATTCCGAGCGGTACGGGTGGAACCGCCCGCGAACTCTTGGCTAGCTTATCGAAGAGAACGATGGCTTTGTTCGGATGACTGGTTAAGAACTTCTGGCTTGAGTTGGATAGTGGTGAGTTGCACTGCTGATCCATGCAGAGTTGTTCCATGTTCTTCTGTTCCTGCACAAAAGCCAGAAACCGAAAGGCTTCACGCGCATGCTTCGCGCCCTTTGGAATGACAAGCGTATTGAGATTCATCGTTGAAAATCCTGCTAGTTCGGGGTGATTGTCGGGGTGTGGAAATGGCACGGCGAACCAGTCCATCGAAGGTTTAAACATTCGGATGTAGTTACTAAACCAGGGCCCATCAGCATAGGTGGCTAGCTTTCCACTCAAGAACGGGTTCTGCGGCGAGGAGTAGTTGCCAAATCCACTCCGAAAGGACTTTGTTTCCGTCACTCCATAACGGTCGGTAAAACTTTTTACCCACGTCCACGCTTCCAGATCATCTTTGCCATTAACATTGATCTGGCCATCTTGCAAGAATCCATCGCCAAAGACATAAGGCATATTCCAAAGTCCCCAGCCATCGCGTGGCATAAACGACGCAACCAGCAGTTTGCCGGAAGAATCCCGCCGGTCAGTTTGCTCCGCAAACTTATTGAACTCCGAGATCGTTTTGGGGAACGTCTCCGGACTTGCGTATTGAGGCGGAACTAGTTGACGGTTTACATACAGCGCGCCCGACCCGGGAGATGTCGGAAGCGCATACAAGCGACCGTAGGCCGAGCAGATGCTCCAGTAAGCCGGAATATAGTTCTCTTCAACGACCCCAGCGTCTTTCGCCAGATCGGAGAGGTCGGTTAGAGCATTAAGGTCAACGAACTGCACCACCTGATCTCCCCAGAGCCCGGCGATGTCTGGTGGTGTACCGCCACTCGTTGCGAGGAGCGTCTTGTCCGCAATTCCAGAAACGCTCAAGTACTTGACGTGAATTTCAGATTGGGAAGCGTTAAACTTATCGACGATCCGCTTCATCGCCTCCATCTCCTCTCCCGTCCACTTTTCCCAGTACTGAACCTCGATCCTATCGGTTTTGCTCACAGACACCTGGGACGACTCAAGCCCGCATGCGCATGCGATGCCAAGGAGGACACAGAGTACGGTTGGTAGTAAGTTATTCATGAGAGCAGCCTAGAGCATCAAGACTTCGGCATTCTGTTAATTCATAACCCACAGAATATCGGCAATGCGTGTGCCATGAGCAGATGACCGAAGATTGCCGAAGGGATGTTATGTTGGCCGGCAACCGTAAGCACTTGCAAAGACCATTTTGCAACGTACTTTTCTCCGATATTTGCCCTTCAAAAGCGACGGCCAAGCTCGTTTGACTTTCCAAATCACAGCTGTTTTGAAGTTGAGCCGTCATGATTCACTGTTTGTCATGCGTGACGTTCCACTCGTTGTGCCCTGCACGAAATGAACCGGGGACAGTTCGTGGCGTACCGGGCAGTAAGGGTTGAGGATGACGTCGTCTAACAGCTTTGCCCCGACTTGGGCGAGGTGCCGCAGATTGACAGAAACCGAAGACACAACGTGCCTTGACGTGGATGGCCAATGAATGGCGTCGTAGCCAAATACGGCTAGCTGATCTGGAATTTCGATTCCTAGCTCTTCACAAACTTCGATGAAGGCGTAAGCGCGCCGGTCATGCCAGCAGAATGCGGCAGTGGGAAGCGTGTTGGATTCTCGCATCTCGGAGAGTTGCCGGCGCATCTGTTCCGACTCACCGTTCCAACACGCGACCTGGGTGACGACACCTTCCTTTTCAAGACGCGAGCTTAAAAGTCGAATTCGCAGGTCAGCATCCCGGATATCCGAGTGGTCCGATGTCACGGCAAGGACAGATCGGTGCCCTTCCCGAACGATCTGGTCCGCCACCGATTCCATGCCAGAGTAGACATCGTCCCCAACAGAACTGTACTGACCAAGTGGATCGTGACTGTTCAGAATGACCACGGGAGTGATGGAGCTCCGCAGCAGTGCAACCAATGGGTCATCAGCAGCAGGTGCGAACATGAGCACCCCTTCAGCAATTCCACCGTTCAAGAACTCAAACGTTTCTTGAATGCTTCGGTTGAAGTTGCACTGGATCAGTACGTCGTAGCCAATTTCGCCGCATGCCGTTTCAACCGCCGAGGAGATCTGGTCCATGTAAATGTCCCCCCATTCGCGGTGGCGGAATGTGCTGTAGAGCGAAACAATATGCGTTCTGCCCTTTCGAAGGGATCTCGTGAGCATGTTGGGAGCAAATCCCTGAAGGGCAGCGGCGGCTCGGATCTTGTTGGCCGTAGCTTCAGAGATTCGTCTCTCGGTTGATTTTCCACTCAGTACAAGGGATGCCGTAGAAACTGAGACGCCAGCCGCAATTGCGACACTTGAGAGCGTCGGTCGATTTTTGTCTCTATCAGTTGGCATCATCATCGTTGCTCAAACATTTGACCTGATGGGAACGAATTTTGGCACAGATTTTGCTCAAACATTTGACCTCAGCACAGAATTTTTCGAATGTTTTCCTCATGCCATTAGCATCCTTTGTATTAAGACTGTGAAGTGACCGTGTCCACCCTGCAATATCCTGGCTGTATTTGGGCTCAAAACAGCCTGAAGTCAATGTAGGCGCCTCTAAGTGGATGCTCATTTCCTAACTAGTTTAGGGAATTCGACGCAGACCTGAAAGGACCAACAGAACTTTAAAGCATCACGATGCATGGCCTAGCCGGACGCAACGCGAGCGTATGGACGATGGTGGAATCGGAATCTCCAAAATCTCCCAGTTGACAACCAGAGAGAACCTGAGTCCGAGTCAGCCCACGATCGCCGCGACGATTTCGTGGTAGCGCTCCTCATCGATCCCATTCCGCTGCTCTATGGCCAGCGGGTGGGTTGAGTCGGCCGGGAGGAAGAAGCTGGGACGGAGGTCGGGGGGGCCGAATTGGATCTCGACGGGCAGGCCGACGGAGTCCGGGAAGAGGGAGATTTTGCAGGCGATTTTGCCAAACACTCTCGGCTCGTTTGAACCGTCGAGTTCCCAGATTTCGGAGTACCGTTTCAGTACCGATTCACTGACTTCGGCCCAGAGGCCCCATCCCCAGCGGCCGGGTCCGAACTTGTACGGCACTTCCAGCATTCCCCGGACGAACCAACGGCCGTCGACAAAGGACATGTCCTCGGACCATTCGAGCATCTCGTTTCGGTGCTCTTCACCAGCCGCCCAGACGTCGTCGGGCAGTTTCCATGCGTAATCCGAAATGGCGCCCTCATGGGTTTTCCCGCAAACACCGCACACCCACGAGCTCTGAGGCTTCTCTTTCTTCCACGGCCACATGCGTGCATTTTACGCAATGGGTCTCTGGTGAATTGGGTTGGTTATTCCCTCTAGTCGGTGACCACAGCCACTTCGAGCGCAGACTGTTGGACGAACGCTAACGGTGACTTTTTCTCGTCGAGGACGGCGAGTAACTCACACACGCGATCAGTGGTCATTTCCCCCGACAATCCGCGACCGTCGAAGATGCTGCCCGCGTCTTCCGAGGTGTATGGGCCATAGAGCACGAAGCTGACCCTCGAATCCTTGCCGGTGCTTTCTCCGAAGTAGATCTCCAAGTTGAATTCGTGATTGGTCACGATGATCCAAGCGTGGTGGCCACTTGCGCCGGTTCGGTAGCTGCTGACGGATGGAGCCGCGGCGAGCTGCTTGACCAAGCTTTTGAGTTCGACCAGCGTGTGGGCAGTGAAGCTAACTTGGTTTTCCAAGTGCCATTGGCCGTGGAACGCGTCCAGCATTCCTCAATATTGACAGGCTCTGACCAAACGCCTAACGAATCGTCAGCCGTTCGATCTTCCCTTTTTGCAGCACAAAATCGTAGTCGAACTCGATGGGGCTACCGGGGAAATCGCCGGAAACGAGGGCGGTTACGGTGGTTGTATCGCCTTGCTCTTCGTGGCGAAGAATCTCGGTCGAAAGGTTGTAGTCGGCGGTGGTTCCGGATAGCCATTGAAGGATCTGGTCCTTCCCGGTCAGCTCGGCATTCTCGCCGGTGTCGTTCACTACGGCATTCTCGGAAAAGCAAGCGAGCACTTCATCGTGCTGTCCTGAGGACTTGGCGCGGAAGTACGTGGCGATGGGTTCTTTAAGTTCGATGCTCATGGTCGTTGTTGTTTGATGTTGTGCGCTATGATTTCTTTATGTCAAGTACTCACCAAAAAGTAAGTGCCTTGGATACGGCGACCGGGCGGCCCGATTACACGCCGGAAACGGCCGCGCGGGGAGTGATGGAGGCGGTGCGGATTTTGGAAGGGCGATGGAAGCTCTCCATCCTGTTTCACTTGTTCGATAAGGGAACGCTCCGCTTTTCCGAACTGTCGCGGGCGATTCCGGAGATTTCCGAGAAGATGCTGATTCAGCAGTTGCGCCAGCTTGAGGCGGACGGAGTCGTCTCGCGGCACATTTATCCGCAGGTTCCGCCAAAGGTCGACTATTCGTTGACGGAGGTCGGCAAAGCCCTGTGCCCGGCGCTGGACGCGATTTTGCTTTGGGCGGAGCAGCGGGAGCGGTTACGGGCTTGTGCCGGCGATTGAATCCAACCGCTGACCTTTGATCGCCTTTGCCATGAGTTCCGGGAACATTTCGGGCGTGCAGGCGAAGGTCGGAATATCGATGGAGGCCAGGAAGGCGGCGTTGTTTTTGTCGTACATCGGCGAGCCTTCGTCGCTGAGGGCGAGGAGGCAGATCAGGTTGACGCCCGACGCTTTGATGGCGGCGGCGCGCTTGAGGAACTGCTCGTTCTCGCCCCCTTCGATGAGGTCGCTGATGAGGATCATGATGGTGTCACTCGGGGCGCGGACGAGGCCCTGGGCATAGCGAAGCGCCTGCTCGATATCGGTGCCGCCGCCGAGTTGAACGCTAAACAGCATTTCCACCGGATCTTCGACGACGGAGGTCAGATTGACGACGGACGTATCGAAGGCGATGACTTGGGTGTTGACGGCGCGGATTGACGCGAGGGTGGCACCGAAGACGCCGGCATAGACGATGGAGGAGGCCATCGATCCGCTCTGGTCGAGGCAGAGGATGACATCGCGCAGGGCACGGCCGGTTCTGCCGTAGCCAACGAGGGTCTCCGGGATGATGGTTTTGTAATCGGCTTGGTAGTGCCGGAGGTTGGCGCGGATGGTGCGGTTCCAGTCCATCTCGCGCAGCTTTGGCCGCAGGTTTCGGACGGATTTCGAAATGCTTCCGGCGACGGCTTGGCGCAGCGGGTTCGAGAGTCGTTTCTCGAGGTCTTCGACCACTTTGCGGACGACCATCCGGGCGGTATCGCGAGTTTTCGCCGGCAAAACGTGGCTGAGGGACATCAGGGTTGCGACCAAGTGGACATCGGGCTCGACGACGGCGAGGCACTCGGGTTCCAGTAGCATTTTGTGGAGGTTCAACCGGTCCATCGCGTCCCGCTGCATGATTTGGACGACGCTTTGCGGGAAGTATTCGCGGATATCGCCGAGCCAACGCGCGACGTTTGGCGAGGACGGGCCGAGGCCGCCGCGTTGCTCGCTATCGTAAAGCGCTTCCATGGCTTGGTCGAGTTGGGCGTCTCTTCCGGCGAGGGTGTAGCCCGTGCCGTCCGCATCGCTTCCGCCCAAGATGAGCCGCCATCGGCGTATTCGTTCTGTCTCAGTCATTTGCTAGCCCCAAAATTTGTCGGATCACGGGAAGGACGCGGTTTGCCCGCGCTTCATCGATGTCGGATTCTTGTGATTGGATGGAGATGCCGCCGGTTAAGCGCTCGCCGATTTGGCGGCGTTCGGGCTTGGTGAAAAGCGAGAAGGTCCGCCGGATGAGCGGAAGGATTTCGTCGACGGTCTCGGTGTCGAGGTCGGTTACCCAGGCATCGACCGCTTCGAGAAGCGGGGTTTGGTGGAGCAAAATGGTGCCAGGACCGTCGAGAAGGCCCTCTACGAACATCGCGGTTTCGAGGGCGGTTGCGCCGGAGGATGCCTCTTGGCCCAAGCGGATGGCCAGAGTTTCACCCTCAATCGCGCCGAGATCGAATCGGACGCGTTCGGCCTTGCCTTGCACGAGGCGATGAATGCCGTTCAGTTCCGCAATTTGTCGGAGCGATTCTAGCCAGAGGTCGGTTTTTGCCGGGTCGCCAAATAGCGCGACGACGCCGGTCACGCCGCTAATGCGTTCGGCCATCACGCGGGCGGCGGCATCATCGAGCGAGTGGCAGGCGTGGGGTAACCCGATGCAAAGCCGGGTGAAAATGGCATCGAGCACAGGGACGACGAGGTCGGATCGGGTGCCTCGCACGGAGCCGTACCGGACCACAGCGGCAAGGGGCGGGAGGGCGCTCGCGAGGTCGGCCACGTCGGCGGTGACGGCAGAAATGGCCTGGAGTTGGGTGACGGTTGGTTCGATGGCACCGGAAAGGTCGGCCTCCAGCACGCGCTCGACGAGCCGGGCGATTTCTGCGAGGCTCTCTGCTTCAATCGCGTTGGCGATGGCGCAGCTGGTGGCGGCAGATTCGACGGTGTTGCCGTAGAGGCTCGCTTCGATGAGGGCAATCGTGAGTTCGGGCGTCCATCGCAGGAGCCAGTGCTCATGAAAGGTGCCGCGCTTCCCTTTTGCCTGTTCGGGAATGCCCCAGTCAACTTTGAGCAGCGCGAGGCGGTGCAGGAGCTGACTGCGTTCTAGGTCGGTGGCGTTTCGGAGGTCGAGTTCTAGCCTCTGCTCGCCATCGCTCACCTTCATCCGCAATCGCTTTTGGAGGGCGGCGAGGTTGGCCTGCAGCGGAATCATCGGGATCGACTCCGGCACGTGGCCCATGCGCTCGCCGACGATGAGGCGCTTGCCGATGAGGTTCCAGACGACGGAGTCGCGAATGAGGACGGAGTTTGCCGCGTCGCGAAGCTCGCGCAGCCCGGGCTTCGGGCGGCCCCGGAGGGAGGCGAGGGCGTCGGCAAGGCGGACGGCTTCGATGACGCTGGCGGGAGAGGCGTCGAGGTCTTCTTCTCGCATGAGGCGGGCAACGGAGAGGAGCCAGTTTGCGGAGATGTCTTGCGGATCTGACTTCCAGATTAGGTCGTAGAAGGCGGGCGACCTTGCGCCGGCACCGTAGCCGGAGGCGAAAGTGAGCCGCTCATAGGTCCACGGGACGACGGTCGAGCCAACTTTCAGCTTCGGCAGGCCCTTGAGGAGGGCGTCGTCTGGTTTTGCGGTTTGGAGTTCTTTCAGCGCGGGCACATGCCAGGCTCCGCAGACGACGGCGATGCGCTCGTGTCCGGCGGCGAGGGCAGCGCGGATGGTGCGCCGCATGAAGGCTTCTCGGAGCTCATTGAATTCAGCGTCGGTGACTTTGCGGCGGTCATCGTCTTCGTTAGCGTCCTCGTCTTCGGTTGCATCTTCGCTCGATGCTTCTCGGAGCGCGCACATGAGGGTGTCGATTCCGGCGAAGAGTTCGCTCGCGTCGGATCGGTGCTCGACGAGATGCTCCCACCAGTCCTCGCCGTCGTCGAATCCGGCGGCGGTGGCGATTTGCTCCATGACGTCCGAGTTCGGCTTGCCCACGACATTTAGGGCGAGCATGGTGGCGGCGGGCAGGTCCATGAACGTCACCGGCACTTCGTGCGCGGCGGCCCAGCGGAATGCCTGCAGCTCGGGCGAGAACTCGGCGAGGGGATAGTATGAGGCCAATCGCGGGGTTTCGAGAGCGTATTCCAGCATCGCGACCGGGGTCTCTACCGCCGGGTCGAGCAGGAATGGGATCAGTGATTCGGAGCCGGAAGGGCCCTCGACGAGGACGGCTTGCGGCTGCCACTCATTGAGGGCGGCGACGAGTGAACGGGCCGAGCCGGGCCCGTGGTGCCGAATTCCGAACAGGCGGACCGAACCGCTTACAGAAGTTCTCGACATGCGCGATAAAGGTCCTTCCACTCGCTCCGTTCCTTCACCACGGTTTCGAGATACTCCTTCCAGGCCAGGGTGTCTTGGCTGGCGTCTTTGATCACGGCTCCGGTGAGGGCACTGGCGAGATCGGCGGCGCGGAGCTTGCCGTCGCCAAAGTGGGCGGCCATGGCAAGACCGCTGTTTAGGACGGAGATCGCTTCGGCGGTGCTGAGGGTTCCGGAGGGGACCTTCAGTTTCGTTTTCTTGTCGAGCGTCATGCCTTCGCGGAGCTCTCGGAAGATGGTGACGAGGCGCTTGATGTCTTCTAGGGCGGGTGGTTCGGCGGGGAGTTCAAGGGCTCGGCCAATGGCTTCGGAGCGCTGGCGCACGATCTCGGCTTCTTCCTCAAACGTGTCGGGAAGGGGCAGGTGGACGGTGTTGAAGCGGCGTCTTAAGGCCGAAGACAGGTCGTTGACGCCGCGGTCTCGGTCGTTGGCGGTGGCGATGACGTTGAAGCCTTTTCGCGCTTGGACTTCGTCGTTCAGCTCGGGGATCGGGAGCGACTTTTCGGAGAGGACGGTGATGAGGGCGTCTTGGACGTCGGATGGGATTCGGGTGAGTTCTTCGACGCGGGCGATTTTGCCGGTTTCCATCGCGCGCATGATGGGCGAGGGCACGAGGGCGGAGCGGGATGGGCCTTCGGCGAGGAGTTTGGCGTAGTTCCAGCCGTAGCGCAGGGTTTCTTCGCTGGTGCCGGAGGTGCCTTGGACGAGGAGGGTGGAGTCGCCGGAGGTCGCGGCGGCGAGGTGCTCGGCGAGCCAGGTTTTGGCGGTTCCGGGGACGCCGAGCAGGAGCAACGCGCGATCGGTGGCTAGGGTGGCGATGGCGACTTCGACAATCGTCCGCTTGCCGATGTACTTCGGCGTGACTTCGAAGCCGTTTGGCAGGGTGCCGCCGAGAATGTACGTTGCCACCGCCCAGGGGGACAGCTTCCAGCTTGGCGGACGCGGCCGGTCGTCGGCCTTGCCTAGCTCGATGAGTTCGGACTGAAAGGCCTGTTCGGCGTGTTGGCGGAGGATAGGTTCATTCATGGTTCTGTACTCAGAGAATTAGGCGGGGAGGTCTAGGCGAGGGAATCTAGGCTGGATAGCAGGCGTTTTCGGAGGCTCAAAATGTTGCGCACTTCGAGGCGGGTGTCTTCGAAGACGTGGTGCTGTTCGATTGGCATCTCGGTCCGCGAGATGGCATCGACATGCATGTTGAGGGCGAAGAAAGGAAGAATGACGTGGGAACTGCTGCTCGTTTTCAAAGTGTCAATTAGGGCGCAGGAGAGCTCGAAGGATAGGGGACGCTTTGACGCAATGATCATCTGCACGATCAAGTCCGATTGATACTCCACGCCGCGAAGACCCTTGAGGGCAATTCGCTCGAACATTTCCGTACTGGCGTGGGCGGCAAGCGCTCTACCCTTGAATTTGTAGATGTCCGAGCGAGAAACGAGTAATTCGTACAAAGCATCGAGCCAAGGCTGATCCTTAAAGCGAACGGCGGCAACGATGAGGCCTTCCAGCATCGCCCTATGATAGTCAGACTTACTCATGTGCTCAAAGAACTTCTCGCGGGCCCCGTTGGTGCCCCATGTAGACGGTGGGACATAGCTGACGACGTCAATGAGAGCCATGGCCTTCGGGCCCATTCCATCGATCTCAGGCGATTTGGGCAGCCACTTTGGAAGCTCACTTCGCTCTGGGGCTTCGATGATAAGGCTTGTGCTCAGGAACGATTTCTTCCAGTTTAGGATCGGGGCCGCGAGCAGGGCTAGTTCGTGCGCTACTTTGAACGATGCTTGGGACGTGAGGAGCTCGAGTGCCGCCTCGCGGACCTCTTTTCGGCGATCCTTGAGTGCGACTTCTAGGATGGGTTCGTCGTGGATGCTGAGTTGGATTTGCAGTTGATTGACGGCTTTCAGGCGCTCTTTCCAATCCATCGTTTCGTACTCTGCCGTGAGCCACTCGCGGTAGGCGGCGGGGTCTTCGGTGCGCTTTGCGGCGAGCTTTTCGTCTTCGGATGGAGAGAGGTCAAGCCCTTGAAGCTGGGCGAGCCAGTGGCCGCGCTCGCCGATGACGGGAAGCAATTCCTCTCGGTGCTTTTTGATTAGGGGAAGGATCGCGGTGAGCAAGGCAGGCGGCAGGACCGCCCGACGCTGCTTCGCTTTCGCGGCCCATTCCAGGACGACGGGGGTCATCTTCTTATCTAGGGCCTCGCTCAGCGGCGCCTCAGATGCTTCGGCCACGTGGCCGATTTCCTGCGGTGCGGTGGGGAGCGGTTTAACTGAATCTATGCCGACGACTCCGGCGCGGCGCATGAGATCGAGGGTGCCAGCTAGGACCAGGGCCTGCTTTTCAGATTTCTCGCCGGGCGTTTCGGGCAGGAAATCAACGGTGGGCAACGAGGCGCGCTGGGTGCCCACTTGGATGACGCTTGCAACTTCGTTAAAGGTCTTCATTGCATTACGTCCAAGGGTCGTCGGAGCCGCAGAGAACGTTCAGGCTGGAGCCGTTCCATTCTCCAACGATTTCGATGGGTTGATTGCCAAATAGGGCAACGAGATACCAAGGGTCTTCTCCGTTTAACGGAAGGGCGCGACCTGAGGAGTCGATGACGAACCAGTCGGAGTCTTTTTGGCCGAAGCTTCCGGCGCTGATGGGAATGGGGACGCGCTCCGCCCACGGATTCTGGGACCAGACATCCGCCGCGAACTCTAAGCCTTCCGCAATGAGGCCGCCTTTGCGGGGCTGGAAGGGTTGAGGTTCTATTTCGGTTAGATTGACCCGAAGGGGATAGGCGGACGGGTAGTACTGCGCTTTCGCATGGAATGCCGTTCCAATGAGCGGCTGAAAATCGAACGGTTGTCCCGCGGCGGAGAACGCGAGGTGCAAGGCCCACTTGCCGGTAGAGCGTGCCTGGAGCCAGCTTCGGCAGGTGGTGATGCGATCTTCGGTTTCGATGGCGCTTCCGAGCACGTCCCAAACGTCTTCGACCGGTTCGCCGGTGAGGTCCTCTTTTCGGAATGGAATTCCGACGGCAGTGCGGACGTCGGCCTTCAAACCTTCGGGGAGGGTTTCGATTCGCTTTGCCGCTTCAAGGAGTAGCGTTAGGTTGCCGAGCTGACCGGCAACATTGGGTCCCCAGGCCTCGCCGACGCCGATGGCGTTTCCGATTCGCTTAAGTCTGGTTGCGATTCCGGGAGCTTGGGCGTCGACCATGCGCGCGGCCATTTGGTCCCAGCTTCGGGCAGATTGCGACGCATAGAGTCCTTGGGAGACCGCGTCTTCGAGGAACGACTCGCACTCTTCGATCCCGGCGAGGATTTTGCTCCAGCGCTTTTCGGTTCGCTTTTCGGCGTCTGCGGGAGACGCGGCGGGGGTGGCGGCGGCTTTCTCGGCCTTTTGCTCGGATCGCTCCGCTCGCTTATCTAACCATTCTTGGACCCAGGTTGGCGGGGTTCCCGGTTCGATTTCGCTCTTAGCGTGGCGGAAGAGGAGTCCGAGGGCGTGCTTGCAGGGGAGTTTTCGGCTGGGGCAGGAGCACTTGTACGCGAGGTCCTTCAGATCGACGGCGGTTTGGTAAGGGTTCTTGCCGCTTCCCTTTGCTTCTCCCCACGCGGCGAGGTCGGTCTCGCCGATGCTTGCCCACTTGGCGGGGCTAGCCAGTTCTCGCCCGGCGCTGGCCGCCGCAGCGTCCGGGGCAAGCGCGATCACTTGTTCCGGGGTTAGGCGGGGCATTCGACAGTTTTACTCTACTGGAAAATCATTTCGGGCAGAATCCTGGCCTCATTTTCGGTCTGATCGATTCGAGGTTGAACGGGAATCACCCTTGAGATTTGCGTGTATCGAGCTTGTCACGCAAGGAATCCGAAAGTGTCACGCCAGTGTCCTGCCAGTGTTACGGGCGAGGGATTCAATACATCCATCGGAGCGAAACCACTCCGGAAGGAACACATGAGAACATCCTTGATCGCCAGCGCTTTCGTAGCCATCGCCGCTATCTCGTCGTCCATCGCCGTTTCCGGGAACGTGGCAAAGAAGGCTACGAGCACCGACCCGCTTCACCTGACCCTGGCCAATGAGCTGGTGGATGGCATCCTCGCTCAGGCCGCCAACGGCGAAACCGAGGACGCCAGCGGAACCTTGACCAATCGGTACGGTGGCGCCGTGGGTAGCTACTACATCACCTTTGCCGACGCAAATGTGGAGGGGTCGATGTATTCCAACTTCACGCGCTGCGCTCCGTTTTTGACGCAACTCTTCAAAGCGGCTTACGGCTGGACGCCACCAACGGCGATTGGCAACAGCCCGGACCCTAAGAAGTACTACAACTCGATCGTGGATAACAAGAACGGATTCTCGAAGCGAGCCAAGTTCACCGACTGGCAGCCAGGTGACATCCTTGCGAGCCCCTATTACGATCCGAATCCGAACATCGGGCACGTGATGCTGATCCTAGGTGCGCAGGAGATTTCGAACAATGCAGAGACGAAAACCCGTGAGTACGCAGTTCAGGTGCTGGACTCATCGTCTGATCAGCATTCTAGCGACACACGCACATTGTTTGGCAGCTTGCCGAAGGGCGTTGGTCGGGGAGTTATCAAGGTGAAGACCGTTGATGACCAAATCACGCAGTGGGCTTGGAAAGTGACCAACAGCTACTACAGCGGCAAGGACCGCCCGCTGGCGATCGGCAAGATCAACCAGTAATCGGCATGCATCGTCCGAGATTGAGTTTGAGCGGGCCAAGTTTGGTTCCGCTCAAACTTCCTTTTCTCTCAGCACTCGTTACATTTACGGGTAAATATACGGCTCTCGGACGGGCTCGGACCGGCGTTGAACGAAGAAGATCATGCTTGTAGCACTGTGTCTCTGCGGGGCGGTAGCGTTGGCTCACGCCATGACAAATCTTGATCTGGAGACCGCGACAAAAGCAGCGAATCCAATTCTATGGGCAGATGTGCCGGATGTTTCGATCGTCCGAGTAGGCAAGGCTTACTACATGGCCAGCACGACGATGCACATGAGTCCCGGGCTGCCGATCATGAAGTCGACCGACCTGGTGAACTGGAAGCTCGTGAGCTATGCCTATGAGACCCTGGGCGATAACGACGCTTTGACCCTGCGGAACGGGAAAAGCGCCTACGGAAAGGGCTCTTGGGCACCGAGTTTGCGCTACCACAAGGGCACGTTTTACGCGACAACTTTTTCCTCGACGACCGGAAAGACTTACATTTTCACCACCAAGAATCCCGAAAAGGAGCCTTGGAAAGAGATTTCTTTCTCGCCATCTTTTCACGATCATTCGCTTTTCTTTGACGACGATGGGCGGGTGTATTTGGTGTACGGAGCGGGGGATATTCGGCTCGTCGAACTGAACGAGGATCTCTCGGGGGTTAAACCGGGCGGGACCAACAAGGTGATCATAAAGAACGCGACGGCGGTAGCCGGTGGTCAGCCGGGGTTGCCGGCGGAAGGCTCGCAGCTGTTCAAGGTCAGCGGCAAGTACTACATTTGCAACATCACCTGGCCGAGGGGCGGGATGCGGATGGAGTTGGTCCATCGTGCGGACACGATTGATGGTCCGTATGAAGGTCGCGTGATGTTCAAGGATCAGGGCATCGCGCAGGGTGGGATCGTCGACACGCCGGACGGGCGGTGGTTTAGTTACCTATTCCGCGATACGGGGGCGGTTGGACGGATTCCATGGTTGGTGCCGATGACGTGGGAGGATGGCTGGCCAGTGGTTGGGATTGACGGCAAAGCTCCGGCGACCTTGGACTTGCCGGATGCGAAGCTCGGAGTTTCCGGCATTGTCGCTTCTGACGAGTTCTCTCGACGTCGCGGCCAGCGCGCGCTGCCTTTGGCTTGGCAGTGGAACCACAATCCAGACGGCGCTTCATGGTCACTGAGTGCTCGGCCGGGGTTCTTGCGGTTGATTACTGGGCGAGTGGATTCGTCGGTGGTGGAAGCCAGAAACACGTTGACTCAGCGCACCTTTGGGCCGGTGAGTTCCGCCACGACGCTGCTTGATGCTCAAGGATTAAAGGATGGAGACGTCGCCGGGATGGTGGCGTTGATGGGGCGCTACGGCTACGTTGGCGTTAAGAAGTCGGGTGAAGAGTTTTCGGTTGTCGCGGTGAGTGCGGTTACGGGATCGCCGGTGGAAGTGGAGTCGGTTCAGGTTGGTTCTAGCCGGGTTTATCTTAAGATTGAGTGCGACTTTCGCGACGGTCGCGATGAGGCGACGTTCTTTTACAGCCTTGACGGCAAAACTTGGACCTCAATAGGCAAGACGGTAAAGCTGCGTTACGATCTAACTCACTTCATGGGCTGCCGATTCGGACTGTTTACGTACGCCACCAAGACTGCGGGCGGTCATGCCGACTTTGACTTTTATCGGGTCAGCACCGAGCTTTCTGCAAGACCTTAGGAACGAATTCCTTCGGTTTTGAATGTGCAAAACTTGCTCATGCTCTTCGCCGCCGCCATTCTTCCTCCGCCGACTGCCGACCTGTTGGTCGTCAACGCAAAGATTTGGACGGACGGTGCGCTGACTCAGAACTCGGTGCTTGGCGTTCGGGCGGGAAAGATCGTATACGTTGGAAAGAGCACGCAGGGACTGCGCGGGCCAAAGACGCAGGTGCTTGATGCGAAGGGGCGCCTGCTCACACCCGGAATTATTGATGCCCACACGCATCTTGCCCGGGCCGGGGTCGGTTTCAAGTACGGCCTGGACCTGCGGGTTGCGACGTCGAAGGCACAGTTCATCGAGTTGGTTCGCAAGAAGGTGACTACCTTGCCCGCCGGTGCTTGGCTGAGCGGACGAGGCTGGTCGACCGAGAGCTATACGGTGAAGGAGACCCCGCACCGGAACTGGATTGATGCCGTGACCGGGGATCGACCCGCGGTGCTTACTCGGATGGACGGGCACAGCCTGCTGGCGAACTCCGCAGCGCTGAAGCTTGCCGGGATCTCTAAGGATGGCCCGGCAGATCCGCCGGGAGGAAGCATTGAGCGGGATCCGAAGACCGGAGAGCCAACCGGAATTCTTGTCGACGCTGCAATGCCGCTGATCCAGACGCCGGGCGCAACTCGCGAGCAGCTTCGAGAGGGGCTCAAGGCGGTCGTGGCCGAAGCGAATCGATTTGGTGTTACGGCAGTCGGCGACATCATGGACCCACTCGCGGTTGCGACGGTTCGGGAGTACGCGGCAAACCCGAATCGCACCATTCGATTCGGCGTGTATTTGCAGTCCGAGTCACCGCTCGTCGTCGGTCTGGCAAAGCAAGCAAAGCCGATTCCGGGCTGGTTTGAACCTCGTGGAATCAAGTTGTACATGGATGGTTCGCTCGGATCGCGAAGTGCCTTCATGGCAGCGCCGTTTACCAAACCGCTTCCGACGCAGCCCGCCGATTGGCGCGGCCTCCCTCGAATCGGCGCGACCAACGGCCAATATGCGTCGCTGATCAAGCAGGCCGCGGATGCCAACTTGCAGGTGATCACCCATGCGATTGGTGACCAAGCGAACAAGGATGCCCTCGACCTTTATGGCCGCGTTCCGAATTTGGCGCAACGCCGATTCCGAATTGAGCACGCGCAGCACCTGCTGCCTTCCGAGATCGGACGATTTGCGAAGCTCGGAGTGATCCCTTCGATGCAGCCGTTCCACAAAGCAGACGACGGCCGGTATTGCGACGACGTGATAGGCAAAGCGCGCAGCGAAAGCAGCTACACGTTCAAAGACCTGATCAAATCTGGAGCCAAGCTCACCTTCGGCAGCGACTTTCCGGTAGTTACCATCGATCCTTGGATCGGGATTCATACCGCCGTTACGGGCGAAATTCTCGGTGGCTCGGTCTGGATGCCGCAGCAGAACATCAGCTTCGATCAGGCACTCGACGCTTACACCCGAACAAGTGCGTATTCGATCTTTCGTGAGAAGGATCTCGGGCGGCTCGTTCCAGGCTATCAAGCGGACTTTGTGATCGTCGACGGCTGGCCGTACGCCAAAAATGGCACCAAAAACCTTCGCGCAAACGCGACCTACGTCGCAGGACACAAAGTGTTCTAGGGCTATCTCATCGGACTAATGAGGGCAACGAAAACCAGAACGCTTATGGCCGCCGTGATCCAAAACGCGACCTTGAACGAGCCCTTCTTGGTCTTGTGGCGGAACAGCTGCTGCGCGAGAAACGACCCTGGCCACCCTCCGAGGACGGCGGCAAGGAGCAGATTCTTCTCGGAAATCCGCCACCTGCCCTGCTGGGCCAATTGCTTGTCTAGGTAGATCAACCCAAACGAAACGACGTTACTGGCAATTAGCAAAATCCAAATCATTTATGTTCCACAGCCAGCATACAATCCTCACGTGCGGATGCAACTGATCACGCATCCTGCATCAAGGATCAGATTCATCTCACCGGCAGTTTTCATATCCGCCAGAAAACCAGTACAAAAGGCTGAATGACGCACGACGTTCTCGCGATTTTGCCAACGATACAATATAAGTATGCTTTTTGCTTTAACATGCCTGACTGTACTTTCGATATCGAACGACATCGGCACGAACGAAAATTTGCGCGATTTTGATCAAGCTCCTGGCCTTTTTCAGCAAGTCGAGCGAGCCGAAAGAAAGTTTGAGAAGTCTGGCGACAACTTTCTTGCGCAATCTCCGAGACAACAATATTCCGCATCTTTTGCTCGCAGCGGGCAGGTAACGCTCTCGAGTGATTCAGCAAGATTGAATCTAAAAATTACTTCCTTTGGATTCGGGTCGGATGCAAAACCGACCTTGGCACCTTCACCCCTCATTGGTGCCGACGCTAGAGGCTGGCCGAAGCTGACCTACTCACGTCCGGGCATCTCGGAGTGGTATGTCAACGAAAAGAACGCGTTGCACCACTGGATGCAGGTTGCGGAACGACCGCGCTCTGCGAGCGGAAATCTTTGGGTGAAGTTGAGCGTGTCTGGCGCAGACGGCATTCGATCGCTGTCCGATGAAAGCGTAGAAGTTAAATCCAACGGCACAAACCTCACCTATCGAGACCTGAAAGTTTGGGATGCGGCTGCCCGCCCGGTTCCGGCAAGACTTGAGGTTTCGGGCCAGTCGATTTACTTCAACATCGAAGATTCGAACGCGCGCTATCCCATCACAATCGATCCCATTTGGACCCAGGAAGGCAAACTGACGGCCAGCGATGCGGTGGCGAGCGACAATGCGGGGCACGTGGTTGCCCTTGATGGCGATACGGCAGTTGTCGGCTCGCTCAATGCCGATCTCGGAGTGAACTTTGGTAACGCGGGAGCGGTCTATGTGTTCAAACGCACGGGCACTACTTGGGCCCACCAGGCAAAACTCACGGCAAGTGCTTCGGGCAGGAATGCTCGGTTTGGTACGTCTGTTGATATTGATGGAGACAAAGTTATTGTTGGTGCTCCAGGAGTGGTTGTTGGGATCGCAAGAGATGCCGGACTTGCCTATGTTTTCACTCGATCTGGGAGCACTTGGAGCCAAAGCGCCATTCTTTCCGCGCCTGATATTGCCCAATCTGACCTCTTTGGCTCATCGGTCGCAATCAGCGGGTCGACCGCAGTCGTCGGTTCGCCTCAGGAAGATCCAGGGAACATCTCCAATGCAGGTTCTGCGTATGTCTTCACATCAAGCAACGATACGTGGTCCTATCACTCCAAGCTTGCAGCAAGTGACGCAGCGGCTGCGGATAACTTCGGCGTTTCGGTCGATATCTTAAGTACGCGGATCGTTGTTGGCGCAAGTGGCGCAAGCGCGGCTTACACCTTCAACTTTCGGAATCCGAACTGGGAGCAAGAAGCCATTCTTGTCGGCACAGACACGCTGTCGGATGACGGATTCGGTCGATCTGTAGCCCTAAACGGCGATCGGTGCGTCGTCGGGGCAAACAATGCAGACCCAAATGCCGCCAGCAATGCTGGCGCAGCTTACGTTTTCAAATACACGACTCCGGCTTGGTCCCAAGAGGGCAAACTGATCGCCTCTGATTCTGCGGCCGGTGCTCAATTTGGGTGGGACGTAGCTATTTCTGGTTCCACCGTTGCCGTGGGAGCCTACTTCGCCGATCCAGATGGAGTAGCCGACGCAGGCTCTGCCTACGTCTTCACCGAAGCTAGCGGCACCTGGACCCAGGATGCCATTGTGGTTTCATCGGACAAGGCCAGCGGTGACCGATTCGGACATTCGGTAGATATTGACGGCACAACCCTCCTGGCAGGCGCGCCATTCGCGAACCTAGGTTCGACATCCGACGCGGGTGCCGCCTATTCCTTCCTGGCAACAACGCCGATCTCCACAACCGTCACTTTTCCAACCGCCGGGATCACCGGAACGAAAGCCGCCGTTGGCACGGTCACGTTGGCCAGCCCAGCCGCCACGGACACCGTGGTTAGCCTCTCCAGCAACGTGTCGGCGCTGATAGTTCCTGCAAGCACAACCGTGCTCGCTGGGCGATCGACCGCAACCTTTGCCGTGAGTTCAACTGCGGTTACAAGTGACACCCTGGCGACGGTATCGGCATCTGGAACGGGCCTGACGAGCAGTCAAGGGTCCTTGATTGTCAGAACGCCGCGAGTCGGCAAAGTGGCATACGACAAGGGCTCCCTCATCATGGGACAAACGGCAACCGGTACGGTCACTTTACAGGCGGTGGCACCGACGGGAGGCACTCTCGTGTCGCTGACCTACAGCGGACTTGGAATTACCGGACCGTCGAGCATCACGATCCCGGCTGGAGCATCAACAGGAACGTTCAGCGTTTTGGCGGACACCGTTCTGAGCGAAACGGTCGTTAAAACCGAAGCATTCCCGAGCTTTAGCGAAAAGTCCGCCACCCTTACCGTCAGCCCACTCGTATTCGGAATCAGCAGTTCGAGTAGCGTCTTGCTACAAGGCCAGGCAGGAACAGGAACGATCACCCTCGCAACCCCTGCTCCGGCGGAAGGTTTCTCGTTTAGCTTGAGTTCGACTCAAAATCGGTTTATCCTTCCGGCATCGGTTACCGTGCCGGAAGGAGAGTTATCCGTTAGCTTCCCGGTTGTGGCTGGCTCGCTGCCCATTCCATCCGGAAAGGTGACGGCAACAATGGGCGGACTTTCTCAGGCGATGACCATTTCCATTATCGAATTGGACGTGCAATCGATTGCGCTGAATCCGAGCACGGTCTCCGCGGGTTCATCGACAACGGCAACCGTAACGCTCACCGCGCCGTCTCCGACCGACACGGTTGTCTTCTTGAGCCTTCAAAAGCCAACGCTTGCGAGTGTTCCGGCGTCAATCGTGATTCCAGCCGGAAGCACATCGGGAACGTTTACCGTGAACACGTTCGTCGGCAAGACCGGATTCTTTTCGGTGTACGCGCGGATCGGAACCAAGGGCACGAAAGGCACGAAGATCACGATCAACTGAGGCTTTCTAGTCTTCTTCTAGGACGTACTTCCCTCGTCGGCTTCCGCCGACGAGGACGGTTTCGCCGTCGTTCTTTTCTAGCGGCAGGAACTTCACTTCGGGCATTCGTTTCAGGTGTTGGGCGAGTTCGGTGGAGTGGGTGGTTACCCAGATTTGGCTCGACATTGAGGCGTACTCAAGCATTCTCGCCAGCGGCGCGATGGCGGCAGAGTTGAGGCTGGCTTCGGGCTCGTTGAAGAACATGAGTTGCGGCGGGTGCGGGTGGTAGCAGGCGGCAGCGAGGCAGAGGAATTTCAGGGTTCCGTCCGAGAGTTCGTGCGGCTCGGTTGCGCGCATTAGGCCCTGATGCAGCATCTTGAATCGGATCCGATCCACGCTCAGGTCAGATTCTGGCAAGGCTTCCTTCACGCAGTCGACGAGGGCATCGTAGTTCCCAATCTCGTTGATGAGATAGAGGGAGGCACCCAAGTTGCTTCCATCCGAGGCAAACCGACGCGGGTACGTATCTGCGCTCAGCGCGCGAGCCGGAGAGCTCTCATCGGTTCGAAACTCGTGATAAAGGACCCACCGCTCCGCCGCTTGTCGAATGGCTTGGAGGTACGGATAGTCCTCAGCGTTTTCTATCTGCGCAAAGATCGATAGGGTTTCGATGATCTCTGGATGCTTGACTTGCTCGCCCGTCAATTTTCGGAGCATGGCGGAACGGCTACCTCGGTCGACCATGACGCGGCCACCGAGCTTAATCACTTCCTTTTTGACCATTGGGTCCATGGGAAACATTGGCGGCACCATTCCCCAGGGCGGCTTGTTCGCAGCGGTAGTTTGAGTTTGAAACCCAAACTCGACTTCGTACTCAAAATCGTCGCTCACCACGTGCAAGCCGATCCGCTGGTTTGGCGCAACTTTCCGCGGCCCCGCCCAGAAGACGGAACCGAGTCCACCCTCGGCAACCAGCCGCTCGTTGAGCCGACCCAAAATCGTCTCCTTCACAAGCCGAAAGGCGTTGAACAGGTTGCTCTTGCCGCAGCCGTTTGCGCCGGTTACGACGTTGATGTGCTTCAGCCGCACTTCCAAGTCGTAGATCGACCGGTACTTTGAAACGCTGAAAGATCGAATCTGCAAGGCTTAACTCTCCGTTTCTAGAAACGCGCGGACGACGCGGATTTTATCGTACGGCACGGTTTCGCTCAGATACTCAAAGACCGGTTTCAACTGGGTTCCGCCGACTGCGGCAAGTGCGGCTTTGACCCGGGCAATCGTTTCTGCATCAAGCCAGGGCTCAATAGACTTTGGCTTCGTCGTTGCGACCCAGGTGGCGAGATGTCCCCATACCGTGGTCGGCTTGACGCTGGCGATGCGGCAAATGTCCTCGATACTAGCGTGGGCTTCGAAGTGGTCGGCATAGCTGCCATTCTTCGGCAATGCTTTGGTGCTCTGGATGACTGGCGTCGCGCCGGTATCGAGCCCGGCACCGGTTTCTTCCACGAACTCGCGGATCATGCGCAGCAGGCTGGAACCGTACTCTGCGGCCTGCTTATCGCCAACCCCCGAAATCGCACGCAGATTCTCCGCCGTCGAAGGTCGAACGCTGGCGACTCGCATGAGCGTGGCATCGTGGAAGATGACGTAGGCCGGGACGCCTTTCTCCGCCGAAGTTGCCCGTCGCCAGGTTCGAAACTTCACGTACAGTTCCTCAGAAACGGCGTCGAGCTCAGTGCCGGTTGCCTTCACCGAACGAACCAGAGCAACGTTCTCAATCAGGCTGACCTCTGCTCCGGACTCTAAGACTTCCCGGCCAGCATCGGAAACCGAGAGCACCGGGTAGTCCCCAGTGGACACTTGAAGCAACCCAAGATCCACCATTTGGTGAATCCAAGAGGACACGCGTTCCTTTTCTTCGGAGGCGAATGCCCCGAACCCCGGTGCGCGGTCAGCGCCACGTTCTAGAATCATCTTCACTCGCGAGCCAAGAAGGACACCGGCCAAAACGCCGACCCCGAAGCTCTTTTCCCCTTCGGAAAGGGCAATCGCCGTCTCCAAGATTCGTGTCGCCACCGCCTGAGAGTTGCCCAGTCGTTTCATCCCACCGGTGCACACGTCACACGCGCCGCACCCGCCTTCTGAAACCGGATATTCCTGCCCAAAGTGCTCGCTCAGCGCCTTGTGCCGACACTCGTGCGAGGTCGCAAACCGCCGCACTTCTTCGAGAAGCGTGAGGTGGTGCGGATCGCCACCGGCAAGCAGGCGCTTCAGCCGAAGCACGTCGCCGTGGCTGTAGAGCAACACACATTCGCTCGGCTGCCCGTCTCGGCCTGCGCGGCCAGTTTCTTGCTGATAGCCCTCCATGCTCTTTGGGATGCATTCGTGGATGACGCAACGCACGTTTCCACGGTCGATGCCCATGCCGAAGGCGACGGTCGCGACGATGACGTTGACCTTTTCCTGGGCGAAGTTTTCGCTCACTTTTCGCCGAACATCGTTTGGCAAACCAGCATGGTAGGCCACCGCGCTGATTCCGCGAGCGACTAGAGCATTCGCGATGCTCTCCGTATCCTTCCGCGCGAGGCAATAGACGATCACCCCTTCATCGGGATAGCGGCCGACCGCTTCCGCAATGCGGCCGACCGTGTCGTCTTTCGATACGATCCGGTAGGTCAGGTTGGGACGGTCAAAGATTCCGACGAATTTCAAGGGCCGCTCAAGGCCAAGCTGAATTGCGATGTCGCGTTGCACTTTCGGCGTGGCGGTGGCGGTGAACGCCTGTACCGGCACCCCCGGGAACGCTTCTTTGATGCGATGCAAAAGTCGAAACTCGGGCCGGAAATCGTGGCCCCAAGCGCTAATACAGTGGGCTTCGTCTATGGCAAATCGAGCGACCCCTCGGCCCTGCTTTAGCAAGTTCAAAGTTGCCGGAAGCAGGAGTCTCTCCGGGCTGACATAGAGCAGGCGGAGATCACCGGCGCGTAGCTTCGCAACAATGCTCGCCTCTTCCTCTGGGCTCAATGACGAGTTCAGCGCGGCCGCCGGAACGCCGACAACCGAAAGCGAATCGACTTGGTCCTTCATCAATGCGATGAGGGGAGAGATCACGACGGTGAGGGTGTTGGTCACAATCGCGGGCAGTTGGAAGCAAAGGCTCTTTCCGCCGCCAGTCGGCATGACGACCACGGCGTCGCGATTTTTGAGCGAAGCGCTGACGACTTCACTCTGCAATGGGCGTAACTCGTTAAAACCCCATACGCGGTTCAGCGCCGCCGAAACGCCTTCTTGCTCCATCACCGGTGCTGCCATGTCTATCTTTCTCGCGCCTTTAGTATAGACAAGCGACTACCCATTTGCCAACACTCGTAGTGAAATTGTAAGGTCCGACTCCGTTGCGCAGGATGAGCGTCAGGAACAGAATAAGATGAACCCTATGCCCCACAAAGCCGCCGCCGTTGCCGTCATATGCCTCGTGATTTCCGGGAGTGCATTTGCCCAAGCCGGCCCGTTCACGAAGTTGGCCCCGGCAGATGCTCCAGCAAAGAAGAGCCCCAACTCATTCAAGACTGGCAAGTACCGCAGCCTCTTCCGCGAGATCGGCAAGACGGACATGGACATTGCGGCGAAGCTGAACGAGGCGTGGAACAAGTTGTTCCTAGGCAACCCGTCGAGCGAACGCGTTTACTTCGAAGTCGGCCCGGACATGGCCTACATCAAGGACATTGGAAACAATGATGTGCGGAGCGAAGGCATGTCCTACGGCATGATGCTGGCCGTGCAATACGGCAGGAAAGCCGAGTTCGATCGGCTTTGGAAGTGGTCAAAGACGCACATGCAACACGCGAGTGGGCCATGGAAGGGCTACTTTGCGTGGCAGTGCAACGATGCCGGAAAGAAACTCGCAAACGCGCCGGCTTCCGATGGTGAGGAGTACTTTGCGACGGCCCTATTCTTCGCGGCCGGCCGCTGGGGATCGGGCTCCGGAATCTACAACTATCGTTCCGAGGCCGATGCGATTTTGCATCACATGCTGCGCAAGGAAGAGGACAACGGCGGAAAGACGGACACCGTGACGAACATGTTCAATCAAAAGGAGAAGCAGGTGGTGTTTGTCCCGAACGGCACCGCCGCCACCTTCACCGACCCTTCCTACCACCTTCCCGCCTTCTATGAACTTTGGTCGCGCTGGGCCAAGAAGGATCGGGCATTTTGGAAAGAAGCGGCCATCACCAGCCGAAAGTACTTCCGAAAAGCAGCGCACCCGGTGACGGGGCTAACCCCAGACTATTCGAGCTTCGACGGAAAGCCTATGAAGGCTCCGTGGGATCCGAACAATCGATCTGACAACTTCTTGTTTGATGCCGTTCGGGTTGGTGGAAACATTGCCATGGACCACGCTTGGTTTGCCGCCGACCCCTGGCAGGTTCAGCAGTCGAACCGCATGCTGGAATTCTTCGACTCCCAAAAACCGACCTATGTAGGCAGCTATAGCCTCGATGGCAAGCCATTGGTGGAATACACCCCCACCGGGCTCCGGGCGATGAATGCGGCGAGCGCAATGGCCAGCACTTCTCCGGTCTCGAAGCGATTTGTGAAAGACCTTTGGGATGCCCAGGTGCCGAACGGACAGTGGCGGTATTACGACGGCATGCTTTACATGTTCGGGCTCTTGCATGCCAGCGGCCAGTACCGAATTTGGGCTCCGAAAGCGGGCCGCTAGCCGTTTACAAAGCTTCCCAAATGGTCTAGGATGAACACATTCTCAATATGAAATTTAACCGTTCGAATGTTTCCGTTTTCGCGCTCTCCGCCGTCGTGCTGGCGGTCGGCTGCGTGTCTGTCGCTCGGGACCGTGGGCAAGATGCTCCGGTTCTCTCGGCGACGCCAAGCGTACCGAGCGCCACCTATAAAGTTGGAGAAAAAGCGACTTGGACCATCAAATCGCCGACCCTGAGCTCGGTCAAGTACACGGCGAAACGGGACAACGCGGGCGTGGTGGCATCTGGCACTTTGCAGTTTCAGAACGGAGAGGCCAAGCTGGAAGTTCTCGGCGATCAGCCCTCTTTCCTTTATGTCGAACTAGCGGCAGAAGGGGCTAAGCCACTGGCTCTAGCCGCGGCAATTTCGCCAGCAAAGATCGAGGCCTTTGCTCGTCCCGCAGACTTTCGAAAGTTTTGGGATCGACGCATTGCCGACGCCAGAAAAGTCTCCTTGAATCCCGTCATCACGCCGAAACCAACCAATCGAGAAAGCATTGAGTACGGCACGTACCAGCTCGATTTCATCAAGGGTGAGCATATCTACGGACAGATGGCTAAGCCAAAGGCGAAGGGTAAGTACCCCGCCATCATTCAGTTTCAGTGGGCAGGGGGGCCGTACCCGCTGGATCCAAACTGGATCACTTGGCGCGCGGAACAGGGATATCTGATCTTCAATTCACAGGCGCACAATGTTCTGCCGACCGAACCCAAATCGTACTATGACGCCCTGCCGGCGGCAATCAAGGGTTACAGCGGAATCGGTACCGACGATCTGGAAAACAATTACTTCGTTGAGATGTATCTACGCGCGGTTCGGAGCGTTGACTTTGTTACCCAGCATCCAGAGTGGGACGGCAAGACGCTTATCGTGATCGGCACGAGCATGGGCGGACAGCAGACGCTCGCCGTTTCTGGCTTGCACCCGGCGATCACCCACAGCATCGCCAACGTTCCGGCAGGTAGCGATTTAAGTGCGATTAACTATAACCGGAGTGCTTCTTATCCGTTTCTTCCGGTGACAAATCCAAGGTCGGCGGCGGTTGCACCGTATGTGGATATCAACAACTTCGCTCAGGACATCAAGTCGAAAGTGCTCATCGGCTTTGGCTGGGTGGACACCGTTTGTGCTCCTACCGGAATCCAGGCAACCTTCAACGCGATTCCTGGCATGCCTGCTACGGGCAAGAAGGAACTGGTGCCGATGATCGACTCGCCGCACAATCACCAGGCAACAGCGGCCCAACAGAAGCCGTTCGTGGATCGCGAGGCTGCCTGGCTGGACGCCATTCGCAAGGGAGAGCCGATTCCGGCACGATAATCCAATGCTACTACCCACAGTTTCAAACTTCGAACCGCTTCCGGCCATTGATTGGTTGCTGGGAGCAAGCTATCCGGCAAAAATCGTTCGCACTGATACTGAAGTCGTCCTGACGAACGGTTTGGTGGAACGTCGCCTCCGGATTGCGCCTTTCGTTTCCTCCACCAGCTTTCGGCGCATCGACACCTCCCAAGAGTTCTTGAGATCGGTTGAGCCCGAAGGCAAGCTTATCGTCGATGGGAAGGAAATTCTGATTGGTGGCTCAACATCACCACCCAATCGGGCCTATCTACTTGAGGAGTGGATCGCTCAGTTGAAGCCGGCGAGCAATGCGATGGCGCTTTCGAGTATCGAAGTTTGTCCGGTGGACAAGCCAATTCCCTACCAGTCGATGTCTGGCCAAAGCTGGCCGCCGAAGGGCAAAGGGGTTCTGCTCACGTTTAAGTCGACCAGCTTGGAGGCAAAGGTTCGCCTCGAAATTTACGATAACTTGCCGGTGATCGGGAAGCAAATCAGCCTCAAGAACATCGGCGAAACGTCCGTTCGGGTCGACAAGTTCTCCTCCGAGCGGCTTAGCGTGGTTGAGGGCGAAAGCTCGGTAGACATGATCAATCGCTGGCGACTGCCGAACGTTACGGTTGCGACCAGCATGGCCTTTGGCGGGATGACGGTTGAAGGAGCCAACAAGGCCGTCCACTGGGAAGTGGATCCGGGCTTCGAAACGCAGGTCAACTACGAGCGATTAACGCCTTGCGTGCTCGACGTGCATCCTCCGATAGGTCCCGGCGTCGATCTTGCGCCCGGAAAAACGCTGAACTCACTCCGGTCTTATGTGATGCTGCACGACACGGAAGAGCGCGACCGGCGCAGCCGAAGCGTTCGCACAATGTTCCGAAAGCTCGCGCCTTGGGTCGAGGACAATCCACTCATCTTGCATATCCGAACGGTGGAAGATAAGGCCGTTCGTGAGGCGATAGATCAAGCCGCCGAATGTGGATTTGAGCTGGTCATCCTGAGCTTCGGAAGCGGCCTCGACATGGAAGATGTCTCACCGGCAAGCATCGCCAAGTACCGCGCTTTGAACGATTACGCCGAGTCCAAGGGACTTCGGCTCGGCGGGTACTCCTTGTTAGCCAGTCGGCGAATCGATGACGAGAATGACGTGATCAACCCCAAAACTGGCAAAACGGGCGGGGCAATCTTCGGAAACTCGCCGTGTCTTTGCAGCAAATGGGGCGTTGGCTACTTTGAGCGGGTTCAGAAGTTTCTTGAGGGGACCGGGTTCAGGGTGCTGGAGCACGATGGCTCTTATCCCGGCGACCCGTGCGCCTCGACGGAACACCCCGGCCACCGTGATCTTGCCGATTCACAGTGGCAGCAGTACGCGAAAATCGAAGAGTTCTACGCTTGGTGCCGCGAGCGGGACATCTACTTGAACGTGCCCGACTACTACTTCCTCGCGGGTTCCAACAAAACCGGCATGGGCTACCGGGAGACCAACTGGTCCCTTCCCCGCAATCAGCAGCACCTTCATTCCCGGCAGAACCTGTTCGACGGCACGTTTGACAAAGCGCCGTCGATGGGTTGGATGTTCGTGCCTTTGGTCGAGTACCAAGGCGGCGGAGCGGCCGCAACCATCGAGCCGCTGAAGGAGCATCTTAGCGATTACGAGCTGCACTTTGCAAACACACTCGGCTACGGCGCGCAGGCATGCTGGCGAGGTCTTCGGTTGTATGACGCACCCGAAACCAAGGCGATGGTGCAGCGAATGGTCGATTGGTTCAAGCGGTACCGACAGATTCTCGAGTCCGATGTCGTTCACCTTCGCCGTCCCGATGGGCGGCAGCTGGACTACGTTCTCCACGCGAATCCGAATCTGAAGGAGAAAGCGATGCTCGTTGTTTACAACCCAACGTCCGCCGCCCGAACCGAAACCATAACGGTTCCTTTGTACTACGCGGGTAGTCCAAGCTCAGTCCGAGTTCGCGAGAAGGAAGCAAAGCCGAAAACCTTGAACACCAAGAACGGCTCAGCGACCTTCTCGACCACGGTCCCAGCCCAAGGCTGGACGTACTTTGTGCTCGAATGAAGCATGGATTGTTGAGCCAGGCTAGTCCCTAGCCTGGCTAACCCACTCTCTTCTTCACTTATCGAAGTACCGCTTTGCGAAGGCGATGAAGTTCGCCCAGTTGGGGCCGTTGGTGTGACCGCCGGTGTGTTGGCTAAACGCAAGATCGCCTTGTTGGGCGGGGGTGCCTTCTGGCGGCATTTCGGTGGCTGAGAGCCCTTTCTTGCCGAGCAGTTCCCAGGCGGGTGAGGCCAGTTGCGTAGCCATGAACGTGCCACGGCTGTCGATCCACGTGCCTTCTACGCGCGGGCTGCCGACGCCGACGAAAGTCGGTCTTGGCGCGCTCATGGCGAGAAGTTGGTGGCCGTCTACTGGCATATCCCCAGGTGTCAGCGGCCCCGCGTACTTGACGTAGGTCCCGGCCATCCAGTGGTACTCGCCGCTGGACGCGACATTTTCTACCTGCTCGCCCGAGTTGCGGCGCCAGATTTTCACTCCGCCTTGACCGGATGATCCGATGAAGCCGATCGCGAATCGTGGTTCGTATGCCATCGTTAATGCGGCGGCTTTGCCATATCTCGAAAGTCCCTCAATCACCACGCGTTTGGCATCCGTTTGCGGGTCTCGCTCCAGATAGTCCAGCGCTCGCGAAGCACCCCAGCCCCATGCCTTGAGCGCGCCCCAATCTTCTGGCTTCCTCGGCTCCCCTTTGTTGACGAGGCCAATGATTCCCGCGCGGAGGCCAGCACCGTTGTCGGCTTGGTAGGAGCCGGGCTCAAGAATCGCAAAGCCCCAGCCTTCTTTGATAACCATCGACTGCCACTCGGGGACGGGCGGAGTCGGCGCACCGGGACGTTCTGGGAAGGAGAAGCCGAACTCCATGATCACCGGCACCTTCTTGGCTTGCCGTGGCGTGACCAGGGTCATGCGGATATTAACTTCGATGGCAGGATACGCCCGGTTATCGACTTTCCCGACCAGCTTCTTGGTCTTGGTCTCGAATCCACCGACCGTCGTATCCGCTTCCGATTCCACCGTCCACTCGACTTTTGGCAAGTTCTTTGGAGTTCGACCATAGATTTCCCGATCCAGAAGCTCGGCAATCTCCGCCCGTCGGCGCGACCAATCGCGGGCCGATTTCACTGGTTTGCCGTTGGCGAAAGTAAGAAGCGGGGGGATGTTGGGGTACGGATTGGCCTTGCTCTCGTCCGTGTTCGCCGCGTTGGGGGCATTCGGATTCATGCCGTCCGCACCGCCACGAAGCGAAGTGATGTTCAGCGTCTTCAGCAGTAGCGCATGGTCTGCTTCTGTCGCTGCGCGTGCGTTCTGACCTTGAGCCATAGCGATAAACAAGATTGGCGTCAACATTTTAGTTCTCCCAGTGCAGCGTTGCAACGCCCCGGCCCAGAAGCGTGACGGTGCCATCTTTGACCTCACCAAGCTCTCGGAACTTCTCTCCCGCTTCCGTTTCAGTTGATCGATATAGCTTGGGATTTTTGAACCCGGTTGCTGCGGGTGGCAACTTAAAGGTCAACGGCTTGGTTCCCGGATTCACCAGGACAAGGGCCGCCTCCGAATTGTCATCCTTTTTGTAAGCCGAGACGCGGACATCTGCATCAGTTGTCGAAGCATCGACTCGATGCCAGCCGGCACCGATGAAGTTCGAAAAGTGCTTGATCGCATAGAACCGACCTCGCCGCTCGACGCTGCCATCCAGCTGGTTGTAGTAGACCAGCGCATTTCCGGGCTGGTGCACTCCTCGCGCGGCAATCCAGACAAAGTAGGCGCTCACGTCGCCAAATGCGAAAGCATCCGAGATCATGCTCGCCTGCTGAACCATGTCGACTCCTTCGAGAAACTCGGTTTGCATGAACGGCTTCTGGCGGACGGTTTCGCCATACACCGCTTTTAACCGGGCAAGTGCAGTGCGGTACTTCGTCGGGGATGCCTCTTCGGCACCGTTCCCGTAGATGTGGAACGAGATGTTCTGCAACAGTCCAAGTGCCTTCTTACCGGCGTCCGTCTCGGGATCAAGCAGCCGCTTTACCTGCGAATCGCCGCTGTCTAGACGAATCGTAAACGTTTCTGGACCCGTAATTCCCGGCATGGCGGCGCCGAACTCTTTCTTGAGCGCGGCATGGGTTGCGGTCAGGGTTTCCGCGTAGCCTGCCATCTCGTACCCTTCTGGCGTCTTCCCTTCGGTCGCAAGGAACTCGCAGCCTTCGTACGCAACCGCGATGTCCAGTTCGTTCTGAAGGGTGATCAGGTCGGGCAAGCGACCAGTGACTGATTTGAACTTGAGCAAACTCTCCTTCCACCACTCGGCGAACCCGCCGTAGACGTACTTACCGTTGGCCCCGCGCTTCAGCGTGACGTTGGCCAGTCCTTTATCTGTCCCGTCGGAGCGTCCACTCAGCAATCCGTTGTTCTTCAGGCGTCCCGGCGGCGACCACGACGTGAAGAGCAGCTTAACCGGCCCCTTTTTGCCTCTTGATGCCGCGTCGCTGTACTTCGTCGCTCCGGCAACATAGTCGCGGAGCATGTTCTCGAACGTCGCCTGCTGGCCCGGATAGTCGTGGAAGTTTCGCAGCCGGAGAAAGTCGAGTTTGAGGTCCGAAAAAAGGGCGCGGTAGACACGGTCGCGCTCGCCATGGGCCAGCAACGCGTCACCGTTGTAAGTCTGGGTTCCGCCGAAGCCGAGCATCGGCTGGTGCGTCTTCGACAAGTCGATCTGAATGGCAATCGGCTCTTGCGGCGCGGGGGTCTGCGGAAGTCCAAAAATCGAGAGGGCGCCGATGGCGAAGCTGCTACCAGCTAAAAGGTGAGTCATCATTGTCATCACTTGATCTACCGATACATCATAGCCATTTCATCGGGTTCAGAGATTCTCTGCGCAAGCATTTTCGAATCCAAACGCAAATTTTGAGAGATCGCCGCGATTGAAATCGACAATGCCCCCAATTCCCGCTAGACTGTCCGCAACGTGAATAGAAACGAACTTTCCCGTCGTGACGTCCTCCGTGGCACCGCCGCCGTGGCGGTTGGTGGCCTGCTTGCCAAAGGCTCGGCCGCCGAGAAACCCGCACCTGACCGCTTGAAGCTCGGCATCATTGGCTGCGGCGGAAAAGGCTGGAGCGGAATGCAAGATGCCGCCCAATTCGGCGACGTCGTCGCCATCTGCGACATCGACGCAAAAGAGCGCGCCCGTGGCATGGTCGAGCACCCGAAGGCCGCGACCTTCGACGACTATCGCAAGATGCTAGAAGCGATGAAAGGCGAGATCAACGCCGTGGTCGTCAGCACTCCCGACCACCATCATGCTATCGCCAGTGCGCTCGCGATGAAGCAAGGACTCCACTGCTACTGCGAAAAGCCGCTCACCCGAACCATTTGGGAAGCTCGACAACTCGCCGAGATCGCGAAGCGACAGCGAGTGGCTACCCAGATGGGCAACCAGAGCACGGCGAGCACCAACATGCGCAAAGCCGCAGCCCACGTCCGAGCAGGAACGTACGGCGCGGTGAAAGAAGTTCACCTCTGGACAGATCGTGCGGCGGCGTACTGGCGACAAGGCATTCCTCGCCCGCCGATCGCTCGCGCGCCGAAAACCGTCGACTTCGATCTGTGGCTGGGTCCCCGACCTTACCGACCGTACGGCGAGGGGTATCACCCGTTCGCTTGGCGCGGGTTCTGGGACTTCGGCACCGGCGCCCTTGGCGACATGGGTTGCCACATTTTCAACATGTCCTACATGGCGCTTGACCTCAAGGATCCTCTGACCGTACAAGCCGAAACCAGCGGACACAACCGCGACAGCTTCCCGGATTGGGCGATTGTTCACTACGAGTTTCCAAAGCGAAAGGACCGCGACGCCCTGCAGGTTCACTGGTACGACGGCGGAAAGAAACCGGCCGCAAGCCTCGCACCCGGATTCGATTTCGGCGGAAACGGCAGCATTGTCGTTTGCGAGAAAGGCACGATCTACAGCCCAGACGAATCGAACACGCGCTTCCTGCTCGTTGGGGGCGGTGAGTTGCCGGACATCCAGGTCGAAGAGAGCCCGGGTCACATGGCCGAATTCGCGCGGGCTGCTCTCGGCGGAAAGCCAGCACGGTCCAACATTCCGGACTACTCGGGTCCGCTCACGGAAACCGTGCTCCTCGGCAACCTCGCCATTTGGGCAGATGGTCCGAAGCTGGAATGGGATGCCAAGGCGATGAAAGTAAAAGGGACGAACGAGTTTGATGAACTCATCCGCCCCAAATTCCGACCTGGCTGGGCCGTCTAACCCAGTTAGTTCTTGATGGGCCGAATCTTGATGTTGCGGAAAGACACGTTACCGTGGTCTCCCTGAATCGCGATTCGGCCCTTTCCGAGCTTGCCAAAGTTCGGATACTTCGCAAATTTGCTCTTGGCCACTCGCGCCTTGAAGTCTTCGCTACCCAAAACGTAGTCGTAGTACTTGGTTCCGTTGACCCAGGTCGTGCAAACCTTCGGGCTAACGAGGATCCGGAGTTCGTTCCACTGCCCCGATGGCTTCGCGGTGTCTACTGGTGAGCTATAGAGCTCATAAAGCATGCCCGAGGTCTGAATGCCTTCCTGCTTCGGGTGGTCGTAAAGCTGAATCTCTGGGCCGCTGTGCCAAACGGCATCGCCGTCATCGGCGACGTGGTACATCACGCCGCTGTTCTGGCCTTTACCAAGGTTGAACTCGAGCTTGAGCTCGAACCACTCGAACTTCTCGTCGCTGACGATGTCTCCGGCAGTTCCGGCGTCGGCGATCGTGAGAACACCATCTTTGATCTGCCAACCGGCGCTGAGCTTGTCGGACTTGAAGTTCTTCCAACCGGCACTGGTTTTGCCGTCAAAGAGCAACTTCCAACCCGCGCGCTTCTCTTCGGCGGTTAACATGGGCAATTGGGCGATGGCGAAGACGGCTACGGCGGCGAGCATTCGTCTATGTTAGCGCAGGACGAGCGTCCTTCTGGTGCACCATCAGAATTTCGTCTTGAGCTTCACCGTTCACGATCATAAACCGGTGCTCATAGCTGAACTCTTTGAAGCCGAGCGACTCGTATAGCCGTCGCGCGACGTGGTTGCTCGCGTTGACGCCAAGGTTCACTTGCAGAACTTCGGGCCACTCGTATGCGTACTCCATCGCAGCAGAAATGAGCGAACGGGCAAGACCCTGACCCCGGAATTCTGGCTGAACATACACTCCCCAAACCCACACCTTATGCTTTAGACGAGCCGATTTCTCTTGATACACGCCGGTGACTCCCGCGAGGGCGCCATTAACAAAAGCTCCGAAGACGGCTGAACCTTCCGTGGCGACCAGACGTTCCCTCACGTCGCCAATCTCGCGATCCACTTCTTCACTATGGTCGCTCGCGAACGCGGTCGGATCCTCCAACAACCCGCGAAGCCGCACCGCCTGAAAGATTTCTGCGTCCTCGGGCGTCAACAGTCGAATGCTCATCCAGACCGAAAGGTACCCGTCAGAAGGTGACGCCAAACGTGAGCGTTAGATCCTTCGCGGAAACTAGAAGTAATCCAACAGAATAATCGCCCTTCACATATTGAACAAACGGATTGTGCGCCCGGCCGTCGAACTGATTTCCGACAAACCACTTGCCGTCGGGGCTGTACTTTGTGCCAAACACCGTGCGGAGTTTCGTCTCGTTCGTCTGCCGCGATGCTCCGCCAAACACGTTGATTCGGTTTTCGCCAAAGCGGAAATTCTTTTCGAGCGTGACCGCCGAGCCGGTCGCCCCGGTCTCTTGACTTTGGAGTCCGTAGGACAGATTCAATCCAGGCAGCTTTTCGCGCTCCAGCACTGCCTGGTAGGCAAACAGCCCCCGCACCCCGCGCGAGGAGCCGTGGAATGTCGCACCAATCTGTACCCGCGGGATCGACACATTCCAAAGCGCCGCGCCAACCGAGTTCGCGGTGAAAAACCACTTCTTCGGCGATTCGATGCCGCTGGCGTAACCGTTCGCAACACAGATCGGGCAGAAAACCTTGCTGCCATCTGCGAGCGGAATGGGCTCCTGCGGATTCTGAACTTGGACGTATGGAAGGACCGGGATCACGCAAGCGTAAAGACCCCGGTCCTCCATTAAGTTCCAGAAATTATCGGCGGGCCGGCAACAACGAGACCCCTTGAACAACTACATTGCCGTTCGAACTTCTGTTCGTCCAAGACACTTGCAGGCGCTGACCGGGCGCCGACGCGCGGAATGTGATTTGGGCATAGCCGTAGAACGAAGTCGGTAGATTCTTGGCCGGAACTTCGTACTCCGTCGCCGAGTCCGAAAGCTTCAAGCGCAACCGCCCCGACGAACCAACAGCGCCAAGGTAGAAGCGGATCGTTTGCAAAGTCGTATCTGCGGCAACGCTAAAGCTGAACCCACCGTCCGTTCCTTGAATCTGGCGACCACTGTTTGTGTTTCCGCCCGGATAGAAGATTCGCCTGATACGGGAGAGACCGTTTGTTTCAAAATCACCCACTGCCGCGAGTTCAGAGATAACTCTCGAACCGGGGTTCTTCACCACATTCGTGGTGAAGATGGACCACTCCCGTTCCCGGTTGCGCCCGATGGTTACTGGTCCCGTAGTCTCTTCAATAACCGCCTCCACCCATGACGTGTTGGTAGGTGGCGTGTGCCGTAGACGATAGATGGTTCCGCTGTAGTCGTCGCTGATCAGCACTCCACCGGTCGGTTCAACCGCAATATCAACGGGCCGACCCCACTGATCCTGACTCGCTTCGTCCAGCCAACCGGTTACAAAATCGCTGTAACCCATGAGGTTTTTCGAGTCCGCATGAGATGGATAATAAGTTACCTTGTAACCTGTCTTGGCTCCGCGATTCCAGGAACCGTGCAAGGCAACGGCGGCCCCGTTTCGCCAAGGGGCGGGCGCTTGGGTTCCGGTGAAGAAGGTGAGCCCCAAGGGCGCGCTGTGCGCTTGAACTCCCTTCGAAATTCGCGTGAAGTTCACCTGCGGGAAGTTTGCCCAGAGCGGATTATTGTCAAAGTCCGGATCGTAGGGTGGAAAGTTCAAATGGCTCAGTGAGTCTGGACTCGGGTTAGCATACGGCCACCCGTAGTTGCCCCCTGAGACGACTCGCGTAAATCCATCGGGCGGATGATTGTCGATGTAGCTTCCGATTTCGTTGCCGTACTGCCCGGTGCCATCGTTGTGCGGGTACTTGACATTATCGCGATGGTTGATGGTCGCCCAAAGCGTGCTCGTCCCTGGGTAGAAGGCTAACCCCTCGGCATTGCGCAATCCACGGGCAAACAGCGTCCTGCCCGTGCCGTCCGCGTTATAGCGATAGATTGCGCACCGAATCGGGTCACTTGTCGCATCCCCCGCCCATGCATTACTGCTACTCGCAATGGAAACGTACAACCGATTTGAAGAATCGAGGGCGATGTTCTTGAGCGCGTGACCGTAGTTTCCGCCGAGCTCTGGCAGGCTTGAATCGGGAAGATTATCGACCACGACCTGTCGGTTCTGCCCACTCGTGTTCCCGGTCGTGTACGTGTAGCGTGCAATCCGATTCGTCTCGGCGATATACACGTAGGTGGTTTGCCCGATCGTATGAAAGACGACGTCGTGGGGCAAGTTGAGGCCGGTGGCGTAGTCGAAAATGAGTGGATCAGAGCCTGCTTGCGGTCGAACGACGACCACTTTGCCTTCCCATGGTTTCGACACGAAAATATCGCCATTTGGCGCCACCGCCATGAATCGCGCTCCGCCGACTCGAGCCACGACTTCAACGCTGGTATTCGGCGGAACGTTGAGCGTCCGTGCTAGATCAAACGGCCACCAGCGCATGCTCTCCGGGACCGATACGGGTACCGGCGTCAAGTCCCACTGCGCCGAAGCGCCGGCGACCAAACCAAAAATCATCAGTCCGAACCATCCTTTCATAAACAAAGCAACCTCAAACCTATTATCTGACATAGGCTGAAAACTAACAAGCCAAATTGAGGATTAACTCGACAATGCCGTCGCAAAATTGACGATAAAAGTTGCTCTCTTAGCCCATCGAATGCAAGCCGACCCGATTCCCTTCTGAATCATGAAAGATTGCGAAGAAGCCCATTCCCGGTGCGATCTCCGTTTTGCCCAGCTCGATCTTCCCACCTGCTGGTTCGACGCGATTTAGCACAACCGAAAGGTCCGCACCGCCACTGAGGTAGACGACCGTTCCTTCAACGGATGGTACGTGACCATCGGCGCGAATGATTGCTCCACCAACGCCGTTCTCTCGATCGTGGAGGAAAAATCCCATCAGGCTCGTCCCCATTTCGATTACCGGCATGTCGAAGTCAAAGATCGCACCGTAAAATGCACGAGCGCGTTCGAAGTCCACGGTTGGAATTTCGAACCATGACAGGGAGTGTTGAGTCATTTCCATCACGTCAGCTTAACGGAAATATCACACTAGGGAAAGGTATGAAGATTGGAATCGTTGGGGGCGGCGCGTCGGGGGCTTTGGTCGCGGCGCATCTTGTTCGATCGGGACTCCCGAAAGATGCCATTTCGATCTTCGACCGAGCGGGTTTAGTGGGTGCTGGTGCAGCGTACGGTGCGGCAACCGAAAACTATCTCCTGAACGTTCCGGCCGGAAAAATGAGCGCCTATCCGGACGAAACCAGCCACTTCGCTGAGTGGCTTGTGCAACGAGGGTTAGGGATCGAGGGTGAAGTTTCGTCCAAATTTGTGGCGAGACGGTGGTACGGTCAGTATCTTCGGGAACTGATCGGTGACGTGCCAGTGATCTCAGAAGAAGTGAGCCTCGTTGAGTTTCAATCCGGTCAATTCAAGATCGGTGACCGAAATTTTGACCATCTAGTTCTTGCCCTCGGAAATGCGAAACCCACTTTGCCGCCTCAATTCGCCAGCTTCCAAGATCACCCAGGCTTTCGCAACTCCACTTGGCGAAACCTTCCGGAGGAGGTTCATCCAGAGGACCGCGTGATCATCATCGGAACGGGGCTTACGATGCTGGATGCGCTTTGCGAACTTTCCGCCCGTAGCTTTCGGGGCCAAGTCACCGCCGTATCGCGACATGGCTTCATGCCCCAACCGCACCAACCAACGACGCCCGTGCCGTATACAGGGGCGACTACTCTGCGGGCGATCCTAAAGTACGTGCGAAAAGCCGAGGATTGGCGCGCTGCCATTGATGGGCTCCGACCGACTTCCCAGGCTATCTGGAAGCAGTTCTCCCTTCGAGAAAAGCGTCAATTCCTGCGCCATGCACGACCGTTCTGGGAGGTCCACCGGCACCGCGCCCCCGCACAGACCTACCAACTCGCGCAGGACTGGATTCGTACCGGACAACTGAGCATCCATCTCGCGGCTAATTTCGATCCTGGTCAGTCCAGTTTCGATTGGATATTCAACGCCACTGGGCCGAACCAGCGATTGGCCAGCCGAGCGGTTCCCGTCATCGAATCTCTCGTTGAACGCGGCTTAGCCAGATACGACGAACTCAGCCTTGGGTTAGATCCCTTGTCCTTGAATCCAAACTTGCACGCCATTGGCACGTTGACCCTAGGCACCCTTTGGGAATGCACCGCCGTACCCGACATTCGGAACCAAGCCGCCGCTATTGCCGCTCAGATTCTTCAAGCAAGGCCGTAAACTCGGGGATCCAAGGTTCAAACCGTTTCCAGCGAGCAATCGAAGTTGTGTAGATCGGCTGCCGGACTTGCCACAGGCTCGGGGTTCGCACCGCCCGCTCGTTCTTCTCGTGATGCAAACACGCCTCGTTCCAAGGCAGGCCGGCAAACTCAATCAGCTTTCGCGTCAGATTGTCGCGGTCGGCGATCAAGTCCTCGTACTGAATCTCCATGAAGCTCTCTGGCGGCAGAACCTCGCGCCAGTGGGCGATGATGCGCTGGTACTGCTTGTAGGCAAAAACGATGTTGTCTCGATCGTGGGCAAACACCGGCGGGCGCTGATACGCGGTAGTGAAAATGGAAAGACAATTGTCCGCCGGACTACGTTTGACGTGGATGATCTTTGCCTTGGGAAAAGCGGTGTGGATTAGCCCCAGCATCGCGTAGTTGTGCGGAAGCTTATCGGTGATCCGCTTCGCCTTTGGCCCCAGCTTCTTAAGATCGGCAAGGTAGCGTTCGCCAAGCTTTCGGATTCGCGGCGCGGTCGGCACGTGGTTGTCGCCGTACGCTTCTTCCTCAAAATCGTGCCAGAACGGAAGCTCACCGGCTCCGATCACGTCGGGATGGCTTGAAAGGATCTGCTCCAGAAGCGAGGTTCCAGAGCGCATCATGCCCACGATCATGAGCGGAAGCTGAGTATCAAGCCCTTCAGCGGCAAGCTCCTCTAGCTTCGGCTGGGTGAACGTCTCCATGGTCCGCGAGAAGCGATCCTGATAATCTTCCGTCCGCCAAGGAACCTGGCTTAGCCAGGTTTGGTACGCGATCTTGTTTCCTTCGGTGTAATGCTGGATCGACGACTCAAAATCTTTCAGATCCTCACTTGCCTTTCCAAGCGCATAGTGCATTTCTCCGCGATCTCGTAAAGGCGTCAGCGGCGAATGGACGTTAGTCCGGAGCGTTTCGAGAATTTCTGGTGCAACCTCCGGCGCTTTTTTGGCTCGAAGTAAGTTGTAAAAGGCAAAACCGTGATGAGGAGTTAAGCGGATTGACGCCTCCAAAAATCGAAGTGACTCGGGAAACTTTCCTTGTTCTTGGAGCAGATAGCCTAGGGCCGCGTTGGCAATACCGTTTTCGGGCTGGACCTTGATGGTGTTTCTTAAGTATGTTTCGCTCTCATCTCCGCGGCCAAGTTCCGAAAGGGCTAGAGCTTTTGCAAGGTTGGCCGCGGGATGTCGCTTCTCTAAGTGAAGCGCTTTGTCGGCTGCTCGAAGCGTCTCCTTGAACTTTCCGAGTTCTAGCTGAGTCCGGGCCAAAAGCAACCAGGCTTCGAGATTCCGCGTGTCAAGCTGAAGGAGTTCCTCAAGCGCCGCTAGCAACTGCGGCTTGGAACCGCTCTGTTCGCACAACGCTGCAATTCGTCGAAGCAGCATGATGTCTCTCGGCGTCTGCTCCTTGGCCTTTTGCAAGATCTGCAGCGCATCCGGTTTTCGGTTGGCGCGCTCAAGCAAATCGGCGAGATGCACCCAAACCGGGGCGTCTTCGGGATTGAGTAGTGCTGCCGTTTCTGCGTAAGTGATCGCTTCTGGCAGGCGTCGCGTCGAAGCTAGGAGCTTACTTAGAACGATTAGGCACTCCGTGGATGAGGGCTCGATTTCAAGGGCCGTTCGGAGAAAGCCCTCTGCTTCTGGAGTTCGGTGCTGGCGCGCAGCAATCATTGCTGAAATGACTAGCGCCGAGACATCCGACGGCTCAATGCTCAGAGCGGATTGAATGGACTGTTCCGCTTGAACAATCTGATTCTGTTGAAACTGTCGAAGAGCAAGTTCTCTCAATGCGTCGGCATCATTGGTTTCTGTCATTTTTGCTCTCTTGAAACGCAAACTGCGGCCCTGCACGGATGTGCAAGACCGCAGTTAACCTGACTTATCGCTTGTTCGCAGGCTCCGTGAGAGCAGCGTCGCGCATCGTGTTTGTTTGGTTTTTCTCGTCCTCGGGAACCCCTTGGTTCACGAGATCTTTGTATTCCTTTCCGGTTACAGTTTTGTCGTTCGGTCCGACTTGCTGCTCACATCCGGTCACGGCAAAAGCTGCCGCGACCAGGAAAAGAATGCAGATCAGTTTTGAAGCCAAGGAGCGCCCCAGAATCGGAAGAGATCTCGGTTCGTCATTGCGGCACAGTAGCTGGCGTTGCTGCCATCGTACTCGTTTCGCGCTGGCGTGTCCGCAAATCGCTTCACGAACTTCTCTTGACCGTACTTTCCTGCGTGTCCGTCCGCAAATGCGCCGATGAACTTCTGTCCGTAGGTTCGTCGCGAATCGAAGACGAGTGCGTTCCAAGAGAACGTATCCGTGTATCGGTCAGCGATTGGCTGCGATGCTGCTGGCAACACGAACCGAAGCCAAGACCAGTTCGAGATGCTGCCGTATCGGGTTGGAGTAACCGCAAGTCGACCTGCGATGTCCTCGAAGGACGTGAGCGAGCGCATTGCCGCTGGAACCGAATCAACTTCTGGCGTGCAAGGGTTGTTGCTCGATCCGGTCTGGGTGTAACCGTCAACGCTGATCGAGAAGCTGGTGATCCAAGCCCAAGTGTAGGTGTACGGCTCGTATGGGTAGTACGGGTCGAGGTAGGTTCGGTTGTAGTTATTGATCTCAGGGATCGTCTTATCGAAGTAGATCGACTGGTTCTTGATGTATGGGAAGGTTCGACCAACCCAGGTGTTGTTGTAGTGGTAAACGTTCGGCTCAACCGATGCGTTTTCAACCCAACCATAGTTAGGAACCGCCATGTCGTCGAAGTCGGTCGAGTACATCTGGAGACCGAGGGCAACCTGCTTCAGACCCGAGAGGGAAGACGTGATCTTCGCTGCAGACTTGGCCTGCGCAAATACTGGGAATAGGATCGCCGCAAGAATTGCGATGATCGCGATGACGACCAAGAGTTCAATAAGAGTAAAAGCGCGTCGCATAACAAGCTCCGCCCAAATTGTACGAACCCCGCATTAAGTCAAGGTTAAGAACTGAACGTAAAATACTAGGTTTTTCGGGTCCACTTGCCCACGGCTTCGCGAAGCCGTTCTAACCCATCAGAGACCGAAACGACCTCCGTGTCGATCACCAAATCGGGCGCTTCTGGCTCCTCGTACGCCGCCGTGATTCCCGTGAAATTGGAGATTTCGCCGGCTCGTGCCTTTGCATAAAGCCCCTTGACATCCCGCAAGGCGACCGTTTCCAGCGAACACCGGACAAACACTTCTCGAAACGGCTTGCCCACGATCGACCGAGCCAACTCCCGCTGATGCCGCATCGGCGAAATCAGCGAGCAAACGACCGTCAATCCCTGCCCTGCTAGCACGTTCGCAAGCTCCGCCACGCGGCGAATATTCTCCGTACGGTCCTCTTCCGAGAATCCAAGATCGGAGTTCATCCCGGCACGAAGGGCGTCCCCGTCCAAAATCACAACCCCGGCTCGGCCGCGGGCAAATGCCTCGGCCAAAGTCGATTTTCCTGCTCCGCTCAGGCCCGTCATCCAAAGCACAACACCTGCGGAACTTGACGCAGACGAGTCGCTCGAAATCCGCGTGACTACCCCGGCCCCTAAGGTCTCGTTGCTCACGGGGTCGACGAGAAGAAACGCCCCCGTAGCTCGGTTTCGATCGTACAAATCAAGAGAAAGGGGCGAAGAGGTCTGAATGACCAGGCGGCCAATCTCGTTGAGGCCCAATGTCGAAACGTACTCGCGGTGCAGCGTCTCAGGGTTGATTCGGTAGACCAGTTCTGAAATCATTCCAGTTTGCGACTGGGTGCCTGCTAGCACTAGAATCGGTGAGGAAAGCTCAAGCACGCGGTCTGTCATCCAGCAAACCGTTCCTTCGAAAGTGGTGGTCACCGGGGAGGGATTCCGCGACCGCACGAGCGTCTGCCCTCGAACCAAGTCTAGCTCGTCCTCAAGCTCCACAACGATCGGCTGCCCGGTTGTTGCTTCCGGGATCGAACCGTCCGCCGTCGAGAGGGCTTTCACTCGAGAGTTCTGTCCACCGGGGAGCGCCGTAACCTCGTCGCCCACCCGAATTGACCCCGAAACCGGCGTACCGGCATACCCCCGAAAATTCGCTGACGGCCGAATGGCAAGCTGAATTGGGAATCGAAACTCAACCGGAGTCTGGCGCGGCGAAAGTTCAACCGAATCCAGATACTCCAGCACCGACGGCCCGGAATACCACGGCATCAAGTCGCTGCGGGTCACGAGGTTCGTGCCGGCCAAAGCGCTGACGGGCATGAAGCGTAGGTCCGCAAACTCCAACTTTGTAACGTACCGACGGATCTCATCCACCCACTTTTCGTACTGGGCTGAGTCATATGCGACCAAGTCCATCTTGTTGATCAAGATCAGCACGTGCGGAACCCGGAGGAGGGAAACGATGAAGGCGTGACGGAAGGTCTGCACGGTCGGCCCCTTCGTTGCGTCCACCAAAAGAATCGCGACGTCGGCGGTGGATGCCCCGGTGAACATGTTCCGGGTGTATTGCGCGTGACCGGGCGTATCGGCAAGCAAGAATCGCCGCCGCTCGGTGGCGAAGTGCCGGTAAGCAACGTCGATCGTGATCTTCTGACTCCGCTCCGCACGCAAGCCATCGGTGAGCAATGCTAGGTTCACCTCGGTTTCACCGGTTTGCAGGCTCGCTTTCTCGATCGCTTCGTACTGATCGGTCAGAATTGCGCCGCACTCGAAAAGTAGCCGCCCCAGGAAAGTGCTCTTTCCGTCGTCCACGCTTCCCGCCGTCGCGACGCGAACTAAAGGTCGCGAATCCATCAGAAGTACCCCTGCAACTTGCGGTCTTCCATCGCGGCGTCCGATCGCTGATCATCCGCCCTTGTGCTCCGTTCGGTTCGCCGCGAGGCTCGGACTTCAGCAATCACTTCCTCAATCGTGGTGGCCGAGCTATCGATGGCTCCGGTACAAGTCGCGTCGCCGACGGTTCGGAACCGAACCGTTCGCACCTCTGGCATATCGTCAGGTTGCAAAGTGACAAAAGGCGTCAGGCCAAGCCAGACCGACCCACGCCGCACAACCTCTCGCTCGTGGGCAAAGTAAATATCCGGAACCGCCAGGTCGTACTTCTGGATGAACTCCCAAACGTCTAGCTCGGTCCAGTTGCTCAAAGGGAAGACCCGAAAATGCTCGCCATGCTTCTTGCGGGCGTTGATTAGCCGCCAAACCTCGGGCCGCTGATTTCGAGGATCCCACTGGCCAAAAGTGTTGCGGTGGCTGAAGAACCGTTCCTTCGCTCGAGCCTTTTCTTCGTCTCGCCGCGCGCCGCCGATGGCGGCATCCAGCCGGAATTCGGCCATTGCGTCGAGCAGGGTTACGGTCTGTAAGCCGTTCCGGCTTGCGTTCGGACCGACCTCGTCCTGCACTCGCCCTTGATCGATGCTTGCCTGAACCGTCCGGACCTGCAAGTCAAAGCCGTTCTCGGCAGCAAAGCGATCCCGAAAAACGAGAGTCTCGGGAAAGTTGTGCCCGGTATCCACGTGGAGCAAAAAGAAAGGCCGCGAAGCCGGCCAGAAAGCCCGCTTCGCCAAGTGCGCCACCACGATGCTGTCCTTTCCACCCGAAAACAGAATCGCGACCCGATCAAAGTTTGCGGCGGCCTCGCGAAGCATGTAGATTGCTTCCGCTTCCAACTCCTCGAGGCCCGACTTTAGCACCATGAATCGAACAGAAGGTTAGCCGATCTAGAGCGTCCAACCGGCACGATAGGCTGGCTTAATCAGCGAATCGTATTCGTTCGTGCCCTTCACGGCCATCTTCTTCGCGTCGTATTCCAGCCTTGGACCGTTTGCCCAAACGGCAAGGTTGCCCAGCAAAACCATCTCGGTCAGCGGTCCGCTGTAGTTCGGAATATTCGACATCGGCGCCGGTCCGCCTTCTGCGGCGAGGAACAACTCCGCCATGTGCCCGGGAGATTTCACGAACTCGACAGTTGGAAGCGGCGCTCCGCCGAGGATCGTTGTTCGAATGCCGTACTCATTTCCGCAAACCAGCGTCGCCTTTTCGCAAACGATAATCATGCCGTTCTGACCAAACTTCACTCCCGGAGCGAGTTCCTGGGCAGGCAGCTTTCCGCCGTCGTACCACTGCAAGTTGACCGCCGGTCGATTGCGATTCGCCGCGAACTCGTACTTGACGATGCTCCAGAGTGGGTAGCTGTCCTTGTTGTGACCCGAAGTCTCCGCCTGAACCGCAACCGGATTGTTCAAATCCAGCGCCATGAACGGCAAGTTCATGTTGTGGCAGCCAATGTCGCCCAGCGCGCCGCTTCCGAACTCCCACCAGCCGCGCCAAGCGAACGGGTGGTATCCCTCGGCATACGGTCGCTCTGGAGATGGTCCGAGCCAAAGGTCAAAATCGACTTGCTTCGGTTGCTCCTTTGGTGCTGGCCGGCTGATGCCCTGGGGCCAGAAGTTGCCGGCTCGGTTGGTCCAGCAGTGAATCTCTTTGACCTCACCAAAAGCCTTGCTCCGAATCAGGTTGGCGACTTGTCGAACGGAGTCATCGGAAGTCGACTGATTGCCCATCTGGGTGTGCACCCGATGCTTCTTCGCCAGTTCCACTAACCGTCGCGCCTCAAAAATAGTGCGTGTCAATGGCTTTTCGCAGTAAACGTGCTTGCCAAGCTTCATCGCCATTGCGGCGGCAGGAGCATGAGTGTGGTCCGGAGTGCTGACGATAACGACATCAAGGTCTTTATCGAGCTTCTCCAAAAGCTCACGGAAGTCGGTAAAGGTGGTTGCTCTTGGGTACTCGATCAACGCCTTCGCGCGCCGATCTGCATCGACATCGCAAAGGGCAATGACATCGCCAAGCTTCGCTGCCGAAGCCAAGTTCGCGCCGCCTCGGCCACCGATGCCAATGCAGGCGACGCGGAGCTTATCGCCCTTCTTGCGCGTGCCCGACTGCTCGGCTCGCGCCGCCAGCGGCATAGCGAGCGTAATTCCGGCCGCCCCGGCAAGCTTCAATAGATCGCGACGTGAGGTTTCTTGCGACATAGCGGAGGCAGTTTAGCGGGAACGGAGAAAATTTACGAGGGAGAAAGCGAGAGTTCTCGCAGATCTGAGATCGCCTCGAGCGATTCCGCCTCGGTTTCCGGCCAAATTTCGTACGCTCCGGCATCGAAAAACTGTCCGTCCAGGATCGTCCAGCGACCACTAATCATTTGTCCATCCCACTTGCCCGTGTACCGAACCTGCCAGAACATGTAGTTCTTGATCAGAAAAACATCCTCGCCGTCATACTCGCCGGTGACCCCAAAGCCGCCGCTCTTGTCCGACCCCTCACCCGAAATTTCGCCCGCGCCGAATCGCAGGGTCATCCGCTGATGCCCCTTTTCTGGCCCCTGGATCCACCAACCGATCCAAGGCCCACTTTTCGATTCTAAGCTTCCATCCGCCACCTGATTAGTGTACGAGACTAGGACTTTTGCAGACAATCGGAACACCAGAAAGCGCAACGCGGTCAATAAACCATCGGCTAACTGCCGGTGACAGAAGCATAACTCCTCCTCCTAGACTTGCTCCGCAGCCGCCCCCCGGCTCGGAGCAGTCTTACTTTGGGCCGCCGGAGATTTTGGTAACGTGAGCCATGGCCCTGCTGGATCTCCGCTACTACAGTCATGCCCTTGGCATGCAAACCGCCGCAACCGTCATCTTGCCGCAAGACTCGCTTGGCCCATACCAAGTCATGTTCCTGCTCCATGGCCGGAGCGATGACCACACCATCTGGACCCGTCGCACCAGCATTGAGCGCTACGTCGACGGCCTTCCACTGATCGTTGTGATGCCAAATGGTCACCGTGGCTTTTATGTAGACATGGATAACGGCTACCCCTATGGCAAGGCCGTCGGAGAAGAACTCCCCGCACTCATCCGAAATTGGTTCTCGACCGTAGATGTGTGGAGCATCACCGGTCTATCGATGGGCGGCTACGGCGCACTCCGGACCGCCTTCAACTATCCAGATCTTTTCAAGTCTGCGGTCTCCCACTCCGGCGCCCTCATCAAGTTCGGCGAAGGCATCGCCCTCGACCGATCCCAAGAAGACCTCGAGTGGTACCGAACCTTCGGCACCGCGCCCCACGGTGGTCCAAATGATTTATTCCAACTTGCAGAAACGCACAAGGACCAGATCAAGATCCGCATCGACTGCGGAACCGAAGATTTCCTTCTAGAAGAAAATCGCCGCTACACCGCCCACCTCACCGAAATTGGGTACGAGCACGAATACGAGGAATTCCCCGGCACCCATGAGTGGGGCTACTGGGACACTCACGTCCAAGAGGCCATTGCGTTCCACCGGAAAAACCTAAACTTCTGATAAAGATTTTTCGAAAGGCGACGAAATCTTTGGCTTTTTCGGAAAAGTGATGTATAGTCCTGCCGTTCCTATGTCTTCCCAGGTCTTTGGAGTGCGCGTGGTTAGCCAGTACGAAGTATTGGTCGGCCTCCTTGCGCTTCTTGGTCTCCTCCTTATTATTGGACCGACCTAGCCCCGGGAAGCTAAAGAATGACTGAAGCCTTCCCGGGAAACCGGGAAGGCTTTTTTGTTGGGTCCAGCAGTGTCGCTGAGCTCAGCCGCCGAAGGTGGACACCTTCCCCGGTCCGGGTTGGGCAGCGGAAAAACGGACAATTTGTATGCAATCTGAACAGACAGTAGCGCCAAGAAGCGGCGCCCAGATCGTGATGGAGGCGTTGGCCCTGCACGGTGTGGACATCATCTTCGGATACCCCGGAGGAGTGGTCTTGCCGCTCTACGACGAAATGACACGATGGCCCGCCATCCAACACGTTCTAGTTCGCCATGAGCAGTGTGCAGCGCACATGGCCGATGGCTACGCCCGCTCGACCGGCAAAGTCGGCGTTTGCCTCGCCACCAGCGGCCCCGGCGCCACCAACCTCGTCACCGGAATTGCCACCGCCATCATGGACAGCATTCCGATGGTCGCCATCACCGGCCAAGTCAACTCCTGGGCAGTCGGAACCGACGCCTTCCAGGAAACTGACATTCAGGGAATCACCATCCCCATTACCAAGCACAACTACTTGGTCATGGACGTCGATGACCTTCCTCACGCCTTGGTCGAGGCGTTTCACCTTGCGAACACAGGACGAAAGGGCCCCGTCCTCGTCGATATCCCGAAGGACGTCTTCACCGCCATGTCCTCGGTTCCGTTCCCGACCGAAATTGTCCGTCGCGGGTACCGAGCCGCTGCCGCAACTAACGACACTGCCATCGAAACCGCTGCACAGTTAGTTGCAGAAGCTAAGAAGCCGGTCATCATCGCCGGCGCAGGCGTCGTTTGGTCCGAAACACATCAGGCTCTCGCCGATCTTGCCGCCAAGGCCGACCTTCCAATCATCAACTCCCTCTTGGGTCTTGGCAGCATCGATCGACAAAACGAGCGAAGCCTCGGCATGATGGGGATGCACGGCGAAGCCGTAGGCACCCTCGCCGTTCAAGAAGCCGACCTCCTGATCGGCATCGGAATCCGCTTCGATGACCGCCTTACCGGAAAAGTCGCCGGTTTCGCTCCGAACGCCAAAATCATCCACTTCGACCTCGACCCCAGCGAGTTCGCCAAGGTCGTCGAAACCACCCTCTGTGTCCCCGGCGACCTGAGCGAGACCCTGCCTGCCTTCACCGCTGCCGTACAGCCAAAGGTGAACGAGGAATGGTGGGCCAAGCTCCGCGGCTGGCAACAGGAATTCCCTCTTGTCGTTCCAGATTCCACCGGACTCATGGCCCGGCACGTTCTGCAGATGCTCGACCGCACCACCAACAGCGACGCCATCATCAGCACCGACGTTGGCCAGCACCAAATGTGGACCGCCCAGCTCTATCGCTTCAAGCGCCCGTTCCAATGGCTCTCCAGCGGAGGACTCGGCACCATGGGCTTCGGCTTCCCCGCTGCCATGGGCGCGGCATTCGCTAATCCCAAGCAGGAAGTTTGGGCGGTCGTCGGCGACGGCGGCTTCCAGATGACTTTGCAGGAACTCCAAACCGCCGTCGAGCATAAGCTCAACGTGAAAATCTGCCTCGTCAACAATGGCTATCTCGGCATGGTCCGCCAGTGGCAAGAGCTGTTCTTTGAGAACCGCTACAGCCACGTCGAAATGGGCAGCCCAGACTTCGGCAAGCTTGCCGAAGCCTACGGCGTGACCTTCTTCCGCTGCTCCACTCGGGAAGATCTGGAGAACACCTTCCAGCAAGCGCGCGCCGCCGATGGCCCGGTCCTTGTGGAGTTCTTGGTGGAAATGGAAGAGAACGTCTTCCCGATGGTCCCCGCCGGAAAAGCCAACGACCAGGTCCAGATGGACCCGGCCCTTCCGAAAGATAAAGCCCCAATGGGGATTCCAGCATGAGGCACACCCAAGAGCACACCGTCACCGCCCTCGTTCACAACGAGCACGGAACCCTGAACCGCATGATCAGCCTCTTCCGACGCCGCGGCTTCTCGCTGAGCAGCCTCGCCGTCGGCGACTGCGAAGAGCCCGGTCTGAGCCGAATGTCCATCGTCGTCAACGCCGACGACAACATGCTTCGGCAATGCGTCATGCAGCTCGAAAAAGCCGTCGATGTCGTCTCCGTCGAGTCTCTCGATGGCAAGGAATACGTTCACCGGGAACTCGCCTTCATCCAGGTCGACGCCCCGCCGGAGAAGCGATCCGAGATCATCGACATCTCGCGGGTGCTGAACTGCGAAATCGTTCACCTCGGGCTCAAAACAATGACCGTTCAGGTCGTCGCCAACGCCCGCAAAATCCAAGGCCTAATCCGCCTTCTCGAACCTTACGGTATCAAGAAAATAGTCCGCTCTGGCACGGTTGCCATGAGCGCAGAGGAGTGATTCAACATGGCAAAGGTTTATTACACACAAGACACCAATACTGAGCTGGCTAAGTCACTCAACATCGTCGTTATCGGCTACGGATCGCAAGGCCACGCCCACGCGCAGAACCTAAAAGACAGCGGCTGTGAAGTCCGCGTCGCCCTCCACCCGACCAGCAAGAGCATCGCAAAGGCAGAAGCCGACGGCCTCACCGTCCTAAGCGTCGAGGAAGCCACCAAGTGGGCCGACGTAATCATGTTCTGCACCCCAGACGTGCCGATGCGCGGAATCTATGCCGAAGCCGTCGCGCCGAACCTGAAACCCGGCACCACCCTCCTCTTCGCCCACGGTTTCAACGTCCACTACGGCTTCATCCAAGCTCCCGAAACCGTCGACATCGCGATGATCGCGCCGAAGGGCCCCGGACACCGGCTTCGCGCCGAATACGTCCGCGGCGCCGGAATGCCTGCCCTCGTGGCGGTTCAGCAAGACGGCACCGGTCAGGCCAAAGAGCGCGCCCTTGCCTACGCCTGGGGAATCGGATGCGCCCAGGCCGGCATCTTGGAGACCACCTTCAAGGAAGAAACCGAAACCGACCTCTTCGGCGAGCAAGCTGTCCTCTGCGGCGGCATCTCCGAACTGATCAAGGCCGGATTCGAGACCCTCGTCGAAGCTGGATACCAACCCGAAGCGGCCTACTTCGAGTGCCTGCATGAAACCAAGCTCATCGTCGACCTCCTCTACGAAGGCGGCCTAAGCTACATGCGCTACAGCATCAGCGACACCGCCGAATGGGGCGACTACGTCGCCGGACGTCAGGTCATCGGAGCCGAGTCTCGCGCGGCCATGAAGGGCCTACTCTCCGACATCCAAGACGGCTCGTTCGCCAAAAAGTGGATCGAAGAAAGCGAGAATGGTGCGCCGACCATGAAAGCCCGCCGAGCCGAAGAGCGCGCCCACCAGATCGAAACCGTCGGTAAAGAGCTTCGCGGCATGATGCCGTTCCTCGCCGTCAAAGAAGTCCCGTCCGGCTCCTAAAACATGACCGGAACCGTGCTCGCCACCGAACTTTCTCCGGAGGAATACCTCCGGAGAATCCGCACCTCTGCGGTTTACAACGTCGCAAGGGTCACGGCCCTGGACGCCGCTCCGCGCCTGAGCCAGCGGCTGCGCCAGCACGTCTGGTTCAAGCGCGAAGACCTGCAGCCCATCCATAGCTTCAAAATTCGCGGTGCCTACCAGCGAATGACCGGCCTCGACTCGCAAGCCCTCGCGCTTGGCGTCGTCGCCGCAAGCGCCGGAAACCATGCCCAAGGCGTCGCCTGGGCCGCCCGAGAACTTGGCACCTCTGCCACCATCGTCGTGCCGGAAACCACTCCCGAGATCAAGCAGTCCGCCATCCGCTCCATGGGGGCAACCCTCGAAGTCTTCGGCGACACCTACGACGACGCCTACCATCATGCTTCCGAGATCGCGACCCGATCCGGGCGCGAGTTCATCCACCCGTACGATCACCCGGCGACCATCATCGGCCAAGGCACGATCGGCCTCGAGATTTTCAACCAGATCCAAAACGCGGACATCGTGTTCGTTCCTGTGGGCGGTGGCGGTTTGATTGCCGGCGTCGCCGCCGTGATCAAGCAACTCTCGCCAAACACGAAAGTGATTGGCGTCGAAGCTGACGATGCCGATGCCATGACCCAGTCCATGCGCACCGGCGAGCGGGTCGCCCTCTCTTATGTCGGCTCCTTTGCGGATGGCTGCGCGGTTAAGAAGGTCGGCGAAGAGACCTTCCGCCTCTGCCAAATGTTCGTCGACGACATGATGACCGTCTCCAGCGACGAAATCTGCGCCGCCATTAAAGACGTTTTCGAAGAGCATCGTGCCCTCCCCGAGCCCGCTGGGGCTCTCGCCGTGGCCGGACTCACCAAGTGGGCACGAACCGCAACGCCCGGACAAAACGCCGTCGCCATTATCTCCGGCGCGAACCTCAACTTCGACCGGCTTCACTTCATCGCCGAGCGCACCGCCACCGGATCGGGCCGGGAAATGGTCCTCTCCATCCAGATTCCCGAACAAGCGGGCAGCTTCGTTCGGCTCTGCCACGCCATCGGCAAGCGCAACCTCACCGAGTTCAACTATCGCTTCGGCGATTCGACCAACGCCACCGTGTTTGCCGGAATCTCCGTCTCTGGCCCCGCCGATGCCGACGCCCTAAAGCACGGCCTCAGCAAGGCCAAATTCCACTACTCCGACCTGACTCACGACGAGACCGCGAAGCTCCACATTCGCCACCTTGTCGGCGGCCGCAACCCCGACCCGACCCCGGAGCGGATTTTCCGCGTCGATTTTCCCGAGCGCGCCGGTGCGCTGGCCGCGTTCCTCGATCAGCTCGGATCGCGCTGGAACATTTCCCTGTTCCACTACCGAAACCACGGCGCCGACCGCGGTCGGGCCCTCGTCGGCTTCCAAGTGCCAACCGAGACCACCACCGACTTCGACCAATTCACCGTTGCCCAGCCTTTCCCGATGCGCGAAGTGACCGAGTCACCCGCCATCCAAGAATTTCTCACCCACAAAAATCAATATGCCATTTGATCCGAAGCACCAATCCAACACGATTGCCCAAGGCACCGACAAAACCGCCAACCGCGCCATGCTCCGCGCAATGGGCCTGGGAGATCGCGAAATTTACGATCAGCCCTGGGTCGGCGTGGCCAGCGTTTGGTCCGAGGCCACCCCGTGCAACTGGAACCTCGACGAGCAGGCCCGCTTTATCGCGAACTCCGTCGCGGCATCCGGCGGCACCCCGCGCCGATTCGACACCATCTCCGTAAGCGACGGCATCGCCATGGGCCACCAGGGCATGAAATGCTCCCTCGTGAGCCGAGAGGTCATCGCCGATTCCGTCGAGCTCATGATGCGCGGCCACTGCTACGATGCCCTCATCGGCGTCGCCGGGTGCGATAAATCCCTCCCCGGCATGCTCATGGTCATGGCCCGCCTCAACGTGCCGAGCATCTTCCTCTACGGCGGCACTATCCTCCCCGGCCACATCCACGGAAAGGACGTCACCATTCAAGATGCCTTCGAAGCTGCGGGCGCCTTCGCCGCCGGAAAAATCGACGCAACCGAACTCAAGAGCGTCGAATGCGCCGTCTGCCCCGGGGCCGGAGCCTGCGGTGGACAGTACACCGCTAACACGATGGCATGCGTTGCCGAAGCCCTCGGCATGGCCTTGCCCGGCTCGTCATCTCCGCCGGCCGTTTCCACCGAGCGCTCCCTTTTCCTTGCCGAAGTCGGGCGGCAGATTGTTGAGACCATCCGCCTCGGCATCCTCCCGCGCGATATCATCACCCGCAAGTCGATGGAGAACGCCGTCGCGATTGCGGCTGCAACCGGCGGCTCAACCAACGTCGCTCTGCACATCCCCGCCATCGCCCACGAGCTCGGCATCAACTTCACCCTCGACGACATTCAGGCCGTCAGCGAGCGAACCCCGACCCTCGCCAACCTCCGCCCCGGCGGGAAGTACGTGATGCTCGATTTACATGCCGTCGGCGGCGTTCCGGTGGTGCTCAGGGCCCTCCTCGATGCCGGTTGCCTCCACGGAGACTGTCTCACCGTCAACGGAAAAACCATGGCCGAGAACCTGGAAGGGATCGAGATTCCCGAGGGTCAAGACGTCGTTCATCCGCACACCTCCGCGTTCTATCCCACCGGCGGACTCGCGATTCTCAAGGGCAATCTCGCCCCGGATGGCGGTGTGGTCAAGACGACCGGCGTCACCAATCTCTCCCACACCGGCCCGGCGCGATGCTTCGACAGCGAGGAACTCGCGATGGCGGCGGTTCAGCGACGCGAAGTCGTTTCGGGCGATGTTGTCGTGATTCGCTACGAAGGACCGAAAGGCGGCCCCGGAATGCGCGAAATGCTCGGCGTGACATCCGCCATCGTCGGTCAGGGCCTCGGCTACGAAGTCGCTCTCCTTACCGATGGTCGCTTCAGCGGTGCGACTCGCGGCCTGATGGTCGGCCACGTCGGGCCAGAAGCCTACGACGGTGGCCCGATCGCCCTTGTCCGAGATGGCGACCAGATCACCGTCGATGCCACGACCGGCGAAATCTCCGTCGCCGTCACCGACGACGAGTTGGCAGAAAGACGCGCCGCTTGGGTCGCCCCCGAGCGCGTTCTTACCGGCGTCCTTAAGAAGTACGCCGCCCAAGTCGGTCCGGCTTGCTCGGGCGCGGTGACCGTCTAGCCGACCGCTGGAACATCGACCGGAACCGAGCCGTTGCGCAGCGAGTGGGTCGCGCAGACCCCCGCTGCCACGCTCATTCGGGCCGCGAGCGGAGACGTATCCGTTTCGCCACCGTGCTCGATGTAGCGCAAGAACTCTTCGATAATCCGCGTGTCCGACCCGCCGTGCCCGCCTCGCTCTTCTGCCGGGCGGAACTCGATATCTGCGGGTTCTTCGTACCCATATCGCGGTCGATTCCAAATCCGAATAACGCTCTTGCCCGGCGTGTCGCCGAAATTCTCAATGCGGCCGTGGGTGCCGATGACCGTGTAGTTTCGCACCGAATCCGGCGTGAAATGGCACTGCTGATACGTGGCCAGAACCCCGTTGTCCAGTTCCATCAGCATCATGCTCACGTCCTCCACGTCCAGCACCGGGTTCAGTTCGGTGATCTCCGTGGGCGGCCAGGAGTAGCGGAATTGTGCGCGCATCTCCGATCCTTCCGGGCGGCGGTTCGGCACGTTGCCGTAAACCATGTTGTTCCCCATCGCCACCACGCGCTTGGTGTAGCCGTTGCACAGCCAGTGCAGCACGTCGATATCGTGCGCGCCTTTTTGCAGCAGCAGTCCCGTCGATTTGCTCCGGTCAGCGTGCCAGTCGCAGAAGTAAGCATCGCCGCCGTAGCTCACAAAGTGTCGGCACCACGCCGTCTTCACTTCGCCAATCATCCCGCTCTGAATGCACTCGCGCATCTGCCGAATCACCGCAAAGTGCCGCATGTTGTGCCCCAGATACAGCTTCGTCCCCGTCTCCGCGGCGGTGCGCAGAATACGGTCGCACCCCTCAATCGTGATCGCCATCGGCTTCTCCAGGTAGATCGGGATTTTTGCTTGCAGCAGATTCACCGCGTGCTCTTCGTGCAGATAGTCCGGCGACAGCACGAAGATCGCGTCGAGGTCCAGCGACTTCAGCGACTCAAAGTCCGTGAACACCTGCGCGCCATCACCCGCGAACTCTTGAAAAGCCGCATGAACCGCGACGTCCGGATCGGCCAACGCCACCAACCGATGCCCCTTCCCCGGCTGATGCGCCATCTTCGCAATAGAAGCCCGCAACCCCCACCCAATCACCCCAAACCGCATGAGGAGATTGTGCCGGATTTCGTAGCGCGCTTCCGAGCCTCCTGCTTTCGTTTCCGAACGAGAGGAGGGGGTTGGGGGTGGAGAGTTGTCTGAACCCCCTCTCCATTCCGATGGAGAGGGGGCAGGGGGTGAGGAAAACGAACGGCCGATACCCGCCGCCCCCATTGCCGTAGCTCACTCGTCCCGAGTGAGTTCGCATAGCCAAATCTCGGACCCCAGACAAAACCCTTCTCTACAAATCTCCGAACGCAGGCGGGACGCCTACGCTACGTCTCGAACCGCTCCGGGCGCGTTTCAGATGGCACTACCCAGCCAAATCTAAAGGGTTGTTCCCGATAACGAAGATTGCCGGTTCTGCCGGGTCGTCTAGGCGGCAACCTCTAACGGAGCATCAATCTTGACTTCCAAGAGGAGCACGACCACCCGTGAAAGCCATTGCAGGCTGCTGACCAAAATTGATTGGGCTACGATCATTGCCGCTTTTTCAGGAAGGACGGGAATTCTTGGTGCAATGCTTGCAACAAGGTCGTTCCACATGATTGCGATGAACACTAGCACGAGCAGAAACACCGTGCTCGTCAGAATCTTTCCCGTTCTTGAAATATCGAACGGGAACGGTCGGTCAACACGGCTTATGGTGCTCAAGCATCCGAAGCCGCATGCAACAGAAATCAAAATGGAACTCGGCGTGCCGTAGATGCAGAGTGCTAGAGGAAGCGGCTCGGCTATCCATAGCAGTATTCGGCCGAGCTTCCTAGTTAGATCCAGGTAGCTAGCTTCGATTCTTACACCGCCTCAAGCTCCGGTACAGCGGCACCGCTCGCAAATGTCCCACCTGCACCCCGGACGGGGTGCAAGAAGGTAGCCAGGGGTTGAAAACCCCTGGACCGCCAAACCGACCCGATAAAGTCCGAGGAGCGCAGCGCCCCCCGCGCGGACTGAAACTACCGACCACCGCAACATTGTATGTCATGCCACGGTGCCCTGAGGACCCAGTTTCGTAAAAGCGAATCCGAACTCCCGAACCAATCCGAACAAACCCAAACCGGGAACGGGAACCGCAGGCGGGATGCCTACGCTACTTAGGACACCTCTTCCGAATTTTCGCCCCGTAAAGAACCAATCCCACGCCAACCAGCATCGAACCGATTCCGAGAAATGGCAACGCGTTTGCCACCGAACCGAGAGCCCGCATAAGGAAAGGCGGGGCGGCGAAAGCGACTCCCATCAATAAGTAGCCTCCGCCGCAAAAGAAACAACCGACAATCTGTACTTTGTTCAACTGATCCTCCTGAAAACGCTTCGGGTTCTCGCGCATCTTACCGGCCCACCCTGATCCGAACCAGATTTGATGACCATAGCCAGCATCGAGTGCGAGCAAGTAGAGGTTTTTTCAGTCAGGAACGTCAAGCACACCGATGGCGTCCATGAAACGAAATTCGATCAACTCTAAGGCCACCAAATCATCAACAGTTGGCACAGCGTGAACGGTACGGATCTCATTCGCAAACTGCATGATCTGGATAAAACCAAGCTGATCTAGCATGGCGCGGACTTCGGGATTCCAAGTCTCGGCACCACCACCACGCTTCCGTTCAGAGACCGTTAAGGCTGTGTCAAGCATGATCTCAACAGTGCTCAAGAACTTCCGCTGGCGGAACAACGAACGAGAAGAGTAGATACCGCTTGTAGAACGTTCAGTCGCTAGTGCAAAGTCGCGGAGTGAGGGAATGTTGTCCAGATCCCAAGCGACTTCTGAGATGGGTTGGCGTTTACTTGGCGGGACTGGGTCAGGATAGGCAAGCGCCATACACGTTAGATCAAGCCGATAGCTTTCTAGGAATTCTTCTGGAGATACCGTCAAATCAGGATCGGCAGCGAAGCGATCATTCCACATCGAAAGGTTTTCTGCCAAACCACTTTCAACTAAAGCGCTCTCTGCACAAGACGAAAGTTCCAGGTTGTTGGAGATGCCCGCTATAAGTAGCCCTAACTTGAATCGCGGCCCTGGCTGCAATCCCATCAGAGCCATGCCCAGTTGAAAAGTTCGGGCTCGCATCTCGTCCATTGACATTTATTGACCTCAATCTAAACCATCTCGATGGCCCCGTTGTTACTCGTCTTGCCACAAGCACCAGGAACCCTGAGCAAGCACGTTCACGCGCGGTTTCGTGGTCTGCGATAACACCAAGCCGCTTCCGTAGTCATCGCCGCAAGCGAAACAACGACGCCGACAGCCCCGATCCAAAGTCCGAGCGCGGTCAGCCCGACCAAGTACAGATCGCATCCCGCGCACACGGCCGCCATGCCGCCAACGGAGAGTAAGCCCGCCAACCCGCCTCTCCGGGACACTGCAAGGAGCACCGCCAGCCCGCCGAACAAGATCGCACCCCAAAGATAGACCCGCTCCGCCGCACCCATCCCGCCCACGATACCAAAGTTTGTCGTTGTCATCGGACGGCTCTCTCATCGTTCGATGTCGAACACTGAATCCGCCGAATCTTCGTAAATCACCTCGTGCGACCGAAACTTGGTAAGCGAAACCCAAAAAGGTTCCTGCCCCGTTCCGCATTCCCACTCTTCAAGACCCGTTTCCGCGGCCGCCGGCCAGCAGAATCCGCGCGTAATGAGCGGCACGCACGGCCCGTCGCACTTCACCCACACAGAAACGCGGCCCGGAATGATCTTATAAAGCATGAAGTTGAGCGGGACGATTGCAATGAGGCCATAGAAAAGCTTGAGCCATCTTCTCTTCCGATTCCTAATCTTAATCTCGGTCGCGCTGTTCGACATGCCCTATCAAGGCTAAACCCTCGGCGCTGTGAAAACATTCCAGCACGGTCGTTCGAACGATGCTAAACCTGAAGGAATCCCCTGAGTTTCGGCGACGCGTCACCGCCCAAACAAGCTCACTCCATAATTTGATGGTTTACTTTTCAGCGGCTCGTCTCCTAACAGATGCATGCAAAACAATAGCCAAGCAAAGCAACTCAAGGCAATGCAAAGCCACACAAAGCGCCCCCTTGAACCTAAACGGGGCTGTAATTAATTAATCCGCCTGAGGGGGAACGTTAATTAATTCCGTTCCGAGAGCAATTCAAGGCCAAACAGAGCCAGACAAGGCCACCCAAAGCGCCCCCAACAGAATCACCCTTTGACCGCCCCCGCCAACATCGCTTCGTAAATCTTCTCTCGATACCGCCAGTAGACAACGAACGCCGGCAGCATCACGATCACCAGCGCGGCGAAGACGCTGCCCCAGTCGGCTTGGTACTGCCTCGCCATGGTTAGGTTCGCGAGGCCGATCGGCAAGGTTCGAATGTTCTCGGAGTTCGCCAAAACCAGGGCGAGGTTGAACTCGTTCCAGAGTCCGAGGCCGTTGAAAATCGCGGCGACGATCAGGCCCGGCCGTGCCAAGGGGAGCATGATCTTTTGGTAGACCATGAGGTGCCCGCAGCCGTCCAACACCGCCGCTTCCTCGAGCTCGGTCGGAACGTTCTGAAAGAACCCGGTCAGCACAAAAACCGTGAAGGACAAGGAGAACGCGACGTAAACGATGCCCAGTCCGAGCAACGATTCGGACAAGCCGAGCCGCCGAAGCAGGTCGGTCAGCGGAGCCAAAACCAGGAAGTTCGGAAACATCATCCCGCCCAGGAAAATCGCATAAAGTGCTTTCGACCCTGGGAACGGATACCGCGCGAAAATGTAAGCCGCCATCGCCCCGACCGGAATCAAAACCGCCAGCGACCCGACCGTCACCATCACGCTGTTCCAAAAATACTTGGCCAGCCCGGCCTCGTTCCAAGCCGCCGCGTAGTTCTCGAACTTCGGCTGCGCCGGAAGCGACCACGGACTCGCAAAAATTTCCGGGCTCGTCTTAAGGGAGCTGATGAGCACCCAAACCAGCGGAACGACAATCACCGCTAAGTAGGCGGTCAGCGCCACCGTGCCCAGCCACTGTCGCCCCTTCAAGCCCGTGCCCCCGCCGCCGCAGTCGGATCCTTACGGAAGTAAGCCAAAACCGCCAAGCTCGCCAGCATGCTCACCGCAAAAACGACGACCGCCAATGCCGAGGCATAACCGTACTGACCGTTCTTCGCAATCTGCTCATAAAGGTACGAAACAATCGTCTCCGTCCCCCGGTCCGGCCCACCTTCGGTCATCACGAAGACCAAGGCGAAAACGGTGAGGATGTGGATCAGCAGGTAGGTAATCGCCGTCCGCTTGACCGACCAAAGCAACGGCCAAGTGACGTGCCGAAACCGGTGCCAGCCCTCGCTGCCGTCCAAGGCGCTCGCCTCTTTGATCTCTTCCGAGATCTGCTTGAGCCCGGCGCTAAAGAGCAAAACGAAGAACCCAAGCGCGTGCCAAACAAACGCCACGGCAATCGCCCCAAAGGCATACCGAGGGTCGCGGACAATCCCCGGATCGCGCACCGGCAACCCGACCCGGAACAGCAAATCGGTCACGAGACCGTACTTCGGGTTCAGCTGAAACTGCCAAATCAGCGCCACGGCGACGAGCGAAATCACCTGCGGGAACAAATAAATCGCCCGTGCAAACTTCCGCACCGGCCCCGCACCGTCCGTCAAATGCGCCAGCAAAACCCCGAGGCCGATGGTGACAACCCCGGCCAAAACCAAGAGCATTCCCGTGTTCTGAAGCGACTTCCAGAACACCGGATCCTGGCTCAGGTTCTGGAAGTTCTCCATGCCGATGAACTTCCGATTCCGGCTAACGCCGCGCCATCGGTACATCGACATCTGGAACGACTGCAACAGCGGCCAGACCAAAAAGACCGCGTACAGCAAAACCGCCGGCGATAGGAACGCAACAATAAACGCGCCCCTACCTTTCGAATGTCGCATGCCGAAATCAGACCTTGTGCTTCGTGATGTTCGGGTCCTTTCGAACCTTATCCGCCGCCGCTTCCGCCCGGTCACAGAACTGCTGAGCCGTGAGCTGACCGTTCAAAAGGCTGGTCAAACCGTTCTCTAGCTCCGTGCTCAAGGCCGGATACCAGTGCCGGAACTGAACCGAGTAAACCGCCTTGCTCTCGCGCAAGGTCTTGCTCGGAACCTTCAAAACATCGGGCAATTCGCCATCATCGCTGCCCTTAATCGCCATCAACGTGCCCTTTTCCTGGACAAACTTCTTGGCGACCGAAAGGCTGGTCATGTACTTGAACAGCTCAATCGCTGCTTCCTTGTTCTTCGCCTCGGTCGGCACCATCCAAGGCTCGATCCCGATCAAAACCGCCGTCGGATCGCCCTTCCCACCATCAATAAACGGCGGAAGGAAGTACTCCATCTTCGCCGTCGCGGGCATGGTCTTCTTCATCTCGCTGAATAGCCAACTTCCGCAAGGCACCATCGCCGCCTTGCCCTGAACAAACTCCTGCTGAGCCTCCGTGTGGCTCATCGAAGTCGCCCCTTCCTGGAAGAATCCCTTCTGCTTGAGCTCGACAATCCGCTCGGTCGCCTGAACCATCGCGGGCGAATTCCACGCTCCCTCTTCGAGGTTCTGCGCTGCATTAACCGCGTCAATGCCACCAATGCTCTGCACCCAAGGCAACAGCATCCCGTCGATCATGTAGTACGGATACTTGCCCTGGAAGGTGATGGGCGCCATGCCCTTCTTCTTAATCTTGTCGGACAGCGTCAGCAGTTCCGAGTAGGTCTTCGGCACCGTCCAGCCGTTCTTCTTGAAGACCTCGGGGTCGTACCACCAGCCGTAGATCATCACGTAGTACGGCAAGGTGTATTGAACGCCCTTGAGCTGTCCCAGGGCCAGAATTTGCGGGTCAAAACTCTCTCGCCAAGTTCCGTCGCCTTCCGCCGCTTTGCCATCGAGCGCCGGGCCTAGGTCAACCAGCTGATCCTCTTCGGCCAAATCCCAATGCTTCATGCCCCAACCGGGGAAGGTGAGGTCCGGCGGGTTGCCGTTGGCAAATCGCGGGGTCAAAGATTCCCAAACGCGGGGGCCACCTTCGACGGTGATCTTGAGGTCGGGGTGCTGCTTTTCGAACTCCTTCGCCGATGCCTGATAAAAGTCGATGCCGTATCCGCCCTGGAAGGCTTGGACTTCTAGAGCCCCGGTCAGCTTTCCGCCAGCCGTTGGAGTGGTGGTTTCCTTTGCCTCAGGAGCTGCGGTCGAGTTGCATCCGACGAGGCCAGCCGCCAGAGCGATCGAAGCGATTGCGACAACGAATTTCATGGGGTCTATTATCGCAGTCTTGAAGCTTTTCGGCTAGGAAAGACATCATACGACAAACGTGTCGCATGTTAAGTGATCGCTTTTTGCCCTTAAGGGTTGCGTAATCGACATTGTTTATGCGTATAAAGTATTCATGGCGACGGTCCGACGCTGGCTTCTGATTCTTGTCCCGGTGTTCGTGCTGGCCTTCATCATTTTTTCGCGCGTGCGCGCCGTTGAGGGTGCGGAGGCAAAGCAGAAGGCGGAGGCCGGCGCACGCAAAGGCGCGGCAGCCAGCGTCGAAGTCGCAACCGCAGAATCGCGGCCGATCGTCCAGACCATCGAGGCGATCGGCAACGTCACGTCGGAGTTCACGGTGAACCTGAGTCCGCGCATTTCCGGGCTCATCACTTCCCTGCAAGTCCGCGAGGGGGACCGAGTGACGGCGGGACAGGTTCTGGTCCGCATTGATCCGAACCAGGCCGAAGCCCAGATTCTCGAAAGCACCGCAAACGTGAACGAGAGCCGAAGCCGACTAGCTCAAGCGCAAGCGACGATCCATGCCAGCGAAGTCCAAATCGAAACCAACATCCGCCAAGCCCGCGCCGAGCTTGCCAGCGCGGAAGCAACGCTTCAACAAGTTCGAAAGCAAGTTGAAGGGCGGGTGGCCAATGCCGCGGCGACCGTTCGCCAATCCGAAGCCGCCCTCGCCGTCACCCGAGCCGAAAAGAAGAACCGCGCCGCAGAGCTCACCGGCGCCCAAGCGACTTTGAAGAATGAGCAAATCCGGCTCGAACGAGTGAAGGGCTTGTTTGAGAAAGGTTACGTTGCCGGTTCGATTGTGGACAACGCCACGGCCGCCGTCGGAGTTGCGGAATCGGCCGTTCGAGTGAAGGAAGGCGAAGTCGAATCCGCCCAAGCCGACATCGATGCCGCCCAAGCGAAGCTGGAAGCCGACCGGACCGCACTTACGACAACCCAGGCAAGCGGCCAGGCCGAAATTCAGGCCTCCGCTGCCCGGGTCTCGCAGCTTAAGTCGGCAGTCACCGCCGCCGAAGCGAACCGAGCGCAATCACCCGCCAACCGAGCTAACGTAAACGCCCTGCAAGCCGGCGTGGCGTCGGTCGAAGCCCAGCTTCAAGCCGCTGAAGCGCAACGGAAAGACACAGAGCTGAGTTCGCCATTTTCGGGCATCGTGACCTCTCGCACCGCCGATCCGGGCACCTTAGCCAGCCCGGGCCAGGCCGTACTTCGAGTCGAATCCGCCGACTCTTTATTCGTGATCGCGGCCATTCCGGTCACCGACGCCGCCCGAGTGCGCCCGGGTCAGCCGGTGACCATTCGGCTCGATGGTTCGACTGGTGCCCCAATCCAAACTCGGGTGGACACGGTCGTCCCATCGGCCAACCCCAGCGACCGCCAAGTATCAGTTCGAATGCGGGTGAAGAACACGGACGGCCAGATCAAGCCCGGAATGTTCGCGAAGGTTTCCATCGAGATTGATCGAACAGAGCCGACGATCGTGGTGCCGGGGGATGCGATCAAAAATGGATCGATTGCGGTTGTACTACCAGAGGGCACTTCGGAGAATCGCGAAGTAAAAACCGGGAAAGCCGATGCACGAGGAATTCAGGTGCTGTCCGGAATCCAGCCCGGGGAAAAGGTGATCGTGCTTTCGTACAGCCCAGTGAAGCCGGGATCGAAGGTCAACATCACGGCCGAGCGACTGCCAGACGGAAGCCGAAAGCTAGTCGAGGCTCCGAAGAAAGCCGATCAGAAGGACGTGAAGAAGTGAGCGTAGCAAAATGGTCCGTAAGTCGTCCGGTAGCGGTCACCATGCGCATTGCCGCGCTCGTGTTGCTTGGCGCGATTTGTTTCCTGCGAATCCCGATCGACCTCCTTCCGCGTGTCGACCTACCGGTCGTCACGATCAACACGAACTGGCCCAATACACCGCCGCAAGAAATTGAAACACAACTGACTCGGCCGATAGAGCAAGCGGTTTCCACAATCCCTGGTCTGTATTCGGTGTCTTCGAGCTCACGGCTAGGCGAGTCTCAGGTTCGCGTCACGCTGAATTACGGCGTGAACGTGGACAAAGCGACGGTCGACGTTCTGCAGTACGTCCAGCGAGCCTCGCGCTCCTTCCCGAACGATCCGAACATCACGCCGCCGGTTGTCTATAAGCTCGACCCGAACTCGTTCCCGATCATGATCCTCGGCGTAAGTGGGATTGACGACCCGATTAAGCTCAAGTCCCTGTTGGTCAACGAGATCGGTCCGATCATCGAATCTGCCGGCGGCGTGGCCCAGGCTACGGTCAGCGGCGGTCGAGACCGCGCGATCATTGTCGATGTTAATCCCGACAAGCTCCAGGCTTATGGCCTGACTCTCGCCGACGTCGCTTCGAGAATACAAGCTGAGAACATCAGCCAACCCGCTGGCCTCGCCAAATCGGGAGAGCGCGAGTACATCCTTCGTTCCTCGGGCTACTTCAAGAATATCGATGACGCCAAGAACACCCCGGTCCGAACGATTAACGGCCGTGAGATCTTGCTCAAGGACGTTGCCGCCGTGCGAGACGAGGCTACCGAGCAGCGAGTCTGGACCCGAGTTAATGGCGTTCCAGCCGTAGGACTATCGGTCACAAAGCAGAGCGATGCCAACACGGTGCAAACCGAGGCCAACGTTCGCAAGGCGATCATCGAGATCGAGCGCCGATACCCGGGCCTGAAGTTCAGCACGGCTTACGACCAATCCGCTTTCGTCAAAGAGTCGATTCACTTGCTCCAAGAGCACGCCGTGATTGGAGGAACTTTGGCGATTCTTGCCATTCTGTTCTTCCTGCGGAATGCCCGGTCCACGCTCGTGGTCGCGCTGTCCATCCCGATCTCGATCACCAGTACGTTCGCTTTGATGTACTTCAACGGCTTCACGCTGAATACGATTTCTCTCAGCGCTCTTGCCTTGTCTACCGGGCTTATCGTGGACGATGCGATTGTCGTGCTGGAGAACATCTTCCGGCACATGGAGCGCGACAAGAAGAGCGCGGTCGATGCGAGTATTTCCGGCACGCAGGAGATCATGCAGGCGGTTGTCGCCTCGACGATCACCGTTATGGTGGTCTTCGTTCCACTGTTCCTAATCCAGGGTCAGTCGGGGCAAATCTTCACTCAGCTAGCGCTGGTTGTCATCTTCTCGCTGGCCGTTTCGTTGCTTGACGCCGCGACGGTTGTGCCTATGCTCGCTTCCCGAGTCATTCGCGCTCAGGAGGTGATCGACCTCGAACACCCGGAACGGCAGCTTCAACAGCGTGGCATCGGCGCGAAGATTTCGGGCCGAATGGGGCTGATGTTCAACGCCATCGACGACTCGTATCGCTCGGGACTGCAATGGGCACTGAAGCGGCGCTGGTGGGTGATCGGCGGAGCCGCGTTGCTCACAGCTGCGGTCATTCCGCTTTGGGACATGGTCGGTTCAGAAAGCTTGCCCAAGACGGACTCCGGAGACATCAACGTGCGGGTTCGCCTCCCGGTTGGAACGGCGTTGTCGACGACTCGAGACAAGATGGACCAAGTTGAGAAAGCTCTTCTGGCTGATCCCGACATCGAGACCGTGTTCCTTTCGGTCGGCGCTGGCATTTCCTTCCGAGGCTCGGTGGGAGGCGCGCAAGCAAACGCTGGTGCGGCAAACATTCACCTTAAGCACGAACGTAAAGGAACCACCGAGGAGATCTCGAAGCGCATCGAGACGAGCCTGAAGAACATTTCCGGCATTCGCGCGACGGCAAGCCCGTTTGACCTCGTGTCGAACATCATCGGCGGCAATGCGCAGGGCCTTCAAATCGACATCCTCGGGGCTAATCTCGAGCAACTGAGCATCGTCGCCAAGCAGGTTAAGGAAGAGATTACGGACGTCCCGGGTCTCGAAGGTGTGGACGTAAGTGTCGAAGACTCGACCCCAGAAGTCCAGTGGTCAGTTGACCGACAAAAGGCGCAGGCGCTCGGCGTGAGCTACCAAGACATCGCTTCCGCAATCCAGGGAAGTACAAACGGCACGCTCTCGACCTACTTCCAAGAGGACGGATTCCAGTATCCAATCTATGTGCAGCTTCCCGTGGAAGAACGACGCGAGATCACGGAGTTGGTGAAGATCCCCGTTCGGCTTAACCCAGTCACCGGCTCACCGATTCTGCTGGGACAAGTTGCCACCCCGATCATTACCGGCGGTCCAAACGAGATCAATCGACTGAACCGGCAGCGGTTTATCTCGGTTGGTGGACGATATAGCGATCGAACTGAGAGCGAAATTCTCGCCGATGTTGAAGCCAAGATGGCAAAAATGGAGTTGCCGCAAGGCACAACTTGGGCCTTTGGTGAGCGTCAGCGGCGAAAGGCAGAAGAGTTCAGCGGCCTTGGGATTGCCGTCGCGCTGGCGGTCGTGCTTATCTACATGTTGCTCGCTTCGCAGTTTGAGAGCTTCATCTATCCATTGGTCGTTCTCGCCACGGTTCCTTTGTGCGTCGTCGGAGTCATTCTCGCGCTCTTCCTCACGGGCCGGGCGTTTGGCTTAACGGCGTTTGTTGGGCTTTTGATGCTCATTGGCATCGTCGTGAAGAACGGAATTTTGCTGGTCGACTACACGAACCAACTTCGTGGGAGAGGTGTGCCTCGAGATGAAGCAATTCTCGTTGCTTCTCCAACGCGGCTTCGACCGATCTTGATGACTTCGATTGCGGCCATCTTCGGAATGATTCCGCTTGCTGCCGCAACGAACGCAGCCTCGCAGCTTCAAGCGCCGCTTGCAACCGTCGTCATCGGCGGACTCGCGACTTCCACTCTGCTCACGCTATTCGTGGTTCCGGTGGTCTACACGTTCTTTGATGACATGGCGCGAAAAGTCCGAAAGGACCCGCGCGATTTCGCCGCAGCGGTCGGTATCGAGCCAACGCCGGCATCGGTCGGACCAAGCGTGCTGGAAGATGATGCGGCGGTAGGGGCGGGACGTGAATGATCTTCGTGAAGAAGCTGAGCTGATCGAATCGCTACTTCCAAAACTGATGCGGAAGCTGTTCCGTCCGGTCATGGACGATACGATCGGTGAGCTTCCGCTCGCGCAGCTTCGGGTCGTCCGCGCGCTGGAAGTCAGCCCACATACGGTGAGCGAGTTGGCCGAGGAATTTCGGATGAGTCTAAGCTCTGCCTCCCAGCTTGTGCATCGATTGGTTGATGCGGGGCTGGTTCATGTGGACTGCGAAAGCGTGGATCGGCGAATTCGTACCGTGAAGCTGACTGCCCTTGGGTCGAAGCTGATGCGGCATCGGCGCGAAACAAGAATCCAGCTTGCGGAGAACGCGCTCGCCGGACTTTCGCCGATCGAACGCGCCACTTTACTGTCCTCAGTCGGCAGACTTTTGGCCGAGTGTGAGTCGGTCGGAGCAGAGCCATCGGAGTCGCTTGCCCAGATCGCGGAGCTTGAGCACGGCGCTTAGCTGGTGAGTTCTGCCGGTAGCTTGGTAGCATCTCCGCATGTTCGAGTTGACCCGTAGAGGATTGTTGCGCGGCGCCGCCGCCGTTGGTGCTGCTTTGTCTCCCCTAAGCCTGATCAAGGCTGAGGCCGTTGAACCACCGCAGAAGCATCCGACCATGCGAAAGGTGAAGTTTGAAGGTCGTTCTCGCATCCGAATCGGTCTCATTGGAACCGGCGGGCGTGGGCGATCTTTGCTCGGGGATTTCCTCGCGGTGCCGGAAGTTGATGTGATCGCGATCTGCGATATCAATCCGGATGCTCTCAAAGGCGCAGTTAGCCAGATCACGAAAGCGGGCAAACCTGCCCCGGCGACTTACGGTGCTACCGAGCGAGAATTCGAAAAGCTCAATCGCCGCGACGACATCGACCTCGTCGTGATCGCAACGCCTTGGGATTGGCACGTGCCCATGGCGGTCGACGCCATGAAGAGCGGCAAACACGCCGCCGTCGAAGTTCCCGCCGCCGTGACCCTTAAACAATGCTGGGAACTCGTCGATACTTCCGAAGCCACCCGTAAGCACTGCGTGATTTTGGAGAACTGTTGCTACGGATACAACGAGATGATGGTGCTGAACATGTGCCAGCAAGGCGTATTCGGTGAGCTCACGCACGGAGAAGCGGCGTACATCCACGACCTGCGCGGCCTTCTCTTCGCGACCTACAGCGAGGGTCTCTGGCGACGAAAGCCGCATGCGATGCGGAACGGAAACCTCTATCCAACCCACGGCCTCGGACCCGTGGCTCAGTACATGGGCGTTCACTCCGGCGACCGCTTCGAGTCCATCGTCTCTGTCAGTTCGGCTGAAAAGAGCCTGACTGCCTACGGTAAGAAAAACCTAAAGGCGGGTGATCCACGGCTCAGCGAAAAGTACGTCTGCGGCGACATGAACACAAGCATCATCAAGACCGCCAAGGGCCGCACCATCATGCTGCAGCACGACGTGGTGACGCCTCGCCCCTATAGCCGACACAACATGATTGCCGGTACGGAAGGCACCTTTGCCGACTACCCCGCGCGAATTTATCTTGATTCCATGGGGAACGACGAATGGAAAGATCTTACGAGCTTTAAGGATAGGTACGAGCATCCGCTGTGGAAAAAGAACGGCGACTACGCCCGGAAGTACAGCGGCCACGGCGGAATGGACTTCCTCATGTGTGCACGCCTGATCGAGTGCATGCGAGACGGACTTGCTCCGGATATGGATGTTTACGATGCCGCGGCTTGGAGCGCACCGACGCCGCTCAGCGAAGCGTCCGTAGCCAAAGGTGGCTCCGCGCAAAAGTTCCCTGACTTCACGCGCGGGAACTGGAAGTAATTTAAGCATTTTCCGATGTATTTTGGAGTTGCTCCCGGCCAAAAGCTGGCTGGGAGCAACAGAACATCACGTGCTTGTATTCGTCTCGCTAGAAATTACCGGAATTCGAACTTCCCTTTGAGCAGGACTCCGCCCGTCAGCGCCCAGAGCCGCCGACCATTACAAAGCGAGCCCTTGTGTGGACTACTAACGTCCATGTACCACTCTGTTGGTTTTATCCGATCTCTTTTAAGGTCTGAGTAGCGCATTACGTTGACAAAGGAGAATCCAGCGTGGCTAAAAAGCACGTGTTCACCGGCGGCATCCATGCTATCCGCATAGTAGTCCATCGACAAGTAGTCTTGCGGTAAGTAGCGCGCCTTTCGAGTTGTCAAGTCATAGAAAATTGGCCAACTGTATGCGTCTCCGCCAACGTGGAGGAGCATGTAAAGAATGCGTGATCCCGTTGCATTTGTTGCCAAATGATTCACATTAAATACTGTCGTGCCAGGATTGGGCAACTGTATTGACTCCAACTTATCCGGGAGACGACTCCAGCGAAAAACGGAGTTAAGTGCTGATCCAGACTGGAAGCCACCGACGAGATCTCGCGACGTCGACGTGAAGAACACCACCGTCCCGTCTGCGGAAATCTTCGGTCCCTCCGAGTAACCTGAGCCCGGTCGACCGTCCGTGGTCCTGCTTAAGAGCCGTTCGGCTTTCCTCGTGTAGTCGTAAAGGTAAATCTGATTGGAGCGCTCGTAGACCGTAAACATTCCGCTACGATCCATCGAGGCAGTATTGGAGCCGAGATCGTGAATGAATCCTAGCTTTAAGTCGACAAAATGGCATGTTGTACCGTTGATACTATAATGCCTACCAACGATATATCTCCCGTTATCGCTCAACGCCAGGGGTTCAAGGTTGTTCGGTATGACGACATCTGCACCCGTACTCAAGTCACGGCGAACGCTCCGGTATTTTCCGTCCGAAAAGATTGTTGAACCTTTTAGTGCCGCAAAGCGCTCATCCGGAGTGACACAGAAGCCAGCGACATCTTCGGCTGGCACTTTATAGCCCGCATTGTCAAGATACGATTGGGTGCGCAAAGCGACGTTACAAAGAAGCACGTCACCCGCCCAAGTTCCGATTGCAACATTTGCTCCGTTATCATCAATTGATATCGATTCCGGATAATCGTCAACTCGGTACTTAGGAACAATTTCTTTCCACTGGTTCTTCGGCACGTCATAAACGTAAGCCACGCGAGTGGAGTATGGGCAAAATGCAATGTAAGTACCGTTCGTCGAAACGTCCATCGCTCGAACGGAGTTTGACCCGTTCGGCCTCGGCAGCACCCTAGCAGTATTGGCGATAAAATCAAGGTGGTACAAATCATTTCCCGACAAATCCAGCGGATCTAAGGAGTTTTCTGTTTCAACAATAGCCTTTGTTCCGGTGTTATCGACCCACAGAGGACGAAAAACTCTTCCGGTTGCGGAGTTTGGCAAAACCTGTTGCTTTACGCCGTTCCTATAGCGCCACAGACCCGCACCAACTCCGAAAAGTACGGAAGAGCCATCCTTACTGATCACACCCCTGCCCGACACATTTGTCTGAACTAGACGGCTAAAAGACTCTGCATCATCCCGGAGATAGAGATGGTTTCCGGCTTGAAACAAGACAAATTTTCCGTTATCAGATACACCGCTAAAGTGACAATCAAAGGCCGGCGTGCCGTCAGCTGCCTCCGAAACCAATACCGAATTGCCCGTTACATTGTCGTAATAGTAGAGCTGGGCGTTCAGCGTGCTAACGCCGGGTAAAGGATCATGACTTGAGTAGTAGGTTCGGCTTTGATCATCGAGTACGGCAGTTGGATACCCATAATATTCGCGCGCGTATCCCAGCCATACCTGTTTTCCTAAATGCTTGTTTCGGCTTGAAATTCCATTACTTGCAATATTGCGAACAAAAATGTCCTGAGTTAGAAACCACTCGTTAGCACGCAGTCCGGTCTTCGTCGAGGAAAAGGAGGCATACCGACCGTTAGGCGAGAGAACAGGTGACCGCGAAATTCCAGATCCGGATCCATTTCGGATTGCGCCTTCCAAAATGTAACTCGCCTCGTAAAAGTCGAGTTGTCCGAGAGAGATGGAAGCAAGCGTGAATACGGCAATCGCAAACGGTACTTTCATGAAATTTCTCCTTTCAACTATAGCCATCTTTAAAGCAGCAAGTCAGCATCGAGGCGATCGCTTTATGGCTAGGATCCAATCGGGCAATTCGAAACGCGCTTGCCCAACAACCGAAGTCGTTGCGCAAGCGCGGCTTGAAGGGGGACTTAGGCTTCTGATGCCGGATTGGCGTCTTTTGCTTCTTCCGCAACCTTTTCGGCGGCGGCGTCATCGTCGCCGTCCATCATGTCTTTGGCCTTCTCAACGAGACCTTCGACCTTGTCCTTAACGGTCGCACCAAACTCGGTGACGTCTTCCTTCAGGTTGTCCATGGCGGTGCCTGGATCTTTGATGGCTTCCTTCGCCTTATCGGCAAGTTCGGTCGCTTCTTCCTTTACTTCGTTGACCAAGTTGCTGGCCGCATCGCTCACTTTCTTTAGCAGATCATCCATTTGAATATCCTTATCTCCGTCCAGCACCGTGGTAGTACTTGAAGGGCTCTTCGAAGTCTAGCCGTACGACGGTGGCATTCGGATCGGTTAATTGTTGAGGCACATCAATCCATACAATTCCTGGTGTTTCTCCCAGCCCGCCGATGCGTTTGTGCGTGAGCTCTTCGCCGGTGCCAACAATCGTAGCTTTCACTACTGCGGACCGGAGTCCCTTAACCGCAATCTGATCTACTGGCGGATCGAAGAAGAACAGATAAAGCGATTTGCCGTCTTTGCTCCGGGTGGAAGCACCGTAGAACAATCCCAGCGGAAGGCCCGCCTCTGTCCCGTAAATGGCTTCCTCGTGCTTGTGGATCCAGCTTCCCAGACCTTCTAGCCGCTCAATTTGATCGGGTTGCAACCGACCGTCCTCGTAGGGTCCGACGTCCAAAAGCATGTTGCCGCCCATGCCGATGGTTTCGGCAAACATGCGGACAAGCTGCCGAACCGATTTGTGGTTGTTGTCGGTTGTTTGGTAGCCCCAAGAGTCATTGATCGTGACGCAGAATTCCCAGGGGCCCTCTGGCGGAACGATCGGAAAGCCCTGTTCGGGGGTGGCAAAATCCCCGTGTCCGAGGAGGCGAGAGTTGAAGATCGCGTTCGGTTGCCAGGCTTCAAGCTGCTTTCGGAGCCCGGCCATGTCGAACTGTTCTGGCGTGCGTTCCCACTCACCGTCGAACCAGTAGATGTCGACATCGCCAAACTGCGTGCTCAGTTCCTCAAGCTGCGCTCGGTGGAACTTGATGAATCGCGCCCATGCTTCCGGGTCCTCCTTGCCTGGTTCTGGAAAAGCAAATCGGTTCTTGTAGTAGTTCTCGTTCCCAGCGATCTCCGGGTCCTTATCTGCGGGAAACACGCTCGCATAATCCGGATGGGTCCAGTCGAGGTGGCTGTAATAGAAGCCGACTTTCAAGTCATGGTTTCGGCACGCTTCGACGTATGGCGTGATGAGATCCCGCTTTGCAGGCGTGGCCTTGACCGTGCTCAGGTCGTTTGCTTTTGTATCCCAAAGCGCCACACCATCGTGGTGTTTCGTTGTGAGAACCACATATTTGGCTCCGATGCGCTCAAACAGCTCACACCAGGCTTCGGGGTCGTACTGCGACGCCGTGAAGCCGTCGAGTTGCTTCATGTAGTCCTCGTGGCTGATCTGCCCGTTAAAGAAGGACCAAGACTCAGAAATTCCGTTCACGGCGTAAATTCCGTAGTGAATGAAAATGCCGAGTTTGGCGTCTTGGAACCAAGGTTGCATCATTGCGTTTCAAGGTTACTCATGGTCCCGGCGGATGCGCTACCCGGCGGGTACGGTTACGGTTCAGCTAGATGATGTTAACTTCCGTTCTGGGCTGCCTGCTCGCACTTCAAACTCCGCAAGCCGCGCCCTTTCGAGAACAGTTTCCTTTGCCCTCCGCCACGCTTGGTGCCGGCTGGGTAGCCCGGATTGGAGCGGAAACCCTGCCACCAGAGGAAGAGCTGCGCCTACGAGATTCCGGGTTCAAATGGGTTCAGAGGCCAATCTTATGGCGCGACATCGAGAAAGTTAAGGGCACTTTTGATTGGACACGCTGCGATAGCGACCTTCGGCAACTACGCCGGATCGGGGTCCGCCCGATCCTGGTTTTGACCGGCAGAAACGACCTCTACCAAAAGGGCTTGCCAACTTCGAAGGAAGCCCAAGAAGCCTACGCCGCCTTTGTTCGGCGGATTGCCCTGCGTTACCGAAATTTCGGAGCCATCTGGCAGATATGGGATGCCCCGAATTTGGAACCCTGGGGTCAGACTTCTGCCCCAAATCCCTATCTAGAGCTCGCGAAGCTCGCATCGAACGCGATAAGGCAAACCACACCAGAACAGTGGATAGCGGGGCCAGGTGTAATTGGGAACGACTTACCTTTCTTGCAGCAGTGTCTTACGTCGGGCCTTGGCACGTCATGGGATTTGGTTCTTCTGCAGGCAGACACGGTAACGGTTCCGGAAAGCGGAGTTCCAGCTGTTCTGCCGCTACGCGCGCTTCTCGCCCAGCACGGCCTGGCAGGTAAACCCCTGATTCTTGGAGTTAATCGCTCTGAATTGGCCAGCCAATCTGTACGGACTGCCCTGCATCACCAATTGAATGGTGCTACCGGCACCATTTTCGGCAACTGGAGCCAACTTCAACCTGCCTCCACAAACCTGGCCCGTGCCTCTGGGTTCGCGCTAAAGCAGCGCATTTCAACTGGAAATCCTGAAGAATGGGTGCTCTTGTTTATGCGTGGTAACCAGCCGATGGTCGTGTACTGGACGCTTGGCGCCGCGCGGAAGATGAGCCTGGGCGATGCCACGATGGAGATTTCTGCGGAACCCCAATCTTGGATTCCTGAGAAGCGACAACGCATTCTCGATCTCGCGGCCGCGCTTCCGTTTGTATCTCCCACAACGATCGTGTCGAGCCGTGAGGACATCGAAAAACTGGTTCGCTCCGTCGCACGTTCTGCCCCGCCCGCAACTCGGGTTCTCGTAAAGCTAGACCTCCCCGTGATTGGTGTACGCCGCCTGGAAACATCCCCGGAAGACACCGAACTGGAGCGAAAAATGGATCGCCTCGGGCTGTTTCTTCCAAGAACTGATGACCCGATTTCGTTAACGATTGAGGTTGGCTCCGAGCCAAACCTCCTGATCTCCACGATGCTTATGAATCGTGAACCAGTTTTTGTAGATCGCGTCCCTTCCCCGTTGAAGACGATCGCGCTTCGGGTATCAGGGGCAGAGGTCGACGGAATTGGCCGCATCACGGCATCGACGCCAATCCCAGATCAGACGCTGAAAGTCCAGAAAGATGGTTCAGCGCGCATCGAGTTCCCCTGGGTTCGCGACGAGCCAGCCTATGTGGTTCTAGAGTCCAGCGGAAGGGCCGTCTGGATGGCGGAAGTGCCCGGTTTGTGGACGTCCTCCGCAATCGCAGATGCGGAAGAGAGCATTCCGAATGTCGCTCAGGTGAAATCGGAGAAAGTCATTCCGACCGGACTGCCCGCAAACGACCAGCGCGACGGAAGGCGGATCCAGTTCAGCTTCGGCCCAACCTCCGAGCCGATAATCTCAAAGTCTCCGGAACCAGAGGCATGGCCGGGACGACCGCTTCAGTACGGCCTGTGGATCGAAGGAGATGGCTCCGGTGTGCGGTTCAGTCTGCAGTTCGCAGATGCCGAGGGCGAACTCTTCCAGCCTGCGAGCATCGCCGTTACGTGGGCGGGGTGGCGATACGTTTCCTTCTCCCTTCGGTGCAGCGTCAATCAACGTATTTCCGGCAAAGGCAATGGAAAGCCCACATTGCCGCTCCGGCTTGTTGCCCCGTTTGTACTCACGTCTTGGCCAGCCAGATCAGTTGCCGGGCAGATCACACTCACAAATCCCGCGATAAGCTTTGCGAAGCCCTAAGTCTCTGCCTATTAGCCTCGCGCGAAAAGGCGATAACATAATGGAAATGGCTCGGACGTACTCAGAAGACGAAGCGGCAAGGCTGTTGAAGAAAGCCGCGAAGCTTCAAGATGCGACCGCAAGCTCCCTTTCCGGCGGGGTGACTCAGGATGAACTTCGGCGAATTGCGCAAGAAGCAGGCATCGATCCGAAATTCTTAGAACTGGCCGAGACCCAACCAGAAAGCAGTCGGAACCAACTCTTTTTTGGCTTTGGAGAAGAGTTTGTCTACGAATTGCCTTACGAACTCTCAGCCGACGCCGAGCGACACTTCTTTGACGAACTCAGTGCCAGCGTCAAAATCTCTCAATCCACGACGGTGGGCAGCACGAAGCGAATGCACGTCGGGCGTGGATTGCTGTTTGGCAACTTAGAAGTTACTTCTCGCCTCGGAAAGACCACGGTTCGGCTCCGACAATCCCCATTTGTCGCGTACTTTGCCGGCCTGCATGGTCCGCTCATTCTTGGCTGTATTCTCACCCTCGCCCTCGGAGCACGAGGCAATTTAGTAGGTTCGATGGCTGGCCTCGTCACGATCCTCGTCGGCTTTGCGATTTTTTGGTTCCTGAGCCAGGGCGGACGTCGAACGGCGGAATCCAAGTGGCAAGAGATCGTGGAGCTGCTCGATCGCACAACGGCAGCCGATCCGAATCTGGCGAAGTTAGCTGTCGAATCTGACGCTAGTCAGGAACTCCGCTTGCAAGCATAGACGAGCTCCGTGCTAAAGTCCGAGGATGCAACGTGGTGGGCCACCGGATAAGAAGAAGCTAAACAAGGCAAACCTGAATCGGGTGACCGCCTTGTTCAAGCCCCATGCCGGACGATTGTGGTTCATCGGCGTGCTCGTCATCATTACCGCCGCAATCGGATTGGCACCGCCATTTTTGCTTGAGCGGATTGTTAATGACGGCTTGCTCAAGCGGGATCTGAACTTGGTCACGCAAATGAGCGTGCTCACCATGATCGCGCTGCTGGCTTCAAGTTTGCTCGGCTGGTGGTTCGGTTATCTGAGCGTAGAGCTCGGCCAACGCATCATGCAGGATTTGCGCACGAAACTTTTCAGCCACTTGCAGAGCATGTCGCTCAAGTTCTTCACCGCGACGCGGACGGGCGAAATCCAGTCTCGACTAGCGAATGACGTCGGCGGAATCCAGTCGGTAGTCAGCGACACCGCAGTTAACATTCTTTCGAACGTCGTGACCGTCGTTTCAACCTTGGTCGCCATGTTCATTCTCGACTGGCGGCTGACCGCGATGGCCATCGGCGTCATGCCGATCTTTGCCTTTGTTGCAAAGTGGGTCGGTGATCAGGCTCGGGACGTACGAAAGGAATCGCAAGAGCACCTTGCCGACCTCAACTCGACGATGAGCGAAACGCTCTCCATCTCGGGTGCGCTCCTCACAAAAACTAGCGGACGCCAGGCGCTTACGCTTGATCGGTTTAGCAAAACGAACACTGCCCTCACCAAGATCAACGTGAAGATGTCGATGATCTTCCGGTCGTTCGGCACGCTCTTTCAGCTGACTTTCTCGCTGACGCCGATCCTTGTTTATTGGCTAGCAGGTTGGCTGATGGCTACGAAGGCGACCGACCCGCTGACGATCGGAGGCATCGTGGCCTTCACGGCGCTTCAAGGGCGGCTGTTCTTCCCCCTCACTTCCCTGCTCTCGACCCAGGTTGAACTGGGTAGCGCCATGGCGCTGTTCGACCGAATTTTCGAGTACCTCGACCTTCCGCAGGACATCAAGGATTCTCCGAATGCCGTCGAGCTAAAGGCAGTTCGAGGTGAGGTGGAGTTCAAGGATGTCTCGTTCCGGTACGAAGAGAACCAAGAACGACCAACCCTCGAAGGAATCAATTTGAAGGGTAACCCCGGCCAATTAATCGCCCTAGTGGGTTCGAGCGGTGCGGGCAAAACTTCCCTTGCCTACTTGATTCCACGGCTCTACGACGTCACCGGTGGCGAAGTGCTGATTGACGGCATCGACGTCCGCCAGATTCAGTTGGCGTCGCTGGCAAAGGCGCTCGCCGTCGTTACGCAAGAAACTTATCTCGTACACGACACCCTCCGCGAAAACTTGCGCTACGGCAAGCCCGACGCGACCGACGAGGAAATCGAAGTCGCCGCCCGCGCTGCCGCCATTCACGATCACATTGCAACTTTGCCGGAAGGATATGACACCGTCGTCGGAGAACGAGGCTATCGACTATCGGGCGGAGAGAAGCAACGCATCGCAATTGCCCGCGCGATCCTGAAGGATCCGAAAATCCTTATCTTGGACGAAGCTACTTCTGCCCTCGACACGGAATCTGAACGCCTGGTGCAGGGAGCTATGGAGAGGCTGATGGAGGGCCGAACAACCTTCGCCATCGCCCACCGCCTGTCAACCATCCGACGTGCTGACCAAATTTTGGTGATGCAGCACGGGCAGATCGTTGAACGCGGAACCCACACGGAGTTACTCCAATCGGACGGCCTGTATCGACGCCTGTACGAAGCTCAGTCCGGTGCAACCGAGGCAACTACGCTTCCCGTTTGATTCAAACTAATCTATGCCCGATTGGACCGCGCTCGCTGCTGATCTAGACGCCGCCGACCCGCTGGCTACTTTTCGGGACGAGTTCGTAATTGATGAACCCGACCTTTGCTACCTCGATGGAAACTCCCTCGGGCGACTGCCAAAGCGCACGATCCCGCGGGTAGAGGCGGCGCTTCGGCAACAATGGGGAGGGCGCTTGATTCGAGGCTGGAATGACGGTTGGCTCGACCTCCCCGTGCGTCTTGCCGGAATGCTCGCGAAAGTGTTGAACGTGCAACCGACGGAGGTTCTGGTTGGCGACACGACGTCGCTGAATCTGTACAAGTTGGCCCTCGGGTCGCTTCGTGCCCATGACAGACGAGCAATTCTAACAACTTCAGATAACTTCCCAAGCGACCTGTACGTCCTGCAAGGTCTCGGTGCGGAGCTTCAGGTTGTCGAACCCGACTTGCTTGAGTCGTCAATCTCGGCAGACACGGCGCTCGTCACCGCGTCTCACGTGGCGTATGGAAGCGGACAGCGAAGCGATATCGCTCATCTTTCGGAGATTGCCCGCAAGAACGGTGCCTGGTCGCTTTGGGATTTGTCGCACTCTGCTGGCGTGGTCCCGCTGGACTTGAGTACCGCCGACATGGCGGTCGGATGTGGATACAAATATCTAAACGGCGGGCCCGGCGTACCAGCATTTCTGTACTTGCGATCTGACCTTCACGAAACCGTGTTGAACCCCATCCAAGGCTGGTTCGGGCAAGATCGACCGTTCTCGTTCGAACCGGAGTACCAGCCAGTCGCTGGAATCGCGAAATTCCAAATCAGCACGCCGAGCATTCTTTCGATGGTTGCACTGGAGAGTGGTCTCGAGCTTTATCTGGAAGCAGGCTCGGAACTCATCTGGCAGAAGGCGGTCTCGCTCACGGCGTTCTTCATCGATATGGTCTGCAGTGAAATGCCCGGGCAGTTTGAGATTGTCACTCCGCTCGATCCGGCCCAGCGCGGTGCTCACGTGTCGCTCCGACACCCAGAGGCTTGGCGCATCACCCGAGCGCTGACGGAGCGAATGAACGTTATTCCCGACTTTCGCCGCCCGGATATGGTGAGGTTCGGATTCTCACCTTTGACGACCAGCTTTGCCGAGGTTTCAATTGCCGTCAACCGGCTGGCGGAAGTGATGCGAGAAGGCATTTACACCCAACTTTCAGACGAAATGCCCACCGTTACTTAAATTTACAGCATTTTATTGCGCCTTTTTAAAGAAATGCCGCATAATAGTGCCATGGCAATGGACGCAGTGGATCGACAGATTTTGGAGATTCTCCAAGAAGATGGCCGGATCACGAATGCCGAGTTGGCAAACCGAGTCGGCTTGACCCCTGGTCCGGTGTTGGCACGCGTCAATAAGCTCGAAGAGACCGGCTATATCACCGGTTACCGCGGCCTCGTCGATCCCGAAAAGGTTGGCCTTTCGTTCAGTGCGTTTGTCGCAGTAATCCTGCGCAGCCATGGCGAAAAGGAGTGTCAGTCCTTTATCGACGCGATGAAACTGGTGCCCGAAGTGCAAGAGGTGCATCACATCGCGGGCGACGAGGACTACCTGCTGAAAGTCGTTGCCACCAGTGCACGTGACTACGAGCGACTGCTACTGGATCACATTACCGGCCACGAGCACGTTCGACGCGTGAAGACCATCCTGGTGCTCTCGACGCAGAAGTTCACCACCACTGCCCCAATCAAGAAGGACCTATGAACAGCGGACTCCTCCAGTTTGGATTGGTCGCCTTCTCATCGCTGTTCTCGATGATCAACCCGATTTCGGCTGCACCGATTTTTGTCTCAATGACTTCTGGCGTCCAGGATTCGCGAAGGCAGATTGCGATTCGCGCTTGTCTCACCGCAGGAATCGCGCTGGTGCTGTTTGCTCTCGCGGGCAGCGCGGTCTTTGCCTTTTTCGGCATTACCGTTCCAGCGTTTCAGATCGCGGGTGGCTTGCTTTTTACCGTTTCATCCATACGAACTCTTCAGGGCATCGGCCGGGATGAGGAGGAAGCTACGGGCGACGATCCGGGAATCGTTCCGCTGGGAGTGCCCGTGCTTGCGGGTGCAGGAGCGTTGAGTACGGTGATGCTGCTCGCGGCGCAAGCGAAGTCCAGCATGCACAGCGCCGTGCTCGGAGTAGTCATCGTTGCTAACGTACTGATTGCGATGGCTACCTTGATCCTCGCCCCACTCTTGGTCACAAGAATGGGACGAGTCGGAGCCGACGCGCTGAACCGGGTGATGGGACTGCTGACCGCCGTAATCGGCGTTCAGTTCATCATCAACGGCAGCACGTCCGTTGTGAAAGATATCATCGCTCAGGTCCGGTAAGGCTACTTGCCGCCGGTCATGGCGATTCCCTTCACGAAGTACTTCTGACCAATGAGGAACAGGATGATGATCGGGATCATAACCAAAACCGAACCCGCCATGATCAGGTGCCACTGAGCGGCTTGAAGCGCGTTGTACGTGCTCAAGCCAAGCTCATTGGTCTGAAGCTCAGGGTCGTTCAAGTACAGTAGCGGACCCATAAAGTCCTTCCAGTTGTACATAAAGGCAAAGATGCCAACCGTGGCCAGCGCGGGACCGCTGAGCGGCATGATGATGCGGCTGAAGATCGTGAAGTACGAAGCGCCGTCCAAGAATGCTGCTTCGTCTAGCTCGCGCGGAATGCCGAGATAGAACTGTCGGAGCAAGAAGATGTTGAACGCGCCGCCGCCAAACCAAGCCGGGACAGTCAGTGGCAGGAACGAGTTCACCCAGCCGATTCGCGCATACAGCACGTAGGTCGGGATCATCGTGACGATGCCAGGCAACATCATCGTTGCTAGAAGCAGCATGAACAAGCGGTCCTTACCAGCAAAGTTCAGTCGGGCAAAAGCATAAGCGACAACGCTCGAACTGAAAATGACGCCCGCGGTGGTCACCGTCGCGATGAAAGCCGTGTTTCGGAAGAAGTTCCAGAAGCTAACGTTCGTGTTCTCAAGAACCGTCTTGAAGTTTTGGAAGGTGGGTGCTTTGGGCCAAGACCAAATGTCGGTCGCCGCAACTTCTGCCGGAGACTTAAGCGCAATCGCCATCATCACGTAAAACGGGATGAGGAACAGCGCCGCGCCAACGAACAACACGATAAGGGTGGCGTAGCGAGAGAAGTAGCCGTTCCAAGCGGCCTTGCTCGCAGACTTCTGGGCGGCCTTTTGGGCAACTTCTTTTGATTGGGGCACGACGGCCATTAGCGATCACTTCCTTCGTAATACACGAACTTGTTGCCTTGCAGCTGAAGCACAGTAAAGATAAGCACGACCACAAACAGGACCCATGCTAGGCTCGACGCGTAACCCATGCGTAGGGTTCGGAACGCGTTGTTATAGGTGAGCAGCATGAAGAACATCGTGGCGTTGTTCGGACCACCCTGCGTCATCTGGAAGGCCTGAGTAAAGACCTGGAAGCTTCCGATGAATCCCGTGATCAATGAGAAGAACAGGGCCGGAGAGATAAGCGGTACGGTGACCGCGCGGAACTTCTTGGCCGCGCTAGCTCCATCGAGAGTAGCCGCCTCATAGTAGTACTGCGGAACGCCTTGAAGCGCGGCCAGCAGAATAACCATGCCGCCTCCCGCGCCAAAGATGCTCATCAAGATGAGCGACGGCAGTGCAATCTGCTCGTTCTGCAGCCAGTTGATTTGACCGTTGGAGCCCGCCAGCGGCTGGAGGAGCTGCCGTAGCCCAGGGATTCCGCCCTCGCCGTTAGGCCCGAAGATCATCGCATTGAGCAAACCACCTTCCGGCTGGAACAACTTGATCCAAATCAGCGATGTGGCGATCGGAGATGCCATCGCGGGAATGTAGTAGCAGGTTCTCCAGAGCGCGATGCCTTTGACCTTGGTGTTGAGCAGCATCGCCAGGCCAAGTGACATCCCGATTCCGAGCGGAACCGAAACCAAGGTGTAGATCAGCGTTACACTCAGCGACTTCCAGAACGTTGGGTCAATCGTGAACGCCTCGGTGTAGTTGCCGAATCCTCTCCATCGCGCGGTCGTGATGATGTCCCAATCGCTAAAGCTCATCAGGAGCGAGAGAATCATCGGTCCCGCGGTGAAGATGACGATTCCGACCAACCAGGGCATGATGAACAGGTAGGCCGTGCGGTTTTCCCGTTGCTCTTTCGAGGTTCTCTTGATCTTGCGCTCGGGCCAATAGATCCAGGCCACGATTCCAAGTGCGATAAGTATGCCGATGGTTCCCGCCGCCACCCAGTTAAAGGTTGGCAAGTCCATCTCACGGCGAAGCGTGTCAAGGCGATCCTGGGTAACCGGCTGGCTTGTAGAGAAAGCCTTCTTCGCGGTCGAGTCGCCGGTGTAGATGAGGCCGACGGGCTGCCGGACCATCAGGTTCAAATCAGGATAGAGGATTCCGGTCGGAGGGAAAACAACGAACGGTTCGGCTTGGTCCGTGATGATCCGGTTCTTCGGAATCTGCTGATCCTCCGGCGTGTTTGGCCCGGGGATCCATGGTTCTTGAAGCGCGAGCTCTCGTATTGCGGGCTGAGCAATGCCGGCTTTCGCCATCGCCATCATGCCCGGTGCGCCGGCCATCCACTGGGTAAGCAACCAGGCTTCCTTCGGGTGCCGGGTCTTTTTCATGATGCTGTACCCGCTTCCGCCGGTCGGATAAGCGCGCTCACCGTTGGCGTATTTGGGAGCGAGGGCAATGTCCCAGTTGAACCCGCCTTTATCTGGCTTTGCAATTTCCACGCGAAGCTGCGGGGTTTCCCAGATTCCGCTTTGGAACATTGCAACTTTCTGTTGCGTGAACAGCTGCTTGGTAGAAGTTCCCGCCTGATCGAACGAGCTAGGGATCAGCTTTTCCTTCAGGGTCAAGTCCGAGTAGAACTGGAAGCTGTCGATCACCCGCGGGTCATCGTAGTTGAACTTAGTCGGATCTTCGGCGTCGTTAACGTATCTCGCGCCTTGACCAAAGACCACCATGTCCACGAACAGCTCGGGCCATCCTGGAACGTAGCCCCACTGGGTGACCTTGCCTCGGGCATCCTTCTTTTGGAACTTCTTGAGCAGGGTGAGGAAGTCTTTGTCGCCTAGCTCTGGATGCGGCTTGAAATCCCAGGTCCAGTTTCCGTCTGGGTAAGGAATTCCCGCTTTGTCGAACATGTCCTTGTTGTAATAAACAACCGCCATCGGTGCGATGTCTCGCGGCAGAACAAAGAGCTCGCTCTTGTAGGAGTGCGCCTTGACGATGCTCGGGTAGTAAGACTTGATGTCGAAGCCGGGGACGTCGTCGAAGAATTCTTCCAGCGCAAAGATTGCGCCGCGCTTCGAGAACCGCTGGAAGTTGCCCGGGTCCATCATGGCCACATCCGGAGCGACGTCGGCCGCATACTGAGTCAGCAGCTTTTCGAAGTAGCGGTCGTAGTTAACCGGCTCAAGTTTGACCTTGATCTTCGGGTGCGCTTTCTCGAAATTCGCAATTTCCTTGCGGAGGACTTTGCTTGCTTCGTCGCCGTCCCACACCGTGAAGCGTAGGGTGATCGGTTTCTCGGACGAAGCGCTTTCCGATTGCGCGAACCCGGCCGTCAACATCGTGAGGCACAAGGTGATCGTAAATAGTATGCGGCTCAGCATCGAGATATTCCGATGATAACTGATTTACCGACCAATCAGAATATTCGGAGGAAAAAGTTGGTCAATGATCATGATCTTCCGGCCCGGGAGGCTGGGCGGCCATGTCCCCGGCTGGGGTTGCCATCATCATCATCGGCGCCGCACCAAAGTCACTTGGGCTGGGCTGCGGATCGAGCGCTGCGCACGGCGTGCCAAATTTCGGCAAAGCAAACGGTAGGTGTGTGTTCCCCCGCGCCAAGATGTGAGCCTCGTTTCCGCCGCCCCAAGTAGTGAAGCTCCGGGCGTTGCAGTAGTGATTCACGAACGACCGGCGATATCGAGTTTCCGAACGGTTCTTGAGCGATCGGTGGAAAATGTGCCCGCCAAAGAACGCGACATCACCCGGTTCCATGATCGCCGGCGTTTCGACCGTGGCATACCGTTCCGCGATTGGCTTCAGGGTGTTGTTCGGGTCATTGTCGTCATTGCTATGCCCGCCGACGCCGGAGACATAGGGAACGTCTTCTAGGGCGGTATCGCCGTATCCGTGGCCATTCTCTGGCGGGAAGACCGGCTCAGCTTGGCTGCCGGTCGACATCCTCAGACAGCCGTTCTCTTCGTCTGCCCGATCAATCGCGATCCAAGCGCCGATAAGCGTGTCTGGAAAAACGGGAATGTAGTAGCTGTCCTGGTGGAAGCCTTGTCCGTTTGATCCTGGCGCCTTCGTGAAAAGCATCGTTTGCAGGGCCATGACGTCTGGGCCGATCAGGGCTTCCAAGGCATCGAGGAGACGAGGATAGAGCAAGTATCGCTCCCAAAGCTCTGCATGCAAGTGCCCCATGTGGACGCGCAGGAGCAACTCGGCCGGGGTCAGGGTACGGCCCTCCGGGACGTGAACGTACGGCGTCAGGTCGATACGCCCTTCGAGCAGATCGTCGCAATGCTGGGCCAATTCTTGAACGTGCTCGGGAAGAACTAGCCCCCTGATGATCAGGAATCCTTCCCGACGAAACCGGATGTACTCCTCCACGCTCAAGCGATACGGGGCAACTTCGGTCCAAGGGTGCACAGCGGCGTCAACCATGGAAGTCATTATTCCAAACTAAAACAGTTTTGATAATCGTCAAAACTTGCCGTTTACTGGTAAAAAGCGAGCATGATGCCTCTCGCCGCACTACCGGCCGACACGATGCCGAAGGTCGTCATGTCCTGGCGGAGTACGCATCACCTTCCGAAGCGCCAAGAGTTTCGCGTTGAGGGGGCATGGGGAATGCACCTGTACACCTACGCAGCGACGGTTTTGATGGACGGAGTGCGCATGGAAATCCAGCCCGGCTTCGCCGGATTCACGCCGCCCGGCGTGACGATGCAGTATCGGTTTCGAGGGGAATCCACCCACCTTTTTGCTCATCTGATGTGGCCGGACGACGCCCTGCCCACAGTGAAGGTCCCGTTCGTTTTTCCGGTTGGCCCTACTTTTCCAGAGATTTGGCGACAGCTTGAGGCATGCGTCTCGTGGCGTGAGTCGCAGCCACTTCGAGCGGACATTCGAGCCTGGGACGTGCTCCGATCGCTAGTTGCCGTATCACAACCGGATCTCGGCACAAGCTATCCGGTTGTGTTGACCCAGGCCATCTCGCTGATTGATTCACGCCTGGCCGAACCGCTTAGCCCAGCCGAAATCGCTCAGGGCCTTGGGATCAGCCGCGCACACCTCGCGCGGCTCTTTAGAACTCACCTTGGCCGGACCGTTATTCAAACGGTCCGAGAAAAGCGGCTTGAGCGAGCGCGATACTTGCTGGAAACCTCCGACATCCCGGTGAAACAAGTTGCCACAAGCATTGGGATGCCCGACCTGCAAGTGTTCAACAAGGCCGTGCGCTTGGCATTCGGCAACTCTCCGCGAGAACTACGACAACCAAATATCCGCTTTCAGGTCTAGATAATCCAGCGTTTCCTGAGACAATCGCTGGTACGACACGCTGAGTAGTTCGACAATTCGCTCCGGGTCAAGCGTCCCGATGATCGGCTCCACCGGAGGAATCGGCTGGCTCAGCATGAACATCAACGCGACTTGGTTCCGCGTGAAACCAGTCTTCTCCGAAACCAGATTCACTCGCTCCAACCGCTGGCGGTTTTCGGGCGAATCAAAGCGAGAACCGCTTGCACCGTTACTGCCATAAAAACCGTTTGCGGTCGATGAATACGGCATCAGCACATAGCCACATTCTTCAGCAACGACCAAATCTTCCGGCAAATGGTATCGCGTGGTGCCTTCATGTTCTGTGGGCTCCCAGGTAGGCCGACCAAGGCTCCACTGGTTTTGCCAGTACTTCATCTTAGGCAACGCTTTTGCCATCGCTTTGGCCCGCGGGGCGGTCCAATTGCTGATTCCGGCATGGTCGATCAAGCGCTCCGCCAAGAGTGAGCTCATAAATCCGGCCAGATTCTCGATCGATTCACCCCGGTGATCTCGGTGGTAGAAGTACACCTCGACACGGTCCACCCGCATTCGCTCCAAAGACTGTTCGAAGTCTCGGCGAACCAGCGCCGGGTCTAAATATCGCTCCGGGCGCGGATAGTGCCCGAAGCCGACGTGGCCGCCTTTTGTGGCGATGATGATCTCCTTCCGAACATCCCGCTCCGCGATCCATTCTCCAAAGAGGCGCTCGCTGACGCCTTCCCCATTCTCCAGCCAGGCCGCATAGCAATGTGCAGTGTCGAACTGACGGCCTCCGGCATCGAAGTACGCATCCATGGCGAGGAAGCTCTCCCGACGATCTCGGCGGGTGCCAATGTCGGCCAGGCCAAACCAGATAGGAATGTTAGTCTTCAATGACTCGATCCTCCCGTAGGAAGACCGCACCGACCACGACCGTCATGAGCGCAATGCCAATCGGATACCAAAGCCCGGCAAGCGGACTTCCGGTGGCCGCAACCACGGCGGTGGCAATCAAAGGCACTAGGCCGCCGAAGACGCCGTTTCCGATGTGATAGGGCAGGGACATCGAGGTGTAGCGAATCTTGGTTGGGAAGAGCTCCACGAGGAAGGCGGCAATCGGTCCGTAAACCATCGTGACAAAAACGACCTGGATGAAGACCAGCGCGGTAAGGATCGCACAGATTGCGAAGCTCGGCTCGATTTCGAGTTTCGGCTTTTCGTCGACCACTATTTTCTCGCCGGGCTTAATCGTCACGTTCCAGGTGAGAGTGCGCTTGAAGTTTTCGTCTTGCACGACCTTCGTGAACGACTTTGGAATTGGCTCGCCCGCTACGAATCCGTCGGGAGCCGCAATCCCAGCCGTCTGCCCCGGATTGACCAAGTTCAGCTTGAACTGATAGATGGGGATGTAGCAAATCGCGGCTACCGTACAGCCGATCAAGATGAGCTTGAGGCGGCTGAACTTGTCCGAGAGTCCGCCGAAGTACACGAATAGCGGGGTTGCCAGCACTAGCGCGGTGCTGACCATGAAGTTCACGGTCAGCGGCTTGATCATGAGCACCTTTTCAAGGAACGTCATGGCATAGAACTGCCCGGTGTACCAAACGACGCCCTGCCCAGCCGTCGCGCCGAAGAGGGCGAGCAGCACCCAGCGCCGGTTCTCGGGGTTCATGAAGCTCTCTTTGAGCGGATTGACGCTGATCTGCTTCTTGGCCTTTAGTGCCGCGAACATCGGAGATTCCTCCATGCTGCGGCGAATGAAGTAGCTGACGATGACGAGCAGGAAGCTCACCAAGAACGGAATTCGCCAGCCCCAGTCCGCGAATGCTGCCTCGCCCAGGCTGATGCGCGTGGTCATGATGACCGCGAGCGAAACAAGGAGGCCTAGGGTCGCCGTGGTTTGAATGAAGCTGGTGTAAAAGCCGCGTCGCTCGGGAGGCGAGTGCTCGGCCACGTAAGTCGCCGCACCCCCGTATTCTCCGCCGAGAGCAAGGCCCTGAATCAAACGCAGGAGAACCAGGATTACGGTGGCGATAACGCCAGCCGTTTCGTAGGTTGGCAGAAGGCCGATGGCAAACGTGCTCAGCCCCATCATCACCAGCGTGAGCAGGAAGGTCACCTTTCGGCCAACTAGATCGCCCATCCGCCCGAAGACAAGGGCACCGAATGGACGGATTACGAAACCTGCGCCGAAGGTGGCTAGGGTGGAAAGAAATGCGGCAGTCTCGTTCCCGCTCGGGAAGAACTTAGTGCTGAGAATGGTGGCCAGCGAGCCGAAGAGATAGAAGTCGTACCATTCGATCAGCGTTCCTGCCGAGGATGCGAAGATCACTTTTCGAAGGGTCTTCGCATCCACAGCGGCGGGGGATGTGTGAACGGGGGTGTCAGTCACCCGCCAGTTTTATCCGTTTTACGACTTTCTCGCAAGCCTTACTTGAGGGAAAGGTACTTTTCCGGCACGTCGGTGAAGCCCCAATCCTTGAGTTGGCGAGCCCATTCGCCCAGATTCTCCTTCGTTACCTTCGTCAGTTCGGGGTTCACATTCCCTTCCACTGGCTTCTTTTCGATGACTTTATCCACGATGGCCTGAACGCCAAGGGCGCCGAGATCGTAGCTGCGCTGAGCGATGAGCGTTGGAACGACGCCGGAATCGACGTAGGCAAGCTGTGGCGGCAGAGCATCTGCACTTACGACCCGAATCCGCTTTGGATCGAGTTCAGTGAGAAGCGTAGTGGTGAACAGCGGCCAGCCGCCGATGAACGCCCAGGCGTCGATTTCTGGCTGTGCCTTCATCACTCGCATCACTTCTTGAGCAGCGTCCTGCGGCTTTTCTGGGTTGTAGAAAACGCCGACGATTTTCAGGCCGGGCGCCTTCTTGATTGCATCTTCGGTGCCTCGACGGCGGATGGCGAGGTTCGGCGCGTTTTGGTTTCCACAAAGCAGCGCAACATTCCCTTTTCCACCGGTCAACTTGACCAACTCTTCTCCGACCTTGAAGCCGAGTTCGTAGTTGTCGGATCCCACGAAGCTGAATCGCTTGCTGTCCGGCACGTCGCTGTCGAAAGTACAGACTTCAACGCCCTTTGCGACCGCGTCATCAATGGCGCCCTTAAGCTTGCCGGAGTCACTGCAGGAGAGCAGAATCGCGTTCGTGCCGTCGTTGACCGCAGACTGGACGCGCTGAGCTTGGATTTGCCCATCTTCTTCCGGCGGGGTTTGCCAGTCGATGGTGATCTCGCGGCCGAGCTTTTCGCTCAGTTCTTTTGCTCGCTCTTCGGCCCCAACGCGGGTGCTCAGGAAGAACGGGTTCATGCTGCTCTTCGCGATCATCGTGATGCGAAACGGTGCGCCAGCCGGCGCTTTGGCGGTGGTTTCGGTCTTGGTCTCTTCCTTTGGCGCTTCGCTAGGGGAGCAGCCAAAAGCTAGGGCGGAGACGGCGACGGCCGATACGAGTAGTTTCCAATTCATCACTATGGATAGCTTGGGCGATATACGCTAAGGTGTCAAGCCCTTACCGTCCGCCAAGCCCACTGAGCTGAATTCCTCGCATGAAGTACCGCTGGGCGAAGAAGAATAGAACGATGGTTGGCAAGATGTGGATGAGCGACGCCGCCATCAGCAAGTTCGTCTCGCTACCGTACGAGTCCTGGAACATCCGCAAGCCGATGCTCACGGTGTACTTTTCCGGGCTGTTAAGGTAGATCAGCGGCCCGTTAAAGTCGTCCCAGTGGCCAATGAAGCTGAGTACGCCGACCGTAGCCAGAACCGGAGCGCTGAGCGGCAGGAGAATTTGCCACCACACGCGAAGGTAGCTTGCGCCATCGATCATCGCGGCTTCATCCAGCTCGTTCGGGATGCTGAGGAAGAACTGGCGAATGAGGAAGATGTTAAAAGCGCCTCCGCCAAAGAATGCGGGAAGAATCAGCGGCCAGTAGGTATCTATTGCTCGGAGCTCACGCCAGATCATGAAGACCGGGATCATGGTGACCTGCCCCGGAAGCATCATCGTGGCGATAACGAGCCCGAACAGGGTGTCGCGGCCCTTAAACTTGAAGCGACTGAAACCGTACGCAACGAGGGAGCCCGTGAGCATTTGGCCGACGGTGCAGGCCAGCGTGACCACAATTGTGTTGATCACCCATTGGGTGAACGGTAACGCGGTCCAAGCCTTTTGGAAATTGCCCCACTGAATCGTTTCGGGAATCCAGCGCGGCGGAAAGGCGAAGACTTCCTGATCATCCTTGAGCGCAGTTGAGACGGTCCAGATGAATGGCACCAGCGCCACAACGGAAAGCAGGATCAGGAAAAAGAGAAGGGGTGCCTTTTTCACGATTTCGCCTCCCCTTCGTAGTGCACCCAGCGTTTTGATGCCCAGAATTGAAGCGCGGTAATGGCCATGAGAATGAGGAACAAGATCCACGCAAGTGCGCTGGCCTTGCCGAGTTTGAAGTACTCAAAGGCGTTTCGGAAGATCGCCAGGGCATAAAAGTAGGTCGCGTTGTTGGGGCCGCCCGCCGTCATGATGTAGGCCTGGGTGAAGACCTGGAACGCTCCAATCACGCCGAGGATGAGGTTGAAGAACATCACGGGAGAGAGGAGCGGGAGGGTGACGTTTCGGAACTGTCGCCAGGCTGAAGCGCCATCGAGTCGTGCAGCTTCGTAATACGACTCTGAGATGCCCTGAAGTCCGGCGAGGAAGATGATCATGCGCCCACCGCCGATGCCCCAGAGCGACATCACGACGAAAGCGCCGAGGGTGTACCTTTCGTCGGCTAGCCACTCCACCCCACCCCAGCCGAAAAGGCCAAGGGTGTAGTTCAGCAGGCCATTGTCGGCATTGAAAATCCAACTCCAGAGAAGTGCGGAGGCCACGGATGGCACGAGGCTTGGAAGATAAAACAGGGTGCGGAAAATGCGTTCACCCGCGACCTTTTGGTTGAGCATCAGCGCGAGGGCGAGAGAACCTGCGATCCCGAGCGGTACGGAGAAGAAGGCATAGGTGACGGTGACCTGGAGCGATTTCCAGAACAGCGGCTCATCGAACAGGATGCGCTCGTAATTCTTGGTCCCCACAAAGTGGATGGTGCTGAGGTCATACCGCGTGAAGCTGAGGACCAAGCTGGCGATCATCGGGCCAGCGGTGAAGAAGATGAAACCGAGGAGCCAGGGAAGGATGAAGATGAAGCCCCATCGGCCCGGTTGGTGCTTCTTCATAGGCCTGGGTCCTCCGAGAGCAGTTTGTTGACCGCTTTGTGGGCGCGTTGTAGGACGACTTTGGCGTCGCGCTCGCGGCCCGCGAAAAGGCTGTCGAACTCAGACCCGACTACCGTGATGACCTCTGGCCAGCGCGGCCCAATGGGGAGGACCTTGCCCGATTCGACGCTCGCGGTGACCGACGGCATATTGAACGGCGGAGCCTTGGGCTGCAGGAAGTCGCTGGATTGGGCGAGTTTGATGCGAGTCGGCGACTGGCGACGCTGCTCGATATACAGGAACCGTTCGGCTTCTTCGCTGACGATGAACTTGAGCAAGCGCCAGGCAGCGGCCGGGTGCTTGGTCTCTCGGTACATCACCAACTGATTTCCCTTTACGAACAGGGACTTCCCTTTCGGACCATCAGGCATCGGGCAGATGTCCCATTCGAAATCCTTGATTTTTTCTCGGTACCGAGAAGTGACGCCGATGTAGTTGAACTCCATCGCAAGGCGACCGGTTTCGAAGCCGAAGGCGGCATTTGCGCCTTGGGACGGCGAGGGGCAGACTCGGTGCTTCCAGCGAAGGTCAGCAACCCACTGCATCGCCTCTGAAGCCTCGGGCGTGTCCATGGCGGAGCGGGACAGGTCTTCACTGAGGAGGTTTGCCCCGTAGCCATACATGATTCCGACGTAAAAGGGCATGTTCGGGAAGCCGACGCCGAATTGCGAAGGGCGTCCGTTGGCGTCGAACTTGGTGAGCTTGATGGCATATTCGAGCGTGCGTTCGGTGGTCCACTCACCGCGTTTCCAGAGTTCAAACGGGTCGGGCAGGCCGGCTTTTTTTAGCAGCGTTTTGTTGTAGATCATCACGCCGCCGCCGAAGAGGACATTGAGCGCGAGGAGCTTGCCGTTGCTGTAGTTTTCCTGCATGGCGAGCGGAAAGAACTCTTTGGCGTCGAACTCGGGGTCGGTTTCGGTGAACTCGGAGAGGTCGCGGAAGTAGTTCCGTTCCGCTAGCTGCGGGAAGTTAAAGTGGTCGACGCGGACGACGTCCGGGGACGTTCGGCTGGCGAACATCACGATGCTCTTGTTGCCGTAGGCCGACTGTGGGACTTTGAAGAGGCGGACGTTGAGGTCCGGGTTCCTTCGGTTGAATCGGTCGACGAGCTCCTGCTCGAGGGCGAGTTGCTCGACGTTGCCCCAGGCCATGTAGCGGAGCTGGATTCGGCGGTCGGCTTTTGCCGTGCAGTTGCTTGCAGCGAGCGAGGCAATGAGGATTCCCGCGATTGCCAGCGCTTTGTTCATGCGAGGGGAATTGTAACGGATTCTATTGATCTTGGGAAGCCGAGATTGCGTATCATTGCCACATGGTCCCGCAGATCACCGATGATCAACGCGCACAGATGCGCGAACTTGGCTACGTCGTTTTTGAAGATATCTTCACGGTTGACGAGATGACCGATCTCATCACCGAGTTGGAAGCAGACGAAGCGCGAATGCGGGCGTCCCTCGCGGCTTCGGGCGGAGAGTCAGGGATTTCTCGCGCGGACGAAATCACCTTCAACGACCACATTGCCGAACGCAATCCGCTGGTGCGGGAGTTCACCAAGCGACCCGAGTTTCAGGCGCTTTGCAAAGAGTTCATCGGCGACAACGTGGACCTTTACTGGAACCAGACGGTTTTCAAGCAGCCCGAGGGCGCGCGCGAGTTCCCTTGGCACCAGGACGACGCTTACACGCCCGTGACGCCTGCGCCGTACCTCACCTTTTGGCTTGCCTTGAACGACGCGACGGAAGAGAACGGCTGCATCTCCGTGCTTCCGGGCTCACACAAGGACGGCTTGCGTGAGCACCATCCTTCGCCGATCGGCTGGGTTGGACACTCCAGCGACGACCCAGACCAGGGCGTTCTGGCTCCGATTCGCGCGGGCAGCCTGATCTGCTTCTGGTCGCTGACGATGCACAAGAGCGGCTCGAACCGGAGCAAAGGGACCCGGAAGGCTTATGTGATTCAGTACAGCGCTTATCCGCTGCACCGGGTGGCTGATGGCGGGCTGATCGAAGTCGAGATTCCGGTGTTGCGCGACGGCGTCGGGGTGTGATTTTTCGGGGCGCCTTGAGCTTCGCGCTTTGTGTGGCTTTGTATGGCTCTGAGTAGCTTTGGGGGCGAATTAATTAACGTTCCCCCCCAGGGTTTTTAATTAATTACAGGGTGTTTTAGGTTCGGATCGGCTCGGCGCGGTTAGGTTTTGTTCTGGTTTGTTTTTGTCATTGGGCTCAGCTATACGGGCGCTGAGAGGCAAAAAGTCAACTACCGACAAGCAACATTTCTAGCTCAGAACAGCAGTTTTGCTACCTTCGGGATACCCAAAGAGGCAGCAGCGCTACCGCACTTCAAGGTTGGTGACTCGTTTCTCAATCCACGTGGCGCAGGCTGCGGCGATTTCTTTGGCGCGGCGGCCGAGGAGGGGGCCGACGTGGCTGGTGTTGGCGAATTCGAAAACGTCTGCTTTCGCCCAGGCGGCCGTGGCGCGGGAGGTGGCGGGCGGGATGTCGGTGTCTTTTGTGCCGATAACGACGAGAACGGGGCAGGTCGGCGGGGTGGTTTTGACGCCAGCGCGTGTGGTTCTCAGGACGGAACCGGACTCATCTCGCCATTGCGGATGCGCCCACAGGATGGTTGCCTCGTCGCTGTCTGGAATGGCGTCTCGGGTGTCCTTCAGAGGTCCGTTCGCCCAGCGGATCACATCGGGAATGGGATCAGTCCTTTGTTTTGCGGGATCGACACCAGCTGGCGGCACGCCATTGATCAGAATGACGGCGCTGGGTTTGATGCGTTCGGCCGCCTTGAGCGCGAGAATTCCACCGAGACTTGCCCCAATGAGAACTACCTTTCCGCGCTTCTTGGGAACCCACGCAACGACCTGATCGACGTAGTCCGTGAACTTCGTTTGCTTCAACCCGCCCTTGGCCGGAACGAGGTCGGGAGCGATGACTTGCCAGCCGGCCTTTTCGAACACGGGTTTCCAATATCGGTACTCCCAGCCGCCTCCTCCCGCGCCGTGGATCATGATGGCGACGTTGGGATTGGCGGGGGCGATTGGCAGCGTGCAGATGGCGGCGAGCATGGCTTCGAATTCTTCTTACGGATGAGGGAGCGGGCTGGTTCGGGTGGGCACTTTGAACCGTCTAGCATGGCTTTGAATAAATGGACGGGCGGGCCGGAAGAATTGGCCGATATCCGTTATAGTAAAGGATGTTCGTTTAAGTCGCAGCTGCGTCGACGGTGCTGACGGCAGAGTTTGATTTGCAGAAGAGCCAACACACGAGCCCTATGAAAAATGAGCCTTCGTCGGAGCTCATGGCTGCCATCTGGAAGGGTTAACTTAACCATAAAAGCCATTGCATTTTATATTTTGCTTTATGTTATGAGACACATTATGCCTTTTCGGACGAACTGAGAGCACCTGCCAAGTTTCTAATCAGAGCATAATGTCAAATTCCATGGTCAAGCTGCTCCCGGATGAAATTGACAATGCGGTAAGAGTTATTGCTGGATTTCTTACCACTAAGGAACTCACACACCTTTTGCCGAAACACGACATTGATCAGATAGGGCAATCCATTCCGAAAACCCAGACTCGTTTGGCATGTCACGTTGTCCAACGATATGGTCCCGAGCTACTGGCAAATGACCGCGTTCGGTTCTTGTTAGCATTGAGGAAGGGAATCGATGCTCCTACTGAGTGGGTCGCAAATTCCGACGTTGCTGTCGAATTCGTCGAAACTCTCGGCATGCCGCTGGTGTTCTCCGGCTCCCGCGACAGGAAATCACCCGCAACTCGACAAGAAGATCAGTCTACCGGCGCTGCTAAAGGTTTCAATCTCATTTCCGAACGTGCTCAAACCGATGCGATTAGCAGAATGGCACAGCTGCTTAGCCCAGCAGAGCTTAAAGGTCTGCTATCAGACGGCGTTCGGACGCTTTTAGCCACCGACATGAAATCGTATTCGGGTCGCGATATTGCAGAAATGATCTTACTTCTGTCTGATATTGATCTTTTTCGTGATGCTCGTTTTCGAAAATTACTGGGACAAAAACTTGGCATTGAGTCCCCGGATCGATGGGTGGCGGGCAAGAAAGGTGCCATATTATTTGTTACGCAATGTGGTTTTGATGAGCGGTTTGCGGGCGTGGCACCGGATGGAAAGCTACCCTCACATTTCGATGTTGAGCCGTACGTGAAGCTAGCTCCTCTACATGATTGGCAGACGGACCTTGCCCGCCGAGCTTTGAGTTTCTTGAAGGGTAGGTACGAAAAGAAGCGGGCGATCCTTAGCCTGCCAACTGGTGCAGGAAAAACAAGGACGGTTGTTCATTCGTTAGTGGAATTGCTTTGGCAAGAAGAGGCTCATTCACGGCCAATAATCTGGATTGCACAGAGTGAGGAACTGTGTGAACAAGCTATTGCCTCAATTGAGCAGGTTTGGTTGCACCAAAGTGTTAGACTAGCGGAAACGGATCGGCGAGCGCCATTTGCACTCAGGATTCAACGGTTTTTCGGCACGTACGATCTTGACTCGGAGAACCCGCAGGTGATCGTTACATCTATCCAAAAACTTCATAGGTGCATAGAAAGGATCCAAAAGGACCCTGATCGCGCAGACGTTTTCAACGTCAGGGGAATGATGGCGGGAGCTCGGGCTGTTGTTTTGGATGAAGCTCACCACGCGGTAGCTCGGACCTACCGATCAACATTGAGCTATTTTATGGAAAAGGCAAGGTGTCCTATATTGGGATTAACGGCAACGCCGGGGCGAAGTTCATCGGACGAGACTGCACAACTCGCTCGGATTTTTCAACGACAACTTATTTGTCCCAGTTGGAAAAACCCGCATCGAACCTTAGTGGAACAAGGAGTTCTTGCGAACATACACCCGATTAGAATCGGCGGCGTTAAAATTGTGCTCACTACGGAAGAAAGAAAGATTTTTGATATATTTAAAGAGATTCCGGAGTCCGCTCTTGGACGAGTCGGCGAAGTCCAACACAGGAACCAAAAAATTACATCCGCGCTCAGTCAGCTGTCACCTACCACTGCAATCTTAGTTTTTGCAATTAATAAAGCTCATGCCCAAATATTGACCGTAGCGATTAAGAAAACAGGCAGGACGGTAGCATTCATAAGCGGCGATACTCCCAAACCATCGCGTCGCCGAATTATTTCCGCATTTCGATCAGGTCAAATCAGCTGTCTGGTCAATTGTGAAGTCTTGACTACAGGGTTTGATGCTCCGAAGGTTGAAGCAGTCGTTTTGGCTCGGCCAACTTTTAGTTCCATCAAGTATGAACAGATGGTCGGACGCGGTTTGCGAGGTATCCGTAACGGAGGTACCGATACATGCAAAATTATAGACGTAGTGGATAATCTCGATATTCATGGTGAGACACTCAGCTACGCACGATTCGGCCACGAATGGCAAACCGATGGTTCGCTGTTTGTCCGCGTAGGTGAGGCTGCGGAAGAGGATCAAATAGTTTCATAACTCCCGGAAAAACCAAGGTTGGACGTTCCTAGCCTTTCTACAGACGCTAGCAGGAACAGGAGCGGCGATTCCGTTATAGTAAGAGCATGGTCTTTTCGATCGGATTGGCGGCGATGGTGCTGGCGGCGGGGATGGGTTCGGAGATGAGCCCACAGGCTAGCCCGGTGGATGTTCATGGGCGGTTGCAGGTTAAGGGCAATCGGATGGTGGGCAAGGACGGGAAGCCGGCGAGCCTAGCCGGGATGAGCTTGTTCTGGAGCCAGTGGATGCCGCAGTACTACACGCCGGGCACGGTCGCATGGCTGAAATCCGACTTTAAGTCGACCGGCGTTCGGGCGGCGATTGCGGTAGGAAGCGGCGGGTACTTGACCCAGCCGGACGTTGAGACTAAGAAGGCGCATGCCGTTGTAGATGCGGCGATCAAGCAAGGCATGTACGTTCTGGTGGATTGGCACTCGCACGACGCGGAGAAGACTCCTGAGGCAGCCGAGAAATTCTTCGGTGAGCTAGCGGCGAAGTACGGCGATAAGGCGAATTTGATTTACGAAATTTACAACGAGCCGCTTAAGGTGAGCTGGTCGCAGGTGATCAAGCCGTACGCCGAGCGGGTGATTGCGGCGATTCGGAAGCACGACAAAGACAACCTGATTATCGTTGGCACACCGACTTGGTCGCAGGATGTGGATGCGGTCATTCCAGACCCGATCAAGGATCCGAACGTGGCGTACACCTTGCACTTCTATGCCGGGACGCACAAGCAGTACCTTCGCGACAAAGCGCAAAAGGCGCTCGACGCCGGGCTCGCGCTGATGGTGACCGAGTGGGGCACGGTGAACGCGGATGGCGACGGCAAAGTTGATCGCGAGTCCACCCAGGCTTGGATGGACTTTATGGCGAAAAACCAACTGAGTCACTTCAACTGGTCAGTGGCGGACAAGGTCGAAGGCGCCGCGATCCTGAAGCCGGGCTCTTCGGGCAACGGCGGCTGGAAGGACACGGAGCTGACCGAATCGGGGCTCTACGTTCGAGAGCTGATTCGGGGCTGGAAGCACTAAGCCTGGCTTAGTGCTTCCCTTTCTCCGCCGGATACGGGACGCCGGGTTTGTAGCCTTCCCAGAGGATACGGTTTAGCTCGCCGAAGTCGGCGCGGTCGACTTCGGAGAAGTCGAGTTTTGCGCTTCGCTCGGCGAGCTTGGTGCCCGACGGGTTTCGCTCGTTCAGGTCAATGGCGGGTTGAACCTTGATGAACGGGGCGAAGTACGGCTTGGTGGTGAAGGCATTGACCATGGGGGTCGCGGCTTCATCAAACTGGGTGAGCGGGGGGAGGCCGAGCATGAGGCCCATGGTTCGCAGCATGGACGCGGTGCTGTAGTGGGTGCTGTCGATGATTCCGCGCTTGGCATACGGCGAGGCGACGTACGCCACCGTTCGGTGCGAATCGACGTGGTCAGGGCCGTCTTGGGCGTCGTCTTGGACGACAAAGATGGCAGTTTCTTTCCAGAATTTCGACTTACTCACGGCTTCCACGAGGTTGCCGACGGCGAGGTCGTTGTCTCCGACCATGGCGTAGGGGGACAGGCTTCCTGCGCTAAACCCGTTTGTGTGGTCGTCGGGCAGGGCCATGACCATGAGGTTCGGCCAGCCGCCGTTCTTCTCTGCTTCGCGCATTTCGCGCAGGAACTCTTCGACCTTTTCGGTATCGCGTCCTCCACGAGCAAAGATTTCCTCGAACTTGGCGCTGTAGCCGTACTGCTCCGGGTCTTTGCGAAGCTCGGGGTCGTTCAGCGAGTTGTGATCTTCCTGAACGTCAACATATTCGCCGTAGACGCGGGCTTTTAGGCCGTGCTTGCGGGCCTGGGACCAGAGATACTCGCCCGGCGAGCTCGTGAGTCGCTTGTCGCTATCCACCTGTCCGTGGCGACCGTAGCCGAGGACCCATTGCTTTTCGCAGTAGTCGCTGGCGTAGGCGGCATCGGTCCACTGGTGGCCAGATTGGGAGGTTTCACCATCGGCATAGAAGTTGTCGTAGGTTGCGAAGGTGTCAGCGAGCTTGTGGCCGTTCGGGGTGACCCGTCGAGGGAAAACGGTGAGCGATGGGTCGCAGTTGCCGCGTCCGAGATCGCCAAGAACCTGGTCGAAGGTGCGGTTTTCACGGATCACGTAGATCACGTGCTTGATCTTTCGGAGCGCGTTTCGCTCGACATCGCGGAACTCCGCGCTTGCAAGGAGTGCCTTCTGGTCGGGCATGTTGTCCTTCACCTTCGCACTGAGCTTGTCGAGTTCTTTTCCAGATGGGATGTCGAGAATCGTAAGCCGGCCGGTGAGCTGCTGGCCGATGTAGCGGTAGGGAGCACCGTACTGTTGGCCGCGAATCTGGGCACCTTCGAGGGTGACTTTGCTTCCGGCGTTCGCGCCGTAGTTGCCTTTTGCCGTGCCAATGAGGAGCTTCTTTCCGTCCGGCGTGACCGAGACGAGGACCGGGTAGCGCTCGGTCGGGATGTATCCGGTGACTTTCGCCGATTTGGGGTTGGCAATGTCGACAACGGTGACGCAGTTGTTTCCGGCGTTGGCGACGAAGAGGGTGTTTTGATCCGGGGAAACCGCGAGGTGAACCGGAGTCGAGCCGACTTTGGATCGTCCGCCGAAACCAGTGCGGATGGTTGCGCTGACTTGTCCGTTCGTGATGACGGAAACCGAATCGGAGCCGGCGTTGCTAACGAAGAGGCGACCGTCTTTCGTGTAGACGACGGCGGTGGGTCGCTGCTCGACTTTGATTCGGTCAACGGAAGTCAGGGTTTTTGCATCGAGGATGCTGACGCTTTGGTCGCCCCAGTTGCTGACGGCGAGGGTCTTGCCATCGGGGCTGAGGGCGGCCATGTACGGGCGGTAGCCGACCTTGGTTCGCTGCTTGATTTGACCCGCTTCGTCGGTCAGGAGGACTTCGTCGCTTTGGACGTTGAGAACGTAGTTGCCGTTCGGCCCTGGAAGGATGCTGCTGACGAATCGATCTTGAGGGGCGATGCCGTCGAGGTCAATTCCGGAAGTTTGCTCCAGCTTGCCGTTGACGTTTCTGATCTTCAGGATGGCTTTGTGCTTCGCAGCGTCTTCGACTTTGCCGCCGGATAGCCAGAATTCACCGTCGGCTTTTTGAGCGAGGCCGATCCAGTTTCGGTCGAACTTGAGGGTGCTTTCGATCTGTCCGGATTCGATGTTGACGAGGTTCAGCGAGTGGTCGTGGTACCCGGCGGTGTTCACCAGAACCTTCTTTCCGCCATCAACGAAAATGATCGAGCCGGGCATGTCGCCGGGGAGGTCGATTCCCTTTCCTACCGGCGTGATGCGCCAGCCGTTGAAGAGGGTGAAAGCGGTTTTGTCAGAACTCCAGCCGGGCCCCGCTTGGCGGGCGGACCGCAAGTTGCTTTGGAACGCAATCACCAGCGCGGCGACGCCGAGGGCGGAAAGGGAGGCAAACAAGAACCGGGATTTCATGATGTTGCAGATAGGATAGCCGGGATCGCTCGCACGCTCCTGACCAAGTTTTGGCGTTGCATCTTTGCCGGGAAAACCGGCGCAACTTGCGACCGCTTGAGTTTAAATCCCGGAACGCCGGGAAAAGCGAAATTCATTGTTAAGGTTTCTTTATAATGTTCTCTTAACGTGGTGTCTACGCTATTTTCGCTGTGGATGCCAACGGTAATCTCTCCGCTCGGTTAGCGTGGGTGACCAGAGGATGCGATGCGAAAAGTGTTCGGGAGTTTTATTGCGTTTGCGATGTTGGCAAGCAGTTGGGGTGCGCCGGTGAGGACGCCCGGCCCACTGAGCCTTTGGTACCCGGAGGCAGCGCCGACGTGGCTGCATGCCTTGCCGCTCGGGAACGGGCGCATCGGAGCGATGGTCTTTGGCGGGGTGGCAAAGGAGCAAGTCATGCTCAACGAGACTTCGCTTTGGTCCGGCGGTCCGAAGAATTGGGATAACCCGGACGCCAAGGCACAAATTCCGCTTATTCGAGCGGCCCTAGCGAAGGAAGATTACGCGCTGGCCCAGGCGCTCACCCAAAAAATGCAGGGGCCGTACACTCAGTCGTACGTTCCGCTGGGTGATTTTGATATTGAGTTTGATCTGCCAAGCGGACCGGTAACCGGCTACCACCGCGAGTTGCCGCTGGGTGATGCGGTCGCAACGACGGAGTTTTCGCAGGGCGGGATCGAATTTCGACGCGAGGCGTTTGTCAGCTATCCCGACAACGTGATCGTTTACCGGTTCACGGCATCTAAGCCAGGCGCGATTTCTTTCCGGGCGGCGTTTCGAAGTCAGTGCCCGACCACAGTCCGGGCGCTGGGGGCCAACGGGTTAGCCCTTTTAGGACGTGCGCCTGCCCATGCCGAACCGAATTATCGGAGCAAAGAGCCAGCGATCGTTTACGACGAAAAGATCGGAATGGGGTTCGCGTCGGCACTGCGAGCGGTGACGAGCGGCGGTACGGTTCGGGCGGATGCGAACGGGCTGCGGGTTTCAGGCGCGACCGAAGTGACTTTGATCATCAGCAATTCAACCGGTTTCAAGGGCTTTGATCAGCATCCCGAGAACGACTCAGAGCGGTCGATGGACCGGGCAAAGAAGACGGTCGAGAAAGCCGCAAAGCGAACTTTTACCGAGTTGAAGTCTCGACACCAAGCGGATCACCGGCGACTCTTTAATCGGGTTTCGATTGACCTCGGTCCGGGCAGAAACGATGTTCCGACGGACCAGCGTGTCATTGATTGGAAGAAGAACGGCGATGCCGGATTGGAAGCGTTGCTATTCCAATACGGTCGGTACTTGCTGATTGCGAGCAGCCGCAAGGGCGGGCAGCCGGCAAACTTGCAAGGCATTTGGAACCCAATGATGCGGCCACCCTGGTCGGCCAACTACACCACCAACATCAACGCCCAGATGAACTACTGGCCGGTGGAATCCACGAATCTGCCGGAATGCGCCCAGCCAATGCTCGACTTCATTTCCGAGCTGGCGGTCAACGGGGCAAAGACGGCGAAGACGAATTACGGATGGCGCGGGTGGACGGCACACCACAACTCTGATGTTTGGCGGCATACGGCACCGGTGGGTGCCTACGGCGAAGGGTCCCCGACTTGGGCGAACTTCAACTTGGGTGGGGCTTGGATGTCGCTCCAACTTTGGGAGCACTACACCTTTACGCAGGATCGCGCATTCCTCAAACGGGCGTATCCACTCCTGAAAGGGGCGGCACAGTTTGGACTGGACGCGCTTTACGAGAAGGACGGCGTTCTGGTGACGGCACCTTCGGTTTCGGCAGAAAACGTGTTCTTGTTCAACGGGAAAGGCTACGAAGTCTCCGTCGGCACGACCCAGGACATGGCGATTTTGCGCGCGCTGTTTGGCGTGACGGAGCGGGCAGCGAAGGAGCTTGGCGTCGATCCCGAGTTTCGGGCTGAGCTAGCATTTTCGCGAGGTCGACTCCGACCGGAAAAGGTGGGTTCGAAGGGGCAACTTGTGGAGTGGTCGCAGGAGTACGGCGAAGCCGAGCCGTTACACCGGCACGTTTCACATTTGATTGGCGCCTATCCAGCGGCCGACATCACGCCGCAATCACGGCCAGATCTTGCCGCGGCAGTCTCTAAGACTTTGGATCTGCGGGGCGATGACAGCACCGGCTGGTCGATGTCCTGGAAGCTTGCGTTGCGTGCGCGGCTGCACGAGCCCGAGGCGGCGCACCGAATGCTGAACTATCTCATTCGGCTTGTTGGATCGGACAAAACGACGTATGCAGGCGGGGGCGGGGTGTATCCGAATCTGTTCGGTGCGCATCCACCGTTTCAGATCGACGGCAACTTTGGAACAACGGCCGGAATGGCCGAGATGCTGGTTCAGTCGCATCGTTCTGACGCAAATGGCAGGGTGATTGTTGAGCTACTGCCCGCGCTGCCAAAAGCTTGGGCAACGGGATCCGTGAAGGGTTTGCGGGTTCGAGGTGGGGCGACCGTGGACATTGCTTGGCAGAACGGAGAGTTGAAATCGTGGAAGCTGCACGGCAAGCAGGATCGGTTTATTGTTGAACATCGTGGCTTGACCGTCGCGAAGTGATGCGTTAGTATGGGCGGCGATGGAACCCACATTTGTGACCGAGCCGCCCCGACGCATCGTTGGGCTCGAGTACGTTGGCGACAATGCCAACAAAGAGATCAAAGCTCTGTGGGGAACATTTGAGCCCCGAATTCCTGAAGTCAAGATTAGCGGGGATTTCTATGGCGCGGTTCGAATGAACGACGCTTTACCCGCGGGCCAGTTCGAATACTTGGCCGGCGTGGAATCGGACGGAGAGGTTCCCGAGGGGCTGACGGAATGGCAGTTACCTGGCGGCCAGTATGCCAAGGTTGAGTGCCCTGACCTTAGCCAGTTGATGCCGATCATCCATGGCTTTTACAGCGAGTGGCTTCCGGCAAGCGAATATGTCAGCGGCGGAGCGCCGACCCTGGAGTTCTATCCGGAGTCGTTCCCGGCAGAACCGGGAATATCTGTGCTGTTCTCGGTTAAGCCGAAAGCCTAAAAATCAGAAAGCCAGTCAACGAGCAAATTGCCCCAGTTTTTGAGGCCGCGTTCTTTGGTTCGGAGGCCATATCCGTGCCCGCCTTTCGGGAACAGGTGGAACTCGACGGGGACATTTTTGGATTTACAGGCTGCGGTGTAGGTCAATGCGCTTTGGACTGGGATGGGGTCATCCATGGTGTGCACGAGGAAGGTAGGTGGGGTGCTTGGAGACACGGGCAACTCGTCTTTAAGCGTCGATTCACCGTCGTTCACCAAGTAGGCGGTGTAGACGAGGACGGTGAAATCGGCGCGGCTGGAGCTTTGGTCGATCGCATCTACCTTCGTGTAGGTGGGCTCGTTGGTGCTCGTGACGGCGGCGAGGTGTCCCCCGGCAGAGAAGCCCATTATGCCAATCTTGCTTGCATCCTTAGATCGGCTCCGAAGAATGCGGAGGGCGCGGTGGGCGTCTTGCATTGGGGCAAGATGGAGCGGATTGTCTTGCTCTCGGTTCGGCAGGCGATACTTTAGGACGGCAGCATGAATTCCCTTTGAGTTTAGGAACTCGGCAATTTCGGTGCCTTCGTGCTCAATCGCTTCGATCCAGTAACCGCCGCCAGGGCACACGAGGACAGTCGGCGCGTTCGGCTTGGCGCTCGACGACTTAAATATTTGCAGGGTGGGTTTCGAAACGTTTTTGACGATTTTGAAATTCGACTTTTCGTCGAACTCGGTCACTTCAGTGTCGGTTCGGGTCCAGCCGTTCGGATTTCCCGAGGGCCAGAGGTCGATTGTTTCGAGGGGTTGCGTCATTGCCAAACTCAGAACCGCGGCTAGAACCATGGTTCTAGGATGTTAGCGCGAATGGTCGGGTTTGGATTGGCGGTCTATGGGTTGATTTTTGGCGCACCGCCACATGTTTCCGCTCGAACTGGCGTAATGCCTGGCATTTTCTGGAGATGAGCGCGACAAAGAACAGGGGAAATCTCGTCGTTTCTTTGCTAGCAATATTCCCGGACGTGATATGTTTTAGGGAGCGAGTAGGAAATTGATGAAACAAACTTGTCAGCTTTGGATTTTTGCCGCCACGTTGGTTGCCCTTTCGGGGTGCGGTGGAAGCGACGGCTCAGCCTCGGCCCAGGCGAGTAACGCGAGCGTGCAGTGGACAGAAGAGCTGCTGACAAGCGCGAGCAACTCTACGATCGGGCCACCCGCTATCGCACGATCGTTGGGGATTGTTTCCACGGCGGGTTTTGACGCCTGGGCGGCGTACGACGCGAAAGCCATTGGGACAAGACTTGGCGGTTCGCTGCGTCGTCCGGCGGCGGAACGAACGGTTGCCAACAAGCAGAAGGCGATTAGCTACGCGATGTATCGCACCCTTCTGAACCTATATCCGTCGCAGGCGGACCGATTCCGGGCGAAGATGGTCGCCTTCGGCTACGACCCCGATGACGCTTCGGAATCTCTCACGACCCCACAGGGAATCGGAAATCACGTTGCAGCGAAGCTGATTGAGTACCGGCGAAATGACGGCGCGAATCAGAGCGGAAACTACGCGGATACGACGGGTTATGTGCCGGTCAATACGCCGGATGTTGTGAACGATCCAAGTAAGTGGCAGCC
>CAMAPH010000002.1:0-173626 GCA_945859975.1 Chthonomonas calidirosea
ATTAAGACGTTAGGAACTTGCGTTTTGTACTGGGAAATGGCAAAAGTACCTATGATCGCCATCGCGGGATTCAACGGGATCGGAACTAATGCAAAGCTCCTGCGCGTTTGGACATCTTCCCGCGAAGCGACAACCCGGGAATCTTGTTCGTGGGTCGGGAATCTCACCTTGTGGAGCCTCCGGCAAATGCATCAGCTTTTCGAGGGTCGGTGCAGATTCGAGTAGGGCCCGGGTGTACGGATGCTTTGGCCGATTGAAGACCTCTTCCGTGACCCCTTCCTCCACGATTCGCCCCAAGTACATCACGGCCACACGGTCTGCAAGGTAGCGAACGGTTGTAAGGTCATGCGAAATGTAGAGGAACGCGCAACCTTCCTGTTGCTGAACGTCTTTCAGCAAGTTCAAAATTTGAGCGCGGATCGAGAGGTCAAGAGCCGCCGTTGGCTCATCGCAAATCACCAAGGGCGGCTTCAGGGCAAGCGCTCGGCCAATGGCAACGCGCTGACGCTGGCCGCCAGAAAGTTGATGCGGATATCGATCTAGGAATCGATCGTCCAATCCGACCTCCTTGAAAATCGTCGCGGCTGATCCTTGCTTCCCGACGATTCGTTGTGGCTCGAGGGCCGACTTGCTGACCGGCCACTTCGGGTTCAAGCTGGCGTAAGGGTCTTGCCAAACCATCCCAACCTTTTCGGCCAACGCGCGGGAAGCACCCTTCACATTCAGGCCGTCAAGTTCAATTTCCCCAGCCGATAGCGGCTGAAGCCCCAATACAGCGCGGGCCAAAGTCGTTTTTCCGCAGCCCGACTCACCGACAACCGCGACCGTCTCACCTTTGTTAACGCTCAGCGAAACGCCGTCTAGCGCTCGAACGACGCCACCACCAACCGAAAACTCAACGGATACGTTCGAAATTTGAAGTAGCGGCTTGCTCAATTTGGGTCTCCTACCATTCCTTTGCTCCAAAAGAGCCGGTGCCCGAGTTTCAGAAGAAAGTCGTTATCTGACACGGTCACCAAGTTTGTCACGCGCGGGCTTTGCGTGACACGGACCTCGTCTCCACTCAGCAAGTGCAGCCTAGTTATCGCATCGACAGACAACATCGATTCCCCTTCACTGGTCACGCGAAGGCTGATTTCGCTGTCTGGCCGAATTACAAGGGTTCTTGCCGACAGGGTGTGCGGCGCAATTGCGGTCAGGACCATGGCCTGCACGTTCGGGTCGAGAATCGGGCCACCTGCCGAAAGATTGTAAGCCGTCGAGCCCGTGGGCGTACTGACCAAGACGCCATCCGCTGGATAGCTCGTGAGTTTATGGCCGTCAACCGAAACGCGGAAGGTCATCATTCGCGCCGTGACCGCTCGCTGGAGCGAAACTTCGTTCAGGGCGTGAAGCACGGCGACCGGAGTGCCCGAACGCATCAAGTTCGCCTGGATCATCATCCGGCTCTCAACTTCACATTCTCCGGCGATAAATGCTTCAACCGTGCGCTTTAGGTCATGCGCAGTGCACTGAGTCACAAACCCGAAGCGGCCGAAGTAGACGCCTAGAATTGGGGTGCCCGTAGGAGAGCACAGGTGCGCCGCGCGGATAAGGGTGCCATCGCCGCCAAAGGCGATGACCAAATCTGCCTGAGGAAACTGATCGTTGGGTAGCGGTGCCAAACCCATCGCCCGGGCCGACTCCGTCTCAAACCCGATAGAGTGGCCCAGAGACACCAGCCAATCGCCGGTGTCCTGGGCCGTTTTCAGAGCATCTTTCCGATGGATATTCGCTACGACGTGAATGCGCAAACTAGCTAGAGTTTCGCATACGCGCGAGGGCTCGCTTCACTTCAATGTCCTGCGGCGCGATTTTTTGTGCCATCTCAAGGATATCGATGGCCTTTTTCTTCTGTTTCATTCGCTCCAGCGTGAACGCAAGGTTCAGGTAGGACGGGATGAATTTCGGATTTGCTTCAATGCTTCCACGGAATGCAGCTTCGCTTTGCGCGTACTTTTCCATCTGCATGAAGTACAAACCGATCCCGTTTAGAGCGTTTGCGTTCTTCTTGTCCTTAGCGGCGACGAGCTTAAAGTTCGCGTACGCGCCGTCGTAGTCAGCAATTTCCCACTGAGCGTTCGCCAATTCGAGTCGCAAGTCAGTGCGATTCGGATCGGACTTGATGACTTCTTTCCAGTTCGTCACTGCAACGGCGTAATCTCGGTTCTGGGCCGCGGCCGCTCCAAGGTTCAGCTTATGGGTGATCGACTTCGGATCGAGACCGACCAGCTTGCTAAATGTTCGCTGCGCGGCGTCAAACTCGGTATCTCGGAACTGTAACATGCCGAGGTTGGTCAGCGTGTCGATGTCTTTGTCGTTGATGGCAAGAGACTTCTGGTAGGCAGCTTTCGCGCCCTTGACGTCGCCCTGCTGTTGCTTCAAGAAACCAACGTTGTACCAATAAGGGGCATCGTTGATTCTCGCATCGGCTAGGCCCGCGCTGACTCGGCTTGCATCGGCAAATCGCTTTTCCTTGGCGTAGGCCTCAACCAAAACTTCTCGGCCCGAGACGTCCTGCGGATTTGCGGCAACCGCTCGCTCCAGGAACGGAATGGCGGCATCAAACTTTCGCTGTCGCATGAACGACATGCCGGCATTTCTCGAGAAAGTGGCGTTGTCTGGTCGCAGGGTTGCCGCTTTCGCGTAAGCCTCGCTCGCGCCGACGTCGTTCTTCTGCATCTCCTGAGAAATGCCGAAGTTGTTCCAAACGAAAGCATCTTCTGGGTTGAGTTCGCTGGCCCGCTTGAACATGGCCTCGGCTTGAGCCGTGTCTTGTCGCTCGAGGAAGATGTTTCCGGAGTTGTAGAACGCTTCGAATCGCTTGTCGTCCTTTTCTCGAACGATCTTGTAAACCGCAAGGGCCTTGTCGTTCTCCTTGGTGGCGGTATATGCCGTGCCCAAGTTGTTCAGGACTTCGATGTCGTTTGGTGACTGCGTTCGCGCAGCTTCGAGGATAGGCACGGCCTTTGCCGCCTGGTTGTCTCGAACGTACAAGAAGCCAAGCCACGACTTGATCGTGATGGCGCTCGGAGCTTCCACGTACAGGGCTTCAAAAGCGGCGATCGATTCCTTCAGCTTGCCAGCCTTATACATGTCGCCAGCCTCCGCGACTCGCTTCTCAAGGGTTGTGGCAGCGGCGGCCGGCGGATCCTGCACGACCGGGGGCGGCGTCTGAGCCAGACCCACCGTGGCGAGCGAAATCGCAAGCGTTACGATAATTGATTTTTTTAACAAGGACATACACGTTGCCTACCCACGCATTAAAACCTGAATTTGACGGAAGAAGGGATCACGTAAATCCGTGATAGGCACGGCAACACGATCAACCTCACCCACGAATTCTAGTAATTCTACGGGTGCCAGTTTACCGATGGCCGTCGTGATCAGCCCGTATTTGGCGGCGAGAGCTTGTAGCACGTTTGTGTCGTTCGTCCCAATCAAGACGGTTCCTGGCACTTCCGCGAACAATTCGGTTGCGCTCGGGTTGAGATTGAAGGCTCCGCCAAGGCCACTTCTGATGGCGATTTTGGCCAGAGCGACGCCAATTCCCCCGACCGAAACGTTGTGTGCAGAGGCCAGGATCGCCCCACTTGCCGCTTCTACAAGGAAGCCGTGAAGAGATCGTTCTCCTGCGATATTCGGCATTTCTGGATAGCCCGTTTCAAGACCGTGAACGGTCGAAAGAAATGCGGATGCGCCAAGCCCGAGCTGGCTTGAGACGGAAAACGGAACCTGGACCAAAACCAATTCACACGCCTCAGTCGGATAACTCGGCACCGCGTCTTTGGCCGATTCCAAGATTCCAAGCATTCCGATCAGCGGCGTCGGCAAAACCTCGCCCAAATCGCTTTCGTTGTAGAACGACACGTTGCCACTGATGACCGGCGTTTCGAACTCTTCGCAGGCGTCAGCAATGCCCCGGACCGCCCCATCGAACTGCCAGTACACGTGAGGATGCTGCGGATTGCCGAAATTGAGGCCATCTGTAACCGCCGTAGGCATCGCGCCGGTACAAGCGACGTTCCTTGCCGTTTCCGCCACGGCGTTGATCGCTCCGATGTACGGATGCAAATACACCTGGCGGGCGTTACCTTTCAGAGATAGCGAAATTCCCTTCTCCGTACCTCGTGGCGCGATTACGCCAGCATCGCCACGGGCAAATCCGAGGACGGTTTGGGTTTGGACTTGCTGGTCGTACTGATGATCGACCCACTGCTTGCTCGCAATTTCGGGCGAGGCCAGCAGCTTCTTGAGTGCTTCAACAAGGCCAACTTCTGGCAAGGCTGCGGGATCAAAGTTAGCCGCTTCTCGGAAGTACTCCGGCTCCACGGGTTCATTGGAGTAGGTCGGGCATTCATCGGCAAGTGCGTTCGGAAAAACTGAGGCCTCAACCACCCCGTGTCGCGTGACGGTGACCACACGCTCTGCTGTGACATGACCAATGACTTCGGCATGGACTCCCCACTTTCGGAACACGTCGAGCACTTCCTGCTCTCGACCAAGTTCTGCCACGGCCAGCATCCGCTCTTGGCTTTCGCTGAGCATTAGCTCGTAGGCAGTCATGTCCGACTCCCGCATCGGGACTTTGTCGAGGTCAACCGTCATCCCTACCTCGCCCTTGGCGGCCATTTCGATGGTTGAGCAGGTCAATCCCGCCGCGCCCATGTCCTGGATAGCAACAATCGCTCCGGTCTGGAGGGCTTCAAGCGTAGCTTCAATCAATTGCTTTTCGGCAAACGGATCGCCGATTTGAACGTTCGGTCGCTTGTCTTCATTGTCTTCGCCGAGGGCGTCGCTGGCGAAGGTTGCGCCATGAATGCCGTCTTTTCCGGTTGCCGAGCCGAGATAGATGACCGGATTCCCTACTCCGCTTGCGGCGGCCGTTGTGATCTCGGCAAGCGGCAAAATGCCAACGCACATTGCATTGACCAGCGGATTTCCGCTGTAGCGGGGGTGGAAGCCGATTTCGTTGTCCAATGTCGGTACGCCGACGCAGTTTCCGTAGCCGGCAATTCCGGAGACCACGTGCTCAAACAGATACTTGTTTCGAGCAACGACCTCGCCTGGAGCCTTGCCATCTTCAAGGGGTCCGAAACGCAAAGAATTCAATGCCGCGATGGGCCGTGCGCCCATTGTGAGAATGTCGCGGATGATGCCGCCAACGCCGGTTGCCGCGCCTTGATATGGCTCGACTGCGCTGGGGTGGTTGTGCGATTCCACCTTCATCGTGATCCCGAGCCCGTCGCCGATATCGACGATGCCCGCATTCTCGAGCCCTGCCCCTTCCATCGCCTCTCGGTACTTCTTGAAGTAAGCCAATACCGGTCGCGAGTACTTATAGCCGCAGTGCTCACTCCACATCACCGCATACATGCCCAATTCGGTGAGCGACGGTTCCCGTCCCAACTTTTCAAGAATCAGCGAGTACTCGAAGTCGTTCAAGCCCATCGACTTGTAGACTTCAGGGGTAATGGCGGGCATGGGGAGAAGTATATCGGTTGTGGGCGGGCGAGCCGTCTCACTCGTGCTACTTGTAGCGTTCGGCGCATGTAACTCCGTGTCTCCGTTCGCAGGAAAATGGGAAGGAAAACGAAGCCTGGATTTTATGCCGAATACGGACCCGTCGATTCAATACACGGCCGCACGCGTGGAGCTGACAGTGTCACCAGATGGTCGCTTCACCCTTGTTGATCGCAGTTTGCCGCTCGAAGGACAGATCGAACCCGATGGCACACTGAAGATTGAGCAAATGAACGGGCGACCCGCGGAAGTTAAGGCCCCGGCAAAGCTCTCCCGTACAGGCGAGACGCTCCGACTTGAGTTCGAAGGATCGATTGAATTACGGCAAATGAGCCTGAAATGAAATTCGCGCAACCTGCCTGCACGCTCAGACGTACCTTCATCATCTATGTGGGCAGTATTAGTGTTTCTCGCGGTGATCGTCGCACTTGTGATTTTTGGCATCTCGGCCTACAACGGCCTGGTTCGCCTACGACGCGAAACCGAGAACGCATTTAGCCAGATCGACGTTCAACTCAAGCGTCGCTACGACGTGATCCCGAACCTCGTCGAAACGGTCAAGGGATACATGAAGCACGAGCAGGACACGCTTGAGCGAGTCATCTCCGCCCGAAACCGTGCGCTTGGCGCCAACACCGTTGGCGAAAAGGCAGCCGCCGAAGGCCAGGTCGCTTCGGCTCTGACCGGCCTCTTTGCCCTCTCTGAGGCGTATCCAGAGCTCCGAAGCAACGAGAACATGCTCTCGCTTCAGGAAGAACTGAAGAGCACGGAAAACAAGATTTCCTTCGCTCGCCAGTACTACAACAACACGGTCACTTCGTACAACACGAAGATTGAGACGTTCCCAAGCAACATCATCGCGAACTCCAGCGGCTTCAAGCCAAAGGACCTCTTCGAGATCGAAGATCCGATCGAACGACAGAACGTCAAAGTTTCGTTCTAAACGGTCACCACGTTTCGGCGTAGTTTCGTTACACTGAGGGAATGGCATCGTCTGCGGCACAACGGCGTCCGGTGAGTCGGCTCCAGCGGACGATACGTTCCCTCTTGGTGATTTCGGGCATCGGAATAACCCTCGCGCTGATCAACACGTTCACCCTGCAATCCGACATCCGCACTGCAGTTGGGCCAGAGTCGGACGGTCAGAAGCAGTTCTTTATCGCCGCGGCTGACCGACCCGACGTTGCGGTGTTCTTCAAGAATCTCAAGCCGGAGGAACGGATCTCCGTGGCACGGAACATCGCCCGCTACGATGATCCAAAACTGGCGACCTTGATTGCAAAACTGCTCGCCGACTTCGATGTCGAGGCTCGTGCAGAGCTCGGAAAGTCGCTGACGAAGCTCGCAAAGACCCAGCCTCAAGCGGTCGCCGACCAGCTCAAAGAGCGTGGCAGCTTCCAGCAGCTTGCCATCACGCAGTCCATCCAAACCCTTGGCTCCAGCGCAATTCCCTTCGTGATCAAAACTCTGGAAGTCGCGGATGCCCGAACAAATGCTGTGAGCTTTCTGGTCTCGCAGGGGACACCTTCCGTGCCGGCTCTGATGCCGTTGTTGAAGGGCGAGAACAAAGATATCGTCCTAAGTGCAGCCGATGCCCTTGGGAAGCTGAAAGCGCAAGAAGCTTCCCCCCAGCTACAAGAGCTTTACAAGGAGGCGATTCCCGCCGATCGGGCGGCATTCCTGACCGCGCTCAGCAGCATCGGCGATCCACGTAATGAGTTCATTTTCCGCGAAGTGCTTTCCAACGCGAAGGAGCCACTTCCCCTTCGATCGCAATCGGCACTGGGACTCGGGCGAATTGGATCTCCGTCCGCAACGAGGCTGCTCTGGCAATACGCGTACTCCGATGAACGCGAGCTTGCAAACAGTTCTATTAGTGGACTTCAGTTCTCTGGCGACCCTGCGCTTACAGAGAGGACGACGTTCGACTTGGTTACGGCAAAAGTCGCGTCTGGCATCACGGGCCCTAGCGCCGATCGCGCTCTGTCGCAAGCCCTTAGCAATCCGAGCATTGCGGCCGAAGTTGCGAAGCTCTGCACCGAGCGACCGACGCTGGTTCCCGCACTAATGGCTACTTTGCAGAAGCTCGAACTTTCGGAGCAAGGTGATCTGGCGGACGCCGTATTGCGATCGCTTTTGACGACCGATATCGGTCGCGCAAAGGTTGCTGCTCTCAAGTCAAACGACCCGATTCTTGCCGCCTTAGTTGCTCGGCGGGAAAACGGCGTCTAAGTCGCTTGTTTAGATCCCGGATCGGGACAGGCGTGGAACGCTTCCCGACAGGATTCGTGCCCGTCTGGCACGATCGATGCTCATGGCATCGACTTCTTTCTCGAACGACCGGAACCCAGCAAGGTCGAAGCCATGCTTCTCGGCCAAACCGGAGATCTGCGTGACCTGTTCAAGGCTCACGTCTTTACCGAGTGTAAAGCTGTAGAGGTCAGGGTTGCCTTCCAGAGAAAGCATCATGGTCTCGCTCATGCAGGCATAGGCGGTTTCGGGTGGGAAACCAAAGTCGAAGTTGAAGTTGACGTTGCCCGGAACTTTGACGACGCCGCCTTCGATGACCAAAACGTCGGGTCGCTCTTTGGCAACTCGGACCGATACATCGCGGGGTCGCGCAACATCGCACACAATCGCACCTTGCTTGAAATGTTCTGGCAAGAGAATCGCCGAATCGGATGAAGTTACTGCGATGACCGCATCGGCCTCGCGAATGCGCGAAACCTCAGTAGTCGCAATCGCGCCGGGAATTTCGCTGGCGACTTGTTCCGTCCGTTCCTGATCTCGTCCGACCAGGAGCACTTGCCCAAACTGCGGAGCGAGGGCGCGTGCGCAAGTTTTGCCGATTGCACCGGTTGCTCCGACGACGGCGAGCACCGCTTGGCTAGTGTCAATCTCAAGGAGCCGGCAAGCTCGGATCGTGCCTTCGATCGCGGTTGCGACGGTATAGCTGTTTCCCGTGGTTACCGCAATCTTCGATCGCTCACGGATCGTAATTCCGCCGTCACCAACCACGCTTGTGAACGCACCAAGGCCAACGAGGTCTGCGCCTAGATCGGCCGCCATGTCGGTGCACTGGACGAGTCGGTCATAGACCAGCTCTAGCGGAAGCTTTTGCGTCATCTGGGCCGGGGTGAGGGGACAGCCAATGAACCAACCTTCGGCTTCGGCACCGGTCTTCGACTTGATTCCGGAGATCTTGCTGACCAAGATCGGCCCTTTGCGGGCGGTGTACATTTCAATGAGCCAATCCGGCATATGCCGCGCCATCGGATACTGCTTCGCAATGTCCTTAGGATGGAGCGGATGGATGATAAATGCGAATCGGTTCACGTTAAGAAACTGTTAACTCCTTGAATGTACCACAGGGGCAAGTACACGGTTGGCGGTTAGGCTGCTAGGTTGATGACGCCCGGTTTCCAGCCCATTTCTCTGATCACCGTGCGATAGTCTGCCTGGGTGATTTCAGAGGGATTTTTGCCCAAGTGAGCGACGACCACTCCTTCCATGACGTTCGTTGCGAAGGTTGCATTCCCGATTAGTGGAGTGGTCGTGACCAGTTGCCTTACCTCCATGGTTTGCAGCAGTTTGACGTCCGCCTCTCGAACGGTCTGCGTGATCACGGTTTTTCCGGCCAAGTTGTCTGGAGCAAAGCGCCGAATAAAGTGCCAATCTCCCGCAATGATCTCCGCTTCGGCAAAGTACTGACCGAACTTTGGGGTTCGAACCTTCTGCTTGTCACCGGTTGGATATATCCATTTCAGAGGCAATCGCGTGACGACGGGCAGCAAGATTCGGGCGAGCCGTTCGAGCCGGTCAATCGAGCGAATGGGCACGTTCAATCCGAGTCCAAACATCATGTCGCCGAATGTGACATCCGCCCCGATCTCGGTGAGCGCCTGCGTCATTCCAGATCGATCCACGCCTGCGACGAGGAGCGTTTTTGCCTTGCGGAAGTCCACAACCCCTTCCTGCTGTAGCCACTGAATCGTGTCGTATTCGAGCGTGTTCTTCAAACCTGAACCGTCGACGAGAGGCGTCTTTTGAACCGCCCGCGTCAGCTTCTCGATTTGCTTGAAGGTGTACCGACGGCCGCCGCTAAACACGTAGAGGTCCGCACCACCGATTCCCAGCGCATCCACTTGCCCATCCAGCTCCTCGAAACGACGAGCAAAACGCGACAAGTCACCATCCACACCTTCCCGCACCAGTTCGAAGGTGTCGCCAAGCAGGTGCACGGTTTGGGTCAGATCGCGCTCAGATGTTCCAAGGCTGATCGAAACAATACGCTTGCTCAAAATACAGCGATGGCTTCGATTTCGATGTCGGCACCCTTGGGTAGTCCGGCTACCGCGTAGGTCGCCCTTGCCGGAGGTACGTCTCCGAAGTAGGTTGCATAGACTTCGTTAACCGCGGCGAAGTGTTCCATTGAAGAAAGCAAGATGGTGGTTTTCACGATGTTATCCATCGAAAGACCTTCGGCTTCAAGTACCGCTCTCAGATTGTTAAGGCTTTGGGTGGCCTGAAGTTTGATATCGCCCGTAATGAGTTCGCCTGCCGGGGTGAGAGGGACCTGTCCGCTCAGGAAAATAAAGTTTCCGCTTGCCTTGATCGCTTGGCTGTATGGGCCGATTGCGGCCGGAGCGTTTGGAGTCGAAATCGCATCACGCGTCATGCCTGCAGGTTACCTAGCAGAATCTGTCATACTGTGATCCAATGCCCCGGACGCCGAAGCTCACGGATTTTCGTGCCGTACTCTTCGATGTCGACGGAACGTTGGTGAACAGCATCGACGTCATCGTACTGGGCATTACGGATACGTTTCATCGGTTCCAACAGCCTTGCCCAACGCGAGAAGTGATTCTCGGTCAGATTGGGGTTCCGCTCACTCGACAGTTAGCGAACTACGTAGGCGTAACCAATGATCCAGTCGTCCTTAGCGATATGGCAAAGCATGCCATGGAGATGTTCGAAATTCACGCCCACGCCGAGACGCTTTTTCAAGACGCGATCGAAGCATTGCGCGTCGCTCGAGCTGCCGGTTTGAAAATCGCTTTGGTCACCAGCAAGTCGAAGACCGAGCTGACTCCGTTTTTGAAAAGATTTGACGCCACTCGCCACGTAGATGCAACCGTATCTGCGTCGGACGTACAGAAGCCGAAACCAGATCCTGAAAGTGCCTGGTTAGCTTGCCGATTGCTCGAGGTTAAGCCGAGCGAAGCAATCTTCATCGGCGACTCCATTTTCGACATCCAATGCGCGAAATCCGCAGGCATGAAATCTGCTGCCGTCGGATACGGTGCCGGGAGAACTGAAGACCTGATGGCCTTCGACCCCGAACTCTATTTCCCCACCCCCGAATCCTTGTTGAGTTGGGCTCTTACCGCTGAAAACACAACCTCATGCCCCGGAAGAAAGTAACGACCGAACCTGTCATCTCCTCTGACCAACCTGTAGACGCCACCCCCGCTAAGAAAGCCCGGGCAAAGTCCAGCGCATCAGAACCGACCGTCGAACCCGTCAAGAAGCCTCGACGAACCACTAAGAAAGCGACCGAGCCAGAAGCGGCTGAAGCGCCATCAATTGCCATCGAAGCCGAAACAGCAGATTCCGCTGAAGAGGGCCTTGTTGTCACGCTGCGCCCGATCCAGCGTAAGTCGACCAAGCCTGCCGTCACGCCACCCAGTCCTGCTGCCAAGGCTGCCCCGGTTGAAGAAGCTTCTTCCGCGAACGAGGACGACCTGCTCTTGCCCGTTTTCCGAAGCCGCGCTGCTGCGGAGAAGAAGCCGGCGCGAAATCGCCAGCCCGAACCAACAGAAGAGCCAACACGGCAAATCAACCTTGCCGAGCCCGCGATTGCCGTTTCGGCCGAGTTGGAATTTGAACGAACGGACGACGGTCTTGCTGTCGCCTTCCGCACCCGCTCAGCCTCTAAACCAACTTCTCGCCGAGAGCCGAAGCCGGTAGCAACTCCGGTGGTCGAGGAACCATTCCAGCCAGCCGCTCCAGTAAAGGTTATAACTCCTTCGGTGGCGCTTGAATCAACGTCGATTGCCGACGAAGACACCCCGGACGGTGCGCTGACGATCAACTGGCGCACGATCGGAAACGACACGGTCAAGCCAACCCGAGAGGCACGGGACACCGAGCGCGATGACGACCGACGCGGTCGACGGGGCCAACGCGGATTCCGTGAGCGATCCGAAACGACTGCGGAATCTTCTGAAGTCGTGGTCGCCGAAGAGCCAGTCGCCCCTGCCGCGGCACCACGAGCCCGCGAAATCGCGATTCCAAGTGATGCGCCGCAGGTCGTCCTTCGAAACGGCTTGCCAACGCTCGTTCGAGACCACCGCGTCTACCCACCGCTGATGCTTTACGGCCGCGCTCGGGATAGCAAGCGCACCGACATCTTGCTAGAAGAAGTCAAGCTGGCATCTGATTCGGGCATTCACTTACACATGGTCGCCATCGATCTTGAGGTTTCGGAAACCGGACTCGAAGAAGCGACAACCTTGGCTGAAAACCTGCTGGTTGCCATCGTCAAGGTCGACCCAGAGGCGCAAGTCATCTTCCGCGTCGAGTTCACCGCAGACCGTGGATGGGACACCAAGTACCCGGATGCCAAGTTCCGTGGCCTTGATGGTTCTCTTGCTCAGCCAAGCATCTGCGACGATGCTTTCTGGCAAGACGCCGAGTTGCACCTGGCGCAGTTTGTGCGGAACCTCCTCATTGGACCGCTCAAGGGGCACGCCATGGGCGTTCACTTGGAGCGAAATGAGTGGTTCCTGTCTGACCTCGACGGATACGACGATTCCCACGCTGCGCAGCGAAAATTCCGCGACTGGGCTCGCACTCGCTACAACCAAGACGTCGTCGCTCTGCGCGCGTCCTGGTTCGATGGCAGCGCAAACTTCGCCGACATCGACGTTCCGCAGTTCCTCCCCGAGGGTGCCGATGGCGAACGATTCGTTCGGTCCTCGCGCCGCCAGCGACGATACGTCGATTACCACCTCTTCTTGAGTGATGAGACGGTTAGGCGGATTCGCAGCTTGGCCTACGCAGCAAAGGAAGCCTCGAACGGTTACTTCCTGGTTGGTGTGAGCTACGGCTACACGTTTGAGTGGTCTCACCCTTCGAACGGACACCTTGCCCTTGGCAAGCTGCTCCGTGCTGAAGAGGTCGATTACATTGCCGGGCCGCCGAGCTACCGAAACCGTGAGCCAGGCGGAACGGGCTCCTTCCCCGCTCCAATCGACAGCTTTGCCTTGAACGGCAAGTTGTACGTGAGCCTCGAGGACTATCGAACCTCTCTCGGCGAGTTGGCTGACCCAGATAGCGATCACAACCCGCTTCTGAAGACTCCTCAGGCTCTCGAGAGCGTTCACTGGCGTGGTGCCGGTGCGGCCCTTTCTCATGGTGCTGGTGCAGCGTGGATGGACCTTTGGGGCAACGGCTGGCTTCGAACCGCCAGCGTGTGGTCTCGAGCCGCAAAGCTACGGGAAGCGCTCATTCTTCGAATGGAGGCCACGTCGCCCGATCCAGAAGTCGCGGTCTTCGTTGACGAGCGATCGCTGGCCTACTTGGTGGACCAAAACGCCTTCGCGCTCCTCGTCCAAAACGTTCGAGAGTCCGTACTCCGGGCTGGCGTCAGCGTTGGCTTCTATCTGCTCAGCGACTTGGCGCACCGAGAGGTGTTCCCCGAGAGCAAGCTGTACCTGTTCCTCAACGCTTGGGATATCCGCCCCGACCTTCGCGCCGCGATCAAGACTCGATTGCAGAAGGACGGCAAGGTTCTGTTCTGGCTCTACACCGCCGGCATGTTCGATAGCGGTCGAGATGCCCTGGAACGAGCTCGTGAAGTCACCGGTATCGCGCTGAAGCCACAGCCGTTCTACAGCAAAGCCGGAACCAATCTGGTCAACCGACGCCACCCGCTGGCCGAAGCCTTCCCCGAGAAGACGATCAGCGGAAACGCTCAGCTAGAACCGAGCTACTTTGCCATTCCTGAAGACGCAACCGTTCTTGGCGAATACTCCCAGTCCGGCCTCGCCAGCTTTGTCGTCCGCAAGTTCGATGACGATGCCGAAGGCAACTGGACGAGCGTGTTCCTTGGCGAACCGGTCGTCAACCCTCAGCTCATTCGCGCCCTGGCGCAAATGGCCGGAGCGCACGTTTGGAACTTCCAAAACGACGTCGTCCACGTTCGGTCGCCGTTCCTTACGGTTCACTGCACGGGGGCTGGTTCGCGCAACATTGCGTTGCCAGAGAAGTTCAGCGCTTACGACCTCGTGAATGATCAATGGGCATCCATCGATTCCGCGCAGCTTCGCTTCACGGCGGTTGACGGCAGCACACACGTGTTCCTTGTCGGGCAGAAGACCGAGATCGAGCACATGCTCAAGACGAATCCGACGGACGTCCTTCACATCGAAGACATCCCGGCTCGCGTGGCCAACGTTCGCAACGACATCGAAGCGTTCGATGTTCCAGTCATGAAGCTCGGTGAGTGGATGACCGGTGCCGATCCTGAGGAAAGCGTGGATGAATGGTTCCTTCGGCCACAGGTCGAGGAAGAAGGGCTTACTCCTGCCGTTGGCAATGTAGATGAACCTGGACACCGTAGACGACGTCGCCGAACCGGTAGAACGAACGACCGCAATAATGCGCCGACAAATCGCCAAAGCGAATTCCACGCCCCCGCGGTTCCAAATGCAGATCAAGTCGTGAATGTAATGTTCAGGAAGCGAGACTAATGGGCGAATTTCGCGCGGGACAAGTTGCGCTTATCGGGAAACCGAACGTCGGTAAGAGCACGCTGATGAACGCGATGGTTGGCCAAAAGGTCTCCATCGTGAGCGACAAGCCGCAAACGACTCGCCGCCGCATCGTCGGAATCTCAACCACCGAGGACTACCAAATCGTCTTCGTGGACACGCCCGGAATCCACGATGCGCACACTGCCCTCGGGAAAGCGATGAACGAGCAGGCTCGGCGAGCCCTTGCGGAGATCGACGCCATCGTATTCGTCGGCGACGTCTCCCACCACCCGGGTGAGCCAGACAACCAAATCGCCGCCCTGATTCGGGCAAACCGCAAAGAGCGGGAGCTTCCGCTCATCCTGTGTCTCAACAAAATGGACCAGCTCAAGGCCGAAAACGTTCAAAGGAACGTTGACGCCTTCTGCGAACTCCTAGGTAGCGATAACTACATGTTGACGACGGCAACGCAGGCACGAAACATCGACAAGCTTGCCGAGATGATCGTGGAAGTGCTGCCCGAACGGCATCCGCTTTACGGACCCGACGAGCTCACGGATCAATCCAGCCGGTTCATGGCCGGTGAGTTTGTGCGAGAAAAGATTCTGAATTTGACTCGCCAAGAGATTCCCCATGCCACGGCCGTAACGGTGGAAGACTGGTCTGAAGAGCCCCACATCATCCGGGTTCGCGCGAACATCATTGTCGAAAAACCAAGCCAACGGGCGATCCTGATCGGAAAGCAAGGCGCGTTCATCAAACGAATCGGAACGACAGCCCGTCAAGAGATTGAAGAGCTGTTAGGAAAGCCACTTTTCCTAGATTTACACGTAAAGGTTGTGGAAGACTGGCGCATGTCGCCACGTATTCTCCATGAGCTGGAATACGACCAGTAAGATCCCTCTCGCCACAATCCCATGCTGACAACCGACGACTTGTTTGGTGGCCCGCTGCTGCCGGATCCAAAGATTGAACTTCCTGGAGCGATCCCGGTGCCAGCATGGAAAAACGGTCCGCTTCCCCGCATTGAGTTCACCATCGAAATGGTTGGGCCGTACTCGGTGCCCGCTCACGCCGCGGCCCGAATTCTTGATCAGGATTGGTACGTCGCCCTCGGGCATCCACAAGCTTGGGCAATGCGGCCTAGCGACACCAAGTGGGACGTTCTCACGGGCGATAAGAACGGCTCTTACGATTCGCTCGCGCTCTCGTGGCCGGTCGCCCGCCCCGATGGCGATCTCAAGACTAAAGCCGCGGTATTGCTCGAAAAAACGACCCACCACTTTGCGGAAGCCGTGAATCGTCGCGCCGTTTGCCTTCCCAGAATCGAGGACGTGGACTATCTCAGCATGGACCTGCGACGTGTCTTAGCGAACTTGGACATCGGTCTTTGCCTGACTTTCCATCCGACCCGTCGCATGGTTTCTGAACTTGAAATTTGGCGCACCTGCGCCGCGCTGGGGCTACAGTTTTCGCCGGATGGTTCGTTTGTGTACCGAGTTCGCGGGAGCGAACTTGCCTTGTTTGAAGTTTTGCCTCTAGGGCCGGTAGAAAAGTTCTCGCTTGGCAACGTTCAAGCCGGGGTACAGCATGAGGGCGTCAGTATTGGTTGCTCGATTCCAATGTGCCCAAATCCAGAAAAGGCGATTGAAGGTGCCTTGCGAACCGCGCGCGCATTCTGCGAGAGAATCGGCGGTAAAGCCACCGATGACGAAGGACGCTTTGTTGATGCCGCGGTCGCCCAATCGCTCATCGAACAGGCACAACATGCCAACAAGTTGTTTGAGCAAGCTCAACTCGTACCAGGAAGTCCAGAGGCCGTGCGGCTGTTCAGCAATAACACTTAGGTTAAGGTTCGGCGCTCGCGACGGTATACTTGCCGGAGCTTTGTAGTTCGTTTGGCATCAAATTTGATCGCAAAGCCGAGGTACTCACGATGGCATTCGAAAGGCGTTCATTCCGGCGTGCACTCGTCAAACTTAGCGGTGAGGCACTCGCGGGAGACCTTGGTTTTGGCCTCGACCCTCATGTACTCAAGTACATTGCCCAAGAAATCGCTAGCGTCCATGCGGCAGGCCACGAAATCGGCATCGTTGTAGGCGGCGGAAACTTTGTTCGCGGTGAATCGTTCTCGGCCGAAGGCGGTATTGACCGTGCCGTGGCCGACCAGATGGGCATGCTTGGCACTCTGATGAACGCGCTTGCTTTGCAAGGTGCAATCGAACAGGCCGGCGTTCCCGTGCGAGTTCAAAGCGCGGTTCAGATTTCGGCGGTTGCCGAGCAATTTATTCGACGTCGAGCGATTCGGCATCTTGAAAAGGGACGCGTTGTCCTTTTTGCCGCCGGAACCGGAAACCCATATTTCACCACCGACACCGCGTCGGTTCTCCGTGCGCTTGAAATTGAAGCTGATGTCTTGGTCAAAGCGACTAAGGTCGACGGAATCTACGACAAGGACCCCAAGAAGCACGATGACGCCGTTCGCTACGACACCTTGGATTACAGCACCGCCATCCAGGAACGTCTTGGCGTAATGGACCAAACCGCTTTCACGATGTGCCGCGAGAACAAATTGCCGCTGATCGTGCTTAACTTTAACGCCTCAGGCAGCCTTACCTCTGCCCTTTCTGGCAACGAAACCGGAACCCTCGTCGGAGGAGAATGAACATGAGTCTCGAACAAATCTTCAAAGACACTGAACACAAAATGAAAGGCGCGCTTGACGCCATGGTTCACGACTTCGCGTCGTACCGCACCGGACGCGCAACCCCGGCCGTCCTTGAGCGCGTGAGCGTGGAGTATTACGGAACCGAAACGCCGGTCTCCCAGGTGGCAAACATTTCGATTCCCGAGCCGAGACAGTTGCTAATCTCGCCTTATGAGAAGAGCCTGATCCCCGCGATCGAGCGCGCGATCCTCAAGAGTGACCTTGGCATTTCGCCGGTCAACGATGGAGGTTCGATTCGCCTTAACTTCCCTCAGATGACGGAAGATCGACGAAAGGAAATGGCCAAGACCGTTCACGCGCGAGTAGAGACCACCCGAGTTTCGATTCGAAACAACCGGCGTGAAGCGATTGACGGCATTAAGGCGTTGGAGAAGAAGAAGGAAATCACCGAAGACGAAGTGAAATCCAACGAAACCAAGGTCCAGAAACTGACCGACAGCTACATTGCCCAGGCCGATGACCTCGGAAAGCGCAAAGAAGCTGAACTGATGCAGGTCTGATCCGAACCTTTCTCTCTCCAATCTAGTTAGTCAATTTTCCGATGTCCATTCCTGTTCCGGCCACGCACCTATCGATGACGAGTTCCGCAATTGCTCTGCGGGAGCGGGCGCGGTCCCTTGGAGTGGATTTGGAAAACCTGCCGCAGCACATTGCCATCATCATGGATGGCAATGGTCGCTGGGCCAAAGCACGTGGCTTCGCCCGTTTGTTAGGCCACCGGGAAGGCTATCGGGCATTGCGCGGAATACTTCTTGCGGCTAGCGAACTCGGCGTTCGCTACCTGACCGTGTATGCCTTCTCCGTGGAGAACTGGCGACGGCCTCAAGACGAGGTGATGGGGCTCATGAAGCTCATCGAACAAGCCGCGCGTGATGAGCTTCGGTTGATGCACCAGAACAATGTGCGGGTGAACATCACCGGTAGGGTTCATGAGGTGCCCGAAACTCTGCAGCGAGCCCTTCGCGAAGGGATGGAAACGACCTCTACAAACACTGGTATCACGTTCACCCTGGCGGTGAACTACGGCGGCCGCGCGGAAATCACCGACGCAGTCAAGGCAATTGTTCGCAACGGGACACCGGCCGATGAGATCACTGAAGAGATGATCTCTCAGAACCTTTACAACCCGCATCAGCCCGATCCCGACCTCATGGTCCGAACTGCCGGCGAGATGCGCTGGAGCAACTTCCTGATCTGGCAGTCCGCCTACACCGAACTCGTGGTTAGCGATGTGTCGTGGCCCGACTTCAAGCCGGACCACTTGATCGAAGCAGTGAAAACCTACCAGGCGCGAGTGCGCAAGTTCGGCGCCGTCGTCGAATAAACCCCTCCGGGTAGATCAGTCACAGCGCCAGTACCAAGTGTTGTCGTAAGCCTCGGTCGAACCCGTAGCTTCGCCGGAGCGGTTACCCGCAACGTTCACTCGGATGTCGTCAAACTGCCCCTGCGCGTTCGCCGCCTTCGCATGGCTGTCCATGTAGATCACGCTTCCGCCGGTTGAACTCCATTTCCGGAAGTAGCCACAGTCGTAGCCATATCGAGTGCAATCGGGATCGTTCTTCGCTTCAAAGAACGGCATCATCTCCAGCCGAATGAAGCGAGTCTCCGCCGGAAACTCAACCGAAGTCTCGTTAACAATTTGGTTGTAATCGTAGGTGAAGTTGTTCCCAGATGATTCTCCGGCGACTACGGTGTGGACACATTTGCCGAACCGGTATGAAGATCCGTAAGCCGAATAGTAAGTCGGATATGAGCCACCGGCGGCACTCAGACCAGGGTCGGAAGCGAGATATGGCCCGCCGGCGTCAAGCGGACTTCGGAAGATTTCCTGGTTGTTCGTGTAAGGCAACAGCAGAAGCTCGGTTCCCTTGTGGCCGACTCGGCCAAATGGTGGCTCGGAGTTGTAGGCGTAGAAGATCGGCATCGTGTCGTCGTAATCCGCGAGATACAGCTTGTTCGCGATTCCAATTTGCTTGGCGTTGCTGAGGTCAGCCGTTCGCTTGGCCGCTTCTTTGGCTTGCGCGAAGACCGGGAAAAGGATGGCCGCCAAAATGGCGATGATCGCAATGACGACGAGAAGCTCAATGAGCGTGAAGGCAGCTTTCATGGTTTTTCCGGACGCGAATCACCTTCGCTGACTGCGAAAGCGATTGGCGCTCCGGGCGGCTAAACCATCCGTCGTTCCATCGTTCACCGCAATCCCTCCGCCGGTACTAACCGGATCAGGTTCCTAGGGTCATCTGGCAAAAACCAGAACTCTCAGCCGTGTGGCTCCCCTTGCAGGTAAATCTTGTCCTACTAGATTCTACGCTATTTAGATGTTAACAATCTTAGGAACCAGGAATTGGGTTTCGCGAAGATCGGTTCCGTTCTCGAGCACCGACTTCAGGTTCGTGAGATAGAAGGTCCAACCCTGAACGCAGCCGAAGGCCCACTCGGCTCGCTTCGTTTCATCTTCGTGGCTTTGCGTTTGGACAACTTCCACGCAGGTCCGCGTCAGTTCCTCCGAGAATCGAACCCTCACGGCGCAATCGGGCCCGAAGGTAAAGGCGACCTCCTCGTTGGCGACAATATTCGTGAACTCGCCCTCTTCTCGGGTTCCCTCAAGCCAAGTCCATTCGTACTTCCAACCGACTTCCGCCACCACATCTTGCGGCTGGACTTCCCCATCCTTGGTGTGAAAGGCGTCCAGGAACCACTTTCCGATCTCGTCCGGTACCGTCCAGGCGCGAAACACGTCCACCGGCGTTCGGGCAATCAGGATGCGAAGTGTGAACGAGTCAAAGCTGGTCTGGCTCATGATGCCAACGCCGCGATCACGGCATCGCCATACTCACGGCTCGTGGCTGTGCCGCCGAGGTCGCCCGTCATGAGCTTGCCGTCTCCAAGGACCTTCAACACCGCGTTCGAGATGCTTGTGGCCTTCTCGTGCTCGCCGATATGGCGTAGGAGCAATACCGCGCTGAGGAGCAGCGCGGTCGGGTTCGCAATGCCCTTGCCTGCAATATCGGGCGCAGAGCCGTGCACGGCTTCGAAAACCGCGTAATGCTCTCCGATGTTCGCTCCCGGCGCGAGTCCAAGGCCGCCGACCAATCCGGCGCACAGATCGCTGACGATGTCGCCATAAAGGTTTTCGGTAACGAGAACGTCAAATTGTTCTGGTCGCGTGACCAACTGCATGCAGCAGTTGTCGACGATGATGTCGTCCGCGATGATGTCGGGATACTCGTTCGCCATCAGATAGAACTCTTCAAGGAACATTCCGTCGGTCAGCTTCATGATGTTTGCCTTATGGACAGCGGTGATTCGCTTGCGTCCCTGGGCTTTCACCATCTCAAACGCGTATTTGAAGATTCGCTTGCAACCCGGGCGGGTGATGACTTTGATCGCCTGCGCGATGTCCTTGTGCGGCTGAAACTCGATTCCGGCGTAAAGGTCTTCGGTGTTTTCCCGGACGATGATCAGGTCGATCTTCGTGTCTTCAAAGTGTCCCTTCAGGTTCGGAATAGTGATCGATGGTCGAACATTGGCGAACAGATCAAGTGCTTTGCGAAGCGCGACGTTGGCGCTGACGTGGCCTTTGCCAATTGGCGTTGCCGTTGGCCCCTTAAGGGCGATGCCCAGTTCTCGAATGGCTTGAATCGTTTCCTCGGGCATTGCCGGCAATCCTCGGTCCAAGGCTGGTTGTCCAGCTTCAAGTTCGACCCACTCGGGTTCAAATCCCGCGGCTGCCAAAATTCGCCGCACCTCGGCGGAAATCTCCGGTCCAATGCCGTCTCCGGAAATCATGCCGATGCGTCTATTTGCCATATCTCAGATTGTGAACAATCTGAGGTCCTATTTCTGGAAACGTGAAGGAAAAATGAACGTTTGAACAGATGATGAAGAAAGGAATGTTGGTTGCCCTGCCGCTCATCGCGGCCACGAGTGCGCATGGACAGGCATTTCCGGGGGTTCCGCTCCCACCGAGTTTCCACGCCACGAATCCGGTCAACCTCACGGAAATGAACTACCAGCGGAACTGGGCTGGTAAATCCAAATTCCGAAGTGGAACAACGTTCAACCAATTCCAATTTGGACCGCTGACCCGAACCAGCTTCACCACCTACCCGACTTGCCAGAACTTCGGCCCGAACTTCGGGGCGGGGTCTGGCGGCAATCTCTTTGGACGGGGGCAATTGTTTGGCAACGGCGCGCGATACGGTTACTACCACTACAACACCAACTGGAACGACAACTGGTTCTTCTTCTCGTTCTATGAATTCACGCCAACGGTGAACTACTCGGTCCAGCCATCGCCGTGGTATCTGTATCCGTCTCTGCCTCCGTACGTCAATGCCCGCTTCGTGCAAGTCAGCACCCCAGCCTTTAGCCAGTGGAGCGGAAGTCCATATCGCTACGGTGACCAGAGGCGGCTCGACCTTGCCGTCGATGATCTCATTGAGATTTTCCGCACTGGGGATCGGGATCTCATCGAAGAACTCATGCCACGGCGCGATGGAGTAGATATCACGCTAAACGGTCAATACGGCTACACCGTGAATCCACAGAACTTCGAGAGCCTATTCATGGATGGCGTCCTGAACGTTCGAACTCAGGGCTATCAGATTGAGCGACTGGAATTCTACGGCGAAACCGCGCGAGTTCGGGCTCGGCATCAATACCTCGACCCATGGGGAGTCACCCAGATTAACTTCCACGATTATGTTTTGGTTCTGGAGCGACGAAACTACGTGATTCGGCAGTTTGGCGTTTCCCGCTGATCCCAAAATATGAGATAGTCAAGGCATGACCGCTGCTCTAGCACTGCTGCTCGTTGCCGCTCCGACGCCCTTCGCTCCTGACTTCGACAGCATTGTCGTGGAGCGAGTTGCAACTGGATACCAGTTCACCGAAGGGGCCGTTTGGACGCCAAAGGGAACCCTGGTTTTCTCGGATATCCCGGCCAACAAGATTTACGAGTGGAAGCCGGGTTCGGAACCGACGGTGCTCCATGATCCTTCCGGGAACGCCAACGGCAACTTGATTGGCCGAAACGGCAAGCTGATCTCCTGCTTGCATGGAGGACGGTCGGTCGTATCTTGGAACGGAAAAGGCAAGTCGGTTGATCTGGCGACGAAGTTTGATGGCAAACAGTTAAACAGCCCGAACGACGTTGCGTACGGTCCGCAAAAGTCGCTGTACTTCACCGATCCACCCTACGGAATCAATCCGAAAGATAGTGCGATCGGCTTTGCTGGCGTCTACCGAATCACCGGTTCGGGCAAAGTGACTCTTCAGGAAAAGGGCATGAATCGTCCGAATGGCATCGCCTTTTCAGCGGACATGAGCATGGCATACGTGAGCGATACCGCAAATCGCAACATCATGAAATTCAGCGTGGATCGAAAGGGTGACTTCTACGACGGCAAAGAGTTTGCGAAGTTGCCTTACCCAGACGGAATGCGGGTTGACTCCGAAGGAAACGTCTACTGCACCGCAAATGGCGGCGTGCATGTCTTCTCGCCGTCCGGTGAAAAGCTTGGGCTGATCAAGGTGCCAGAAAATCCAACCAACTGTGCTTTCGGCGAAAACGGCATGAAGACCTTGTTCATCACCGCCCAGAAGTCCGTTTATAAGTGCGCCGTTCCGATTCGCGGTAAGGCCTGAAGGTGTTTCAACTGGTACTCTGGTAAGCGCGTATGAAGCTCCACGAGTACCAGTCCAAAGAACTGCTGACCAAGTACGGCGTCCCGGTTCCCCGCGGTGAAGTCACCTCGGATGCAACCCAGGCTCGCGAGATCGCCGAGCAATTCGGCGGCAAGGTCGTCGTCAAGGCCCAGGTCCTTATGGGTGGCCGCGGAAAGGCAGGCGGAGTTAAGCTCTTCAACTCGTCTGAGGAAGCCGGCGCATTCACGGCCGAACTCATTGGCAAGCGTTTGATCAGCATCCAGAACCCGGCCGGAATGGTCGTCGAAAAGGTCCTCGTTGCCGAGCTGATTGATATCGCCGAAGAGTATTACGTCGCCGTTCTCCTAGACCGAAACATCCAAAAGAGCATCGTCATGATCTCGAAGGAAGGCGGAATGGAGATCGAAGAAGTCGCCGAAAAGCACCCCGACGCCATCGTCAAGATGCCGATTGACCCTAAGTGGGGCGTCAGCGACTACGACATCCGAAACGCCGTCGCACAGGCCAACATTCCGAAGCCTGCCCGAAGCCAGATGGCGCAGATGATAAAGAAGCTCGTTAAGGCGTACCAAGAGAGCGACGCCGAGATGATTGAGATCAACCCTTGCGCATTGACGCCAGAAGGAAAACTTCTTGCCGCCGACGCCAAGGTGAGCATCGACGACAACAGCTTGTTCCGACACGCCGACTACCGAGCGACTTCTCACGACAGCGCCGAAGACCCGATTGAAGCCGAAGCTAGCAAGCGCGGCGTCGCCTACGTTCGACTTGGCGGAGAGATCGGAATCATGGGCAACGGAGCAGGACTCGTTATGCAGAGCATCGACGAGATTTCAGCTGCCGGCGGAAAAGCCGCAAACTTCCTGGACGTGGGCGGTGGCGCTCAGGCCGACCGAGTGAAGAGCTGCATGGAAGTGATCCTGATGGATCCAAACGTCAAGGGCATCTTCCTGAACATCTTCGGCGGAATCACCCGCGTGGATGAAGTTGCAAAGGGCGTTCTGGATGCTTTCGCTCAGATCGATGTGAAGGTGCCGGTCGTGGCCCGAATCGAAGGCACGGCAGTCGAAGAAGGTCGAAAGATCCTGGAAGGCACGCAGATCATTCCGGCACAGACGGTTCAAGAAGCAGCCAAGCTGATTGTCGAACTCGCAAACGCCTAAGCCGAAACTTCAAAACAGTTTCGAGCCGTTTCCCACAATCGCACCCGCGCCAACCGCGCGGGTGTTTTTGTTTTGAGCCGGTCGAAGATCGCCAGAGAGACATTTTCGGAGGTCGTCACCTTCCCCGCCAACTCCGGCACATCGAGGTCGAGGTTTCGGTGGTCGTATCGGTCAAGTATCTCCGCTTCCACTGCCGCATCGAGCTCGCCAAGGTCGCAAATGAATCCGGACGTCGGGTCAGGTTGACCAGCGACGGTGACTTCAAGGACGTAGTTGTGACCGTGACCATGAGCGTGGTTGCACTTGCCGTACAGGCCGACGTTATCTTCGGTAGAGAGTTGACTCGTGTTCAGCCGGTGCGCGGCGGCGAACTCGTAGACCCGGGTGAGCAAGATTTCAGGATTCATGAGATTCAGTTCTCCGTAAAGCGTGGGCATTTCTTCTAGTCGCAGCCCGACGAGGGCGATCGGCACGACTTCGGAAGCTTCGGTGATCATCCGGTTGACCGCCAGATTTCCGTCAGCATCGCACAACCGGTGCTTGAGGTCCAACAGAAGATTCTCGACGGATGGTGCGACATTGGCAAACTCCGGCACTTCGTCGTTGATGCTTCGCTGGTCAAAAACCGCTTTGACTTTTGACTTCAGCAAGTCATCAACCCGCTTGATATTGACGACCATCCCGTCCACTTCCCCAACTGGTCCGGCCACCTCTACATCGAGAACGTAGTTGTGCCCGTGGGAAAAGGGCGATGCGATCTGGCCGAACAGCGCCTTGTTTTGTTCCGAGGTCAGATCAGTGCGCCAATAGCGATGCCCGCTGGAGAATGTGATTCGGCGGGTCATTCGTACGGTGCGCTTCATCGTTAGTCTCCCTTTACGTACGGCTCAGCCAGCGCGGCCGGCGCAACGGTCCCACGCCCAACGACAACCAACACGGTCAGCGCCACGAGGTACGGCAGGGCGATGAGCAGTTGGTATGGCGCTTGAACTCCGGCGGCCTGTAGGGTGAACTGGAGGCTCTCGGCAAAGCCGATGAGCAACGCGGCGGCCAACACCCACATCGGCTTCCAGCGACCAAATGTGACCATCGCGATAGCGACAAAGCCACGTCCGGCGGTCATATTCTCTGCGAACGATCCCGAGATTCCCAGCGATAGGTACGCCCCAGCAAGACCGGCAAAGATTCCGCTGCAAGCCACGCCGATAAACCGCAGTCGCGCGACTGAGAATCCTGCCGCCTCGGCGGCCTTTGGATACTCGCCGGTGGCCCGAAGTGCCAGTCCGAGCGACGACTTCTGGAGCACCCAGGTCAACCCGATGGCGGAGAGCAAGAGAAGAATCTCAACCGCGTCAATCTTCCCGAACACGGGTGGCAGCTTGGCGACGCTGAGTAGCGTGCCACTCTTACCGAACTGGGTTCGGTAGATCGTGCCGGTCACGCCCAAGGCGAGCAGGTTGATGGCCGTTCCAACTACGACCTGATCAATCCCGCGCCGAATCGTGAACCAACCAAAGAGCAGCGCCAGCAGTAGGCCAGCCGTAATCCCCGCCACCAAGCCGATCCAAGGCGAACCGGTGCTTTGCGCCGCTAGCATTGCGAAAAATGCTCCCGCGAGCATGCTGCCCTCAAGACCGATGTAGATGACGCCGGACTTCTGCCCGATGGTCTCGCCGGTGGCCGCAAGGGCAACCGGCGTTGCATATTGAAGGATCAAGATGGGGTCGATTCTGTCTCCTCCTCTGGCTTGGGTCGGGCTTTCTTAAGGCCGGATAGTCCGACGTACGCCAATACTGCCGTCGCCTGGATAACGTAAACGATCGTCGTCCCGGCCGGAGTAAATCGAGCCAGGTTCTCGGTACCGGCGAACAATGCGCCGAAGAAGAATGCCGCTCCAGCGGTGAGCATCGGGTTAAGGCCACCTAGCAGGGCGACGGGAATGCCCAGGAAGCCCCATTGCTGCGGGAAGGTTGTGCCTAGTTGACCCACCAAGCCCAAGTACTCGACCCCTCCTGCCAAGCCACACATCGCACCCGAAAGGGCCATGGCAGAGAGCTGCACGCGGCCCGGATCGATGTAGTTCACCCGCGCGACCTTTGGGTTGTCTCCGACGAGGCGCAGACGATATCCGGCGACGGTTCGGTAGAGGAAAGTCGTAAGCACGACCGCCATCACAAGTGCCAGCACCGTGCCGAGATGGACATCGGTCTGCCGATCAAACCGCGCCAGCATCAACGATTCCGGCAACAAATCGGTCTGGGGAACTTGTCCCTTCTGCTCTTGCAAAGGTCCGCTCACAGCAAAACCGAGGAGCTGAATGGCGATGAAGTTGAGAAGAATCGTGCTGATCACGACCTCGACGCCACGCCGGACGTACAGCCAACCGGCGATCCAAGCCCAGAGCGCGCCGCCAATCGCGCAGACCACGAGAATCAACAGCGAGCCACCGGGCATCGCCGCTGCGTTGGCGCCAATCAGCCCCTTCCCGACCGCCGCACCAAAGATCGCTCCGAGAACAAACTGCCCTTCTCCGCCGATGTTGTACACCCCCGCTCGCCAAGCAATGACCATGCCAAGCCCGGTTAACAGCAACGGCGTCATCTTCACGGCCGAGCGGGACCAAGCGAATTTATCCGAGAACGCTCCGTCAAAAATCAGCTTCACGCTGTCGACAATCGGAAGCTGAAACGCCGCCAAGGTCAGGAGTAAGACAACGATCAACCCAGCGAGCAATAGCCCGAAGCGCAGAAAACCGTTCAAGTCTTAGCTCCAAAGAGCGACTCAGCTCCGGTATCAGCAATCAACTCGCCGCGCGAGAGAAACATGACTCGATCGGCCAAGGCGTAAATTTCATCGAGATCGGTTGAGAACAACGCGACGGCTGCGCCAGCATCTCGTGCTTCCTGGATTTTGGAATGAACGTATTCAGTGGCCCGAATGTCGAGTCCGCGCGTTGGGTTTACGACCACCAAAAGGTCTGGCTGCTCATCCAAAGCGCGGCTGACGACCACCTTTTGTTGGTTGCCTCCGCTGAGTCCGGCGACTCGATCTGCAGGGCTGTTTGCTTTCACCGAGAACCGCTTGACCAGTTCATTCGCCCACTGGTGCAAGGCACGAAAATTCAAAAACGGCCCCTTTCGAAGCATCGGCTTTCGGTGCCCGGTGATCAGTAAGTTCTCTTCGATCGTCATGCCCATGGCAAGGCCGTCATGTTGCCGGTCTTGCGGGACATAAGAGATTCGCATTTCCTCGGCATTGACTGTCTTCCCGGCGAAGCTAAGTTCACCAGAAACTGGTCTAACGGCAACGAGCGCTTCCGCGAGTTCTAACTGACCATTTCCGTCCACTCCGCCGATGCCGAGAATTTCTCCCCGCTTGATTTCAAAGCAACAATTCTTAATGGCAGCCTCGCCTCGGTCTCCGAGTACGGTTAGGTCTTGCCCTACGAGGCCGGGTACCAGCTCAGTACCTTTGCGTTGGGCGAGCGGTGGCGGGAGTTCACCGACCATCCATTCCGCGAGTTTGCGCTCATCAACTTGAGCAATGGGTGCCGAAGCGATCCACCTGCCGCGACGCAGAACTGTCACGTGGTCGGCGATGCTGAGTACTTCCGACAGCTTGTGAGCGATAAGAATGACCACGTGCCCATCGGTCTTCAATTGGCGCAGGACGCGGAAGAGATCTTCCACCTCGTCCGGCGAAAGCACCGCGGTTGGCTCGTCGAAGATGATGACTTGAGCGTCCCCACCGAGCGCCTTCAGAATCTCAATTCGCTGTTGCGCGCCTACAGAGAGAGAACTCACGCGACGACCAGGCTCCAACTCCCACCCAAGTCGCGTCGCCGCAGCCAATGACGGCTCAGCTCGAGCCGAAACTTCGGATGAACTCAAGAGCCCTGGCAATCGCGAGAGGGCAAAGTTCTCGGCAATCGTGAACTCAGAAACCAGCGTGAAGTGCTGATGGATCATTTCGATCCCTAGGCGCTTGCAATCAAACGGACGCCCTACCGGCACCGGATTTCCATTGAGCATGACCGTCCCCGAGTCAGGCACGACGAAGCCGGAAAGGATCCCCATGAGGGTTGACTTTCCGGCTCCATTTTCGCCGAGTACGGCGTGAATCTCTCCCGGTCGGAAACTGGCGCTGACGTTATCGAGCGCGGTCAGCGATCCGAAACGTTTAACGATGTTTTCGACATGCAGTCCTGATTTGGCAGTCATGTCCACTTGGCCGCGCTCCGCAACCGGAACGCGTCCTTACTTCAACGTAGGTTAGAACTCGTCTTTCGGCACAACGAGCTTTCCGGTGCGAATATTTTCCTTCGTTTCGTCCAGCAGCTTGATCAAGTCCGCCGGAACCTTGGACTTGTACTCCGGATTGATCTCGAAATCAATCGTTCCAGAATCCATTCCAACCAGCACGATTTCGCCCTTGAAGGTCTTTTCCTTCACCGACTTCGCGAGCTGCAAGAACGCTGGCTTCGCGACGATAAAGGCGGAAGCGACGACTCCCTTCTCCGAGTTCTGGTTGAGGTTCGAGCCCAGCGCGCTCACGCCCTTTTCCGCACAAGCATCAAAGACGCCCTTTGCGGCGGCATTGGCTTGGTGAATCACGAAGTCTGCCTTCTGAGCGATGATGCTCTCGGTGAGCTGTTTGGCCTTTGCGATGTCGTTTTCGACGCCGAAGTAAACCGGCGGCAAGACCTTGATATTCGGGTTCGCTGCTTTCGCGCCAGCTTCGTATGCCTTGAGGGTTGAGTTAATGCTGGGGATGTCCAAAACGGCAACCGAGCCAATCACGCCCGTTTTGCTCTGCTTTGCGGCAAGCATTCCCGCGAGGTAGAAGCTCTGCTCCAGATAGAACCGGAAAGCGCCTACGTTCGAGGCGGTCTTTCCGCCGGAACTGGAGATAAAAATGGTGTCCTTGAAGTCTGGTCCCACGGCCGCCATCGGCTCGTTGTATTCATAGCCGTGGCCGAAGACCAGGTTGTAGCCTTTCTGGGCATAGGATCGAAGAGCGTCCTTTGCATTCGTTGGAGGCACTTCCTGGTTGTCGACCGTCGCCGACATGTCGGACTTGATGCCGTTCAGAGCCTCGTAAGCCATGCTGTTCCAGCCAGAGTCATTGACGGACCCCAGAGTTAACAGGGCGACCTTGAATTCGCCACTGGCGGCTGGTGCGCCTTCCTTCGCTTCCGTCTTGGCCGTATCGCCCGTCGAGCCACAACCAACGATCACCGCAAGGGCTAGCCCCCAAAGAATTTTCGCCTTCATAACAATCGAACTATACGAGATTCTTGACTTTCCGTTCATTACCGGCAAATTGTCGCCTTGGACCGGCAATCAAAAAGAATCTCACCATTGGTTCGGCGCCTCTGAGTAAGTAAGAGCAAACATGAAAACACTTGCCGTCACCATTGCTACTTCCTCCCTTGCTTTGAGCCTTGTTGCCAGCGGATACGGACAATCTATCAACCGGCTGGATCCGACCGAGTCCGGTCTCGGCGTTCAAATGGTGATTCAAACGCAGACCGCCCTAACTCGCGAAGAGGCTGCGGGTCTGCTCTTCATGCGCGAAGAAGAAAAGCTTGCCCAGAACGTTTATTCGTTCCTGGCCAAAAAGTGGGGGCCGAGACCGTTTGGAAACATCCTCCAAGCGGAAGCCGCGCACACGGCATGGGTGTCCGCTTTGTTGAAAAAGTATGAGATCGCCGATCCTTCGGCTTCGCTGCCACCTGGAAAGTTTGCCGACCCTACGCTACAAAAGCTGTACAACGAATTCGAAAAGCAAGGCAGCATCTCTCGGATTGAGGCTTTGAAGGTCGGAGCGACGATCGAGGAAATGGACCTTTTCGACCTGAGTCGATGGGCAAAAACCACGAACCGAGCCGATCTTCGGCAGGTTTACGAAAACTTAGCTCGTGGATCCCGTAATCACCTTCGGGCATTTGTGCGGAATCTATCGAATGCTGGGTTTACGTACAAGCCAAAACACATTAGCCAGGAAGAGTTCAACAAAGTGATCTCATCCCAAAACGAACGAGGCGGTGGATTCTAACGATCAGCGAGAATATGAGGCTCGGTTCAACCGAGCCATCACATCCAAAGCTTCTTGGAACCAATCGGATTGAGTTTAATTTCTGCCCAGCGCCGGGGGTACTTCGGGCTGCCTTCTGAGACTTTTCGGTAGACCGGGAAGAGTCGCGTGATGTCGGTGCCCGGCAAGACTCGGTCAACAATCTTCTCAAGCTTGAGGCCTAGTAGGTCCACCGGCATACGCTGGATCGCCTCCATATCGGTGCTCGTGCGCATTGGCAGCACCAGTCCGCCAACCTCACACGGCGCAGCGCTTATTTCCAGCTGAATCGGCAAAGGCGCAACCGCGCGCCCCGTGACCACGCCAAAGGCTTCCCTAACTCCCCACTCTTCCGCCCGATATTGGATCGGCATAAGGTTTGGCACTGCGTTTTCCTTAAGGAATCCAAGCATTTTGCCGTTTGAGTCGACGGCAGTCATCTGCAAATCTGGACGCGCTACTGCAAGCGGCCATGCTGGGAATCCTGGCCCTGTTCCAATGTCGAGCACGTCCGCACCAGATGGAATGAGATCGTGAAACAGAAGCGAATCGAGAAAGTGCCGAATGTAGCACTCTTCCCGGGTAATCCGAGTGAGATTCATCACCTCATTCGTTTCGTAGAGTGCCTCTTCAAACCGCTCGAAGGCCTCGAACTGCTCGTTAGAGAGTTCGAGGCCGATGCTGGCGAGACCAGCGGCGAACGCTTCGCGATTCAAAAGTTGACGAGCCTCACTTATTTAAGTAAGCCTCGACCACTTTTACCGACGACGTGTATTCCTTGTCACCTACTTTGAGGACGACCCGATAGTCACCCGCAGCCGGGAGGCGATTCAGTCGGCCATTCCACGTGACCACGTTTAGGCCTGCATTGTTGGTGACTCCGCGAAGCTCGGTCGATTCAACGCCTGCCGCGTCGGTGATCGTGATCGTCACGGTTCCCTTGGAAGCCGATTTCAGCCAGTAGAAGATGCGCGTTCCGGGCTGGGAGTTGTTGACGGCGAAGCCGTCCTCGCCCGCCCACTGGGTGCCGGCGACGCGGCCCAGAAGCAGGACGTCCTGCGGACGAAACACGGAAACCTCTTTCTCAATCTCCTTGGTCGTAAGTTGCTCAAGGCCACTTACGTCGACCGTCCAGATCGAACGTCCGTGAGTCGCGATCACAAGGTCGAGCTCGACCGGGTGGACCAGCAGGTCATGAACTGCGACGGTTGGGAAGTTGCCACTTCGGAACCGGGTCCAGTTCTCACCACGGTTCAAAGAAACGTACAGGGACATTTCCGTACCGAGATACAGGAGATCTGGGTTCTTCTCACCCTCGCGAATCACGTAGGTCGAATCGTTGCTAGGGAGGCCGTTGTTCAGCTTTTTCCAGGTCTTGCCGAAGTCTTCCGTCACGTACACGTACGGGTTGAAGTCGTTCGAGCGGTGACCGTCAAACGTGGCATACGCTCGGCCAGCGACCCACTTAGAAGCGGTCACACGTGAGCACCACACCTCTGCCGGGAGGCCAGGAATGTTGGGCGTCAGGTTGGTCCAGGTCTTGCCGTCATCCTGCGTCAGCTGCACCAGGCCGTCGTCTGTGCCGACGTAAACCGTGCCCGCCTTGAGTGGCGATTCACCGATGGTGACGATCGTGCAGTGTTGCTCCGCACCCGTGTTCTCGGGCGTGACGCTGTTCTTTCCGGGCGAGAGCTTCGCCGAATTGTTGGTTGTTAGGTCAGGGGAAATCTCTTCCCAGTTGTCGCCTCGGTTGACGCTCTTAAAGAGCTTGTTTCCGCCGAAGTAGAGCGTTTTCGCGTTGTGCGCGCTGATGGCAAATGGGGTGTTCCAGTTGAACCGGAGTCCCTGTCCTCGGGGCCGAATGGAGCGGTTTGCTCCGGTCACAAGGTCGGTTCGGTATGCCGCGCCGCCTTGGCTTTCGGAGTACACGGTTCGCCAGTCGGTCGGATCGACGAGGTTGTAGAAGCCGTCGCCTCCACCGAGAGGAACACTATGGAAGTACTGGATGTTGCCGTACGCCGTTTGCGTTGGCATTCCCCAGTTCGAGTTGTCCTGAAGTCCGCCGTAGATCCAGTACGGCCGTCGCGTGTCAACGCCGATTGCGTAGAACTGGCCGATCGCCATTCCGTTAAGGTGACGCCAAGTCTTGCCTTGGTCGCGCGATTCGAAGGCGCCGCCGTCGGTGCCGGAGATCAAATGCTTCGAATCGGCTGGGTTGATCCAGAGCACGTGCCAGTCCGGGTGGACGTTCGTGTTCTGCTGCTTGAAGGTCTTGCCTCGATCTTCGGACTTCGCAAGCTCAACTCCAGGCAGATAGATCAGGTCCGGGTTCGCGACGTCGTATCGCGGCATGCTGAAGTAGAACGGACGTGGGTTTGTCGCATTCACAAACTTGAACGACTTTCCGCTGTCTTCGGAAACGAAGATGCCGCCGCCGTTCATTCGAATCGCGCCGCCTTCGGGTGTTCGTCCCTTCATTTCTTCGGCACTCGGCTTGTATTCGATGCTCGCAACGACCTTGTTGGGATCGTTTCGGTGGAAGCTCAGGCCGACTCGTCCGAGGTTCGAGCGTGGAACGCCACGGCCAATCTTGCTCCAAGCCTTGCCTCCGTTCTCCGTTCGGTAGATCCCCGAACCAGGGCCGCCGCTGGTGAAATCGTACGCCTTTCGCTCTCGTTGCCACATCGCGGCAATCAAGTTGTCTGGGCTCTTCGGGTTCATGATCAGATCGATGCATCCCGTTTTGTCATCGACTTTGAGAACCAACTGCCAGGTTTCGCCCCCGTTGGTCGTTTTGTAAACGCCTCGCTCGGGGTTGCTTCCCCACAGCCGGCCAAGCGCCGCAACGTAAACCACATTGTCGTTCCGAGGATCGATCAGCACCTTGCTGATGTGCATGGTCTCTTTGAGGCCCATGTTCTTCCAACTCTTTCCGCCGTCCGTGCTTTTGTAGACGCCATCGCCCCAGGCGACTGAGTTTCGGCTACTCGCTTCACCCGTACCAACCCAAACTACGTTCGGGTCTTTCTGCGAGACCGCCGCCGCGCCAAGGGAGATCGTCCCTTCCTTATCAAAAACCGGAGCGAAGGTTAAGCCGCTGTTATCGGTGCGGAAAAGACCACCGCTAGCGCTGGCCACATAGAAAATCCGTGGCTCTTTCTCGTAAACCGCGATGTCACTAATTCGGCCGCCCATCGTGGTTGGTCCGATGTTGCGCGGAGAGAGGGTTTGCAGCCACGGCGATAGGTCAGCGGGGGCTTGCGCAGAAGCCGCTGGGAAGATCGCCAGCAACGCGCCGGAGGCAACGATTAAGGTGCGGATTCGATTCATCGGAATGCAGGGACCATACCGCAACCAGACCGAGATGTAAATAGATGATGTATTTAGCCTCACCGGTACACTCCCAGCATGGATTTTCAACTCACCGCCGAGCATGAACTGATCCGGGAAATGGCTTACAAGTTTGGACAGCAGGAAGTTGTCCCTGACGTGACCGCCCGAGATCGAGAAGCGAAATCAGATCGCGCCATGCTTGAGAAAATGGGAGCCGCCGGGATTCTTGGCGTCTCCATTCCAGAGGCTTACGGTGGCTCCGGAACCGACTACATCTCCCTCGGACTCGTTTGTGAAGAGCTTGAGCGAGCCGACACCACCGCACGCGTGGTCATGTCGGTCCACAGTGGCCTTCATGCGCTTACCTTGCTGCAATGGGGCACCGAGGAGCAAAAGCAGCGCTGGCTGCCCGGACTTGCGAGCGGAAAGTTGATCGGCGCCTTCGGACTTACCGAGCCCAATGCAGGATCGGACGCGGCAAACATTTCCACGACTGCCGTAAAGGACGGCGATAGCTACGTGATCAACGGCCAGAAGACTTGGATTTCGTTGGCCGATTATGCCGACCAGTTCCTCTTGATCACTAGGCTCTCTGGATCGGACGCGAAGGCGCCGTATGCGGCCTTCATCGTCGACCGAAACACGCCCGGCTTTAGCAGCCGCGCGCTTCACGGAAAGCTCGGCGTCCGCGCCGGCAATACCGGCGAAATTTTCTTTGAGGACATGCGAATTTCCGCAGACTGCCGAATTGGCGAAGAAGGAGACGGATTCAAAGTCGCGATGTCGGCGCTGGATCATGGTCGTTACACCGTCGCGGCTGGCGCTGTCGGCATCATTACGGCTTGTTTGGATGCTTGCACCCGATACGCCAAGGACCGAACCGTACAGGGCGAACCGATTGCTAAGAAGCAGTTGGTTCAGCAGATGATTGCCAGCATGGTCCAGGGCCGTGATATTGGACGTCTCCTTTACTACCAAGTCGGCTGGATGAAAAACGAAGGCCTCCGCCACACGCGCGAATGCAGCATGGCCAAATGGACCAATTGTGAGCGTGCATTCGACGCTGCGAACAAGGCGGTTGAGATTCATGGCGCTTACGGCTTCATCGATGACTTCCCCGTCGAGCGGTACTTCCGCAACAGCCGCGGCGCAATGATCTACGAAGGCACCCACGAAATTCACACTCTGATGCAGGCCGAGTACGAGTTGGGCTATCGATCCGACAAACCGCTGGCGCGAACCTTGCCGACCTGGCCGAGCTAACGCCGTGCCGACCTTCCGGTTTTGGAAACCCTACGGGGTTCTCTGTCAATTCACCGATCCGGAAGGTCGACCAACGCTCGCCGATTACGTGAAGGTCCCGGGCGTCTATGCCGCAGGTCGGCTCGACTTTGATAGCGAAGGGCTCCTGATTCTCACTTCTGACGGCGCTTTGAATGCCCGGCTCACAAGCCCAAAATTTGCGCACGAGAAAACGTACTGGGTTCAAGTGGAGGGGATTCCATCAGCCGATCAACTCGCACAATTACGGACCGGGGTCGATCTGAAGGACGGGCGAACCCGTCCAGCAAATGCCCGGCTGCTTGAAGGACCTCCAACCATTCCTCCGCGGCCAGTGTCCGTTAGGTTTCGCGCAAACATTCCGACGACTTGGATCGAGCTCAAAATCACCGAAGGCCGGAATCGGCAAGTTCGCCGGATGACGGCGGCGGTTGGACTTCCTACACTTCGGCTTTTGCGCTGGGCCATTGGGCCCATTGACCTATCAAATCTTGAGCCAGGCGAACTTTCCGAAGTCACTGACGTCCAAAATGCCTTCTTTCCAAAGCGAAATTAGCAGAAAACCAAAAGGAGTTGTATATTGGGTGAGCAACCAGTGATGTCTTCGCATTACCGGGGCTGGAATTTTTTATGGCACGCACTCACCTCAATCGAAAGGGCTTTACGCTTATCGAGCTCCTCGTTGTCATCGCCATCATCGCTATCTTGGCGGCAATCCTCTTCCCCGTATTCGCACAGGCTAAGGAAGCCGCGAAGAAGACTCAAGACCTCAGCAACAACAAGCAGATTCTGCTTGCCACGCAGATGTACATGGGCGACTTTGACGACATCTACCCGATGCTCCGAAATGGCCAGACCTTCTGGTCGGCAAACGTGACCGCACCGCAGATCAACAGCGGCCACAACATGGTCAACCCGTACATCAAGAGCAAGGCCATGTGGCGATCGCCAAACGACACCATGGGTCGATGCGACGCGAACTCTACGGGCTACTCGACCAACGAGAACCACGCAACCGGCGGAGTCGTTAGCTACGTCTTCACCTACAACTCTCCAAACCGAGCCCATGCCTACGGCATTGCTGGCTGGGATAGCACCGGCGCAGCGGGAACTACGGTCCAGACGTTCAAGTCTGCTTCGAAGTCTGGAACGGAAATTGGAAACGTTGGCCTCACGATCTTCTTGATCCCAAGCTACGTTTCTTGGACCTACTGGAACGGTCTGATGCAGCACCGAAACGACCAGCGCGAGTACGCGTTCGCACCTGGAACGCCCGGCGTTGCCGGACACGCACTTTGGCCAAGGGTCAACTCGATCCCAGGCGCTTGGTGCAACACCCAGGATGCCATCTCCCTTGGTAACTACGGCGGAAACACGAACTTCGGATTCGCCGACGGTCACAGCAAGTCGATGAACCGAAACAGCATCATGGATGCACGTTGGGCTTCTGCTCCGGCAGACGCAATCGCGAACAACGCGCGGAACCTCATCCACACGGACGAGCGCTACAAGAACTGATGAACGAGAACGCGAAGAAAGCTGGACTAGTTGCGATCATCGTGCTCGCGGTTGGCGCGGCTGCATTCAGCGCTTACAACATGAGCCAGGGGGACAAAATGGTCATTGATAGCGTGACCAAAATGCCCGAAGGCCACAAGTCGGAGAAAGAGCTTGCGCTTGAATCTCAAGCGCAAGCGGGCGCGGCAGCACCTGCACCAGCAGGTGAAAAAGACCTCGGCGGCGACTTGACCGGCGCAGGCGGCGGAAAGGAGTAATTCCTTTTTGTCGATGGCCCCCGATCCAGCGGATCGGGGGCCATTTTTTATTTGAGTGCTTCGGCCAGATCGGCCTTCAAAAGAATGAAACGCTCGTTCCCACTGCCGACACCGATGAGGCCATGGACTTCTGTCTCGGTGGTCTCAAACGTCAAGCCCAGCAGATCATCATTCTTTTGCGGTGCACCTGTGGCGAGGTCGCTCAAGACGGCCAGGGGCAGCTCTTCTTCTACCTTTCTGCCAGCGAAGTCTTGATCAATGTGGAGCGTGGCCGTATCTCCGTCGAGCTCAATATCCAGCGTAAACGGAGTGGATTCTCGAAATCCGTTGAGTAGCGCAACTTTGCGAACCATGGAGCGATTCTACGCATCCATACTTCAACATGCCGTCACTCAAGGTCGTGACTTACAACATTCGCCTTTCCGCCGGAAACGATGGTCCCAATTCTTGGCCGTTTCGGGCAAAACGGTTGTGTGACTACGTTGCCGAGTTAGACGCCGACATCGTCGGGATTCAGGAGGCCCTGCCCGATCAGGTCGAGGCGCTGGAGAAAGCGCTCCCGGGCTACCAACGGTATGGAGTCGGTCGAGAAGATGGCAAATCTAAGGGCGAGCATTGCGCAATCTACATCCGGTCTAGTCTCAAAGCGACCGCCTCGGGCACGTTCTGGTTTTCGGATACCCCTACCGTGCCGAACAGCATGCACTGGGGCAACCGAATCACTCGCATCACGAGCTGGGTGAAGATCGAACATCCGGCAGGTCAGATTGTGGTGACCAACTCACATCTGGACCACGAATCGGACGAGAGTCGGCGAAAGAGCGTCCTAGCCCTGACCGAGTTTCTGGAGCCTTTCCAACTTTCGTTCTTGGCTCTTGGCGATTTCAACATGGCTCCGAGCAATCCAAACCTACAGCCGCTCTTCAAGCTTGGCAACGAGGCGCTCGCGCAAGCAGATTTGGCTGGAAAGCCGACTTTTCACGGTTGGAACTTTGGCGAAGGAACGGACCAGATTGACTACGTATTTGCTGCGCCGCACTTTGAGTTACTTGATGCCGATTCGCCCCGGGTCCCCCACTCCGATCACTATCCCGTAGTCGCTACGTATCGGTTCTTGGGATAGGCCAAGCTGGGTTAAATGAATCTATGACGGTCAAGGATGCGATTCTCGACGGGTTGAAATACGATCAGTGGGCGAACGACCTTTGGGACAAGACGCTCCTGGAATGGTCCAACCCACGGGCAAACGAAACGCGAGGTCACATGACCAACGCCAAGCGCAGTTGGCTTGAGCGTATGACCGGAGAACCTCACGATGTCCGAGAGATTGAGCTTGACGCGCGATACATCGCCTTTGTTCTGGAATCTGATCTGACCCACGAGCTCGAGTATCGGAACCTCCGTGGCGACACTTTCCGCCAGCCTTTGCACCAGATTCTCCGCCATGTCGTGTTTCACGGTCAGTACCACCGAGGACAGTTGCGGGCGCTGGCTGAGGAAGACGGCATTGCCTGGCCTGAGACCGACATGATCGCCTTCTTTCGCGCCGCGTAGCGGTAAAGATGGGTGCGAGTAAAATTTGCTCGATGCCAAAGCTCATTCTCGTTCGACACGGTCAGTCACTCTGGAATCTTGAAGACCGCTTTACCGGCTGGGTAGACGTGCCGTTGACCGCGCAGGGTCGCGAAGAAGCCTCTAAGGCAGGAGTCAAGCTGGCCGAGTACTCCATTGACGTGGCATACACGAGCAACCTTGCTCGAGCTCAAAACACGTTGGCGCTGATTTTGGAAGCGACCGGCAAGCAAGTGCCTATTATCAAGGACGAAGCGCTAAACGAGCGCCATTACGGAGACCTGCAGGGCCTCAATAAAAAGCGAACCGCTGAGCAATACGGCGAGGAGCAGGTCCACATTTGGCGACGAAGCTACAACGTTCCACCGCCAAACGGCGAGAGCTTGGAAATGACTGCGGCACGGACACTACCTTTCTTTGAGCGATGCATCCTCGGCGACATCGCCCAAGGCAAGGACGTTCTGGTGGTTGCCCACGGAAACAGCAATCGCAGCATCGTTATGAAGCTGGACAACCTGACCCAAGAAGAGGTCTTGAACCTGAACCTGGGTACCGCCGTTCCGGTCGTTTATGACCTGAGCAACGAAGGCGAAGTTCTCGGCAAAGAAATCCTCTAAATGAGGTTGGCGGCGAATTTGCCGCTGAGCGTTACCATCGGCAGCCCGGCTCCGGGCTGCACGCTTCCACCGCAATAGATCAAATTCTTGATCTTGGGATCACGGTTCGGATGGGGGAGCATCCCTTTGAAAGGCCGGTGCTTTTCGTCTTCCCCGTACAGCGATCCTCGATAGTTTCCGTCTCGCTCTCGGAAGGTCATCGGCGTTTGTACGCGCTCGAAGATGGGTTCAGACAGGTCGATTCCAAACTTTTCAAGAACGGACCTGGTTTGTTCCTTGGCTTTCGATTGTAACGTCTTCCAGTCGAGATGCTGCTCTTCTGCCGGACAGGTTACGACGGCGAAGAAATTGCTCGTTCCCGGAGGAGCGCCCTCTGGATCCAGCTCCGTGGTTTCGTTCACGTACACGATGGGCTCGCCAGGAAAGTTCCGGGCGTCGTACAGATCCTCAAAGCTTTGAACGTAGTTCTTCGGAATGAAGAGCGAGTGATGCTTGAGGTCGGGGAACGTTCGCGGGAGCCCGTAGTGAAGCGTAAAGTAGCTGAACGACGGGGCATTGCTTGATGGCGTTCCAAGCATGCCTTGAACGGTGGTCCGATCTAGGTTCGAGATCAGCGTTTGAAACTCAACCTGCTCCCCACTTTCGAGAGTCGCGGACTTGACTTGGCCGTTCGCCACGTTCAGTCCCGTGACTTTGGTGTTGAAGCGGAACTCGACTCCGAGTTCGGTGGCCAACTTGTAAAGCGCCGATGGGATTTGTCCAACTCCACCGACGGGATAGAACACACCGCCGGCGATCATGAAGTACGGAATAAAGAGCGCCCCAGCGCCGGTGCCGTCGAGCGACTGGCCGCTGTAAGATGGAAAACCGTAGAAGAATGCCCTGAGCAGCGGGCTCTCGAACCACTTATCGATCTGCTGGCGATAGTTACCCTGCAGGCTCATGCCGAGGCCCATCTTGATGAACTTGGGCGAAGCGAACTGCCACCACTGATCGATCGGGTGGTCAAAAATCGTCTCGTGAACCAGGGGAACGATCTTGTCAAAGCGCTCGAACATGGCTTTGAAGTTCGCGCCGTCTTTCGCGCCGAACGAGCTGACCAAACGCTCGCACCCTTGCCGATCTCCAGGGAGATCGATGGCTTCTTGCCCTTCGAAGAAAACGCGTGTGATCGGGTCTAGCCGCACGAACTGGAGGTAGTCCGACATCTTCCTTCCAGCGGCCTTAAAGACCGCTTCATAGACTTCTGGAAGGATGATGATGCTTGGGCCCGGGTCCAACCGAAACCCGTGAGTGGAGATCGAAGCGGCTTTGCCGCCGGGTACTTCCCTTTGCTCCAACACGAGCACGTCGTGCCCCTTTAGGCGAGCGTGGATAGCGGCGCTGAGGCCACCTACGCCCGCTCCAAGCACAACGACGGCTTTACGCACGCTCAGCTTGCGCGGCCTTCTTCGACGCGGCTGAACCGCTGCTCTAGGGTGTCAACTTGGGTAGCCAATCGGTCCAGCAACAAATCGGGATCGCGATTTGCGATGACTTCTTGCAGGCGACGAACTAACAAAGTTCCAACGGCCCCTACCGCGATACCAATAAACAATCCTGTTGCTACTCGACTCACGTTCATTTTGTACCTGAATAAACGAAAAGCCCCTCTCGGTTGTTCCACCGAGAGGGGCTAAGGTCCGAACGATTATCGTCGGATGTCTACGATCACGCCGATGGTGCTACCACCTGCGGTTGCTCGAACCGTGGTTCGCGTGTTGATCGACAGTGCCTTCGCCTGTAGGTTGAAGGTCGCGGTCGTCTGGCCAGCTGGAACGGTGACCTTCAGCGTCGTCGGATAGACGGCGAAGAGGCTCGTGTTCAGCTGGATGTCCACCACAACTCCGCCGGTCGGAGCTGGCGTTGCCAGTTCCACGGTCGCCAATGCATTTCGCAGTGGTCGGAGTTGGTTCGGCGAGATGGTGAAGCCCAGGAGCTTCGTGGTGTTCACGGTGAGCGTTCGCGTAACCGTGATCTTTCCGAGGATTGCCGAGATCGTAACCGGAGTTTCGTCCGTTACTGATCGCGTGGTGATCGGGAAGGTACCAATCTGCTCTCCGGCAGGAATGGTGATCGAGTTAGGAACGACCGCGGCCGCCGTGTTGGACGATCGCGTGAGGACCACGAGACCACCCGCTGGGGCTGGGCTTCCGATGTCGATAGTTCCGACCGAGTTCTGAGTTCCACCCGTAACCGTTGCTGGATCGAGGGTGAGACCAAATTCTCCGGCAAGAACGTTCAAGGAAGCCGATCGAACGAGACTTCCTCGTCGAGCCTTGAATCCAACCGCTTCGTTGTTTCCGAACACAACGCTGGTTGGAATGTCGAACACAACCGAAGTCTGTCCTGGCTCGATGTTGACCGAAGCTGGGACTGGAGCAATCGCTGGCTTAGCCGACTCAAGGTTGATCGTAACGCCGCCCTGAGGTGCCGGTGCACCGATCGTGACCGTTGCCTGTGCCGTTCCTCCACCGAGAATCGATGTCGGATTGATCGAGAATCCGGTCAGGTTGATCGCATCGACAAAGATCGTGCCGCTGGCTGGGGTGCCAACTGCCGTACCGGTCGTCGAAAGGACCTGAGCGGTTGCTACTCGTTGCGTGTTCACGGCTTCAAACTTCGTGTCCAGAAGGAAGGTTGCCGAAGTCGTGTCAGCCGGGATCGGAAGAACCAATTCTCCAACCTGTGGCGAAGCCGCATCAGCTCGGAATCGATATCCACCAGTTCCTGCGTTCAAGCGAATTCGAAGATTGAATGGTTCGCCAGTTCGACCGCTAAAGACGACCGTACCGGTTGTGGTTGCACCACCAGCGACTCGAGAAGGAGCGAAGGTGAGGCTAGACAAGGTGATCGGTCGGACCGTGATCGACTGGGTTCGACCCACTCCGAGGAGCGAGGCGGTTACGGTCGGGAATCGCGTTTGCGCAACTCCGAGAGTATTGATCGTGAAGTTACCGGTCTGCTGTCCGGCTGGGATCGTTACCGTAGTAACGCCGGTGCCGAAGTTGATCAAGCTTGGACTGTCCGTCAAGAGGTCAACGGTCACACCGCTTGCCGGTGCCGCCGCGGCCAATGTCACTCGGCCGCTAACCGTGTTGCCACCGACCACATCGGTTGGCGTGAGTCCGAGCTGCTGGAGCCAGGGGATCACGTTCAATCGAGCGATCTTGAAGCTACCGAGATAGGTTGCACGAATGTCGACCGTCGCGTTCTGGTTCACCGGCTTGGAGAAGACGGGGAACGTCGCGGTGGTCTGGCCCGCTGGAATGTTGAACTGCAGCGTGGTCTGGTCGGCGCCGTTAGCAAACGAGGCAACCGCGCTGTTGTTCAGGGTTACGGTGACGTCCGCTCCACCTGCTGGCGCTGCTGCGCTGAGGGTGAAGGTAGCGATGCTGTTTGCACCGAGTCCGCCAGGGATAGTGTTCGGGGTGAGAACCACCGAATCAGCCGATGGGAATGCTACTCGCTGTCGAAGGACGAATCCGTCTCTCTGGTAAGTAGCGCTAACGGTCGGCAATGGTTGCGGAGCCTGGCCATCTGGTGGCGGGAACGCAAGAGGATCAACGAATGGATAGCTCGGGTTAAGCGCACCATAGAGGACGCCGTTCACGCTGAATCCACCTGCCGCATCTCCGTTAGCCTTGAACGCCAGCGGCGTGATCAGGCTAGCGGGTAGGGAGGCGTTGAGTTGATGCACGGTTGGCGTGCCCGTGGAACTGAAGATAATGTACTGCCTAAACGAATCCGTGTACCCGCAGAGCCAAGAATCGCCGAATGCGTCGACGTATGGTCCGAACACGATGTCATCAAGGACGCCACCAAGATAGGAGGAGTACAAGAGGTTGGTCGCGGTGTTGTTAAGCACCATGTAGAAGCCTTCCGAAGTTGGCAACTGACCTGGCTCTGGGATCTCAATGTCAGGGTCCAAAGCGTCGGCGGTGACTGGGACCGAACCAATTACGTTCTCCACCGGCTCGTTTGGATCAGCTGGATCGGCGCCGTTGTTCTCAGGGAACCAAGCGTATGGGTGCAGGTTGCCGGTGATGTGAACATTTCCAGCAAGGTCAACGGCGATACCTGCAGGAAGCAAGTTAGCCGCGTCGCGTGCGCCGTTGGAAGTGCGCAGGTTCGTCGAGTACGAGATGGCAGAGCCATCGGAGTTGATCTTGGTCGCCACCATAACGAGGCTGTTAGTGAAGGTTTCACCAAACACGCCTCGGGTTCGAGGATAGTTGAACGAGTTTGTTCGACCAACGATGTAGGCATTGCCCTGAAGGTCAACCGCGATTGCCGAGCCAACATTTAAGGCAGCGCCCGTACTGTCGGTACCGAAGCCACCAATGACTTCCGCATTGTTACCGCCAACAAGGACGGAGTACAGCATCGTTCCGGACGAGTTGTACTTTCGAGCAAACAGGTCCGAGTTTCGAAGAAGTCGGCCGCCTTCGAAGGCGTTTGGCGTGGTTACGAAGACCGGATTAATGGAAGTGTCGACGTTGCCAGTGTTGACGACTCCGCCGCCAATGTACATGCTGCCTTCAGCATCAAGTACTGCACCACCGATGACAGTCGAACGACCGTCCGTAAAGTAGCCCGTGTTTGCTGCGCTGACGGTGAATGACCCGTTGTACTGGAAGCGAGCGAAGTAGCTCGAGTTTCCGTTCCAAGCGGTCGGAATGTTAGGAATGTCGAACTCGTTGTTCCCTGCGAGAATGAACTCAACGGGGTCCCCCGCAACTGGGCTTTCTGATGGCTTAATGCTAAAGCCAGCAAGCTGGTCTTCCCCGTCGCCACCAAAGATGAGGGCCTGGGAAGGAAGTGGGTTCAGCGATGAGCCGGACTTGGCGAATCGAATGACGAACATGTCGGACGGCCGACGAACTGCGTAGGTCGGTCGTGGCAACAAGCCGTTGTCATTCATCGTGAAGGCAACGGAGTCTGTTGCTCGGTCACCAATAAAGGTCTTCCGCATGATGCCATTTGGCAATGCGGCTGCGTTGAGCGCGGTTACGAGGATATTGCCATCGCCGATGCCAGGGAAAGCTGAAAGTCCAGCCTGCATCTGAGCAGCGTTCGCGTTGAAGTTGAAAGCACCGGCATCGGCACCGAATTGCAGTGCGAAGCTTCCACCCGTTGGAATTGTGGTGGTGTTGTCCCAGAACGTGAACCACGTTCGAGGTGAAACGATTTCGAACACGCCACCAGTGAGGTTCGCGTTGTTAACCGTGATCTGGCTGAGTGGCGCCGCTAGGTTGATGTAGATCAGGTATGGAACCTGACCGATGTCGGCTGGGAGCGCAGCAGATCGAAGTTCGATGTTTCCGTTGAGCTCAGGAATCGCGTTGAGCGCGTTGAACACGTTCTGGCCGTTTGCGTTGAATGCCAATGGCACCGTTTCAACCCCGTTATAGCTAAGGGTGTAGAAGCCACCAGTCGGAACCGTATCGTTAACCGCTCGTAGAATCTGGGAGAAGTTCTGAATCGATTCAACTTCTCGGTAGCGAGGTCGCATACCGGTGCTGTTGATCGTCAACGTGCCGTTGAATGCGCGATTGAGCTCAACCTTATAGGTTGCTCCGTCTGCCAGCGTGCCCGCACCGGCCTTTAGCGTGACAACCACGTTGCCAACGCCGAAGAATGGCTCAAGGAAGGCCTGAATGTCAGAAGGACTCGCATCGAACGGAATCGGACCAAAGGTGGTTCCCTGGTACGACATCGTGAAGGTGCCACCAGTTGGAGCGCTCGCCGAAGTCAGCTCGATCAGCTGAATGTTGTTTCGCGTATTCGTTGGGAAGTTGAGCGAGCCAGTGATACCGGCAATCCAAACGTTTCCGAAAGGATCAACGCCGATGCGCGTACCCTCATCGTCTCGGTTTCCACCGAAGAGAGCCGCGTAGTCATGGCTGTAAGCGTCGCCCTGAAGCTTGGTCAGGTAGGCATCGTATCCGCCCTGAAGGTTGAATCCGTAAGGTCCAAAAATGGCTGGGAACTGGGATGCTCGGGTCTTTCCGGTGAGATAAACGCCACCGTCGATGTCGGAGCTAACTGCCTGGACCGTATCTGGGCCGTTGTCGCCACCGTAGTAGCTGCCGTAGATAAGCGGGTCGATGACGAGCTTCTTGCTCGCGTCGTAGGCACCGAGCTTAAAGCCGATGGAACTGGAAGAGAGCTTGACGAACTTCGAAGCAACCGTCTTCTGCTTTCCGTTGACAACTTGGTAAGCCTTCAGGCCGACCATTTCTTTCGTCCCGAGGGCAGTGCCGATTGCGAGGTCACCCTTTGGAGTAATGGAAAGGGACTTGGCACCGCTGAACTTCAACTCGATAACCGAAGGATCCGTGTTCGGAGCAACTTCGATGTCGTATCGCGCGGCGCGTCCATCTACATAGCTTCGGAGATCTATGCCCTTGTAAATGCCTTTCGAGCGGACTTCGTTAAATCCGTTCGCCCGGGTTGCCGATCCATCTTTGTTGACGAAGTCTCGGATGACATCCTTGCGGAATTCGCCGGCAACCTGTGCTTGGTTCCCGCCCGCAAACTCCACCGCAACGGCATGGCCCGACAATTTGTCGGTTGGCTTCGCGGCCTTATAGTCCAACACAAAGCCCTTCGAGGTGACCCAGTAGTCAATCTCGGAGGAGCGAAGCAAGAACTTGGCCTTGGAATTCCATTGCCCGGCGTTTTCGACAAAGGAGAGCGGACGCTCATTCACTTTTCGATTGGCCTCAGACAAGTCCATGTCTTTACCCTTGGTTTGCGGGACCTGAGCGCCTCCCAGCGCCATGCCCACGAGTGAAAAAATTCCAAGCGCTACAGCACTCAGAACGCTAAATCTTTTTGATTTCAACAGCAAGTAAGCCACCTCTCGATCGGTTAACCCTCAATTCGTCAGGCATCTGTTCAGCACGAAGCCGAGCAAAAGCCCTACCAGTTGGACGTCAGTATAGATCACAAGACCCAAAAAGACAGTCCTAAGCCAACGTTTAGACGCGATGTGAACGTCAAATGGTGCGGACCGGGTGCGTGTTAACGACCCATTTCGCGGATATTTACCAGGCACTGGCGAATTGCCTCAAGCGGAGACATGCCTTCGTACGACTCGTGCTCCACGATGTACCACTCCGTTCCCGCCACGGATTCGCAGGCCTGGAACACGTCCATCCATGGCACCAACCCTTCGCCGATCACTTTCGCACCGTGCTCGCCGCTCCATTCTTTAAGGTGCGTCGAGAGCCCTCGGCCGGGAAATTCGAGAATTGGCTGCACAGGATCGGCTCCGGCGGACATGCCATTTGCCGTGTCGTATTGCATCACGAAGTCATCGGGGGTGTTCTCGCCCAAGATCGTGTATGACGACTTCCCTCCTTCGATCACCACCATATCGGTACCGTGGGCGTGGAAGCCAAGGCGGAACCCATGCTCACGGACTCTTGCCGTAAGGTCCGAAAGGAGTTTGCTGGTTTCCAACGTGTGCTCCGCCGTGTCGTGCATCTCCATTGGCAAGCCAGGAATGATCAGGTCTCGGATTCCGAGGACCTTATGAAACTCGATCGTCGCATCGAACTTATCGGCGTCGAAATTGCCCAAGCCGATGTGAGTCGATGGAGCAGTGATCCCGGCGGCGTCCAGCGTAGCTTTAAGCGTTTCGGCGGAATGCCCGAAGTAACCGGCAAATTCGACACCCTGATAGCCGAACTCCGCAACTTTCGCAATGCTGCCCAGAAGGTCCGCTTCGCAATCTTGGCGGATTGAATACAGTTGAACACCGACAGGAATTTTCATGCCGGGCGGCTTTTACCCTTTCAACGCCCCTTTCAACCATGGGACTTTCCGAGTTACCATGAGACCGTGCCGGAGCTTCCCGACGTCGAACTGTACGTAACCCGGCTTTCCGAGCGGGTGCTTACCCAGCCGATCGAATCCTTTAGTTGCTTCAACCCATTTGTGCTCCGAACGGTCTCACCTAAGCCGTCCGAGCTAACCGGCCGAGTGGTTACCAATGTCTCGAGGCTGGGCAAGCGAATCGTGCTGACCACGGAACCCGAGGCACATATTGTCGTGCACCTCATGATCGCCGGGAGATTCGAGTGGCACGCGCAAAAACTCACCAAACGACCGAATGGCAAAGTTCAGATTGCGGCACTTGATTTTCCCACCGGAACGCTTGTTCTTCGAGAAATTGCCACGAAGAAGCGAGCCTCAATCGGGATCTACTCGTCCGAGGCAGAGCTACGAGCCATCGACCCGGGAGGAATTGAGCCCCTAACTGCCGCCCTCGATACCTTTCGAAAAGCACTCGCCCAGCAAAATCGCACCGTTAAGCGGGCCCTGACCGATCCCAAGACGATCAGCGGAATCGGTAACGCGTACTCGGACGAGATTCTGTTTTGGGCTCGACTGTCCCCTGTTCGCCAAACCCAAAAGCTAAGCGATCAGGAGTGGTTGCATCTCTTCAATGCAACTCAGGAAACTCTGACTCGTTGGCGGGATCAGCTCGCTCGCGACATTCCTGGCTTCCCTGCTCCCGCCCAAATCACTGCCTTCCGGCCAGATTTTGCCGTTCACGGACGATTTGGCCAGCCCTGCCCGGTGTGCGAGGCCCCGGTTCAGCGCATCGCTCACGAAGACAATGAGACCAACTATTGCGCCGCTTGCCAGAACGAGGGACGACTCCTTGCGGACCGCAGCCTAAGTCAGTTGTTCAAAAGCGATTGGCCCCGAACCCTCGACGAACTGGCGAGAGAGTGAGGTTTCGGGCGTGACGGTAGCGGTCTCGAGCGGGCGGTTTCACCGATCACGAGACGATGCCCGCGGCAACGCTAAGTCCTGCTGAAAGAGTGCTTCCAAGCTCAGGCTCTCGATATCTTCGTCCCGGGCGGGCCACATTTCAAAGGGTCCGCCATCGTGTGCGTCTCCTCGCCGATGCCAAAGCCCGCTGATCATTTGGCCATCCCATTTTCCGTCGTAGTCGTACGGAATGCCCACGCCTGACTGAGTTGGCTCGGTGGTAACAACGTAGACCCTGGTCAGCGTAACCCGCTCGCGCCGCAGTTGAAATTGGCCAGAAAGCTCGAACTCACCGTCCTTGTCTATCCCAGTGCCAAAGATCACCGAATCAGCAATCGTCAACTTCATGCGTTCCGAAATTCGGAGTCCATTCTGGATTGACCAACCCATCCAAGGGCCGGAGAGTGAATTTAGGTCCAACATGATCTGTTCGTAACGCACGGAAGAAACCCGCGTCTGTTTTGCCGTACTATCCGCATGATGACTCCACTGGCTTTTCTAGCCATTTACCAACAACGTCCCGGAGACGCCGTGGTTGCCCAGCTTGAGGCGCAAAAGCCACCCGCACTAGACCAGACGAAGATCGACCAGCCAGAGTATCGGCAGCAATACGTCACCGAGCAGACGAGCTATCTCAACCGGAAAGCCGAACTGATTATGAACTTGGTGAGGGTGGATGCGAAACATCCCCGGGCACCGGAGTTCTTCGAGAATCGATGGCAACTCTTTTTGCCGAACGGCGAGGTTTCGATGGCGGAATTTCGGGTGCAGAAGCTTGCAGCGATCGACGGTTTTTTGCTGGAAAAGCCCAGTGAGCCGTTCCGTGAGATCACGATGGCGGCCCGGCAAGAGATCCTGATTGAGCAACGGGACGGAACGGAACTTGATCCGACCGAGCCGGCCTTTAGCTTCGTAACGGACTACCCAAACAGCCCTCGCGCAGCACGACTGCTTTTCGTGTCTGGGTTCGTTGCCGATCCGCCGCAGCGAAAACTGGCCTACACAAAGTTCCTCGAAAAGTTTCCAAATCACCGCATGGTCCCGAGCGTGAAGGAGTCCCTGGAACTACTCAACAACGTCGGTAAACCTGGCAGCCTTGAGTTCGACGATATCAATTCCGGCCGCAAAGTCTCTCTTGCTGGTCTCAAAGGAAAAGTCGTTGTCGTCGACTTTTGGACCTCGTCTTGGAACGTTTACTTCAACGAACTGCCCACACTGAAGGAGACTTATGCCTTGGTCGCACCCAAAGGCGCCGAGTTTATTGGCATCAATCTCGATCTGGGTGATGGTGACGAACCGCTGGCAGCGGTCAAAAAACTCGTCAAAGAGACCGGGATTCCTTGGCCACAACAGTTCACGGGGAAAGGCATGAATGATGCTTTTCCGAAGGGCCTAAATGTGAAAACCCTCCCTTGTCGTTTGGTTTACGACAAGAAAGGGATGCTTCGAACGGTTAATCCATCGAATCTGCGCAGCACTCTAAACAAGCTGCTGGCAGAAAAGTGACCTTACTTCCGTTGGGCTGACTTCTTCTTGGCCAGGGCCTTTCCGATGAATTCGGTAACGCCAGGGCCACGAAGCTGTTGCGCATCGGCAAGAATTTCGCCCGTGTCACCGTCGACGAGAAGCACAAACGGAATGCCATCAACGTCGTACTGCTTTCCAAGGGTCGTTTCCCAGAACTTCCCTTCGTAGATGTGCTTCCAAGTCATGTTGTTCTTGGCGGTGAACTCCTTGACCTTGTCGCCCTGATTGGCCTGGTCGAAGCTGATTCCGACGATTTCAAATCCTTGGGCGTGCCACTTCTCGTAAGCCGCCTTGACGTTTGGAAGCTCGGCAATGCAAGGTCCACACCAGGTTGCCCAGAAGTCGAGCATTACGAGTTTGCCCTTGTAGTCCACCGGGAACTTCAAGGTCTTACCCTCAAGCGTCTTCGCCTCAAAGGTTAGTGCCTTCTGTCCGATCGCGAGGTTCGGTGGCATCTCCGCCATCGGCAACTTTTCGGGGGCCGTCTCAAGAACCAGACTCTCGTCCTTGTAATTCAATTGGTAGGTCGTTCCGGTGAAATTGAATGGCTTGCCGACGCTTACGCGTTCTTTGAATGTGCTGATGGATCCGTTACCATCACGGTCGATGCCCAAGGACATTTCTGCCGAAGGCTCACCGGCAATGAACGTCGTGAACGACTTTCCATCAAGAGCAAAGCTCAGCTCATAGCCAAAGTCTGGGTAGTAGAGCACCGTGTCCTTGAGTGCTGCTCGTGCCGGGTCTTTAGGATCGAATCGGTAGAACTTGACTTCGACTGGCTCCGACTTGCCGATATCGACCTTTGCCGCACCAAAGAAGATTGTCGATGGTCCGTTTTTTCGAGCTTCCCAGGTTGCCGTCGGATCGTTCGAAAGATCCGTGTCGCCGTTTGAGTCAACGTAGAACTTGGCTGGCTTCCCTTCTGGCTCATCGAGAATATATGCGAAAGACTTCTTTCCAACTTGGATGGCGCCGTACTTTGGATTTTCCAACGAGGCTGGCTTCCCTTTCAGGTTTGGCTCCGCCGTAAACTTGGCCTGAACCGGGCGATAGCCGCCTGCTTTTTCTGAGGCTCCAGAGGCGATGAGCTTGAGCGCAACCGTGTCGCTGGTTGCCGCGAGGACGAAGAGTGCCGTCGTAAGCATAGGTCGGGTCATTATAACGCAGGGGTGCAGAAATCCCTAACTTCGCCTAACAACCTAAATTGAGAACCGACTCAAGTCTTCCAATCGAATAAATTCGAGCGCGGCTTCGTGTGTACATTCGAGATCCACGTTTGGAGCAACGCCTGCTTCAAAGGCTTCCTGCCAACGGAGGGCGCAAAGGCACCAGCGATCTCCGGGGGAAAGGCCCGGAAACCCAAACTCAACGCGAGGAGTGCTGAGGTCGTTCCCGGCGGCTTGCGAAAAGGCGAGAAATCCTTGCGTCATTACCGCGCAGACGGTGTGGTTTCCAGTGTCTGCGGGTCCGGTATCGCAACAGCCGTTCCGGAAAAAGCCGGTCATCGGCCGCGTTCCGCAAACGCCAAGCGGCCCACCGAGAACATTTCGAGAGGGCCGCTTCATCTCTTAAGCCTAGCCGAACCGGCCGCTTGCTAGCTCGGGAACCCAGGCGCGGTTTTGATGATGTACACCTGCCCCTGGTGATAGCCCGGATGATAGGCAAGCCGGGCAAACGCACCCGTTCCGTCGATCACTGGCCCAAGCGCGCTGACAATCTGCATGGCTCGAATCTCCGGCGTTGGATTCTCGATTAGCGGCTGGATGATCGCATTTCCAAGCTCAAACGCCTTTGTCACGAACTCCGGTGTCAACTCGTCCGGCGAAAACGGGAACGGCTTGTCATTGATGCTGCCATCGGTCGCGGCAGCCTTTAGCCGAAGGTGCAAATCGTCAAGCTCCAATCCGGTGAGCTGAGATCCAAACGAGACCTCGACTCCGGCCACGTGAACCGCAAGCTCAGCGAGCGTAAGGACACCCGGATGAAGTCGCCAGTTGAGCTGCTCGTGGGTAAGTCCTTCCAAGTCTCGAATGAGACGACCTCTGACAAGCGACCAAGTTTCGGAGAAATCAGACATTCGCTGCCTCCGCCTTAAGCAAGTTGCCGATGAAGTTGATCTGCCCTTCGTGGTAAGCCATGTTCCATAGAGGATAGGTCAAAATGTCGGCCATTGTCCAAGGGGTTGGCATCGGCGATTCGATAATCGCATGGAGATCGTCGTCGTTCAATGCCTGGGCAAACTCGGTGAGCTTTGCAAACTGAGCCCGCGTGCTCGATTCTAGGTCGTCAATTTCCACCAGCGATTTTCGATCCTCCAGCCACTTGGCCGTCATTTCGGGAGACCAGACCAGCTTACGATCCGCATACATGCTCCAGAACTGCTCGACGGCGGTCGCGACTTCTTGCAGTTGACAACGAACCGATCGCGATTCCGATGAAGCTTCCCAATCGAGCTTGTCGGCCGGAATCGCACGTGCGGCAGCGAACAGTTTGTCAATTTGCGATTCGGTTTGGTGGATCAAAAACTCAACGGCTTTCATCACCAATAGTGTGCCCCGAATCCAACTTCCGCTCAACGGTAACCTAAACCGTGCCTGCAACCAGACTGAGCGTGTCTCCAGAAATCAGTCGTCGGAATCAGGTTCTGCTCAGCTTGTTTCTGTTCAGCGTCACGAGTACCTTCGGATTTTTGCAGCCGTTTACTCCCCTCTATTTGCAGAGTGCCGGAATGGACCCGGGTCAGATCGGACGGATTTTCGGACTTGGATCCGGAATTGGCCTGCTTGTTCAGCCCCTTTGGGGACGACTCACCGATCGGATTGACTCGCGCCGTCCGATCATCATCCTATCGGCGATCGGAGCTGGAATCGCGTACCTGAGCTTCCATCTGGCTACTTTGCCGTGGCACTTTCTTGTGCTGATGGCGATCGGCAGCAATGGTTCGATCTATCTCAACTCGGCGGGCGGCACTTTGATCGGAAGGATGGTCAGCCGCGAGCGCGGCGGCGCAGCGTACGCGAACCTTCGGGTCTGGGGATCGGTCGGCTATATCGTCGTCACGCTAGCTACGGGATTATTGCTGACCCAATCATCCACTGGCTTTGATCGAGCGATGCTGAACCGGGTGTATCAGGTCGGCCCCCTGCTCTTTTTCCTAATCGCGGCGATCGCGCTCTGGATTCCGGACGAGAAGACTCCGAACTCCGAGCCAGACGCACCGAAACGAGTTGTCCCGAAAGCCCCGTTTCCAGAGAACCTGAAGTGGTTCCTGCTTTCGTACTTCCTGTACGTATTTGCCCTGTACGGTGCGAGCAACTTCCTCAGCATCTATATGCGCCAGGTAGGTGGAAACCCGCTTTGGGTCACGGGAATGTTTGCGGCGGGGGTCGTTTGCGAAGTGATCGTGATGCGCTGGTCCGGACGACTTTCGGATACGTACGGTCGACGGCCGATCCTGTTGATCGCGTATCTCCTGCTCCCCATCCGACTTGCCCTCTACGCGGCCGCATCCGCCCCTCTCGGAGTTCTTGCCGTGCAAATTCTCCACGGCATTAACTTCGGAATCATGGGCGCGATCGCGGTTGCGCTGATCAACGACCTTGCGACCAATGACACGCGCGGACAAGCACAGGCACGGCTCGCGATGGTCACCGGATTCTCCAGCGCAACTGCGCCGATCCTGCTCGGCAAGATTGTCGAAGCATTTGGCATGCACGCCATGTTCCTTTCGGCAGCTGCAATTGGCGTGGCAGGAGCCGCCGTGTTCTTCTTCAAGGTGGAAGAAACTATCGAGGTGTCCGGCGTCGTACTGAAGTCTTTGAAGTGGCTCGCGAATCCGCCGCAACGCCGGTAGCTTCCGACTAATTCCGGGTATGACCCGGAAACAGGCGACAAACCATGGCAGACACTCCCGAGAAACCCAGCGTCCTTCCCGAACTGCTCGCACTCGAAGCGGTTACGACCGAGCACGAAATCAACGGCTGGAAGTACTCCGTCACCGTTGGAACGCTGCCTTTAAGCGATAACGCTGGCAAGCCTGAGGCCGCCATTTTCTACACTGCGTACACCAAAGCTGGCTACGAGCCCGGCGAGCGGCCACTCATGTTTAGCTTCAATGGCGGTCCAGGATCATCTTCCGTTTGGCTGCACCTCGGCGCTCTCGGCCCGAAGCGTGTGAAGCTGGAGCCGAAAGGCGACATGCCTGCGCCGCCGTTCATGCTGGTCGACAACCCGGACACGTGGCTAGAGCATTGCGACTTGGTGTTCATCGACCCCGTTGGCACTGGCTATAGCCGGGCGGAGGACGAAGAAAAGTCTAAGAAGTTCTGGAGCCTGAACGGTGACGTTGAGTCCGTGGCCGAGTTCATTCGACTCTATCTGACGCGCGCCAAGCGATGGGCTTCCCCGCTGTACATCGTCGGCGAAAGCTATGGCACCACCCGCGCCGCCGCCCTTAGTAGCTACCTGGTGAACCGCGGCATCGCACTGAACGGGATCATCCTCGTTAGCAGCATCCTCAACTTCCAGACTGCCCGGTTCCACAAGGGCAACGACCTTCCGTACATCGTCTTCTTGCCAACCTATGCCGCAACTGCTTGGTATCACGGCGCGCTCACGGGCTTTGCCTCATTGGAACAAGTTCTGAAAGAAGCCGAAGAATTAGCGCTGGGTGAATACACCCTCGCTTTGGCGCAAGGCGATCGTTTGACCTCCGAGGCACGCAGTTCGGTCATCGCGAAACTACGCCGACTCACGGGCTTGAGTCCGGAATTCATCGATAACTCGGACATTCGGATTGAGATCCAGCGGTTCTGTAAGGAGCTGCTGCGAAACCAAAAGCGAACCGTCGGACGACTTGACAGTCGCTTCAAGGGTATCGACGAGCTCGCGGTGAACGAGAGTCCGCAGCACGACCCTTCGATGTCCTCCATCGTGCCGCCTTACACCGCCACCATCAACGACTACCTCACCCGAACTCTAGGTTGGACCACGGACTTGCCGTACCACGTGTTCAATCCGGGCGAGCTTTGGAAGCACTGGTCCTATGGCGACGCCAGCCAAGGCCATCCCGACACCAGCGAGTCCCTTCGAGAAGCAATCTCAAAGAACCCGCACATGCGCATCTTGATCGCCTCGGGATACTACGACCTCGCGACGCCGTACTTTGCCACCGAATTCACCGTGGCCCACCTCGGGCTGGATCCAACGTTGAGGAAAAACATTGAGACCCGATATTACGAGGCCGGCCACATGATGTACGTTCACGAAGGCTGCCTGAGCCAACTCGCGCAAGACCTTGCCGGCTTTATCTCGCCGACAACTTCTTAACTTCGGTCATCAGGGCTTCGCTTGAGAGTCGCTTCGTGTAGTCCGGGTTGGAATGCGCGAAGCGGATCATGCCCTTGGAGTCGATTAGAAACACGGCGGGCACCGGGAGCATGTGGTGCGTTTTGCCGCTTCGTGCCTCAAGGTCAAGGCCGTACTGATTCTTGTACTTGTCAAAAGTCGCGTCGTCCAACCGAAAGGCCACGCCAAAGGCGGTTGCAGCCGCTCCACTAGCATCAGACACCAGCTTGTATCCGGCCTGGTTCTTAGTGGCGGTCTCGCCTAAGAAGCTCGGTTGATCGGGCGTCAACGCGACAACCTGGTATCCGGCCTGTTTCAAGTCCTTCTCGACCTTGCCAATCTCGGCAAGATGTCGGTTGCAGAATGGGCACCAACCACCGCGGTAGAAAATCAGAACGGTCGGCTTGCCGTTGAGGGACGCTTTCAGCGTGGTTGCTTTTCCGTCCATCGCCATAAGTTGAGCCTGCGGAGCCATCACGCCAGCTTTGAGGGGCTTTACCAGTGACGGGTCATTCGGCAGTTGAGCAGCGGCCATACAGCCGACGGAAAGACAGAGAGATGTGGTCAGCCCTTGGCTTGCAATCATGTACTTCAGAATTCAGGACTGTCGGCCAAGGTTCTCAAATTCAACAAATTGCTTACAATAACGCAATTTTGTCCGTACCGGAAACAGATGACGCACATTAAGGTCGCAGACTTTCAGCGTGAAACGGAATAACGTGACTGCAGAACTCTAGAGTTCGGGACCTCATGCATTTAAAGAAATTTGGAATGGTCGCGTTGGCCCTGTGCGCGCTCGCTTCGGCAGCTAAGGCGCAGTTTGTATCCACGTACAGCTTTTCTCTGGATGAGGAAGTCACCCTCCAGTCAATGATCGTGATGGAATCCGGGGCGTCGTCTGGTTCCCTGACCTTGCCGTTCTCGACAAGTGGACCCGGATCAACGACTTGGATCAACGAAGGTTCGAGCCCGAATCACAACATCTCGTTCGTTCTCGGGATCGCCACTTTTGCGTCTGAGATCGAGGACCCGCAAAAGCACGCCGTACTCTTCATGAACGATGACGCAGCGGCATTTGCCGACGCGAACGTTTGGAGCACGCTTTTCCAAGACATCGAAGAGGAGAGCCTGATCGCGAGTATCGAGGCCGCAACGAACGGTCAGAGTCAGGAAGAAATTAATGGTGGTCTCGAGGTGGTTAGCGCCTTTGGGGAATACGCCAAGACCTTCCCTGCCACCCACAACTCCACCAAGAATGCTTGGTTCACCCTCGGCGGCGGCTACAAAGTTGTTAGCTTCTCCACGGGCCGAATTATTGGCTCGGGCATCAGCACTAAGCCATCTGCGCCAGTTCCGGAACCAGCGAGCATGCTTGTGCTCGGCCTGGGCGGCGTGGCGTTGCTTCGACGCCGAACCATTCGAAAGTAAAGAAAGCTGGGGTCCCGAAATCGGGACCCCAGCTTTCTTTACGGGTTGACTACCAACGTCAGAGCTTGTGACACACCGCCGTTGCTCAAAGTGATCGTCACCGAAGTAGGCACGCTCACTGGAGCCGTGAATACTTTGATGCTTCCTCGGCTCGCCGTCGAAGGAATCAAGAACGATGGCGACGCGGTGTACGCAACCGTCGGATTGCTCGAAACCACGGAGATATTCTTGCCTACTCCGCCTGCAGTGCAGTTCAATACTGCCTCTGCAAACACGGATGACCCGCCCGTAACTGAATAGCGACTCAGGTTTGCGGTGACCAGATCTGACGAGAAGCAGATTCTTGAGATGTACGCGTCGGTTCCGCCGGCCGTGCCGTAGCTGTTGGAAGTGCTGTTAGCAAGCGCTCCTGTGACGCCTCCACCAAAGACCACATCGTTCAAACTGCCGAAAAGCCCAAGCGCATTGGCCGTAACCGGCGCCGAATTGGCTCCCGAGGTGTGCAAGTAGGTGCTTGACAGCACGGACGAGAGGGCCGAGTTGATTCGGAAGATGAACGGCATCGCGAGTCCGGAGTTCGGAGCCGCATAGCTCTCTGCGGTCACCGGCAAGTCGATCGAATTGGTGCTCCCAAGGACGTAAAGGTTTCCGCTTGAGTTCTGCACGAAGTCGGCAGCGCTGTCATTGGCGGTTCCACCGAAGTATGTGCTGTACGAAATAGCGGACAGCGACGCGTTAAAACGAGTGATCGCAACATCGTTCCCGCCGTTTCGAGTTCGGTCATATGCGTTCGCGGTCGTAAAGAGTTCCGGATCACCGCTCGCCGCCGGCGCGCCGATCGTCGATAACAGCGTCACTGTTCCGCCGGGGCTCATTCGAATTTTTGTTGGCTGGTCCGCCCCGGTGGTGCTCAGTACGGTTTCCGAAGTAACGACACCGTTGCGGCTCGTCGAACCCGTTCGAGAGTCCGAAGCGACTCGTACCACCACGATTTCGTTGTCGGTCGTAGGTGTGCTAAAGACCTTGTTTTGGCCTTGCGGCGTAACCGTGATCAGCGGACTGGAACTTACCGTTTGCGTACCAGCAAGCACGTCTGTGGCCTGCATTCGAAATGCCACGAAGAATCCATCGGATTCGTTACTCGGGCAAATGGCGAAGCCCTTTTCGCCGCTTTGGCCGGATCCAGTTCCGCCGTAATAGATGGAAGTTACAAGATTATCCAGCGTTTTGCTGAAGACTATAACGTAAGCCTCGCCGTTACCATTTCGCGATCCGTTTACATTGTTGACGCTCTTCACGGTAATCGTTGATCCAGTTCCGACATTGCCGGTTAAGCCAACCTTTCCGTCGGGAGCCACGCAAATGTCGCCAAGCTCGTCGTTGTTGCTGCCACTTGCCCAAGTGCTGGATCGAATCGCCGTTAAATCTGTGTTCAAACGTCCTAGCCAGACGTCGTTCGCACCAGGTTTCGTGGAGATCGCAGCCGAACCATCTCCGGCGGCGTCTGTCACGATCGGCAGTTGGGTCGCACCGCTCCCAGAGACTCGGCACGCCACGATGACATTGTTCGTACTGACTGCGAGCTTGACTTCAGACTCATTGGCATCACCACCAAGATAGGTCAGCGTCGCGAGTTCGAGCGAACTGCCCCGCGCGTTCGCCTTGAACTTTGCAACAAAGGCGTCGTCACCGTTCTTGATCGTGTCGTATGCGCCAATCGTCGCTGGAAAGTCGGACGAACTCGTTGCGCCAACGGCATAGATAGTATCGCCGACAACTTCCATCTCACCGATAGATTCGTTGCCGGTACCCCCGACAATCGCCGAGTTCATCGTTAATTGAGGATCAACCACCAGCGGCTTCGTTACGTCATAGTTGCCCAGTTGGAATCCAACAACGCCATTTGGTGCAACAGTGAATCGCGACTGTACTTCTACCTTTCGGCCGTTAATCCTTTGGTAAGCGAATAAACCCTGTTCACGAATCGTGCCGATGGAGGTTTCATAGGTCAAGGAACCATCTGGCTGAACCCGCATGTTCCGCGCTCCGGAGAACTGCATGCGAAGGTCACTAGCCTTTGCTTTTGGCTCCAGAATTAAATCATAACGTGGAGCATTTGCATCTTCATAGTATCGAGCCGAGATACCTGGCGCAACCTGCCGAAGGGTGACTTCTTCGAACTTGCGAACGCCCGTAGCGTACTTCCCTTCATCACCTCGGAGATAGTTGATGAGTGTCGGCAGGGCAATTCCCTGTTGGTCTTCTGGAGCTCCCGTAGCGTTGATGAATTCAACGTCTACCACGTGACCGACCGCTCGCAAGATTTGCGGTGCGCCATCGCTCTCGGCCTGTACGACCTCCGTTCGATGAAAGTCCATACGAACCCCTCGATCCGTTATCCAGTAGTTGAGACCGGGCTTCTGGAGCAGGTAGCGAACATTCGCGGCCCACTGGCCACGGTTCTCCTGGTACCCAGTCATGGCCATCGGAGAAGGGTTACTCTTCAAGATATTAATATCACTAGACAACGACTGAACTGGCGTTAATGCCGCAAGGCCAAACATGATGACATTAAGGACTTTGAACTCAAACTTTCAAGTCACCTTTTTAAGCAACACCTTAAAGCTTCACTCAAACTGGCAAATTTAATGGCTGCCGCAACCTGAGCCTCACTCTTTTACGATGAAAAGATATATCTTCTTTTGATTTTCTCCGCAAACCTAGATCAATTGTATTCGTCCATACATCACACACCAAGGAATCAAGAGAAAAAAAGGGCCCGGAGCAAGCGCTCCGGGCCCTCTTCAGTTCACGACCTTAATCGTCGCTTTCGTCCGCTGCCATATCCGCAAGGGATGGGAACGCAAGCTCATCGTACGATGCCTTGAGCTCTCCTTCCTCTGCTTCGACCAACGTGGTGAGCGACTGCTCGGCCCAGCTTGGACCCCGCTGAACGTCGACCGCGATGTCTCGGTATTGCTTGACGCCCGTACCAGCCGGAATCAACCGACCGATGATGACGTTCTCCTTCAGACCAACGAGAGTGTCCTTCTTTCCTCGGACGGCCGCTTCCGTAAGGACGCGAGTGGTCTTCTGGAACGATGCAGCCGAGAGGAACGAGTCCGTTGCCAGCGAGGCTTCGGTGATTCCAAGGAGAATCCAGGTTGCGTTTGCTTCCTTGGGATCTCGCTCGACGTTCTCTCCGGTGATCGGGTCTTCGTAGCGAATCTTCGTGCCCTCGGCAATCATCTTGCGCACGGCTTCGTTGGCTCGCTGGAAGGTGAACCGGTCAACGATCTGACCTGGCAGGAACGGAGTATCTCCTGGTTCCTTGACCTGTCGCTTTCGCAGCATCTGGCGGATGATGACTTCAACGTGCTTGTCGTTGATGTCAACGCCCTGGCTCTTATAAACGCTCTGCAGGTTTTCGACGAAGTAGTCGTAAACCGCATTCGCGCCAGCAAGCTCCAGAACTTCGTGCGGATCTCGTGGACCGTAGGTGAGCGGGTCACCCTTAACCACGCGGGCTCCGGCCTTGACCGGAAGGTTGCCGCTTGGCGGGACCAAGATCGGATAAAGGATGTTGACCTTTTCGATCTCAAGCTTCTTGAGCACGGAAACAGCCTGGGTTGACAGCTTCTGACCCACGAGCTTCTGCAAAGCACCTTCGTACTCGCCGTACTCGTTCTGTGGCCAGTTCTGCTCGTCCGTGATGTAAGCGTCCTTCAGCGGCCCGACTACTTGCACGGTCGAATCAACGACCACGAATCGTCCAAAGCTCGATTCCTCGACCTTTCGAACCATTCCCGAGACTGGGCAGATGATCGCCTTACCTCGTGGCTGTCGTCGCGCTTCGAAGATTTCTTCGACACGGACGATACCGCTCGACTGACCCGTCCACGAGTAGAAGAACGTCTTTCGACTCTTCTCCCACATCTTTCGGGAGTCGTTGTCGGCCTTTTCGGCGGCCTTGAGGGCTGCCTTTGTGGCTCGCTCAACCTTTCGCTTCTGCTTTGGATCTTCAGGATCAACTTCGGTGGCTTCGATGGTAAGCGGTGCTTCCTTGCCCTTGAAGAGCGACTTGACGATGCTCTCTTGGGTTTCCAACAGCTTCGTTGGGTCGAACTGCTTCAGGTCCGTTTCGGTGGCCTGGGCAAAGTCTTCCATGAACTGTCGGATGAACTTACCGGTCTTATACTGGTTCGTCTTAGCGATGGTGGCCGAACCGGCAACACCACCGGTGTGGAACGTTCGCATCGTGAGCTGCGTTCCAGGCTCACCGATCGACTGAGCGGCGATGATTCCGGTTGCAACTCCGACTTCAACCAGCTTGCCGGTCGAAAGGTCCGTTCCGTAGCAGTTAGAGCAGATTCCCTGGTGTAGTTCGCAAGTCAACGGCGAGCGGATGGTCACGCTGAGGTAGCCGTGCTCGTCGTACTCGAATCCGTATTGTCGATATCGGTCCACGACCGCTTCTCGCTCGGCTTCCGTTTCCGCGCCGTTATGCTCAACCACGAACTTGTTCTCAATCGCCTTGATTCGCTTTGCGGCGTCCTTGGTGATAGGAACTTGATATTCGGTGAGGTGGTCGCCGGTTTCTGGGTCTCGAATGATCTCGAGGGCGATTCGTCCGTGGATTCGCTCGTCGATCTCTTCCAAGGTTTGACCCTGGTCGACGATTCGTCGGCCCTGGATGCCTTCGCTCGTACCGCAGTCGATCGCCTTAACGATGACGTCCTGAGCGACGTCGCAAAGTCGTCGCGTAAGGTAGCCGGCGTCAGCCGTTCGAAGTGCCGTGTCCGCCAGACCCTTACGGGCTCCGTGGGTGGTCACGAAGTATTCCAGCATGTTCAGTCCCTTGTGGAACGAACTCTTAACCGGAAGTTCGTAAATCGTTTCGTTGAACTGGTTCAACATCAATCCGCGCATTCCGGCGAGCTGAGCAAGCTGCTTGATCGAACCACGAGCACCAGAGACGGTGATGATGTTCAACGGGTTGAACTGCTTCAGACCGTTAACGATTTCCTTACCAACGAGGTCGTACGTTTCCTGCCAAAGCGCAGTCAACTGTCGCGTCATCTCGTTATACGAGAGCATGCCGCGTCGGTACTGGTTCGTGATCTGGTTCGACTTGGAGTCGGCGGTGCCGATCATCTCTTCTCGTCGTGCCGGCGGATCCATGTCCGTGATGGCAACCGAGATTCCGTAAGCCGTAGCCCACTTGAATCCGAGATCCTTGATGTCGTCGAGCAACTTGATCGTCGCACCGTAGCCGGCAACCCGGTTACAGTCGAGAATCAGGGTCGCAAGCGCCTTCTTGCCGAGTTCCACGTTCAGGTATTCGTCGGAGTGACGAAGCGGGTACGGAAGCTTTCCGTGAACCAACAACTGGCCTGGGGTGACGGTTCGGACAACGGTCTCGAACTCTTGCTCGTAAGCAACCAGCTCTTCGGACTCGTCTCCGTCCTCGTTAACAACGGTGTGCTTGTAGTACTCAACACCGGTTTCGGTGTCTCGGAAAGCCACCTCTTCAGCTGGTCGGAAGATTGGTCGCTTGAGTCGAACATGGACAAGCTCGTTGATTGGAAGTCGCTTCTCAATGCCAGGCGCAACCATCAGGTACAGCACCTCGTCCGGACCGCTGTAGGTCGGAGGAGCCGGGTTGACCAATGGGTCTTCCTTATGCAGTCGAACCTTCTCTTCCAAGTTCGCACGGCCTTCAACCGACATGAACGTGACCGCGTAGTTGCCGAGAACGATGTCCTGCATCGGCGCACACGTTGGTCGTCCATCCGACGGGGTGAACAAGTTCTGGCTCGACAACATCAGAACTCGGGCTTCGGCCTGAGCTTCGGTGCTGAGCGGAATGTGGACGGCCATCTGGTCGCCGTCAAAGTCCGCGTTGTACATGTTACAAACGAGCGGGTGAACCTGGATCGCCTTACCATCAACGAGGATCGGCTCGAAGGCCTGGATACCAAGTCGGTGTAGGGTCGGTGCACGGTTGAGCAAGATCGGGTGCTCTCGAATCACTTCTTCGAGACCGTCCCAAACCGCTGGGTGCATTCGGTCGATCATTCGCTTTGCCGTCTTGATGTTCTGGGTGATCTTCTTTTCAACCAGGGACTTCATGACAAACGGCTTGAAGAGCTCGAGCGCCATTTCCTTCGGAAGGCCAGCTTGGTGCAGCTTCAAGTGCGGCCCGACAACGATAACCGATCGGCCAGAGTAGTCAACTCGCTTACCGAGAAGGTTCTTTCGGAATCGACCTTCTTTACCCTTCAACATGTCGCTGAGCGACTTCAGAGGGCGCTGGTTGCTACCAACGACTGGTCGGGCTCGGCGGCCATTATCGATCAGCGCGTCAACGGCTTCCTGAAGAAGTCGCTTTTCGTGGTTGATGATGCTTTCCGGCGCGTGAATCTCGATGATCTTCTTCAACCGGTTGTTTCGGTTGATGATTCGTCGATAGAGATCGTTAAGGTCGGACGTCGCGAATCGGCCACCGTCGAGCTGGACCATCGGTCGGAGCTCCGGCGAGATGACCGGAACGGTGTCCAAGATCATCCACTCGGGACGGCTCTTCGAGGAGATCAACGCTTCTGTGACTTCAAGTCGCTTGATCGCGCGAGCTCGCTTTTGACTCGTTGTCATAACGACGTCCTGTCGTAGCGATCGGGCAAGGATTTCGAGGTCGATTCGGGTCAGGAGTTCCTTCACCGCTTCGGCGCCGATGTTTGCTCGAACCAAGCTTCCAAGGTTGTGACCGAGCTGGTCGCCAACGCTGTAGAGCAGCTTGCTGACGGCTCGGTACTTGTCCTCGTCGATCAGCTGGTTCTTTTCGAGCTTGCCAAGGATTTCAACCGCGATGTCGAGATCCTTAAGTCGGTCGTCGGCATCTCGGTACTCCGCTCGAATGCGGTCGTTGACCGCCTTCGCTCGCTCGCGAGCGTACATTTCGTCGTACTCCTCGCGGTTGTTGTTCAAGTCTTCTGCGAATCGCTCGAGGGAGTCCTCTTCCAGCTTTCGCATGTCTTCCTGGATTCGTCGCTTTTCGATTTCAACGGCGATGCGAATCTGAGGAAGCATTTCGGAAATCTGCTCGGTATCGATATCGATGATGATAAAGCTAGCGAAGTAGATGACCTTTTCGAGCAGTCGCGGGGAGATGTCCAACAGGAGGGACAACGGCGACGGAACGCCCTTCAGGTACCAAATGTGGCAGACCGGAGCAGCGAGGGAAACGTGTCCCATGCGCTCACGGCGAACTTTGCTGCGGGTAACTTCGACGCCGCATCGTTCGCAAACGACGCCGCGGAATTTGATTTTCTTGTACTTACCGCAAGAACATTCCCAGTCCTTTGTTGGACCGAAAATTTTCTCGCAGAACAAGCCGTCTCGCTCTGGCTTGAACGTGCGGTAGTTGATAGTTTCTGGTTTCTTTACTTCGCCGTGCGACCAAGAGACAATGTCTGTCGGAGCGGCGATACCGATGCGGATCTTGTCAAAAAGACTAACGTCTGCCATTGCGTTCGCTCGAAATCCAAATCAAAACTGCCTTACCGAACCGCAACGAACCGAAAGGTTGAACGCGTTACAGTTGGCGAGCAAAATGACCGGAACATGTAAGATACCGCCTCACTTTGCCATTAAGCAAGCAAATTCTTCGAGATCGTGCAATTGACGAAAACAAATGGAAAAGCCCTTACCTCCCAGAGTCGGGAGGTAAGGGCAATCGGCAAGCTTCTTAATTGAAGAAGCCGACGGTTCGCGCCAGGCGCATGTCGTCGGTGTTGCCACCAGACAGTTCGTCAAGGTCCTTGAGCGGGAGTTCCTTGTTGTTCGCGTCCTCAACCGATACCTTCAGACCCAAGGATCGAAGTTCGTTAACGAGAATCTTGAACGATTCTGGAATGCCCGGCTCGGCGATGGTTTCGCCCTTCACGATGCTTTCGTACGCTTTGACGCGGCCGTTGACATCGTCCGACTTGATCGTAAGGAGTTCCTGGAGGGTGTACGCCGCGCCATAAGCTTCGAGCGCCCACACTTCCATTTCTCCGAATCGCTGTCCACCGAACTGAGCTTTACCTCCGAGCGGCTGCTGCGTTACGAGCGAGTAGGGTCCGATCGAACGAGCGTGAATCTTCTCGTCGACCAAGTGCTCAAGCTTCAGCATGTAGATCATGCCAACGGTGATGGCGTTCGGGAAGGTTTCTCCCGAAAGTCCATCCCGGAGGATGCTCTTACAAGTCTTAGGATCGATTCCAGCGCGCTCGAAGACGTTCTTCTCGATTCGGGACATCAGGTTGGCGTAGATTTCGTCCGAAGCGGCGTGTGCGGCTTCTCCGATTTCTGCCTCTGGCTGTTCCGGTACGAACGTTTCGAGATCGATCTCGCTGAGTTCGCCAAGCGACTTGACCGGCGTTCCGCCCACGATTCGTGAAACGCGCTCAAGGCCGTTGACTCCGAGCTTTCGCAATCGGGCTTCAACCTTTCCGAGCATTTCGAGGAACGTGTCGTCCTTCTCGAACTTGATGTCAAGCAGTAGCTCTGCATTGACGTAAGCCGCGAGAGCTTGGCCACGCATGTGGTTCGCCAATCGGTCCATTTCGCCGAGGATTTCTTTCTCGGATGCGCCTTCGAAGGCAGGGCACTTGTACTCGATTCCAAGGTGCTTGCCAACGTAACCCAAGTGGGTCTCGAGGAGCTGTCCGATGTTCATTCGGCTAGGAACACCAAGCGGGTTGAGAACGATGTCAATCGGCGTGCCATCCGCGAGGAACGGCATGTCTTCGACCGGAAGAACCCGGGAGATAACTCCCTTGTTACCGTGACGTCCGGCCATCTTGTCGCCGACCATCAGCTTTCGCTTCTGGGCAACGTAAACCTGAACCGTCATGTTCGTGCCGGCTGGCAGTTCATCGCCTGGAATCTGGAGCAACGGCTCGTCGGTTCGGTCGCAGACCAGTCGGTCGCGCTTCTTCGATTCCTTATAGATGTAGTTGATGCTCGGCGAGAGGTACTTGTACCGGCTGAACACCATGACATCGACGATGATTCCCTTTTCGCCGTGTGGCAATCGGAGAGAGACGTCGCGGGTTTCTTCAGCCTTCTTACCGAAGATTGCGATGATAAGTCGCTCTTCAGCGGTCATTTCGACCTGGCCCTTCGGTGCAACCTTTCCAACGAGAATGTCTTCCGGTCGAACTTCAGCGCCGATTCGGATGATGCCGTTTTCGTCGAGGTCCTTCAGTGCGTCTTCGCCAACGTTCGGAATGTCGCGAGTGATTTCCTCAGGTCCGAGCTTGGTGTCCACCGCTTCCGACTCGTGTCGTTCGATGTGGATCGACGTGTAAACGTCGTCCTTAACGAACCGCTCCGAGATCAGAATGGCGTCTTCATAGTTGTATCCGTTCCAAGGCGTGAAGGCCACGAGAACGTTCTTTCCAAGTGCGAGTTCGCCCTTGTCAACGCAGGCGCCGTCGGCAAGAGGATCCTTGTCCAGAACTCGCTGACCAAGGTCAACGATCGGTCGCTGGGTGAAACAAGTCGACTTGTTACTCTGCACGAGGTGCATCAGCGGGTACGTGTCAAGCTGACCTTCGTCCGTTCGAACCCGAATTTCCTGAGCGGAAACGTACTCGACGACTCCACCGCGCTTGGCGATAACTGCCGCGCCGGAGTCAACGGCTGCAACTCGCTCGTATCCGGTTCCAACAAGTGGCTTTTCGGATCGGAGACAAGGAACCGCCTGTCGTTGCATGTTCGCGCCCATCAGAGCACGGTTAGCGTCGTCGTTTTCAAGGAACGGAATCAACGCCGTGGCAACCGAGATGATCTGGGTCGGAGCAACGTCCATGAGCTCAATCTGCTCACGTCGGACGATTGGGTAGGACGCACCACCAACTTCAGCACCAGCGACTCGTACCTGAATTCGCTCGGAGATGATCTTCGCGTATTCGTCAAGCACCACGTCGGCAGGAGCAACGAACTGACCCGTCTCTTCCTGTGCGGTCAAGTAGATGATTTCGTCGCTGACCGTTCCGTCTTTAACGATTCGGTACGGCGTCATGATGAAGCCGAATTCGTCAACACGGGCACGGCTCGTAAGCTGGCTGATCAGACCGATGTTCGGGCCTTCTGGCGTTTCGATCGGGCAGATTCGGCCGTAGTGCGAACGGTGAACGTCACGAACTTCCAGCTTGGCGCTGGTTCGCTGCAATCCACCAGGTCCTAGGGAGGACAAACGTCGCTTGTTCGTAATTTCCGAAAGCGGGTTCGTCTGGTCCATAAAGGTGGACAGCTGGTTGGAGGAGAAGAAGCTCTTGATCGACGCGCTAACTGGCTTAACCGAAAGGATGATTCCCGGCAGCAAGTTCTCTTGGTCGGTCGAGGTCATTCGCTCTCGGGCAACCTTTTCCATTCGGACGAAGCCAAGTCGAAGCTGGCTCTGGAGGAGTTCTCCAACCGAGCGGACTCGCTTGTTTCGAAGGTCATCGATGTCGTCTCGTTCCGACTCTCGTCGAACGTACGGCACCATGGCCTTCAGAATTGCGGCGAGGTCGTCGCAGGTCAGATTTCGGATGCTGAGCGGAATCTTGAGGCCGAGCTTTTGGTTCAAGAATCGTCGTCCGACCTTTCCGAGGTCGTATCGCTTGATGTCGAAGAACAGGCCGTAGATCAGCTGCTTCGCGGCTTCTTCGTTAGCCGCTTCGCCTGGTCGCAGTCGCTTGTAGATATCAAGGACAGCTTCTCGAGCGCCGCTCGTTGGGTCGGCATCAATCGTGGCTTCGGCAAGCGAGTTCGTGTATCGAACCTTCAGCGAAGGAAGCTGCATGGCTTCGATTCGCTTGGCCGTGGTCGCGTCGATTCGCTCTCCGCGCTTGACCAGAAGTTCGCCGTTGTCGAACAAATCTTCGTGAGGCCGGCATCCGATCAGCTTTTCCTGATCTGGGTTTTCGAGAATGATGTCTTCGGTGAAGAAGCGAACGAGGTCCTCGTTGTTCGCAAATGGTTGCTCGACCTTCGTTTCGAACTGCTGCTGCTCGGTAGTGAGCGCGTTCAGCAATTCCTGGCTGAAGATCGTGCCCACTTCGACAAGGATTTCTCCGGTCGAGGCATCGATGACCGACTCAGCAATTCGCTTTCCAACCGATTCGGACAGCTTGGCGGTGATTCGACCTCGGCCCTTTTCGAAGTAGTAGAGCGCCTTGATCATCTGCGTCAACGGCAGTTTCTTGGTTTGGCTGATCTGAGTTCGAACGACGTTGTTGGCGTCGCTGTCAACTTCGAGCCATGGGCCTTCGTTTGGAATAACGCGAGCGGAGACAACGACTTGCATCGAGCTGTCCACGCCTTCTTCGAAGTACAGACCCGGCGATCGGCTGAGCTGAGAAACGATGACTCGCTCTCGGCCATTGATGACAAAGGTGCCTTTGTCCGTCATCAGCGGAAGGTCGCCAAGGTAGACCTCCGATTCGATGATGTCTCGTTCTTTTCCGCCAAAGCGAACAATTGCCTTGATCGGAGCTTCAAACGTCATGTCGCGATCTCGACATTCCTGAAGCGAGTACTTAGGTTCTCCAAGGGAGAAGCTGACCAACTCGATAAAGTTGGTCATGGTGAAGTCGTAAATAGGACTGAAAGTTTCGAACAGCTCAGGAAGTCCCTCTTCCAGAAACCACTTGTAAGAGTTAAGCTGGAGTTCGATCAGGTTGGGGACATCAATAAAGCGTCCAATTCGCTTGCTGGAAGGTGAAATGACTCGCATAGGAATCGGGAGCGCACGGAGGCGAACATGCATACTACCGGGATTTCGCCCGGTAGCGCAACGGTTAGGACCCGATTTTTGGTTTAGCGCAGTCGCTGCTCAACGGTTTCGGATGGCAAAACCACCGACCGGCTGACCAAGTTATCTACCGCGATCGACTGCTGATGAACGAGGCTGCGAAGTTCTGCGATTTCGTGCCGTAGGGCAAGCATTTCCTGGCTAGATTGGCGATTTTGTTCTCCGCCATGAATGAGTTCGGCCATTCTCTGCTGGTGCTTCGTAAGAATCGCGACCACCGGAATCAGCAGTGCGAGAATCGGGATCATGATGGCGACATTTTCGACAGGAAACATGGCTCCGACGATTATAAGGCATGATGCAGCCGCGGTGGGACTTTAGATTCGTCCTGCGGCAATTGCTTCCGGCAACGTGAATCGATTCTCGTACAGCGCTTTGCCAACAATCACGCCTTCTGGCGCGGGATTTAGCTGTCCAAGTCCAGAGATATCGGTCAGCTCAGCTACCCCACCCGAGGCGATCAACGGCACCGAAACACCGTTCAAGAATCGTTGCATCAGTTCAAAATTCGGCCCCTGTAACGCGCCGTCAGTCGCGATATCCGTTACGATAAATCGTCGTGCCCCGAACGATTCCAACTCTTGGGCAAACTCAATAAGATCTGCTGTCGAGGTCTCAAGCCAACCTCCGACTGCGACCTTGCCATCCCGAGCATCCAGCCCGCAGACCACCGATTCGCCGAGCTTCAGGGCTTCTTTCGCGAAATCCGGATCACGAACCAGCGCCGAGCCCAGAATGACCCGGGCTACTCCCGCAGCCAAGGCGGCCTCAAGGTGCTCGGAAGAAGTGATCCCCCCTCCCAGTTCAATCTTCACGCTGACCTCGGCGGCTATCTTTCGAATGACTTCCAGGTTCCGTGGCTGCCCCGCTTTCGCACCATCGAGGTCGACGATATGAAGCCACTCCGCGCCACCCTCAACGAACGACTGAGCGGTCGCAACGGGATCCTCGGAATACTTCGTAATCTGCCCGTAATCGCCTTGGTAAAGCCGAACGCAGTTTCCATCAATCAAATCGATGGCCGGAAGAATTAGCAACGCAGAAAGTTCTCCAATATTCGAATACCTACCGAACCGCTCTTCTCTGGGTGGAACTGGGTCCCTTGCACGTTCCCCCGCTTCACTGCCGCCGTAAATGGCTCACCGTGAAAGGCAGTTGCCGTAACATCCTGCGGATTTTCGCAGCGGGCAACCAGCGAGTGCACAAAGTAGACCTGTTCCCCGGCCTCGATGCCCTCAAAAATGGGCGAAGGTTGCGGAAACGCCAATGCGCTCCAACCCATGTGCGGAATCTTGATCCCCTCGTGTCGAGGCAAAAACTGAATCTGCCCGGGAATCAACCCGAGTCCTTCGTGGTGGCCAAATTCTTCGCTCGCATCGAACAGCAGCTGCATGCCCAAGCAAATTCCAAGAATCGGGACGCCATCATCTGCCAGCCCGCGAATCCCGTCGCGAAGCGGTAAGAGATGTTCCATCGCCGCGCCAAAAGCGCCAACGCCGGGAATGATGAGCTTCGTCGCACCGGCAACCTGGTCGCGAATTTCGCACTCAACATCAAGGGAACGGACCGCTTTAGCAACCGAACTCAGGTTGTTGATGCCGTAGTCCAGGATGGTTACCACGGCTGAATTTTACCGGCGATGCCCAATCAGTCCCGCTTACCCTTGGTAGAACTTGAGCGTCGCTCCGACTTCTCCGCCGCAAATTTCAGCGCTCGTCCAAAGCCCTTAAAGATCGCCTCACAAATGTGGTGGTCATTCTCCCCTGCGATCTGATGAATGTGCAAGGTCACTTTGGCGTGCGTTGTGAATGCCCGGAAGAATTCCCGCACGCACTCCGTTGAGAGATCCCCAATCTTTTCACGCTTAAAGTTGACGTTATAGCCAAGAATCCCGCGACCGCTGATATCAAGTGCCACTAAGACTAACGCTTCGTCCATCGGCGTGTGATTGCTGGCGTAGCGCTGAATGCTCTTCTCGTCCGAAATGGCGTGGGCGAATGCCTGCCCAAGCACGATTCCGCAATCTTCGACCGTATGGTGATCATCAACCTCGAGGTCGCCTTCACACGTGAGTCCGAGGTCGACCTGACCATGGAAAGCCATGAGCTGCAACATGTGGTCGAAGAAGCCGACTCCGGTCGAGATGTCTTGCCGCGTTCCGCCATCAAGATCCAGAACCACCGTCACGCGGGTTTCATGCGTTTCGCGTTCGAGTTCGGCGTAGCGGACGCCCGGTGCAGACTTTGCCATCCGTTAAATCTACTCTAACGCCCGTTTCCGAACGGGCCAGCGAGGCAAAAAAACGGGTGCGCTAGGAAAAGTGCTCGCCTCGGACTTCAACATCGAAGCCACTTTCGTCGAGACCCATCGGTCGCGCCCCCGAAAAACGACAAAGGCAAGGGTCACAAACTCGCCGAAAGAACATCGTTGTTCCGCCTATCCGCAGGTCATTCAACCTGCTTCGTGCACGAGATTCGACTCTCACATCGCTTACGGAGTTAGCTGTCGGGTTCGGGTCAAGAGCTCCCCTAGCGGCATTTCTGCCTCATTCACCCCTATAAGTACGGTTCCCCCGCTCTCTGAAACCAGAGATTAAGCGCTTGGCTTTATCGCCATCAAAACTATACACGAAAGAAAAGGGGGCGATATCGGACTTTCTCACCCCGGCCTCGGCGGTATCCTCTGACACGACTATGGCGATCCTTGTCGATAAAAACACCCGCGTTATCGTTTGCGGCATGACCGGAAAGGAAGGCAGCTTCCACGCCGAACAGATGATCCAATACGGAACGCAAGTGGTAGCCGGAGTTACCCCCGGAAAAGGCGGCACGACCCACCTCGACCGACCTGTCTTTGACAGCGTGAAAGATGCTCGCGAGGCAACCGGTGCCGACGCTGCGATCATTTTTGTACCTGGCCCTTTCGCCGCCGACTCCGTGCTCGAGTGCGAAGACGCTGGCGTTGAGTTCATCACCTGCATTTCCGACTGGCTCCCAATCCACGACGAGATCCGAATGGTGAACCGAGTGCGCGATAACAACACCAGTCGCCTCCTCGGTCCAAACTGCGCCGGAATCATCACTCCTGGCGAGTGCAAGATGGGCATCATGCCCGGCAACATCTTTAAGCCAGGCCCGATCGGAATGGTTTCCCGCTCTGGAACCTTGACCTACGAAATCGTTTGGGAAATGACCCGAGCCGATCTCGGTCAAACCACCTGCGTTGGCATTGGTGGAGACCCGCTCCCTGGCACTCGATTCATCGAAGTCATGGAAATGTTCGAAAAGGACCCGGCAACTAAGGCGGTTGTCATGGTCGGCGAAATCGGCGGATCGGACGAAGAAGCCGCCTGCGAATACATGAAGTCGATGAGCAAGCCGGTTGTTGGATTCATCTCCGGCCGAACCGCCCCTCCTGGAAAGCGAATGGGCCACGCCGGCGCAATCATCAGCGGCAACACCGGAACGCCAGAATCCAAGGTGAGCGCGCTTCTCGAAGCCGGCGCATCGGTCGCAGACCGAACCAGCGACGTTCCTCGCTTGCTCCAAGAAGCCCTTGCAAAAGTAGGCTAATTTGTCCTTCCAACTCGAACGGTACTTCGACTATGCGGCCACAACGCCCATAGACGAAGCCGTTCGGGCGGAGATGCTTCCCTTCCTTGGCGAAGCTTTCGGCAACCCAAACTCAACCCACGCATGGGGCCAGCGCACCCGCGCCGCCGTGGAACTTGCCCGCGAGCGGATCGCCGAGGCGACCGGTTGGTCGCCAGAGTGCGTGACCTTTACCGCCAGCGCGACCGAAGCCAACAACTGGGTCATTGCGCAACATCCGGGCGGCCAAATGAGCCCGTTCGAACACGAAGCGGTCCGCGCTCCCGGCTTAGCGAACGGCTACTCCGTGATTCCAAACCACGGACTAGAGCTTCTGCCCGCACCGGGCGGATCCCGTCTGCCCCTGGTTAGCAAAATACTAGTCAGCAACGAGACCGGCACCGTCTGGAATCCAAACTCGTTCTTTGAAGCTTCAACGCACGATTTCATTCACTCCGACGCAAGCCAGGCCCTAGGGCGAATCGATCTTCAGTCCACCACGGCGGACTTCATGACCTTCAGCTCCCACAAATGCTATGGCCCAAAAGGAGCGGCAGCACTCGCGACCGGCAGTGCCTTGAGCCCGATGCTACTTGGCGGTGAGCAGGAAGGTGGGCTCCGGGCTGGGACGCTGAACGTCCCCGCAATCGTTGGCTTCGGCCTCGCCGCTCAAATTGCGGCAGAACGCCGAGAAGCCGATTGGCAACACGCGGAAGAACTCCGAGCCATCGTCCTGACCGAGTTGGAACACGTTTCGGACTGGAGAATCAATGGTGTGGACGCCGCATGGACGTACGAGTCGTCCCCAATCTACAACGTCCCTTACATCCTCTCCCTCAGCTTCCTAGGTGTCGAAGGCGAAACTCTCGTCATCGAAGCCGATGCGGCCGGGTTCGCAATCTCTGCCGGAGCCGCCTGCAGTTCCGGGTCAACCGAGCCCAGTCACGTGCTCACTGCGATGGGCGTACCGCGCGAATGGATTCGCGGGACAGCAAGAATTAGCTTCGGCCGGTACAATTCTAAGGAAGCGGCACGTGCGCTTGGCCACTTTCTCCGGGTCTCTTTGGATCGTTTACGCCAAAAGTCTTGAGTTTTTGTGTTGCCGGCAACGTAACCGAACGATTTTTACGTCGTAATACTTTGTTAACGCATCGATAAGAACGAGAAAAAAACTTCATCTAAAATCGGACTGAGAATGGCTGGCAGTGACGCCAACGATTTAGTCTGTGAGATGGACACCTTGACACGTGTACTTCCGAGTGTTAACGTATGACTTCTTAATCGTCCTTTGGGCGAGAAGAAATTTTTTAGATCACAGACTCGGGAAGTTCAATGACGAACGCAAGAGGCCGTGACCAACAAGTGAAGCAGTAAGAGCCTGCTTCGGAGGATAACGAAAATAACATGCCAGTAGAAAACGGGATTGCCACGGCGCCAAGGCGAGGGCGTGCGATTACGGTTCGCACACCAGGACGCCAAATGTACGCCGAAGCCGGCAGCACCCCCGTTCTAGATGACCCGGCTGTAGAGCCGGGTGAAGAAGATCTGTTAGACCTTGAGGCGGCGGACGAAGAAGAGGAAGAGGCTAAACCCACTTCCGATGACTCTGAAGAACTTGAGATGTGGATGCGGCAAACCCGCCGCGCACAACTTCTGACTCCAGAGCAAGAAGTCGATCTCGCCCGTAAGGTTCAAGCCGGAGACATGAACGCGAAGCGGATTCTCATCGAATCCAACCTGCGACTCGTTGTCTCTATCGCCAAGAAGTACAACGCGCGAGGAATTCCGCTCGCTGACCTGATTCAAGAGGGCAACCTCGGTCTCATTCGTGCGGTCGAAAAATTCGACTGGCGAAAGGGCTTCCGATTCAGCACGTACGCCACTTGGTGGATTCGACGAGCCATCGCTCGTGCGATCATCAACCAGGGACGAACAATCCGAATTCCGGTTTACGTTGCCGAGTTGATCAACAAGGTCGTCAAGACGGCTTCCCGATTGCAGCAAGAACTTCAACGAGAACCGACCGAAGAAGAGATTTCGAAAGAAGTTGGCCTCTCGATTGATCGTGTTCGAGAAATGATGCGGGTTGCCGTGGAGCCAATCTCCTTGGAAACACCGGTAGGCGAAAAGGATAACTCCAGCATTGGAGACTTCGTTCAGTCGCAGAACATGCCTTCCCCGGGAGACGTGACCTTCACGCTCATTCGGCGAGAGGAAATCGATGGCATCCTTGGTCGACTGACCTCGCGAGAGCGAGACGTCGTTCGACTCCGGTTTGGCCTAGATGACGGTCGTCAGCGCACCTTGGAAGAGGTCGGAACCGAACTCAACGTCACCCGAGAGCGAGTTCGACAGATCGAACTCCGTGCGATGAAGAAGCTCCGCCACATTGGCCAAGAGCTGAACGCGCAAGGATTCACCATCACGCCTTCGCCCGCGAACGGCTAAGAAAGTAAAAAAGGGGAGCGGACCAAATGGTCCGCTCCCCTTTTTTGCGTCTGACGGTCTATCGGCCAGATTTGAGCAAGTCGCGAATCTCGACCAGCAACTTCTCTTCCGCCGTCGGTTCTGGTGGTGCCGCTGGCGCTGGCTCCACTTTCGGCTGGAGACGATTCACCGTCTTAACCAGGAAGAAAACCACGGCCGCAACGATCAAGAACTGGATGAGGCTGTTCAGAAACGAGCCGTACGCAATGACCGGCCCCAGCTTCTTGGCTTCGACTAGAGCGAGACCACTGGGTACCTTGGCGTCCAGCGGCACATAAAGGTTGGTGAAATCCACTTTGCCGACCAGCAAGCCGATGGGCGGCATGATGATCTCATCTACCAAACCCGTAACAATCTTGCCGAATGCAGCGCCGATGATGACGCCGACGGCAAGATCTACAACATTCCCACGAAGCGCGAATTCTTTGAATTCCTTAACAATTGACATAAAGAAACACATACGAACTGACGACATTCACTAGAACGTTCGCTCAGAAAGTCCAATCGAAAGTACCCGCTCAACCGCCGCCCCGAACGCTTCCGCCACCGCTTGAGCATCAAACGGCGTGAAAACGCCTACGTAACCCCGTATCTGCGAGTCCATCGGCCCGAACGGAAAGCTACTCTGAAGTAGTGCACCGTGATTGGTCACGCGCAACGCGCAACCGCCCAATTTCTTCCCGGTCGACCGATCCGTGACGTCATAGCCGGTCCGGAGCGAAAAGCAATCGGCTGACTCTGACCCACTCGTCGCCTTCAGGTCGTTCGCAATGACCGCATCAATTTCTATGGTCTGAAAAGCCGCAAGGATTGGCGAAGTCAAACTCTCGTAAATAGGTCCGAGGCTGCGCAAGCTGGACTCGCTCGGCAACGGAACGGCGACCGAGAGACAGATATCCTGACCATGTTGAACCGCTCGGCCACCCGTTGGCCTCGCTACCCAGTTTGCCGTTAGCCCGTTTTGAAAGACCCGCTCAGGTCGCTGAAAGCGCCCCAGAGAAACCCAGGGACCATCCCAAAAATAAGCACGGGCTCCCGGCTGTCCAGATTCCGCCGCTGAAAGGAGTTCCACGTCCAATTCCATGTTCCGAGGCCCGTAAAGCGGACCTTGGACTACAAAACTAGACGTGCTCAACGCTAAGCCAAGACCGGCTTTGGAGCTTGCCAGCGTACGTCGAGGTTCTTCACTGCCGCCGTTTCGTCAAGGCGGCCAACAACCGCGGTCGATGGTGCCGCGTGAAGCACGTCGGGAGTCGTCATTGCCTCATGGCAAATCTCGATCATCGCGTCGCAGAATGCGTCAAGCGTTTCCTTCGACTCCGTTTCGGTGGGCTCTATCATGAGGCACTCCGGAACGATCAACGGGAAGTAGTTCGTTGGCGGGTGGAATCCGTAGTCAATCAGCCGCTTGCTGATATCAAGCGCCCGAACGCCATGGTTCTTCTTATACTTTTCCGCGGTCAGGATGCACTCGTGCATACATGGTCGATCGTGAGCCGGCGGCAGGACTTCCTTTAGCCGAGCCCGAACGTAGTTTGCGTTGAGCACGGCGTAGCGCGAAATGTCCGCCATGTTCTCGCGGCCGTAAGCCATGAGGTAGGTGTAGGCCCGGACTTCCATCAGGAACTGGCCGTAGTAAGCACTCACTCGGCCGATGCTCAAAGGTCGCTCGTATTCGGCGATCACTTCTCCGCTTTCGTCATCGCGCTTAATAACCGGCACCGGCTGATATGGGGCGAGGTGGGCTTGGAGGCCAATTGCGCCGCATCCCGGACCGCCGCCGCCGTGTGGCGTGCTGAAGGTCTTGTGCAGGTTGAGGTGCATGCAGTCGAAACCGTGATCGCCCGGTCTCGTCGTGCCGACCATTGCGTTCATGTTTGCGCCGTCGCAGAAAACCTGGCCGCCAGCGTCGTGGATCATCTTGCAGATCAGCGAGATGTTCGGTTCGAACAAGCCAAGGGTGGATGGGTTAGTGAGCATCAAGGCGGCAACCTTATCCCCATGCTCTTCGAGCGATTTGGTCAGGGCCGCGAGATCGGTGTTCCCGTCGGCATCGGTTGGAACCGGCTTCACGTCGTAACCGCAACGGGCCGCCGACGCAGGGTTCGTTCCGTGGGCGCTGTCGGGCACGAGAACGATGTGGCGCTGAGTCTGGCCAATTCGCTCGTGATACGCCTTGATCAGCATTAAGCAGGTCATCTCACCGTGTGCGCCAGCGAGCGGCTGAAGCGTAATGGCATCGAAGCCTGTGACTTCGCAAAGAATCTCTTGGACTCCGTTAAGGAGCTCAAGTGCGCCGGGAATGGTCTCGACCGGCTGCATCGGATGCAACGCCGCGAATCCGGCATAACGGGCCGTGACCTCGTTAATCTTCGGGTTGTATTTCATCGTGCATGACCCCAACGGATAGAAGCCGGTGTCGATGCCGTAGTTGATTTGGCTCAGGTTTGTAAAGTGGCGCACCAAATCCAGTTCGCTCACCTCTGGCAAATGGAGTTCTTCTCTCAATTCGCCAAGTGCAGCCGAAAGGTCCACTTCGGGGGTGTCGCACTTCGGGACATTGCAACCCAAGCGTCCAGATCTGGACTTTTCAAAAATGAGTTGGGGCTCGGGGACTCGCTTAGAACGCGTCGGTCTCACTCGAAAATTGTACCTACGCACCCGAAAACATCATCTCTATCGGAAAACGAATTCTTCAATAAAGAAAAAGTCAAGTTTTTTGAGAATTTTTCTCCTTTAAATACCCCTCGCCCGTATTGTGAAATGGACCAAGTGCCTATAGAATTGCGCACCGGCCCCGATATGGGAGCGGAGTGTAGTCATGCGATCAAACTTACAATTTGCCCTTCCCCTTTGCGCGCTCGCGCTTGTACTTGGATCTGCTGGTTGCGGCGGTTCTGCGACCGATGCGGCCACGAGCGTTCGCTCCGGTCTCGTCACCGCCCAAGAAGAAACGCCGCTGATGGCGGTTACCCGTTGCGGCTTCGTTGAACCATCCGCTGCCGAGCAAACACGAATCGAGCTTGGCCTCCGACCGGTGAACGCCAAGGCTTGGACCACCGTCACGATCCCGGTTTACTGGCACGTTATCAACAAGGGAACGGGCCTTGCAAACGGGGATATTCCTCAGTCTCAGATCGATGCGCAGATTCAGGTCTTGAACAACGCTTATTCCGGCGCAACCGGTGGCGTGGACACCGGCTTTCGCTTCCAGCTGATCTCTGTCGATCGAACTACGAACGCAACCTGGTACACGATGACCCCAGGCACGACTGCTGAAACGCAGGCTAAGAACGCGCTCCGACTTGGTGGAAAGAACGCTCTGAACGTTTACTCGGCGAACATCGGCCAGGGCCTGCTCGGTTGGGCAACCTTCCCATCGTCGTACGCAAGCGCTCCGAAGAGCGACGGCGTAGTTCTTCTCTTCTCTTCGGTTCCGGGTGGAACGGCTGCTCCATACAACCTTGGCGATACCGGTACTCACGAAGTCGGACACTGGCTCGGCCTTTATCACACGTTCCAGGGTGGATGCACCAAGAACAACGACTTTGTCGCCGACACAGCGGCAGAGCGATCACCAGCCTACGGCTGCCCAGCAAACCGAGACTCTTGCACGGGGCGAAGCTACCCAGGAACCGACCCGATCACGAACTTCATGGACTACACCGACGATTCGTGCATGTTCCTGTTCACCAATGGTCAGAGCACCAGAATGCAGAGCTTGTACACCACGTACCGCCTGTAACCCAGATCCCAAAAAGACCTCCCCAAAAATTCGGGGAGGTCTTTTTTGTGCGTGCAGATTAAGCGAGCGCGTTCTTTAGCGACGCAACAAATCGATCCAAATCAGTCCGTGTCCGCTTTTCGGTAACCGCGACAAGAAGAGAGTTCTCCATTTCCGAGTAGTACGAGCCCAGAGGCAAGCCCGCCAGAATGCCATCTCCAAGCAGGTGATCTCGAACATCGGCGGCATTCTTTGGAAGATCAATAACGAATTCGCAGAAGACCTTCGCGCTCGCGTGGCGTCGATGCACGCCGATCACTGCAAGTTCGCTGATCAAATAATGAGCGTTGCGGACGCTTGACTCCGCCACTGCCTTCATTCCATTCTTTCCAAGCGCGCTCATGTGAACGGTGCAAGCGAGAGCCATCAACGCTTCGTTAGTACAGATGTTTGAAGTCGCTTTTTCACGCCTAATATCCTGCTCTCGCGTTCGAAGGGTCATGACATAGCCCGGAAGATCGCCATGCGCCTCCTTGGTACGGCCCACGATTCGGCCCGGGATGCTTCGAACGAACTCTTTCTTCGTGCAGAAAAGACCGACGAGCGGGCCGCCAAGACCCATTGCGACGCCCATCGGCTGCCCTTCGCCAACCACAACATCTGCGCCATACGCACCAGGAGGGCTCATCAGTGCGCAGCCGACAGGATCAGCCGACACGATGAACATTGCACCGTGGGTCTCGCTCGCCTGTTTAGCTGCGTTCAGATCCTCGATAACGCCAAAGAAGTTGGGACTTTGAACGAGGATGCAGGATGCTCCAGCCGCTGCCGAGTAGTCCGTCGTGAGACCGTTTTCGATCGGCAAAGTTACGACCTCGATCCCCATCGACCAGCAATACGTGTCAAGGACCTGTCGGTAATGCGGATGCACGGCCTGGCTGACCGCGACCTTGTCGTGCCCTTTGATGCCAACGGCCATGATGGCGGCTTCCGCCAGCGCAGTCGCGCCGTCGTACATCGAGGCGTTCGCCAGATCCATGCCGTACAGTTCGGCGATCATGGACTGAAACTCGTAAATTGTCTGCAGATAGCCTTGCGAGGCCTCTGGCTGGTACGGCGTGTACGAAGTAAGGAACTCGCCACGACTGATGATCGCGCTGACTGTGCTGGGAACGTATCGGTCGTAAATCCCGGCTCCAAGGAAGCAGACGTTGTCTTCCAGGTTGACGTTCTTCGCGCTCAATTCTTTGAGATGCGAGGCCAGTCGATTCTCGTCGAGAGCATTGGGAAGCGCGAGCGCGCCCACTTTGACTCGAAGATCATCCGGAATTTCCCGGAAAAGTTCGTCGATAGAATCTGCTCCGATCGTTGCGAGCATTTCGCGGACGTCGGCTTCGGTGTGTGGAATATATGGCATTTCGAATTAGCCGACGATTGCCTGATAGCGCGCTGCATCCATCAGCGCATCCACGTCTGCCGGGTTGGAAAGTCGCACTTTCAACATGAAGCCGGAGCCGTACGGATCAGAATTCACCAGCGCCGTATCTACCGCCAAGGCGGGGTTGGCTTCGATAACTTCGCCAGCTACCGGAGCGTAAAGATCGCTAACGCTCTTCACGGATTCGACTTGGCCAAAAACGTCACCGACTTGGAGAACACGTCCAACCTCGGGAAGCTCAACAAAAACAACGTCTCCGAGTTCGCTTTGGGCAAAGTCGGTCACTCCAATCGTGACCACATCACCTTCAACTTTCACCCACTCATGCGACTCGACGTACTTTAGATCACCAGGGACATTGGACATAGCTCGGTATACGGAAGATTACCAGTCCCCCTCATCCAACAGAATTCGAGCCGATGAAATTGCTAGAAATCACCGTTGACTGAGCATCGAGATACTATTTCTTGCGCTTTAGGTGATAAATTAATCCGTGATGCGATCGACGATTTTTGCTGCGCTGCTGCCCTGCGTGATTTTGGCCACAGCATCCGCCGATCAAGGAGCAAAGAAACCAGCTGCTCCCTCTGAGAAGCCCGTGATCGACGCGATTCTCAAGATGCACCCCAAGATCATGAATCTTGAGGTGATCATCGCTGCTCGCCTCACGAAGACCCAGCTTGAAGATTTGCGCACCAACTTCCAGGTGACGACGTCAACGGCGATGTTCCGGCACTCGGCCCAGACTTCGAACTTTGTGCTGTACAAGAACCCAGAAAACGATGTGCAAATCGGCCCTGAATTCTGGCCGGGCCTCGTTCTTGAGACTTCGATCCTGAACCCGGCGCAACGCCGAAGTGCCGCCCGAGCGTTGGCCAATCTTGAAAATGTCGGAACGCTTCGGCTTCCAGAGGTGCAAACCTACCTTGGCCTCAACGCGGCTCAGAAGAAGAAATTTGCCCAGATCGCTACGGCAAGCCCACTGCTTACGGAGGCTGAAGTCATTTCGCCCATCGAAAAGACGGCTGGCCTGTTTGCGCAAATCAACAACGCGTACGAAATGTCGGTGGAGAAAACCCTGACTCCCGCCGAATTCGACGCTCTGACGGCGCAGTTTGCCGATGCCATTAAGCGTCTGATCGCATTGAAGCAGGAAGAAGAAGTCGCTAGAAAAGCGGCCAACCGATTTAAAGCCTTCTTCGCGCTGCTCACGCCCGCTCAGCAAGCTAAGTGGCGCGCTTTTGCGACCATCGAAGCACGGAAACCCGATTTCTGAGCCGCAGTCGGTACTCTCCGTTTCGGTGAAGATCGCGTTTGTTTCGCTATTCCCAGAGCACATCACACCCTGGGCATCTTCGAGCATGATCGGGCGTGCCGCCACTCGGGGTCTGATCGAACTCAAAAGTGTGAACCCGCGGAACTTCACGTACGACCGCAACAACAAGGTGGACGACACCCCGTTCGGCGGTGAACCGGGCATGTTGATCAAGGCTGAGCCCGTCGCGTTAGCCGTCCAATCCTTGGGCTGGAACAAGCCGAAAGTGATCTTGACCGACCCTGCCGGCAAAAGCTTCCAGCAGTCCGATGCGATTCAGCTCTCTGCCGAAACTGAACTTGTCTTTCTGTGCGGGCACTATGAAGGCATTGACGACCGTGCCGCCGAGTATCTGAACGCGGAGCGGTTCAGCATCGGCGATTACATTCTCACCAGCGGCGAACTAGCGGCGATGGTGATGGCGGATGCAATTGTCAGAAATCTTCCCGGCGTGCTTGGAGATTCGAACAGCCTTTCGGCAGACTCTCATTCCGACGGGCTGCTGAGTGCTCCGAACTACACCAAGCCGGAAACCTGGCGCGGCATCGACGTACCACCTGTCCTCCGGAGCGGAAATCACCGTGAAATTATCAAGTGGCGCAGGCAGCAAGCTCTGCGCATTACGCTTCAGAATCGACCTGATCTCTTGGCAAAAGCCGAACTGAGTGCGGAGGACGCAAAACTCATCTCATCCCCGGACAAAACGTAGAGAAGCCCTGGGGTGATGTGTCATACTTGCTTCTTGCGTTCATGCGCCTCTTCCTGGCGCCGCTGGACTCGATGGGAGCGTTCAGCGCTCTACCGGGCCACCTCTAGGTTCAAACCTGAGATGAGCTCAACGAAAAGGAAGGAACAGATATGTCAAAGCAAGCGATTTTGAACACCGTCGCCCAGCCGTACTTGAAGACGGATTTGCCAAAGATTTGGCCTGGCGACACCGTAAAAGCCTCCGTAAAGGTACGTGAAGGCGGCAAAGAGCGAATCCAGCTCTTCGAGGGCACGGTTATTGCCATCAAAAACGGAGGAATCGCCGAAACGATTACCCTTCGCAAGATTTCCAACAGCGTTGGCGTGGAACGAACTTTCCCACTCCACTCGCCAAACGTTGCGAAGTTTGAAGTGACCAGACGTGGTCGCGTTCGACGAGCCAAGCTTTATTACCTCCGAGACAAGGTTGGTAAGGAAGCTCGAATCCGCGAAAAGCGCTGATCCCAAATCCCACATAGAACCTATGAGCCAGCTGATGTACTTCGATCCGTCGTGCCTGCTGGCTCAAGCCATTGGTTCCCGTGAGTTCATCGACAAAGTTGCCCGAACTCCGCTCAGCGAGATCTTCTACCTATCGCTGGCCCTAACCATTCTTCGGTTGGCCGCGTACCCGATTCTCGCAAAGACCGAAATCCACAAACGCGGCTTTATCTACAAGATCGCGAAGTTCCTGAACGAGTTCTTCGACGCCGTCATCTATGCCGGCGTGTTTGTGTTCATGCTCATCCGGCCCTTCGCATTGCAAGCCTTTGTCATTCCTTCGGGATCCATGTGGCCGACCCTGTATGTGAACGACCTGATCGTGCTGAACAAAGCGGTGTATCGTTTCTCTAAGCCGAAGGTTGGCGATATTGTCGTCTTCCGACCGCCAGTGGAAGCACTGCAAGCCTCGCAGTTGTACGAAGACGGTCAGCCTAAGGTTGACTACATCAAGCGATGCGTCGGCGTGCCAGGCGACGTGGTTGAACTCCGCGAAGGCGTTCTTTACCGCAATGGGAAAGAGGTCGAGGAACCACACAAGAATCTGACTGACTGTCCAGATCGCCGGGGTTGTGAAAACAACTACGTCACCTTGACCCCAGAGCAGATTGCCGAGCGGACCCGAGCCAGCTTCAAACTTGTAAAGCGCGGCGACAAAATCATTCCGTTTAACTACACCGAGTTCGACGCCAATGCTGCGATCCCGATGTCGAAGTCTTGGTCCGAAGGTCCAGCCTATGCCGTTGCTGGCGCATACGTCATTCCGGATGTTGAAGAAGCGAAGCGACTTAAGGATTCCCCCGCAGAGATGTTGCCAACGGGCTACTACCTCTTCATGGGCGATAACCGAAACTACTCCTTCGACGGCCGTGGCTGGGGCATCGTGCCCGAGTCGGAGATCGTCGGCCGAGCCGAAGCCATCTGGTTCCCGCTAAATCGAATCCGCCTCACGAAGTGACTATAAGGCCCCGAGCGTGGGTCGCTTCGTTTGTTGTTGCTACAGTCGCCGAATTCTAGATCGATTACTGATCGTAATTACTCAGCCCGGCTGACACGAACCCAGCGCAATCAAGATTTGACCAACGAGAGCGCGGGTGGCCCTTGGTCCTTGACCTTCGGGTTGAACGACGTAAACCGCAATTGAGCGCTTCGAAATGTCGTGATCTTTGGGAATTCCGGCATCAAACGTCAGAAGGACATCAAATCCGGCATCAACGGCTAGAGCTAGCAGTTCCCCGTTTTTAGTTCCCTTCCAGCCGAGGCTAACCACATGCGCGCACTCGTGTCCAATGAAGTCTTTGACCAGCTCAAGCGGGAAGTTTTCGTCCAGCAAAACCCGCATTAGCCTACGAGTTGCAAGCCAGCCGCTTCACGGATTGCGCTGTTTTCCCATTCAAGAACGGCTTCGACCTGCTCCCTGGTGATGCTGGGATAGTTCTCGAGAAAGTCATGAAGTCCGACGCCTTCCTTTAGGTTGTCTAAGAAAACCGTAAGTGGAACGCGGGTTCCTTTGAAACACAACGCCCCGTGCATGATCTCAGGATCGATGGTGAGAACGCTTTCTAAGCCTGTGGGTACCGTCATCTCTCATTACAGCGTACGGCATTATTGGCTCCAACGCATGCCGAAAGCGCCTGTGGAAAAAATCGTCACGGGGCGGTTAATGGTGGGCCCGGTGGGGTTCGAACCCACGACCAAGCGGTTATGAGCCGCCTGCTCTTACCACTGAGCTACAGGCCCCAGCGCCTATAGGGTACCGCCGCGAACCATAATATGGACATGACGCCGACGTCGCATTTTGCTCCTGAAGACTTCATTGGCGACGATGCCCTGATGATCGAGACCGCCGAACGGTTCTCTCGCGAAGAAGTCGTCCCGCGCGCTGAGGCCATCGACCATCAGGAGCCCGGCCTGATGCCGCGGCTGATCCGCGAAGCCGGACAACTTGGACTATGCGGGATCGACACCGCCGATGCCTACGGCGGACTCGGACAGAGCAAGAACCTCGCGGCACGGATGCTGGAAATGCTCAGCCTCAACGGCTCATTCAGCGTTACCTACGGCATCACCAGTGGCATCAGCCAAGTCGGCCTGTCCCTCTTCGGAACGGACGCCCAAAAAGCCCAGTGGCTCCCCGCTCTCGCCATGGGAGATCAAATCGGTGCCTACTGCCTGAGCGAACCGAACAGCGGCTCCGACGCCCTCAGCGCCACCACAAAAGCTATTCCTCACAATGGCGGCTACTCGCTGACTGGCACGAAGATGTGGATCAGCAACGCCCAATGGGCCGATGTCTTCCTCGTGATGGCCAAGGTGGATGGCGAAAAGTTCTCCGCCTTCCTGGTTCCGCGAAACACCGACGGACTAACGGTCGAGCGCGAAGAGTACAAGATGGGTCTCAAAGGATCCAGCACTGCCCGGGTCACTCTGAACGATGCCTGGATCCCGGCCGAGAACCTTCTTCACGAAGAAGGCAAAGGCCACCAAGTCGCCTTCAACGCTCTCAATATTGGCCGCTTCAAGCTGGCCAGCATGAGCATCGGGCCCGCTCGCTACGCTATCGAGATTGCCGCCGAGTACGCCAAGAACCGAAAGCAGTTCGGCCAATCCCTCGCTTCCTTCGGGATGATCCAAGAAAAGTTCGCCCGCATGGCGGCGCTGTTCTATGGCGCCGAAAGCGCGATCTATCGAGTTGGAGCGTTGATCGACGATGCCTTTGCTGAAACCGGCGGAACCATCGATGGCAACCGGAAAGCCGCGGAGAAGTACGCCATCCAGTGCGCGATGGTCAAGGTCTTCAGCACGGAAGCCGAGTCTGAGATCGTTGACGAAGCACTTCAGGTCTATGGAGGCTATGGCTTCACGGAAGAGTTCCCCATTGCTCGCGTTTACCGCGACGCCCGCGTGAGCCGAATTTACGAAGGAACGAACGAGATCAACCGTCTTTTCATCGCCGGACGCCTGGCGAAGGAAGGCGTCATTCCTCCTTTCGAACGCCAAACCGAGCAAGCCGCCGCGGCTGATCTTGCCATGTACGACTTCATCCTCGAATCCGCAAGATTGAGAAGCGAACGATTCCCTTCTCTTGCCCCGCTGCATGACGTTCTGACCGAGATTCTTGCACCCAAGCGCATCTTGGCGAACTCACGGATCAAAGGCGATGGAGACATTGACTTCCCAGAACCGGACGTCGAGGCCATCGGCGCGGCCACGCTTGAGCGTGGCCGGCCTTGGTCCGGAGTTTAGGACGGATCGAATCGAAGGTTGATTCGGTAATCCTCGCCTTCAACGGTGACATTTTTAAAGTCAAATGCCCAGCGAGTTGGGTTGCCGATTGAGCCCTTGAACGCGAAAATGAGAGCTGCATCTGCGTCCAACTCGCCATTCACAAGGACCTTAGCTTTCGAAGTTGAGTGGTGCTTTGCTGCGACGTTAATCTCGACATCCGCACCATCTTCTCCTTTGAAAGAGACGGTGGCGTTGATCTCAACTGGAGAGGCCACAAGGGCAGTAACAGTGCCAGGAACACTTTTTCCATCGTATTGAACCGAGAGCACGGACCACTTAGAAGCATCACCAATCTGGTCGAAACCTCCAGGAAGCTGTTTGAGAAGTTCGAGAATCGCTTGTAGATTCATAACAACATCACCATAACCTTTTGAATATATTATTTCAAGTTAATAATTCTTAACATTGGGTCCTTTCGACCCGTTGCTCGGCAAACGCGCTTTAGACTAGACGCATGCTTGCATCGTTGCTCCTTGGCTCGCTTCTCGTCCAGACCCCATCTTCCCTTCCGCCCATCGGCCTTGCGCTGAATGTGAAGGAGAGCGCCAGAGAAGAGGACTTCCTCGACAGTGCTCGTGAGCAAATCCGCTTCGGGCTCACAGCAAGTACCGTTTCGTATAGCTGGAACGAACTAGAGCCAACGCCCGGAGCATTCGATCTCAAGAAGGCCGATGACTCCATCGGAATCGCAAAGTTTGTGGGAGGCGATGCATACGTCACGATCAAGGTTCTCGACACCACCAACAAAATCCTTCCCGAGGACCTGAAGGGTCAAGCGTTGAATTCGCCAGAAGTCAAAGAGCGGTTCGCCACCCTCCTCCGAAACCTGCTCTCTCGGTTCAACAACAAGGTCAAGGCAATCAGTCTTGGCAATGAAGTCGATGTGTATCTGACCGCTCACCCGGAAGAAGTGCCCGCCTACTTGGATTTCCTTGCCGCCGGACGGGCCGTTCTAAAGGAGAGCGCGCCGGATATGAAATCTGGCGTGACCACAACCTTCGAAGGGCTGCAGCAGAATCGCCCCTTGATCGAAAAGCTCCAGAACGGCAGCGACGTCGTCTTCATGACCTACTATGCGACCAAGCCGGACTTCAGCCCGCAACCTCTCTCGGAGGTCCCAAAGAACTTCAGCACGATGCTCAGCTTCGCGGGCAGCCGCAAGCTCGCCCTCCAAGAAATAGGGCTACCAGCCTCAGAAACGCTCTCCAGCAGCGAGGACATCCAGGCGAAGTTCGTGACCACGGTCTTCGACCTCCTTCGCAAGCACAAGAGCCAGATTGAAATGGCGACGTACTTCATTCAAGTCGACTTCAACCGCGACTTGCTGGATGTTTACGCGAAGTACTACGGCTCCGACGATCCTCGATTCCGTGCGTTCTTAGGCACGCTCGGACTCCGCAAAGCAGACGGAACACCCCGAAAGGCGCACGCAGAATTCAAGAAACAGCTTCAACAAGGCTGAAATCCGAACGGTAATTAGGGTGCCTGAAACTTTGTCTTTGCATGATTTCAAATAATTGAGGATAATCCTCGTAATCGTTCGGCAGTGTAGGCGAGCGGGTATCTGCCTCGACCTGCGTCGGGGCATCTATTTGGAGCAACAATGACGCCATCAGACGCCCTGAGTTACATTCAAGAAAACGACGCCCAGTTCGTTGAGATTCGGTTTACCGACCTGCTCGGAACGTGGCAGCACTTCACCGTTCCGGTGGACCACTTCGATCACGACAAGTTCGAAGACGGCCTCGCCTTCGACGGCTCGAGCATCCGCGGTTTCCAGGCCATCAACGAGTCGGACATGCTGCTGATCCCGGATCCAACGACCCTGTTCATGGACCCGTTCACCGATGCTCCGACTGCGGTCGTCATCTGCAACATCGAAGACCCGCTCACCCGACAGCCATACGGAAAGGACCCACGCTTCACCGCCATTAAGGCCGAGCAGTACCTGAAGTCCACCGGAATCGGCGACACGGTCTACTTCGGACCAGAAGCTGAGTTCTTCGTTTTCGACAGCCTTCGCTACTCCACCAAGCCAGAGGACACCTTCGTTAAGATCGAATCGGACGAAGCTCACTGGAACAGCGGTTCGGAAAGCGGCACCGGTTACACGATTAAGCCAAAGGGTGGCTACTTCCCTTGCGCGCCGGTCGACAAGCTTCAGGACCTGCGATCGCTCATGGCGCTCAAGATGCAGGACGTTGGCATCAACGTCGAAATGCACCACCACGAAGTCGCCACCGCCGGTCAGTGCGAAATTGACATGCGGTTCGACACCCTTGTGAAGATGGCCGACCAGGTCATGAAGTACAAGTACGTGGTTAAGAACACTGCCTACCAGCAGGGCTTCTTCGCGACCTTCATGCCAAAGCCGCTCTTCGGAGACAACGGTTCCGGTATGCACTGCCACCAGTCGATCTGGAAGAACGGAGACCCGACCTTCTACGACGAAGCTGGCTACGCTGGCCTCAGCGACAACGCGCGATGGTACATCGGCGGCATCCTCAAGCACGCTCCTGCGCTGCTTGCCTTCGCTGCTCCAACCACCAACTCGTACCGACGACTGGTTCCAGGCTACGAAGCTCCGATCAACTTGATCTACTCGGCTCGAAACCGATCGGCTTGCGTTCGAATCCCGATGGTCAGCAAGTCGCCAAAGGCGAAGCGAATCGAGTTCCGCGCTCCAGACCCAATGGCCAACCCGTACTTAACGTTCGCGGCGCTGTTGATGGCTGGCCTCGACGGCATCATGAACAAGATTGAGCCACCGAAGCCAATCGACAAGGACCTGTACGAACTGCCGCCGCTCGAAAAGGCTGGCATCGAACAGACTCCAGGCTCCCTCCGAGCTACCCTCACCGCGTTGGCGAACGACCACGAGTTCTTGCTCCGTGGCGACGTCTTCTCGAAGGAGCTCATCGAGAGCTACATCGAGTACAAGCTCGAACACGAATGCGATGCGGTCGACCTCCGACCACATCCATACGAGTACTACCTGTACGCGAGCGAGTAAGAACACTTCCGTGCTCCCCGGGATTCGGGGAGCACAAGTAGATTGCCTTCAAACATGTCACCGAAGGCGATAGGCAGAAAGGCACAATTGTTGCCACCCGCCGACCAAACATCGGAAGTTAAACTGTCCTGAAAGATATGCAGCCAAGCGATCCAAAGATCCCGGCCAGCGAAGAACAAGGTACGGCGGAAATCTCCGTTAGAGAACCTCAGAGGCCTTACGACGCTTCCTATATCCAAGTGGACATGCTGGAAGACAGCCTTCTCATGACACCACTACAACGAGTTCAGTTTCACCAGGGAGCTCTCGATCTAAGATTGTTGCTCGCGGAGGCAGGAAAGCGTGCAGGGCTTAATCCAAATCCTTAGTCGGCTCGAAGCCGAGAACGTGGACTACGTTGTTGTGGGCGGATTTGCGGCCGTCATTTATGGCAATCCTCGCGTCACCGTGGACATTGACATTTGTGTGACCCTGTCGCATGACAACCTTCAGCGATTCGCTGATGCGATCAATCCCTTGGAGCCACGGACACGGAGAAACGGCGCTCGCATTGTCCTCGATTCCAAGCCATTAGGCGGAGAGTTTTCAAAGATCTACACAAGCGCCGGCGAATTGGACGTAATGCATCGACTGACCGGTGTAGAGAGTTTTCAAGCCTTGAGAGATCGGTCGGTGATCTTTGACCTAGGAGCACACACGGTTCGAGTCGCCCACATCGACGACCTGATCGCGATGAAAGAAGCCGCCGGGCGGCCGCATGACCTGCAGGACGCGGCTAACTTACGATGGTTGCGGGACGAGACGGCGCGACGCGCTGCTCAATCGCCTGACGAGTAGCTTCTTGCGCAATCTCCATCGCGCGCATTCCCGATTCGACATCGGGCAAATCTCCAATCGATCCTGTTTGGATGGCATCACGCCATGCCTCGTACATTCCCTCGAAGTTCTTTTCAGAAGCTCCCGGCACCGCACGGGTGTTGCTCCCGTCCAAGATTTCTAGCTTCCAACCCTCACGGTTGTATCGAATCACCCCGCCTGTTCCGATCAATTCATACGTAAACGTGGAGGTTGGCTCTTTCGCCGTGTGGCCGTAAGTGAAGCTCATATCCACCATAGTGTGTGCGCCAGATTCGTGGTCTAAGTGGGCGTACACGTGATCTGGTGCTTCGTAGTTGCTTACCCAAGCTCCCGCGCCATGAATCCGGACGACCTCCGAACCGAGCCACCAGCGGGCTAGATCAATTTGATGGACTCCGCAATCCACCATCGGGCCGCCTTCGAGCATTCTTCCTCGCCAGAGCGGGCTCTCAATCCACTTCCCGCTGCCGTCGTTCATCCATTGGCCGTGCAGGTTCCAAAGATAAACCAATCTCAGACTGCGGACCTCGCCGATGACCCCTTCTCGCACCCAGCGCCGGATATCTTGCGCCGCGTGGCTGAATCGATACACGAGCCCAACCATCAGCAATCGATCCGCAAAGCTCATGGCCCGGCACATTTCCTCGGCATGCTCTCGCGTAGTCGTGACCGGCTTCTCACAGAGCACGTGAACCTTTGCGGCGGCGGCGCGCAAGACGTTATCGTGATGCACTCCGACTGGAGAACAGATGCTCACGGCATCGAGAGGGTGGGCAAAAAATGCATCGAGATCGTCGAAAGGCTGACCGCCGTTCCGTTGGGTGAACTCTTGAGCCTTACCGGGAACCGGGTCGTAGGCCGCAGCGAGCTCGACCCCGGAAGTCCGATGAATTGCGGGAGCGTGACCAAACCCGGCCACGCTCCCGCATCCGATAATCCCAACTCGAATCACCGAACTATCGTACCGGTGGAGCGAACGGTTCCGTCACCTTGGGCTGGCGCTTGCGAAGTGATCTTCGGAACCAGAGTCCAACCAAAAGCACCGGTAGCCAAATCGGTCCCATCGCGACAAACCACAACAAGACGGAAACGATGCTTTGAAGGGTCGACCGCATCGAAATCATGCTTTCACCCCAAGCCTGACTAAACCAGCCCGTGTCCTTTACCGGGGCCGTTGCATCTGCAGACTGAACCCAATTGACCGAGATGTTAGACATCGCAGCTTGCGCTCGCAAGGACTTGTGTTGGGCGGCCATGCCCTCAATCTCAGACCGCAGCCCCATCAACCGGTCGCTCAAGGCAATGTGATCTTCTAGTTTTCTCGCCGCTGCGAGCATTTGGCGGTACGAGTTCTCTTGAGCTCGCATGGTTTGTAGCCTTGCACCGAGGTCGGCGACTTGAGCGGTCACGTCCTGCGTTGTGATGGACTGGCTGGTCCGGACGCCCTGAGCCTGCAGGAAATCGAGGGCCGAATAGAATTTTCCGGCAGGAACGCGCAACACCTGGGTGACCTGCGCTGATGGTGCCCCGAGACCCGAACCGGTGGATGATTCGACAAATCCTTCGTTGGTACGAAGCCACTCGGTCGCTTTGCGTTCAGCTTTTTCAACATCCACAACCCGGATGCTGATTTGGGCCGATTGGATAATGTCGCGGTTCTGAACCCTCGTTTGTACGCTTGCTTGGTTGGAAGCGAGCGTGCCGTCGGCCGACTTTGCGGCTGGTGAATTCGCTTCCGAGCTGAAAGCCGCCGAAGCGGCCTCGGGGCTGGACTTGACCGCGGTGGCGTAGTCTGCGGGTCCAGACTGGCTGCAACCAAAGCTGGCTACCCCGACTAACAGGGACGGGACGAAGAACTTTCCGGGCATCATTTCATAGCTCCAATTGCGCTGTGGTCCTGCGCACAATTGGAGTGTTAGAAACGCCAAGAAGCGTTCAAAGAATTTTTAGCGACCGGATTTTGAAGCCGGAGAACCCAGATTGCCTGGAGTTTCTTGGAAAGCCGGGGCGTTCTGGTTGCCGTGTCCAGCACGGTTCGCAACCGTCGGCTCGCCAGGCTGAAGGCCGGTGCCCTTTCCGGCTTCTCCGTAGGTCGTGGTGAGGCCTTGGGTCTGGCCGTTCTTGGCACCTTCGGAGTACCGAGTCTTGATGTTCTGGCCACCGGTGGCGTTGGCGGTTCCGGCGAGAGCGTATTCGTCTCCCTTCCAGGTACCTGGCTCATTCGGAGTCGTTGCCGACTCAAAGCTCTCCCAGCTCTTGATCCGGCAACCGGACAGCAAAAGAACCGTCAAAACCGCGAGAAGTACTGAGCCTTTGCGCACCCCTAAATGGTACCCGCGCGCACGAGATTGTGCGAAAGGCGTAAAGTTCCTGAATGCAATCGTTGTCGTTCCATGGTGCCGCGCAAACCGTGACCGGCTCCTGCCACCTCATCCAATTTGGGAAAACAAAGATCCTCGTGGACTGCGGTGTTTTCCAAGGCTCACGACAATTGCGTGACCAAAACTACGCACCATTCCCGTTCGATCCGAGTGAGCTTGACCTCGTCATCGTCACCCACGCGCACCAAGATCACATCGGACGGCTTCCCAAGCTGGTGAAAGAGGGCTATCAAGGCAAATTCCTCGCGACGAAGGCGACCATCGGCCTGGCTCGAATTGCGCTCCCGGATGCCGGACGAATTCAAGAGGAAGACGCCAAGCGCGCTCGAAAGCACGGCAGCCGCCACGCCGATCCACAACCGCTTTTTAGTGAGGAAGACGCCTACGAAGCTTTGAAGCGGTTCGAGCCCATTTCTTACAATTCATGGACTCCGCTACCGGGTGGCGCGCAGTTGCGGTACCGCTTTGCGGGACACATTCTCGGTTCAACCTTCGCGGAGATTGCGTGCCCAGACGGACAAATCCTCCTCATGGGTGGCGACTTGGGACGCTATAACACGCCGATCATTCGCGACCCGGAAACCGTCGATCATGCGGACTATCTCGTGATTGAAAGCACTTACGGGAATCGCTTCCACAGCCATGAGGATCCGCGAGCGCGCTTAGCCGAAGTCATGACCAACGCCGTCGAGACAGGCGGTGTGGTGGTCGTGCCCAGCTTTAGCATCGGCAGAACCCAGGAACTGCTGTACTACATCAGCGAACTGCAAGATGCCGGTCAGTGTCCGAAAATTCCTATCTTCCTCGACAGCCCGATGGCGGTGTCCGCCACCCAACTCTATGCAAACAGCAAGGAAGAGCATGACGAAGACATGCTGATTGCCGTAAGCGAGGGCGATCACCAGCTGGAGCCCGAGGGCTTCACGATCGTCCGCGATCGGGACGCCTCGAAGGCGCTCAACTTCCGCCCCGGCCCGTTTGTGGTCATCGCCGGTTCCGGAATGGCAAACGCGGGCCGGGTGGTTCACCACCTGATGCATCGGCTCGGACAAGCAAACACCCAGGTTCTTTTCACCGGCTACCAAGCCGAAGGCACGCTTGGGCGGCGACTGATGGACGGCGCCGATCGAGTCAAGATGCTCGGAACCGAAATTGCGGTCAAGGCAACCGTCGATAAACTGAACTCGCTCTCGGCCCACGCGGACCAGGATGAGATTCTCAAATGGCTTGGCGGATTCCGACGCGCGCCAAAGACCACGTTCCTCGTTCACGGCGAACCGGATGCGCAACATGGACTTGAAGCGAGAATCAAAGCCGACCTTGGCTGGAACGTTGAGATTCCTGCGATGAATCAGTCGTTCGAACTCTCCTAACATATGGCTACACGAATGAAAATCCTCGTTATCGGATCTGGAGCCCGCGAACACGCCCTCGTATGGCGACTCGCGCAAGAAGCAGACGTCATCTGCGCCCCGGGGAATCCGGGAATTGAGGATGAGGTCGAGTGTTTCGCCGTCGCGGCCGTGGATACTCCCGGACTCATTGCTTTGGCCCGCGAGCACGCGGTGGACTTGGTCGTTTATGGACCTGAGGATCCGCTCATCCTCGGTGGGGCCGACGCCTTTCGCGCGGCAGGCTTCGCCGTCTTCGGACCCGGCTCCGCAGGTGCCCAGTTGGAGGGGTCCAAGGCGTTCTCGAAGGAGTTCATGGTCTCCGCTGGCATCCCGACGGCAACGCATGAGAGCTTCGTTGATGCGCAAACCGCGATCGAGTACGCCCGCATCCGATTTGCTGACGGCTACGGTGTCGTAGTTAAGGCCTCCGGCAATGCGCTTGGCAAGGGTGTGATTGTCTGCGAGGATATCTTCGAAGCAGAAGATGCGATCCAGCGGATCATGGTGGACCGGATTTTTGGCGACGCTGGTGCCGAGATCGTGATTGAAGATCGGCTTGACGGTCGCGAATTCTCACTGTTCACCCTCATCAGCGACAACTACGCGGCGAGCTTGCCGATTGCTAGAGACTACAAGCGCATCGGCACGGGTGATTCCGGGCCAAACACCGGTGGCATGGGCTCCTTCTCTCCTGACGCCTCAATCACACCCGACCTGCTTCACGAGGTCGAAGAACGGATTATCCGGCCGACGGTCATTGAACTCCATCGTCGAGGACTGCCTTACAGAGGGAACCTGTTCGCGGGCGTGATGCTCCATAAAGGTCGCCCGCATTGCCTTGAATTCAATGTCCGGTTCGGTGATCCCGAGACGCAAAGCTTGATGGCAAGAATCCGTAGCGGATTCGCGGCGGCGCTATATGCCGCGGCAATCGGCGAGGCGATCCCACCGGTGGAGATTTCAGATGATGCGGCGGTCACCGTAGTATTGGCTAGTGCGGGCTATCCCGGCGAATACACGCGGGGCAAGAGGATAGAAGTCGGCCCGGTCGCCGAAAACGTGAAGCTGTTCCATGCCGGAACAACGGTCGTAGACGGCTGGCTGGTCACGAACGGTGGAAGGGTAATGAGCGTGACCGCGACGGGAGAAACCGTGGAGGCCGCACGGTTTGCCGCGTACCAGGCCGTTAGTTCGGTGCGTTTCGAAGGAATGCAGTACCGCTCGGATATCGCCGAATCCATCTAGCGGGGTCCCAAAATAAAAAGGGGTGCCCGAAGGCACCCGCTCTCCTTTCAACACACAAAGGAACTAAGCAACGATTCGTTGACTTTGGGCCAGAAAAGAAAGTTCCAACAAATTTTTCGGCTGGTACCCTTTCGGTGTGATTGACCGCTATTGCACCCCTGCGATGACCGAGATTTGGTCCCAAAACGCGAAGTACCAGACTTGGCAAGACGTGGAGGTTGCGATTGTGGAAGGGCACGTTGCGCTCGGACAAGTGCCGGCAGAAGCGCTCGCCGCAATCCAGACCCGTGCTTCCTTCACGGTCGAGCGATGCGAAGAGCTTGAGAAAGAAACCCGTCACGACCTGATGGCGTTCGTGCGAAATCTGAGCGAGAACATTGGGCCCGAAGGTCGATTTGTTCACTTGGGCGTCACCAGTTACGACGTCATCGACACCGCGCTCGGGATCATGCTTCGCAACTCCTGCGACGTGCTTCTGGCTAGCGGAGAAAGGCTTGCAACGGAAATTGCTCGACTCGCGAAAGAGCACGCCAACACGCCATGTATCGGCCGTACCCACGGCATCCATGCCGAGCCCATCACTTTCGGATTCAAGTGCGCCAACTGGTACGCCGAACTCCAGCGAAACCTGGAGCGCCTGCGTACGGCTAGAGCAGAGGTATCCGTAGGCAAGGTCAGCGGCGCGGTCGGCGTGCATGCGATCGCTTCACCAGAGCTCGAAGTCTGGGTGTGCAATCGTCTCGGACTCCAGGCCGACCCTGCCAGCACGCAGATCATCAATCGAGATCGTCACGCAAACTTTTTAAATGTCCTTGCCCTTCTCGGCGCTGGACTTGAACGCATCGCAACCGAGCTGCGGAACCTGCAGCGAACCGAGATTTTGGAAGTCCAGGAGGCATTTGCCAAGGGACAAACCGGAAGCAGCGCGATGCCGCACAAGCGGAACCCGTGGAACAGCGAGACGGTCTGCGGCCTTGCTCGGTTGCTTCGAGCGAATTCCCACGCGATGTTGGAAAGCGTTGCCACTTGGCACGAGCGCGACCTCACGAACTCTTCCCTCGAGCGGATCATTTTCCCGGACTCATGCCAACTTGCCGACTTCATGCTGAACCGACTAACCAGCATCTTGGCGGGACTACAAGTCTTCCCTGAGCGAATGCATCAGAACCTGCGCCTCATGGGTGATCTCGTTTTCTCGGAGCATGTGATGATCTCGCTCGTTCAAGCCGGGATGGCTCGCGAGGACGCTTACAAGGTTGCCCAGCGGAATGCGGCGAAGAGTTGGGAGGGCGAAGATTTCCGCACTTCCGTTACGAACGATCCCGACGTTCAGAGTCGCCTCACCCAAGAGCAGATTGATGAGATTTTCAGCCTTGAGCACCACCTCCGGCACGCAGGTCACACCATCGCGGCGGTTGGACTAAAAGGCTGAAATGTGCGCGAGATTCGGCGTCCAGCTTTCCCAAGCTCAGCTTGAGCTGACCTTCGGAATTGCGCCGGAAGAAGACGAACTTCTGGATCAACCGGAGGTTCGTCCGACGGACATGTCGATCATTCTGGCCTCCGACGCGGAAAGCCAAAGATGGCGCAAAGTTCGCTGGGGACTCGTGCCGAGCTGGGCTAAGGACGACCGCTCCGCGGCCAACCTCATCAACGCCCGAAGTGAAACGGCCGCCGAAAAGCCCTCCTTTCGCGAAGCGATGAGTAAGCGCCGGTGCGTCGTTCCGGCGAGCTTTTACGTGGAGTGGCGTGACGAGGCTGCGGACGTGCAACTCAACTTGTTCGGTGAGCCTACGGCAATCTCCAAGCCCAAGAAAGTCAAGTACGCCTTCTTTCGGGCTGACGCCGAGGTCACCATCCTGGCCGGCCTGTGGGAACGATGGGCCGCTCCGGACGGTCCGCTTGAGACCTTCACCATCCTCACGTGCGCCCCAAATGAGCTTGCTGGTGAGTTTCACGACCGCATGCCGTGCTTACTGAGTGATGAGGATGCAGAAACTTGGCTTCGCCCAAGCACAACGGTCGAAGAAGCTCAAGCACTTCTTCGACCGTTTGATTCCGCCCAGATGGGTACTCGGCTAATCGCCGACTGAGTTATTCGCCGAGCAAACCGTTTAGGTAAGCCGCGAGCCGGTAGCCGCCGAGCACCGCCATTTTTCGCGAAAGATCTGCGGTTCGGCGCTCATAGCCTGCGGGCACCACGCCGCGGTTGGTAAGGCCACGGTAGACCTCGGCAACCGCCACCTCGCTCTGTCGCTTGGCGATCGCTTCCCAGTTCAGGTTGGCAACGTCCTCATCCTTCGGCTTAAGATCAGCCCGCGAAAGCCACGCGTTCGTTACCGCGACGAAGCTCGTGAGCCCATCCTGCTTCAGAGCCTTTTCGATTCCGTCATCCCAATAACCATGCAGTCGGGTCTCGGTCGCGCTCGGAGTCACCTTAATGAAGAATTGATTCCCACCATCATCGCCTCCAGGGAGGAATTCGCGACCAAAGTGCTCTGAGCAATGCAATGGTTGGTGAATATCGGCGATCACGTGCGTCGCCCAGTAAATCCAGAATGCGCCTTCGCGGTACTTCTGATTGGTTCCGGCGAGGGTGGTTCGCAACCCATTGTCTATCTGCTTCAAGCCATAGAGCGCGTTTGAGGGGCGTGGCGGCGCTGGTGTTCCCGAGCCGGCAAAGAACAACGGGAAATCTACGTAGTGCCAAGTCTTCATCCGGTTCTCCTCGCTTCCACGCTGGAACGGATCTTGCGTAGGCTTCGTCCCCGGAGACTGCTTGTTAAGGTTGTTCACCCAGTCTTCAAACCGCTCAGACGGCTTTCCTTTGATGTCGTCCGGCCACAGACCTGCCTCGCGGAACCACGGTCGAACCCGACTTTCGAGGTACTGCTCGGAGTACACATTATCGATGGGCCGCTTTGGCTGATAGGCGGTGTCCCCTTCAATGAGCGCACGAGCAATCTTTGCTTTCACCGCAGGCTTGAGAAGCTTCCAGGCGATGTCGTTGACTTGCTGGTGACCGATGCCATCCCAGCCGAAAGCCGAAGCTCCGGCAGCGAGGGTGAGCACGAGGCAGATATTGCGGCGCATGCCTATGGATACCTCAGACATCTAGAGTTTCATGCAACTATCCGAGACCCTCGTGATCAAATCTATCGCTTCATAAGGATGGAAAATTGCACTGATTCTATCGAACCGAATCTACTTAATGACCATCATACGAGAGGGACTCATGTCCCATCTAAGTTGCCGTCATGAAAGCCGGACCATTTGCACTCGCCCTATTCACGCTCTCAACAATGTCGTTGGCAGACAGCCCGCAATCGCGCCAGGCCGGCGTCCGATGGCTTTCTGACATCGTGATTCAACTTAAGCCGAACCAGAACGCAGAGATTTTCGCCACTCTCAACGGCCTCAAGTACAAACGCGCGCTCCCTTCGATGAAGGACAGTTTTGTCTTCACCGTCGCCAATTCGTCCCTCGTGCCAGATGAAGTCGCTCGCTTGCGACGGAACCGAAACGTCATTGGCGCTTGGCAAGACGTAGTCGCGCCACGAATGCAGTGCCAGTTCGTTCCCAACGACCCGTACATCAATGCAATCGAGACGCAACCCAACGCCCCGTCCGATGACACGTACTATTACGGCCAAGCCGTTATCGGGTTCGAAGCGTTCGCGCAGTCATACACCGGCTCGTCCAAGGGGTATTCGCCGTTTCCAATCCCGATCAACTTTCTTGATGACGGTTTCGAAGGTGCTCACCCAGACGTAGCCATCAACACGTTTGGTTATGATTTCATCGGAAACGATAACGACGTCCGTCAGCCTGGTTCCTTCCACGGCACCGCGATGATCGGTTTGGCAACCGCCCGAGGCGGAAACGGGATTGGAGTCTGTGGTACGGCTCCTCACGCAACGGCGAATGGAGTCCGCGTCAACGTCGTTTCTGGCCCGATCTCTGCCTATGTAAACGCCATGAATAGCGGCTATCCAAATAGCGCCATGGTTCACGGAAGCGTGATCGCGACTCCTTGGCTCTCTGCCCCACTGGCTCGCACCGGCCTACAACAGTCGAGTACGAACCTCAGCCTCGTGCATTTGATGCCGTCCGGAAACATGAATCGAACGGCGGAAGCCGATGAGATGCTCACCAGTTCGGATGTGATCGTTGTAAGCGGCTACAACATTAACACGTCAACCGGAGATAACGAGATGATCGAAAACTCGGCGTTCGGCCCGAACGTTTTCTGCACGGCGCCGGCGTCGATTTCTAGGGAGCCGAGCATGTTCGGCTCGCCACCGATACTGCGGGGCTTCGGAACCACCGAATCTCTGTCCGGAGGGTTTGGCTCAGACGGGCGCCTGCTTTCTGGCTATACCGACCGGTTCTCGGGCACGAGCGCATCGGTCGCGATGATGGGAGGCGTGATGGCCCAGTTCCAAGAGTCGGTCCTGAGCCGGCCAAGCATGTTCCAGACCCGCGTCATTAAGCATCTGATCGCGAGAAACTCCACCCCGATCAATACCGAGGACAACACCAATCCACGCGGCGGCTGGATTACGAACGCCGCCGGGCGCCAGTTCAACAACAGCTACGGGTTCGGACGAGTTCGGGTGCTCGACATGATTCGGGACGGAGCGATGTTCGATGGAGTCACCGCTCCAAGCTTTACGTCGAACGCACTCGAAAATCCGGTTGGTATTCCAGACAACGATGTCGTCTCCATTCCATTCGAAATGTCTGCGGCGGCACCGCTTGAGGATGTCCAGCTGTTTCTGAATACCGATCACAACAACATCGGGCAGCTTCGAATCGAGCTGGTGAGTCCAGCGGGGACGGTTGCTTTGTTGAAACCCGAAGACTTCTCTGACACCACAAACGGTCTGGTGTGGAACTTTAGTGCCAATACGTTTTGGGGCGAAGCGGCCACCGGAACTTGGCAACTGAACATCAGCGACCTCTCGCTAGGAACGGCTGGAACGGTTGATGCTGCCATTCTTCGCCTGAACACCGGACAGCTGATTCCGCGAGGTGTGGTGAACGATGCGCAGTTCATCGATGCTACTTTCCGAACTCCGCTGTATCGTGGAGCTCAGACCGAAGCTACCGTTACCCTTCGCAACACTGGTTCAACGACTTGGAGCGAAGCCCAGTCCTACCGACTGATCTCACTTCCGTTCGGAACAAACACCTGGGGACGAGTCAACGTTGCCTTGGGACCTACGGAGACGGTCGCACCCGGAATGCTCAAGACATTCCGCTTTAACATCGTCGCACCGAATACAGTTGGTTTCCACCTGTTCCAATGGCAAATGCGACGGGGCGCTGCACCGGCGGCAAACTTTGGTCAGACCACTCCGTTCCGAATGCTGGAAGTACGCGACGGCAACGATGCGCAGTTCGTGAGCTTCTCCACTCCAACGTTTATGCAGGCAGGTCAGCGCTATTACGTGCGAGTGATCATGAAGAACGTCGGAACGCGATCTTGGACCAATGCTGGCAACTACTATCTCGTTTCGCAAAACCCGTTCAACAACACCACTTGGGGCCGAAACAACGTGCCACTTCCCGTGACCGACAACGTTCGAACGAACCAGTCGAAGGAGTACTTCTTCCCCGTTATCGCACCGAATACTCGCGGATTTGTGAACATGCAATGGCGAATGCGGGAAGGCGGTCGTGAGAACTTCGGCGACTTTACAAACAACGTTCCGGTGTACGTGACCCCCGACAAAGGTGTCCTGGTATCGGAGAACTTCGATGGCGACTTCTTTGCCGGTGGAACGGTGAGCTACACCATCACGATGCGCAATACCGGAACGTCAACATGGACCCGAGGAAGCTTTGACCTCGTTTCGTTGATTCCAGAAGCCGTCACCACTTGGGGTTGGCTCAGCGAGCCGATTCCTGAGGGTGTCTCCGTTCCGCCCGGTGGAACCTTGGCGCTTTCGGTGAACCTGCGCTGCCCGCTCGTTCCTGGGGAGTATCCGTTCGAGGTTGGGTTCCGGCACACCACATCGAATCGCTTCTTTATCAATGGAGCACCTCGAACGTTCACCGTAAACTAGGCTCGACAATGCGACGGGCAGTCAGAAATGGCCGCCCGTCGCAACTTTATCAGCTTAAAATTCTCAATTCTTTATAAATTGGGAACCATTTTGTCCTTCGCGGACTTAGAATGGATTGTAGGCAGTGATTCTGCCCCCAAACGAGGAAAAGACCATGATCAACACCCTAATCGCTCTCAGCGCCGTCGCGTTCGCTGGCCCTAACTCTGGTCTCAAGCCAGGCGAAGCCATCACGCCTTTCCACCCAACGCACGTTGCTGGCCCTCTCGCTGGTTCGACCGACTGCTTCCCTTGCACCTTCCAGAACCGACCACAGGTTCAGGTTTGGGTTAACGGCGATGACAGCGCAAACGTTGGCAAGATCGTCAGCGCCCTCAACAAGGCCGTCGAAGCTAACAAGTCAAGCGAATTCAAGGCCATGGTCGTCATCCTCGCACCAGCCGGAAAGAAAGCTGCCTACGTCAGCATGGTTAAGGGAATGATTCCAAACCTCAAGCAGGCAACCGCAGTTTCGGTTCTCGAGAAGAACGAAGATGCCGTCAGCGCATACAAGATCAACACCTCGGCCGACGTCAAGAACACCGTTTTGGTCTACAAGAACTGGAAGGTCGCACAGACGATGACCAACCTCAAGGCAGACGAAGCTGGCGTTAAGTCGCTCAACGCTGCTATCGCAAAGATCGCTAAGTAAGTTAGTCGATCCGTGCCGCCCCGCTGAAGTGATTCAGCGGGGCTTTTTTTCGCCTCATTGCGACCGAAGTGCTGTATCATGGTTGGCAAGTGGCAATAGCGAGAAATCTAAGAGAGCGTGCGGGCAAGCGTGGTTTCTCGCTGCTTGAACTTCTCGTGGTGCTGGCGATCTTAGCCGTCCTTGCCGCGCTGCTGTACCCCGTGTTTGTCTCAACGCAACGCAGCGCTCGAACGACTGAGACCATCGCCAAGTTGCGAAACATTGCCATCGCGACGGCTTTGTACCGCGCTGAGCATGATGGGGATGGCAACTTTGGGACTCCAGCGGAAATGGGTTTGCCGACCTTTTTTCAGATGGACTTAATAATGCGGCGCGATGACAATCCGTTTTTCAAGCGATCGATGTTTGAACCCGCATGTGACTGGCACGGAGTCGAGGGAGGCTTTACATTCGGTTATGTGGAAGAAGAGGACAACGAATGGATGCCAATCCTAAAAAGATTGCGAGGCGATTTTCCTTTGGTATACACAACCGGCTGCACACCTCCTCGTGCATCGCTGCATAACCCATATATGCCAACGCTTTTTCTCGGAAACGCAGTGGATGGTCACTTAATCCGGTTCACTACCCACGGGAATCCGGAGTTTTCAGAATACTGGAAGGATTGGAGCCCGTGATAAAGTCCAAAAAGAACCAATCCAGTAAACGACGGTTACTTCGGTCGGTCACCATCGGACTCGGTGTCGTATCTGCTAGCATCCTTGGCTTTTTCTTGACTCGGGCGGAAACGGGCGAGGATGTTGCTCGAAAAGTCCTCGCGTGCGTGGAACGGGGCGATGGCGCGTGCGTCAATAAGTACCGTTGGGAACTTGACAAGCGTGACCAACCCATTTCTGATGCGGAAATGTCCCGGTTCTTGCGCGAGTTTATGGACGCGAGACTGTCATTGAACGAACCACTTGAGGCACCAAAGGTTGTTGTGGAAAGATCGTCTGTTACAATCGAGAGACAGTATCAAGGTGGGCTGATCGCATTGGCCGTTGAGCAAACGGAAGCTGGATACCGAGCAATTCATCCGGTAACGATGATGATCCTCTGCTCGTACCACGGCACGCAACGCCTTTCAGGACGAGCCAAAACGCAGGCTTGGGTGGCAGGACTGACTAAAGATGCGAGTCAACTGAATTCCTACGGCATCATCGGTCTAGAGCGCCAGCCATACGGTTCAGTAGAGACCTTTGAAGATTTCGTCCGCCGGAGGACTGCGGTGCTTAGCAAACCGATTCCGAAGATGAAGCCGTAGGTGCGCAACGCGCATGGAACGCCACCACCGCCGCCGCGACGTGGACGTTGATGCTTCTTCCCTTCCCGGCCATCGGAATAAACACTGCCGCATCGCACTGCTTGAGCACGTTGCCGTAGATGCCCCCGCCCTCACTGCCTAACACCAAGCACAACTTGTCGGGGTACTCAAACTCGGTGTACGACACCGCAGAATCTGCGACCTCAACCGCCACCAGCGTGTAACCCACTGCCTTGGCGGCCGCGACCGCCTCATCATGCCGGGCAAAGTGGTGGAACGGCACCCGCCGATGCGCCCCCATGCTGGTCACGCCAACCATCGGATTCTCGAGCGTCGGCGTCTTCCCGCTCGCAAAAATCTCCACCGCCCCGCAGGCATCGGCTACGCGAAACATTCCGCCGACGTTGTAGCCATCCGCCCAGTCTTGGAGTAGAAACGCAACGTCCATCTCCCGCATTTCCGCTGCCTCAAGGAAGCGCTTGATCTGGGTTTTGGATCGTAGCTGTTTCATCGCGTGGTCGATGCTACTACAAAACAAAAAACGGGCTTCGGCGAAAACCGCCGAGGCCCGTTAACATCTTGTAACGAATTACTTGATGTCGACTTTGCCGCCGGCTTCTTCGACCGACTTCTTGATCTTCTCGGCATCGTCCTTGCTGATGCCCTGCTTGAGTGGCTGTGGAGCGCCATCGACGAGGTCCTTGGCTTCTTTGAGGCCGAGACCCGTGAGTTCTCGAACGACCTTGATAACCTGAAGCTTGGCAGCGCCAGCTTCGGTGAGGATGACATCGAATTCGGTCTTCTCTTCTTCAACCGGTGCAGCTGCTGCTGCGCCGCCGCCCATGCCAGCGAACATGGCTGGGTTGAAGCCACCCATCGGAGCAGCGGCGGTTACACCGAACTTGTCTTCGAGGGCCTTCTTGAGTTCTGAGAGTTCAATTGCGGTCATTCCTGCAATCGATTCGACGAGTGATTCTACGGTGGTTGCCATGGTTTTTAGTTTCCTTCTGCTTCCGGGGTCGCCGGGGTTTCGGCCGGAGCCTCGGTGGCTTCCGGTTCTGCCACAGCTTCGGCGGCGGGCGCTTCGGCTGGGGTCTCTTCAGATGTCGTTGCCGGGGTTTCTACACCCTCATTGACCTTGTCGGCCACGGCATAAATGGTGCGAATCGGATCGGCGTATAGCGCCTCGATAACGCCCACAAGATTGGTTAGCGGTGCAGCGATGGCACCGATCACTTGCGAGATCAGTACTTCCTTCGATGGCAGTTCGCTGATGCCTTCAACTTCTTTCGAAGTGTAAGCTCGGCCGGCGAACAGGCCACCCTTCACCACCAGCTTCTTGCTGGTTCGTGCGTAATCGAGGAGCAGCTTGGCCACTTCCGGCTCGTTCTCGAACACAAACGCATAAGCGGTCGTTCCGTTGTCGTATTCGAAGGGCAGGTTCTGTCCCGCTTCGCCCGCGGCCTGGCGGAACAAGGTGTTCTTGACGATGTGCAGCTCGGCGCCCTTCTCTCGAAGGCTAGCGCGAAGCGCCTGCAGGTCCTTAACCTTGAGTCCGCGATAGTCGGTAAAGACTACGCCGCTCGACTTGGAATACCACTCCCGCGTTTGCTCGATGACTTGTGCTTTTTCTGCGGTCGGCATATTGCTCCTGTTTTCTCGGAAGCCTTCGGCAACAAAAAAGCCCCTGCCCAAACCGAAGGACAGAGACGTGTGCGAGGCGAACCTCCAACGTATTCTCTTGTATCCCCTCGGCGGGCCGATCCTTGCGAATCGCTTAAGGCAATTAAGCCACCTGCTGTCTCCAGAGTTCGTAAGAGTATGACACGAGCGATGCCGCAGAATGCAACACAAAAAATGCGTCGGCTCCCGAAGCGGGAGTCCGACGCAAGTTTTGAATTCAAAAAGCTCAGTTCTTGATCGTGTTCTCAGACAGCTTCCAGGTGATGTAGCCTTTGTCGCCGTCCGGCTTCGTGTACACCGCGTGGAAGTACGAGAAGTTCTTGTCAAGGTTCTCGGCGTAAACCGTTCCCGCAATCGGGTTCGTCTTTCCGCGCTCATAGAAGCCGACAAACAGAGGCGAATCCACCGGGAACGAACCCGTGAGGGCGTTGCCGCCGCTCTGGATGGCTCCAACCGGACCGACTACCGTGCGCTGAGAATCGGTTTGACTCACCCGTCGCCAAGCCGCGTCGAGGTTTGGCGTTGCTTTGTACGCCGACATCAGGTTGACCCAGGCAAAGTTGTTCGCGTATCCGATCGGGAAGTCCAGCCAGTTGAAGGCCGAGTTGGAACCGGCGAAGGCGAAGACCTGGAACGAGTACTCCATCTTCTGGTAGCCACCGAAGACGTAGTTGCCGGTCGTGGCGTCCGTGACCGACCAGTAAACGTCTGGCCCGGAGAACACGCGGTCAAAGAACTGCCCCTGCTCGAGGTTATCTACGATCGTCACTCCGTTGACGCGAACGCGAATCCGCTCATATTCCGTGAAGTTCGCGAAGCGAACCTTTGGCGTCGGATCGAGGATCGGCGCTGGGCCAGTTCCACCTGCCGTTGTTCCTGAGCCTCCGCTCGAACTGGAGGTCGATCCGCCAGAACTTGACGATCCTCCGCCAGAGCCGCCGCAAGCCAAGATGACAAGCGCGGCAACCGTAAGGGTTCCGATAGCAACGGGTGAAGTGCGCATTTTTCCTCTCTGGCGTCCCCAAGCAAGCCGGGGACGCTTTTGCAAGAGTTTAGGTCACCCGCAAAATGTACGAGGTCACACGATTCCGTGAACTCAAATCACCTTATTTTGGCAATGGCAAACTAAGAGCACTCAGGAAGCTACGGAGCTTTTGAATTCGGTTTGGCGTGTTCAGATTGATGTCGAAAGGTCGTCCTCGGGCGTCAACGATGACGCCAACCGTGCCGCCTTCCAACTTGACCTGAATGGCCTTGCCCTTTCCTTCCCCAACGTCAAAGCCTTTTGCCGGAGTAATCGTGACGTTTTTAAACTCGTCTCGACCGACCGGAATCACCTTGACTTCGCCGAACGGCACCGAGACGTTGATGCCGTCGCCGGAGATCGTAACGCAAGGTTCGCCGTCCTTGCCCGTGCCGACCGGTGCGATGCAATGTCCGCACTTGACGATACAGTCGTACTCAAATACTTGCTTCGCGGCCGCGTAAAGGTGCTCGGAAAGCACGCCGAGGTGCGGCATCATGAAGATGCTGTCGACGGTGAGCATCGTGACGCCTTCCGGCAGGTAGGCATCCATCATCATCAGCGCCGATTGAGCTCGGTTTGGTGCGTGAGAAAGCACGCCGCCGGAGCCGATGACCATGTCGAGCGCCATCATGTTGACCAAACTTTGCCCCGCCGCGCCTTGGTTGAAGAGACGGTCGATGTTCGATTCGGTCTGAACGCCGACGAGGTCTCGGGCAAGGGACTTGTGGTGCAAGAACGCAAGCCGCAGCGCTTCGCGCGAAACCGCATGCTCGATAAGCAAGTCCTCGTAAGTCTGAGGAATCGTCGTCGGACGAATCATCTTGTTGCGAAGTCGGTTTCGAACCTCCGCTGGCGAAATTTCAAACGGTAGCCATCGGGCAATGTTCTCGACTCCGGTCTCCTTGAGGACGTTACAAATCGAGTAGCTCATGCCGAGGTTGGCCGAAACCGTTCGGTTGTAGATGCGCTCGCCGGAACCAGAGAGGAAGACCGAGAAAACGTCGGTGGTCGCGCCGCCGATGTCCACGCCAAGAACGTTGATCTTTTCGTTTTCAGCGTATTCCTTAAGCAGCTTGCCCACCGCGTTTGGCGTGGCCATAACCTCTTCGCTGGTCCATTCGAGGAGCTTCGAATAGCCCGGCGCCTGTTGCATCACGTGCTCCAAGAACATCTCGTGAATCTCTTCTCGCGCGGGGCCGAGGTTTTCCTTCTCTAGGGTCGGTCGAAGGTTGTCAACCACTTGAAGGCTGATGCCCTCGCCGAGAACCTTGCCGACGTCTGCGCTGGCTTGCTTGTTACCCGCGTAAATGATCGGAAGCTTCATGTCGCCGAATCGTGGCTTCGGGTCGGCGCGGCGAATGACTTCCGCCATTTCGATAAGGTGGCTGGTGGTGCCGCCATCGGTTCCGCCCGACATGAGAATGATGTCGGGGCGAAGCTGTCGAAGTCGTTCGACCTTTTGGTAGTCCTTTCGACCGTCATCAACGGCTAGCGTGTCCATCAGGATCGCGCCGGCGCCAAGGGCAGCGCGCTCGGCGGATTCGGCCGACATCGACTTGACCACGCCCGCGACCATCATCTGCAAGCCGCCGCCCGCGCTCGAAGTCGAAACGTACAGGTCGGAGCTTTCGAGCGGGCCGTTCACGCCACTGCTATCTCGCGCGCCTTCTTTAAGCTGTCGCCAAACTTTCCCGTCCTTAATGAGCGTTCGGCGGCCAGCGGTGTAGCCAGCCGGAACCGTGGTCTCGGTGATCTCCTCAAGCTCGGTGATCGAGTTGAGCACGCCGAGGGTCACGTCTTCGAACGGTCGTTCAACCGTCGTCGGTGCCTCACCACGGGCAACGAGGCGATAATCGCCGGCCTCGTTCTGCTCAATGAGGATCGCCTTGGTCGTGGTGGAGCCGCAGTCGGTAGCTACGATACGCTTGATCGCGTCGGACATGGACTTATTATGAACATGGATTGGCTTCAGCGAAGTTTGAAGCTAGCGGAGACCGTCGTCTTGAAGTACGGCGATTCCGGTGCGTACTGCAAGGACTTTGTTTAAGTTTGCTTGCACGACAAATTTTCTGATTACGCAGGGTCGGTTTCGCCGTCTTGATGATGTGATGAAAATTGCGGTATTGGCGGGTGTTCTTTTGGGGATCAGCGGGGATTGCCTGGCCAGTGGTCCAGTGCTACCTATCCCGGCGAGCAACATTTTGTTCAGCCACCGGATTAATGCGCAGCAACCTGATCTGATCGTGGACAAGTTCGAAGCCAACAACGAAAACGTCCGAGGGGTTCTACGAAGCCTCTTTAAAAAGATGGGAGTTGCGGGCTACACGATTGATCCCACAGTTCAGGGGAACGTGACGCTATCACTATCACGAATTTCGTTAAATACCGCTTTAGAATCATTAGTGCGTCAGGTTGATGCGACTTTTAGGGTCGAGGATGGGATTTACCAAGTACTGAGGAAGGAACCTTCGCCAAGTCCCGTGTCCACGACTCTAAACAAAACAGGGATACGATGGGTTAGCTACGAAGACCCCGAACTCAGAACTCTGGTCCAAAAAGCACCAGTCGGAGACGAGGTTGGAGAGAAACTGATCACGATCGGATCGGGTTCCGATGAAGACATTCGTGACTTCCTTTCTCGAATCTTTTCCGAAGCATACGTGTCGTTCGTACTCAGCCCGAAAATTGAAGGTAAGGCGTATTGCACATTTAACTCGATGAAGCTGAAGGATGTTCTAGCTGTCCTAGGCGAAGTTCACGGGTTTCACGCGGAGTTGCGAGCGGGTTGCTACGTTCTGCAGCCAACCCTTCAGGTGGCGGTGAATCTCGCTCCCTCCAAAAGCAGCCGCATTCTGGTTCTTGACGGCGGCACGGTGGAGCTAATGGCGTCCCCCAGGGCGAGCACGGCAGGAAAATTACCGGCAAAGCGACTGCGGTCCGTCCCGGTCGCGGATGAGATCACCGCGCTGTTTCGACAAATGAACGCGAAGTACCGCATCTCTCCGAACTTGCCAAAGATTTCCGGGAACCTCCCCAGCGAATCTAAAGCGTCAAGGTTGTATCGACTCAAGAATCTTGCCAACGTGAGCGTGAAGCTTGAAAATGGCGTCTACGTAGTTCGACCAAAGTGACGCTTGGCTAGGGCCCGAACCTTGGAAGAAGCTCAATTTTCAACTTAGTGTTAAGAGAGCCGAATCCTGCGGAGGAACGCGCAAAATCTGACGCACGAAATCGACAGATTCGTGTTGTCACCATAAGTGACCAGCGATAGAATGACGGCATGCGAGCGGTCTGTGTTGCTCTGTTTGTTTTTGGTGTTTTGTCGAACGGTTTTGGAGATATAGCCCCGATCTCCGGTCAAGCCCCGGTGCTGGTTACTTACAAAACTCAAGGGGCAGAGGTTCGCGAGGTCCTTCGCGAACTGTTTCGGCAGGCCAAGGTCAGCGGATATACGATCGATCCCGATGTGCAGGGCAAGGTCCAGTTCTCGGCTGCGAAAGTGCAGATTGATGTTGCGCTTGCATCCGTTCTAACTCAAGTGGGCGCGACGTTTTCCGCTGAGAACAACGAATACCGAATCTTCTCGAAGCAGCAAGCCGCAATCCAGACGACGGAAGCCCCTGGTTTTGAAGCCAAACGTGCGAGCTTCAGCTTCAGTGGCGAAGATTTAGAAGCGGTTGTTGCTCACATTTTTAGCGAGTTCGATCAGAGCTTTGTGATGAGCTCAAAGATCCAAGGCAAAGTAACACTGATCTTCAACTACGTCACCCTTCCGGTCGCTCTGGATCGCCTTGGCCGCGCTTGCGGATTTACGTATGAGTTGAAGGACACCGTCTACACCTTGTTGCCTTCCCAAACGAGCGCACCGCTTGGAATGGAAAGCGCTTTGCCTGGGTTCTCCGAGCGACTGGCGACCACGACTTTAGCCGACCAGAAGGGCATTCAAAAGGAAGTCCCGGCCAGTTCGGGACAGTTTGTCGCCCTTACCTTCACTGATCGCCGCGCTTCCGATCTCTTTGCCGAGACCTTTGCCCAAATGCGACTGCGGGTAAAAATCATGCCCGGACTTACGCAGAAACTGAGCGGCTACTTTGCCGCCGGAAGTTTTGAGTCGCGACTCTACGAACTCAAGACCCTCGCGAACGCCAAGGTCACCCTCGAAAAAGGCGTTCACGTCGTGCGGCCACGCTGACTCAGGTCGTCAGCACTGAATAGGTAGCGAACTCGCTTTGCATCGGCGGTGCTTCCCCACAGGCTTTCGCCGTCGCGAGGTCGGCAAAAGCGCGCCGATGCCCTTCGATGAACTCAGGAGAAGCGGTCCACGCCTTGAAGCTGTCCTCATCCTGCCACTGACTGACCACCAGGTAGGGCTCCTCTGGCTTCGCGGGACGTAGCACCTGCATGCTCACGAAGCCCGAAAGGCGGTCAATGGCCTGCGCACGAGTTGAGAACAGCTCCTCAAATCGGGGCCGATAATCTGCGCGAACGACGATGCGATTTACCGCGACGAATCCGATATTTTGCATAGACTTACTCAAAAGTTTGATGAGCCAAACTTTTTTCATTCTACACAAATCCGTCCAGTTTCGTGAAATCAAGGCGAACACTGAACAGATTCCGTTAAGTTCGCTATAATGGACCCGTCCAGAAACAGGAGACCCTATTGGCAGGAGTAGCGTTCAAAAGCGTAACAAAGGTGTACGGTAAGGACGTCAAGGCGGTCAGCGACCTCAACCTCGACATCCAAGATCAAGAGTTCATGGTCCTCGTCGGGCCTTCAGGCTGCGGAAAAACCACCGCCCTGAGAATGATCGCCGGCTTGGAAGAAGCGACCGGTGGAGACATCATGATCGGCGACGTTCGCGTCAACGACGTTCCGCCAAAGGATCGAGACATAGCGATGGTTTTCCAAAACTACGCGCTCTATCCGCACATGAACGTGTACGACAACATCGCGTTCGGTCTTCGGCTTCGAGAACTCAAGAGCTTCTTCTGGCAAATCACCCATTTGGCCGAAGCCAAGACGATCAAGGAAGACATCGACAAGCGGGTCAAAGAAGTTGCCCGTATGCTGGACATCGAGAAGTACCTCCATCGAAAGCCGAAGGAACTCTCAGGCGGTCAACGACAGCGTGTCGCTCTTGCGCGAGCCATCGTCCGAAAGCCGAAAGTCTTCTTGATGGACGAGCCGCTATCGAACCTGGACGCAAAGCTCCGCGTTCAAACTCGAGCCGAGCTCATTCGACTTCACCGCCAGCTCGGAATCACGACCGTATATGTCACCCACGACCAGGTCGAGGCCATGACGATGGGCCAGCGAATGGCCATCATGCGCGACGGCATCCTCCAGCAGTGCGATCAGCCTGAAAAGGTCTATCAGTACCCGGCAAACAAGTTCGTTGCGGGCTTTATCGGCTCTCCTCCGATGAACTTCATCGATGCTGAGATTCGCATGGAGAACGGTGTCGCGATTGTTGACGCCGGGGAGTTCAAGCTTCCGGTGCCAGATGGCAATCCTGCAGCTCACATGAGCGGCAAAAAGATCACCCTCGGCATTCGCGCTGAAGACATTCACGACGCTGCCATTCCAAGCAACGTGGTTGCGACCGATGCGAATAGCGTCCAGGCAACCGTTGACGTAATGGAACCACTCGGCCACGAGTACGTTGCTTATCTGAAGATCGGCAAGATCAACCTAGTTGCTGCCATCAGCAACGAGAGTAAGGTCCGCGTCACCGAAGTCGCCAAGTTCGTGGTCAACCTTGACCGCGTACACCTCTTCGATGCCGAGACCGAACAGGCAATCCGCTAAGAAACCTGAATCCTAAAAGCGCGAGGTGAACCTAGGTTCCCTCGCGCTTTTTTGCGTCTTCTGTTTCCCCTAAGGGCGACGACGGGACTGACCGCGGGAAGAGTCTTGATGTTTAAGGTTTGAGGATTGAAGTCACGAACTTTGAGTTTTGAGGCCATAGGCCGCTTGATCAGGTTCAATGATTCTTGTCAAGAATCAGCCAGGATTCGATGTTGATCGAAGGTGCTAAGTCAGTCGTATTCCGTCAATCGCCCTTAGAGGCGGCTTCATTCTATCGGTTTTTCACTCGGAAAACTCAATGGAAACGGTGGCGTTGTGCTCGTCCAGACGATCCTGAAGTTCGTCGATCTCCGCTTCAAGCCGCGATACTTCTTCTTCGACTTCGCGGGCGGAAAGGGTCGCGATGTACTCCTGCGGTTCCTGCATTCCGTACGGTTGCATGAACTTTCCCGACGTGGTCGGAATCCTCCGCAAGAAGCTGATGTGACTCTTCAGTTCCCCGATGCGATAGATCGTCTCCTGAATCGGAGCATTGGCGAGGCTAATTGCCGCTTTCAATTTCACGAGCGCCTCAGTTGCATTTCGGAGTTCAGCGAGACTTGCCGCCACATCAAACTCTTCCCTGCCGCCAACGAGGCGCGAATTGTGAGCGGTCACGATGCCCTGAAGCTTTTGAATCTTCGCCACTTGGCGATTCTTGAGCTTCAGGGCTTTCGCGAGCGAGATTGCCATTACTGGACGGTAACCCAGACCGATGTGCTCGCCGAACCGAACTGAACGGTTCCGCGGGTGAACTTCCAGCAGGACTGATAGAGGCCAACGGTGTTCGGCGCCGTGAGTCGAGCCTGAACCGTGATCGTTTGGCCAGGTGCAACGTTGCTTCCGGGCGGCATTCCGAGGCGGCTCTTGCCGAATGTGGTCGACCCCACGGGCATTGAGGTCAGCGCAAGGCGCTGCACATCCGCCGAGGTCCAGTTCTGCGTACCGGCGTTTCGGAACGTGAACGCGACCGTGAAGACTTGCCCCGGTGCGACCGTGTTCGGAACCTGCTGGGAAACAAACGCGGCATCCCATTCGGTGTTGACCGACATTGGGACCGAAATCGTCGTGGTCGTTCCGTTACCGTTGGTAACCGTTAGCGTTGCGTAGAGTTTTGCGCTAGGCGTGATAGCGGCATGATTCAGCACGACTTCATTGCTGGTCGGAGCAATTTCGGTGTTCGCGACAACATCGCCTGCGCCAGCCGTTCGACCAATCTTGATCTGGTACTTCTCGATTCCCGTCTCGGTGTCGTATGCCCAGAGCTTGAATCGAGTCGCCGAGTAGGCGCCACCCGTCGGGACGCCTTCCCAGTTGGAAAAAGCAAATCGATCCACGATCGGCGCGGTGTCATCACCGGTGTAAGTTCCGCACCAGAAGTCCGTCGCCGGTGCATCGCTGCCCGAAATGACTTCGACGCGCCGGACCTTAGTCTTCCCAAAGGCCACCGCGGTTACGGTGTACATGCCCGGTGCCAGCTGGTCGTATCGGTACGTACCGTTAGCAAGCGTCGAGGTTTGGTAGGTGATCGTGCCACCGTCCTTCTTAGCGCGAACCGTAGCGTTGCCTTGTGCAGTGCCTTCGTTGTAGACGATTCCTTCGATTGCCCCGGCGGTAGCTCCTCGGGAGTCCGCATCCTGCAACAGATAGTAAGCATCAAGCGAGCCGTAACCCTGGTGGGTCTCCCAAGAGCCTTTCGGTGCGCCGTACACGCTCAGTGCCGACCGCTGCAAGGCTCGATAGGCCCGAAGGTTCTGCATGCCCTGAGCTCGATCCATATCGTTCTTGCCGTAGTACAAGCTTGCCGCGCCCGCGACGATCGGGCTCGCCATCGATGTTCCAATCAAGTAGCCGTAGCCAAGGTCATATCCTGGCGCCCCGACGTCCATGATCGGGTTATGGGTGGTCATCGTGGTGGAGTAGATGTACGCCAGCATCGCGATCGGGTCTTCGATGTTGCTGTAATCGAGGATGATGTTTCCTCCTGGTGCAGCGAGGTCGATGTACGAACCGGTTCCCGCGTAGTAGTCCGAGGCATGGATGTAGCCGTAGCCGTTCGCGGTGACCGCGAAAGCGCCACTGCAAGCCGCAGGATAAATCGGCCCTAAGTCACCGCCACCGGCGCCGTCCTCGTTACAAGCCACCACGACGAGGACTCCCTTCTGCCAGGCGTAGGTCACCGCGTCCTGGAAGAGCTGCGAGAAGTTTTCCGTGCCAAGGCTAAGGTTGATGATGTCCACGCCATGATCGGTCGCGTAGAAAATCGCGCCCGCCGCATCGGCGTCTGAGCCGTTTCCGGTGTCATCGAAAACGCGGAGATTGATTCCCTTGCTTGGATAGCCGAGCCCGACGATTCCCTTTCCGTTCCAGTTTCCGTTGTTCCCAGAAGCAAGGGCAAGTCCGGTGACGTGAGTGCCGTGCCCCATCGCATCTTCGGTGGATCCTTCTTGCAGAACTTCGCCAAAGCTGAACTGGGCGTCCAGGCTCAAATCGAACTGCCCGCCTTCTTCGATGCTGCTGTCAAATCCCCCGGCGTTGATGAAGTCCGGGTGTTGTCGCTCAACTCCGGTGTCGATGACCGCGATCATCGGCACGTTCTGTGGTTTGTCGGCGCTCGTAAACCATCGATTGGGCCAATCGTTCCAAGCATCGAAAGCGCTGGTCTCGTCGAGATACCAGAGCCGGCGATACGTGACGCCCTCTCCGAGCGGAATCATTGGCTCTCCGATTTCAATAACGTTCCAGTCCCCGTCATTGGGCTCTGGCAAGAGCGGATAAATTTTGTTGAGCGGCTGTGCCGCCACGACGTTTGGTTTGCCCTTCAGGCTTGCCGCGACCGCCTTGGGATCCTCGCCCTTTCCGAGTTGCCATACCGTCCAGCCGGACCGCTGAATCCGGTTTCGAAAATTCTCGGAGCGCAATCCGGTAGGCACAAAACGAGCGCGCGTCGCTTCGGTTTTCGTTAGCTCTGCCGCAACCTTGGTCGGAAACTTGACCAAAACGTAGCCAGGAACGATCTCGTTCTTGCGCTTCGCGGGAATGTTTCGCTTCAAGATGCTTCGCAAAACCAATCCCAGTGGTTTCGGTGCAAAAATAGAAACGGCCGGATTACCGATGACTCGGCTTCTCCGTCCTAGCGATTCGCTCACGGGACCAACGGTCTGGGCGGGAGCAACGGCAACCAGAAATAGGCTTGCAGCCAAACTCAAAACTCTAAAATTCATGGGCAGAACCAATCCTCAGAGAGAGTTTAACGGAAAAAAGTCAAAAGACCAACCATTCCTCCCCCAGAACGTTAGCCTTTTTAGACTTGGAATAGGAAGGCGTTGTTCCGTGGCAAGTAACCTGTTTGCAGGTCGGATTTGAGCATGTTTTTCTGCCTGCGAATCGATGTCGATTACGTTCCGTGGGATACGCCAGATGCGGAGGAGTTTGGGCATGGCGAGCCGGCGATGTTACTGCGAATCTTCGAGTTTGCAAAGGAGCGAGGCCTGAAGTTCCAGTTCTTCGTTTCCAACCGAGTGATCCGAGCTTTTCCCACTACCGCCGATGCCATTTTGAACGAGGGACATGATCTCGATTGGCTCTGCAAGCATCCCGATGATTCCGCCTCCCGCTACGAAGAGGCCCTTGTTCTTCTCCGGGCCATTGGACATTCGCCACGAGGCGTCGCGGTAAAGCAGGTTTGGCCAGAATCGGCAGCGACCCAGCACTTCGAAGGCATCGAATTCCTCAGCTCCGAAGGGGCCTTTTGCCCAACCGCATGGCGGCACTTTCCGATTGAGCTGAAGCAAGCGCGTTCGGCGCAGCAAGCCGGGATGAGTGTTCGGACTTGGACCGATACGGCCAAGAGACTCGTGCGCGACGCTGCGAGCCGTAATCGCAACGTGACGATCGCGGTCCGGCCTCAAGCACTTGCTCGTTGGGACCCTCGTCTCACCCACCTCGCCGAAATCGTGGACCTCGCCACCGCCGTGATGCTGCCCGTGATGACTCTTCGTGAGGCGTTTAGCGTAGCCCAGGCAGATTCATAACCACCGTCCACTCATCGGGCGTTACCGGCATGATGCTGAGGCGCTGCCCGCGCCGTGTTACGAACATTTCTTCAAGGCCCGTGGTCTGACGCAGCTCCGCGAGGGGCACGACGCGCGAAAATTTCTCAACGAATTCAACGTCTCGAACCAGCCATCGCGGGTTGTCTGGCAGGCTCTTCGGGTCGTGGTATTCCGAAGTTGGATCGAACTGCGTGGGATCGGGATAGGCCTCGCTCGAGATTCTTAGAACTCCGACAATTCCGCTGGGCGCCGAATTCGAATGATAGAAAAACGCAAGGTCTCCGATGGCCATCGAGTCTCGAATAAAGTTGCGAACCGTGTAGTTTCGGCAACCTTCCCACATTTCAGGCTTGCCCGCCTTCGCGAGATGGTCAATTGAGTAAACGTCCGGCTCGGACTTCATCAGCCAGTAGTTCATGAAACATATTGTGCCGACCCGAGCAAAACTCGGATCGGCATATATCACACCAGCAGGCTGGTTTATGGCAGGCTGGTTTACGGGAGGCTGACGTGAACGGCGATGTCGCCGGTCACCGCGCTGATGTCCAACACGCCGGTGCCTTCGCCGATCCGGCCGGTGATCCGCTGCGCGGTTCGGTGCTCTTCTGACAGCTCACCGCTGAATGCGACTTCGCCGTTGAGCGTCGAGATCGAAACCCGAGAATCCGAGTTCGCGGGAATCTCGATGTTCGCATCACCGGACACCGTCCGAATATTGACCGTACCGCTGACCGCATTGATGAGCGACACTGCGATGTCCCCGGAAACGGTTTCAAGCGAGATCACCTTGCTTTCCAATCGCTTGGCACTCACATCGCCGCTTGCGGTTCGAGCACTGACGTTTCCGCGAATGTTCTCCAATGAGACGTCGCCTGACTTGTGCTCGATATTGAGGATCGTCGCCGTTACGTTTGAAACGTGAACATTTCCAGAATCGGAACTGACCTCAATTGCGCCATTCAGCCCCGAGAGGTGAATGTCGCCGGATCGACTATTGATGCGTACGCCAGCGCCAGTCTCGTGGATGTGGATGTCGCCCGACTCGGCCCGCACTTCGATTGCGGCAAAGCCGTTAAGATCGATGTGCAAGTCGACGTTGAGCCCGGTCATATCCGGCTGCTTGATCACGACCGCATGGTCGCTCTCCTCGATCGTGAGGGTGTATTGGTCAGCTTTTGCCTTCGCGTCATCAAGTGACGCGCCCCGAATTGAGGCTTCGGCTCGAACGTTTCCGATCTCCTTTCCGCCATGGATATGGATGTCGCCAATCGGATTCTCGATCCGAAGCACCTTGCCGGTTGGAACCATCAACGGCAGGTCGATGCTCTTGTGCTCACTCGTTCCCAGCCAGCCAAGATTGACCGATCCCTTCGAAATGTCATCGATCGTCTCGCGAACGATATCTCGGCCACGCTTGGCGCCTTCGTTCATCTTTCGGCCAAGATCGGCCCAGTCAATGGACTCGGTCTTTTCACGCGCCATCCTCTCAAGGTCTTGGAAGAACCCAGAGATCTGATCTACGGGTGGCTTCGGGGCATCGGGCGGAGGAGGAGGAGTGCCCGCATCAGGAGCCACACGTTCGGTTTCGGTGCGTTCTCCCTGCATCAACGCCTCGATCAAATCGGCCGCTTCATCTGCGGTTAAAGCACCATCGGCTACGAGTTGGTTGATTTTTCGAATTTGTTCTTTCATCGGAGTTCCTGTAATCTTCGCTTTGCCTCTTGAGCCGACAGTTCGCCGTTCTCAAGCTGCTCGATAATTCGTCGTTTTTCATCCACAATCGCTTCCCGGCGGTTCTCTTGCTGGGGCGGGTGTAGGTCAAGTGCGGCAAGCAAGGCATCGAGTCGCCCGCGCACGGTTGGGTAGCTGATGCCAAGCTCCTTCTCTACGTGGCTGAGCATTCCGCGGCACTTCAGGAATGCTTCCAAGAATTGAACGTGCTCGGGCTCAAGCTTCGCATACCTCGGGATCTCGAACTTGCCTCGAATCGTTATCCCGGACTCTTCGCTGGCGAGTTCGCTGATGTAAAGCTCTCCGCCGGAGACCGGGTCTCGTGGTGGGATGGGATGAAGACTTGACTTCATGGTTCTATTATTCTCGTCTTTTTAAATGTTTCACGAGATTTTAATAAGTTTTTTCAATTTTCGTCTTTAAATTATGAAGTTTTCAGTGAATTCAGGCTCACAAAGTACAATTTGGGCATGGCTAATGCACTGGAGTCCCTGAAGGACCGATTGTTCGATGTGAACGCGCTCAACGTCGCGGCGGTAATCATGGACTGGGACCAGCAGACGTATATGCCAAAGCAAGGCTCCGACGCCCGTGCCGAACACATGAGCATCTTGAGCCGAATGGCCCACGAGATGTTCGTGGCCGACGACACGCAGCGCTGGACGGAGTCTGCCCAGCCGACTTCCGAAGACGATGAAGCCCTGATTCGGATCGTCAAGCGGCAACTCCTTTTAAAAACTAAGTTGCCAAGTCGGTTGGTCGAAGAAAAAATGAAAGCATCCGTGCTTGGCCATGAAGCATGGGTGAACGCCAGAGCCAACAACGACTTCAACGCATTCGCTCCAGTTTTGGAGAAGCTGTTTGATCTCTCCCGTGAAGAAGCGGAATGCTACGGCTATTCCGATGACATCTACACTGCTCTTCTCGATATCTACGAAGAGGGTGCCACCGCGGGCGAGGTCCGGTCCATGTTCGACGCCATCAAGGGTCCACAAGTTGAGCTCGTAAAGGCCATCGCCGCTCAGGGTCCAGTGGATGACTCCTTCCTCCACGGCGAATGGGACACCGCTGCGCAGCAGAAACTCACGCTCCACTACGTAAAGGCCATTGGCTTCGACCTTGAAAGAGGTCGGCAGGACACCGCACCACACCCGTTCTGCACCACTTTCTCGGTGAACGATGTCCGGCTTACGACCCGGTTCAAGCCGTACCTGCCAAGCAGCATTTTCGGCTCTTTGCACGAAGCAGGCCACGGACTTTATGAGCAGGGCTCGCCTAAGGCTTGGGACCGCACACCGCTCGCTGGCGGAGTTTCGCTGGGAGTTCACGAGAGCCAGTCTCGGCTTTGGGAAAACCTCGTTGGCCGATCCCCCGCCTTCTGGGAATGGGGCTATGGCGACCTTCAGAATGCCTTCCCGGCCCTGAAAGACCACTCGCTCGACAAGTTCCTCAAGGCGGTAAATCGCGTGCAGCCATCGTTCATCCGCGTGGAAGCAGACGAGCTGACCTACAACCTTCACATCATCATTCGGTTTGAAATCGAAAGCGCCGTTCTGAAGGGTGAGTTGGCGGTCAAAGACATTCCGGATGCATGGAACGCGAAGTACGAAGAGTATCTCGGTATCACGCCGAAGACCGACTCCGAGGGCTGCCTCCAAGACGTCCACTGGTCAATGGGCTCGATCGGCTACTTCCCTACCTACACCATGGGCAACCTACTGAGCTACCAGATTTGGGCTGCGATGCAGGCTGATCTCGGCGATCTCGATGCGCTCATCGCGGTCGGCGACTTTGCTCCGATCCTGAACTGGCTGCAGACCAAGATCTACCGACAGGGCAGCAAGTTCCCGCCGAAGGAACTGATCGCTTCGGTGACCGGCAAGCCAATGGGCGCCGAGGATTACCTAGCCGGCCTGGGTGCAAAGTACCGGAATCTGTACGGGATCTGACCGGTCGGACGGTCGAGGGTTTTGAATTTCTCACACTTCTTCGAGTCCCGGTGATCCGAAACTTGAAGAAGTGTGATATCTTTTTCTTGGATTGGCGGGAAACTCCGGTCTTGCCTGCGCTCGACGTTGAGCCAGGCTAAGCAATCCCTCTGCGGCCGATTTTCAGCCAAAGATTCGTTCGGTTTCTGCTTCCGAACGTTCAAGTAAGCGAGTAGATCACATTCAAACCTGCTTCCTTGGTTTAATGAACTATGCTCAAATCCACCCTGTTGGATGCCCTACAAGATCGCGTGCTCATTTATGACGGCGCGATGGGGACGCAGATCCAAGGGTCGAACCTGACCGATGCCGACTTCATTCTCCGGCCGGAGCATGGCCACTCTCCTGCCCTGGCGGCTGCCGCCGAGCGACTGAATGGCACTTTGCTGGATGGCTGCAACGAAATCCTCAGCATCACCCGGCCCGAAGTCATTCGCAATATCCACGCGGCGTACTTTGCGGCGGGTTCTGATCTGGTGGAAACCAACACGTTTGGTGGAACCTCGATTGTCCTTGCCGAATACGACATTCCCGAACTCGTTTATGACCTGAGCCTGGCGAGCGCTCGAATCGCAAAAGAAGCAGCGATCGCCGCGAGTACCACCGCCAAGCCACGATGGGTTGTTGGAGCTTTGGGTCCAGGCACGAAGCTGATCTCGCTCGGCCAGACCACTTGGGAAGAACTAGAGGAAACCTACAAAACGGGATTCGTTGGACTCATCGAGGGTGGCGCGGATGCGCTGCTTCTGGAAACTCTCCAAGACTTGCTGATGGTGAAGGCCGGGGTTGTCGCGGCCGAGAAGGCGATGGCCGAGACTGGCAAGCGCCTTCCCCTCTTTGTCCAAGTCACGATGGAGCAGACCGGAACCATGCTCCTCGGCTCCGAAATCGGCGCCGCCCTCAACATGCTGGAGGCATTCCCGAGCGTCGTCAGCTTCGGCATGAACTGCGCGACTGGCCCGGTCGAAATGGCTCCTCACGTCCGATTCCTTGGTCAGAACTCGACCCGCCCAATCGCCATTCAGCCCAACGCGGGACTACCGCAAATGGAAGCTGGGCGAGCGGTTTACAAGCTGAGTCCTGACGATCTTGCTGGCCACCACGACCGGTTCGTTTCTGAAATGGGAGTCGCCCTCTGCGGCGGCTGTTGCGGCACGACACCTGCACACCTCAAGGCGGTGGCCGATGCCGTCGGCGGTCGCCGGCATCAGGACAACGCACACTGGCAAAAGAGCCGAGCCGTGTTTCCCGGATTCGATTTTGAGATTAAGCAACCCGAGCAGGCCGATGCGTTTGCCCTCGTCGGGTGCTCGTCGCTCTACCAATTCCAGCCGTACGTTCAAGACAACAGCTACCTGATCATCGGCGAAAAGACAAACGCCAATGGTTCGCGTGCCTTCCGCGACATGCTGGCAGCGGAGAACTGGGATGGCCTGACGGAGCTCGCTCGGGAACTGGAGGGCGAAGGCTCGCACATTCTTGACGTGTGTGCCGCCTACGTTGGTCGCGACGAAGTTAGGGACATGAAGTCTTTGCTGGCCAACTACAACCAGCACATCACGGTGCCGATCATGATCGACTCGACCGAGGTTCCGGTGATGGAAGCGTCGCTTCAGGCATTGGCAGGCAAGCCGATCATCAACTCGATCAACTTTGAGGACGGTGATGACCGTGCCCGAAAGGTTCTGGGCTTAGCGCGAAAGTACGGCGCCGGCGTGGTTGCGCTGACGATCAACGAAGACGGCATGGCCAAAACCGCCGAGAAGAAGTTGGAGATCACGGACCGACTGATCGCCCTGACTCGCGAGTTCGGATTGCCCGACCACGATGTCTTCATCGATACTCTCACCTTCACTTTGGGTTCGGGCGACGAAGAATTCCGCACCGCAGCCATTGAAACGATTGAGGCCATCAAGGGGGTTAAGGAGCGGTACCCGAGGGTGAACCTGACGCTTGGCGTTAGCAACATCAGCTTCGGCCTCAAGCCCGCTTCGCGGCAGATTCTGAACAGCGCATTCCTGCACTTTGCCCGTGAAGCTGGGCTAACGAGTGCCATCGTCCACTTCAGCAAAATCCTTCCGGACAACCGGATTCATCCCGACATCTGGAAAATCGCTTCGGACCTCGTCTTCGATCGTCGCGAGTTTGCCGAAGCACCCGTCGAAGCATAAAAAATGCCCTCGGTCAAAGACCGAGGGCAAACGGGCAATGGCCCTAACTCAGTTGATCAGTCTCGGGTGTCGAAGCAGAAAGCGATCACTCGATCGGAGCCTCGGAAAGCTCCGTAAAGGGTAAGCGCCCCAGTTGCTAGGTCGATCTGGTGGATCGTGCTTGAGCTTGAGCCCGGAAGGTTCACAACGATGAAGCCGCGGTTCTTGCCGCTTCGGCTGTAAATATCAAAGCTCGTTCTGTCGTCCAGGTCGACGCCAAGGTTTGCAACCACGGTCAGGGTGCCATCATTGGGTGGACTCTGGAGAACGAGGGCATCGAGTTCGGAATCGATGTTATAGAGAGCGGTCGAAGTTGCACCAGCGAAGCTATTGGTGTAGGCCGAAGCGACGATGTTCGGCGCGGTTGCGGTACCGAAGGAAAGGGTTCCATCGATGAGGGCAACGCCGGTTTCAACGTTTACGCGCAGGTTCTGGTTCTGCGTGCTGGTGATCCGAAGTCGGTCTGGGACCGGATTGAAGTCAACTCCGAACTTGGAGCCGTTCAGCATCGTCGAGATCAGCGAAGCCGGGGTTGCGTTTGCGGTGAGCGGGTTGATGGTGTACAGGTTGCCGAAGCTACCGACGCCGTAGACCATGCCGGTGGCCGGTCGCGAATCGATTCCAACGATCTTTTCATTCGGAGCAAGACCGGTAATCGCCAAGGTGTAGTAAGGCGATTGAGGTGACGTATGCTCAAAGGAAACAAAGTTTCCAGATTCCGTGACCGCGTAGGAACGAACGGCGTGAGCGCTTGCAACAGCAGCTCCAAGAACAACGAAAGCAAGGATCCGATTTGTTTTCATAAGAATCTCCAGCAAGCTGGGCATTTTGATTATAACCTTAATTGCTCTTTTGTGCGCACTTTTTTACTTTCGTGCCTTGTTTTTGATCTTTTTCAACATCTAGTCGGAGTGAGGGTTTTTTCGATGCGCTTGGGGTATCCTTTCTTGTTCACGACGTTATGGCAAACCTGAAGTCAAGCAAGAAGGATATGCGACGAAGCCGACGAAAGTCGCTCGTCAACAAGTCGGTCAAGAGCGCGCTCAAGACCTACATCAAGAAAGTTAAGGTCGCGGCCGCAGTTGCCGCTCCGGATGCTGACGCGATTCAGAGCGCCCTTACCCTCGCGGTGAAGGCACTGGACAAGGCTGCTCAGAACGGAACGATCCACAAGAACCAGGCGGCACGCCGAAAGAGCCGAATTGCCAAGGCTGCAAACGCTGCCAAAGCTAAGCTCGCTGCCTAAATTCACTTTCTAAAGCCCTCGATGAGATAACTCATCGAGGGCTTTTTTACGCCTACTTGATCTCGACGGCTTCGAGTTCGAACACGAGGGTTGCGTCCGGTGGAATGACCCCGCCGGCACCCTGCGAACCATAACCCAAAGTTGGTGGGATTGTGACCGTGCGCTTTTCGCCCTTGCGCATGCCGAGAATTCCTTGCTCGAATCCAGGAATGACTTGCTGCGCGCCAAGTTTCACGGCTATCGGCTCGCCGCGAGTGTAGCTTGAATCAAACTGCTTGCCACCCTTAAGCGTGCCCTTATAGTGAATCTTGACATCCGAACCGACAACGGCTGCTGGACCAGATCCCTTCTTTGTAACCTTGAACGTTGCTCGCTCGATCGCTTTAAGCGTCACATCAAACAGCAAAGTTGAATTCGCCGGGATGTCGCCCTGAGCTTGGTCACGATAGCCCATCTCCGGCGGAATACGAAGGCTTCTCTTGCCGCCAACTTTCATACCGGCCACTCCCTTATCCCAGCCCTCGATTACCTGACCGACTCCGAGGCGGAACCGGAACGGGGCACGGCCGATGCTGGAATCAAACTTCTTGCCGTTTGTGAGGGTGCCGGTGTAATCCACCACCACAAAGTCCAGCGCCTGAGCCGCTTGGCCGCTGCCTACCTTAACGTCCTTCACTACCATCTTCTCTGCGCTCATCATCGCAATTGCCGCAACCGTGGCTAACATGCTGGCAGGGTACCCGTCGATATTCTCACTGCGTTCCCTCGAAGATATACTGACCGAGTGCGGAAATGGATGCCTCTGCTCGGATGGATTGCCTTGTTCTCGGCAGCAAGCGGCCAAACGGCGGTTCCACAAGGTTCAACCCCGACCGAAACGCTGAACCAATACGATGACCCCGTAGTGCGGCGTACCGTTTCGCTGGCTGGAAACTATTCCGTCACCGAAATTCTCGACTTCATGAAGTCGTTTAGCGTCAACTTCGTCGTCCCGGCACGAACGGACCTCGATACGTTCCGGCTTCGTCTGAACATCCAAGACAAGCCTCTGCGCGACATCATGGTTTGCGTTTCGACCGCGATGAACGGCACTTGGATTTATCAAGCCGGGATTTACATCTTGCGGCTACCCGGCACTGACCTTGTTCGCACGGCCGCACCGGCGCCAAAGTCGCCCAATCCCAACGCGATTCTGCCTAAGCTGTCCGACGACGAATTCACGCGACTTCGCGAAGCCGCGGAACAAATGAAGGCGAAGCCACCAACGCCGAAGCCGGCTCCCGCCCCCAAGGTCGCGCCGAAGAAAGTGACCACAAAGAAGCCGACCACGCGAAAGCCAACGGTAAGAAGAACTTCGTCGAAGCGAAAGAGATCATCCTCGCGGCGTTAAGCGCCGTTCCGGGTAACACCGGCAAATGGAATATCGATCCCTCGGCCGCACTGGCATCCAAGTTTCCGTTGCCTGTTTCGGCACCATGACGTTCGGCTGGGACCCGGAAGATTGGGGCAGTTCCGAGGAGGCGTCGATCCAGATCACGAACACTGCCCTCGATCTGGGGATCAACTTTTTCGATACCGCCGACGTGTACGCCCGCGGCGTCAGCGAAACCATCCTTGGCAAAGCTCTCCAGGGCAAGCGCGCCGAAGTCGTGCTCGCGACAAAATGCCACGGCAAAATGTCCGATTCAGACGTGAACGCGTCGGGCAATTCGTATCGGCATATCATCCTCGCGTGCGAAGCGTCATTGAAACGACTGGGCACGGACTACATCGACCTTTACCAAATTCACCGGCCCCAGCCGAGCGTTCCCATTGACGAAACCCTCCGGGCACTGGATGATCTGCGTCGGGCCGGAAAGATCCTTTATGCGGGTTGCTCAACGTTTGCGGCATGGCAAGTCTGCGAGGCGCACTACGTAGCCAAGGAGCTTGGCGCGGCTGGATTCGTCACCGAACAACCACCCTACAACCTCCTCGATCGACGCATCGAGCGTGAGCTTCTTCCCTTCTGCCGAACGTACGATTACGCTGTCATCCCTTGGTCACCGTTGGCGGGTGGAATGTTAAGCGGCAAGTACCTCGATGCAAAGCCGGAAGAGGGACGCTACGCCAAGAGTGATCCGGGCGGACGGCTGGCGCAGCTGCCGATGGACAAGCTTCGTGAGTTCCAAACCGTGGCGACGGAACTTGAAATGAGCATGGCCAGCCTGGCGCTGGCCTGGGTTGCGAACCAGCCAGGAATCACCAGCCCAATCATCGGAGCAAGAAGCGAAACCCAACTGAAGGAATCGGCTGCTGCCCTTGAAATCAAACTGAGCGACGAGACGCTGAAAAAGATCGACAGCATCTTTGCGCCGGCGTCGCACTCTGTTGCTTACTACAACGCAAACTTCGGGCCGAACGCACGAACTCGATAATCTTGCACCTTCTCCCCGGTAGAGAGTGTCTTGAACTTCCGGGGAAACATGTTAGCGAAGGCGCTTGTATCTGAATTCGTAGGGACGTTCGCGATTTGTTTCGTTGCGTTAGCCGTGAAGGCCAATCTCGGCGAAGTACCGGGAGGTTTGCTCGGCATTGCCCTTGCAAATGGGCTGGTGGTGGCTTGCTTCGCCACGGCGGCGGGACCGATCAGTGGTGGACACTTTAACCCGGCGGTCACGATCGGTTTTTGGGTTGTCCGCAAGATGGATCACCTTCGGGCATTGACGTACATTGGCGCTCAACTTGCTGGTGCGGTCGCCGGTTCGTTCTTCGCGAGTTCTTCGTTCACAAACGACCCGAACGTCGCCGCGAAAGGGCTTTCGGCGGTAGAGCTTGGGTCCACCGTCGGGGCTGCATTTGTCGCGGAGATCATTGCGACCTTCATGCTGATGTGGGTCATCTATGGCACAGCCGTAGATCAGCGACAGCCGAAGTTTGGTGCCTTGTACGTCGGACTATTTGTGGCCGTTGGCATCCTTGCCGTGGGACCGATCAGCAGCGGTGCCATGAATCCTGCCCGCTGGTTTGGACCCGCGGTGGTTACCGGAGATTTCAGCGCCTTAACGCTGTTTGTTGGTGGTCCGGTTGCCGGGGCCATCTTGGCATCTGTGGTTTATTCCTGGTTCTTAAAGGAAGACGCCAATAAAAAGCCCGAAGCTATCGCATAGCTTCGGGCAACTGGAATCTCAGAGTTCGCCAGCGGCAGCCATCTCGGCAAGCGTTTTGTAGTGCTTGTCAGCCTGTGCAGCGTCGTTGTTGTGATACTGCAAAAACGGAGCCTTTTCGGCCTCCGGTACGGCGGCCCAACCGGCTTGTTTCTTAGCGGTTGCGGTCATTGCAGGAAGAAGCGCCTGCTTTGCGGGATCATCGCTGGTTTTTTCGACCTTTGCGGTCGAGTCAACCTTAACATTCTGGTCGTTGTTGGGTTCACATCCAACCAAAAGGATGGAAGTGAGGGCGACAAAAAAGAGGATCTTGTTCATATACAAAAAGGCCCTCCGCTTTTGCGGAGGGCCATGGGCTCTTTAGAGCTGAACTGGGAGACCCGAGATTGGGTCGAGGATGTTCTGGTTGTTAACCGTGTACATCTGAGCGCCCCACATGTATCGGTTTGGTGCGAGGGTTGCGTTGAACTTGGAGTACTTCGCAGATCCGTCGGCCATGCCGTAGTTGTCGCCTTCGTTCCATCGGAATGCCGAGTGGTACGAGATGAGTGGGTAGGTGCCTGCTGGGTTGCTCTTGCAGTTCGCGAAGACGTTTCGGACCTGGCCGAAGTTCAGCGCGTAAAGCACAGCAGTTGCAGCGTCGGTGTTCTCACCAAGGTACTGCTGGGTGTTAGCAGCATCTCGGGTAACGGCGTTGGTGGATCGGTGCGAAGAGTTTCGGATACCGGTTCCAAGCGACTGGCCGTTCAAGCACTCGAGGTTGTCGGTGAGACCAGCGATCATGATCGTGCTGGAGACCGCTGGAAGAACGGTCTGGCTGATAACCTTAACGCCTGCGTTGAGGTCGTTGATGTTTCGAGCTCGTGGCATAACCGCACTGTTAACGGTGTACGAAAGTCGTGGAACCTGGTTGTCGATGATGAAGCCACCGAGCGAAGGCGTTCCTGGAGGGGTGTTGCCGCTGACTGCACATCGGTCAGCCTGCTGTCCGGATGGGAAGCCCTTTCCGCTGTTGTTGTTAGCCGAAGCGAAGCACGTTGGACCGTGACCGCGGAGGGTGTCTCCTGGGCTCACGAACATGTCAACGTTCTTGATGTATGGCTGGCAAACGCCGGACCAGTGCTCGTATCCGCCAGCGGTACCGCCAAGAGCTGGGCTGAATGCGCGGTGGAAGTAAGCCGATGGAAGAACGTCATCAGCATCGCCCGAGTAGATGAGGATGCCGAGCGCGGTCTGCTTGATGTTCGAAAGATCCTGAGTCTTCTTTGCAGCAGCCTTAGCCTGTGCGAAGACAGGGAATAGGATCGCGGCGAGAATTGCGATGATCGCGATGACCACCAAGAGTTCAATCAGAGTAAATGCCTTTTTCATGGTTGCGTTCCTCACGCAACGTATAGAGAACCCCGGGAAAGTTAAGACAGGGTTAACGAAATGTTAAGGCTTCGTAAATTTTGACCTTCGTGATGCATTTCTTAGATCGAATTTTAATGCTGAAAATCGATGATTTGAACCTAAGTAGGTTGTAGGTTGAACCTACTCAACGGACAGGAGTACATTTAACAATGAATCGGCCTTGTTTTACTTGTAACACTTTTCAGTGACATTGGATGACAGGCCCTCTTAACGAAAAAACGCCCGAAACAACTGTTTCGGGCGTTTTTGGTACTTCGAACCGCGAGCTTAGTTCAGCGCGAGTTCTTTCTGTGGTTCGTTGCCGTCCGGTGTACTCTTCCGTCGAAAGATCACCGTATCGGTTCCTGGCTCAAGTTCCGCGATGATCACGTCACCAGTCTGGAATCGGCCGAGCAGCATCTCTTCGCTGAGCGGATCCTCAATGAATCGCTGAACCGCTCTTCGAAGCGGTCTTGCGCCCATGTTCGGATCGTAACCCTTGTCGACGAGAAGGTTCTTGACCTCTTCGCTGAGTTCGATCTGAATCCCCATCGAAGTCGCCTGCTCGTTGACTCGCGCCAAGAACAGCGAAGCGATCTGGAGGATCTCTTCTCGCTTGAGGTGTTGGAACACGATGACTTCATCGATTCGGTTGATGAACTCAGGGCGGAACGATTTTTTCATTTCGTCCAGCATCTTGGTCTTCATGTTCTCGTACACCTTCGGATCGTTGTAATCCGGTCGCGTATCGCGGAAGCCAAGTCCCTTGTCCATTTCGATCGGACGAACTCCGATGTTCGAAGTCATGATGATCAGGGTGTTTCGGAAGTCCACCGTCCGTCCCTGCGAGTCGGTCAACTGTCCATCTTCCAGAACCTGGAGAAGCAAGTTGAAGACTTCAGGGTGTGCTTTTTCGATTTCATCGAAGAGCACAACGCAGTACGGATTTCGCCGAACCTGCTCGGTCAACTGACCGCCCTCATCGTAACCCACGTATCCGGGAGGGGCACCGGTCAGTCGGCTTACCGCGAATCTCTCCATGTATTCGGACATGTCGATTCGGACCATGTTGCTTTCCTTTTCGTAAAGGTAAGCCGCAAGTGCCTTCGCGAGTTCGGTCTTACCGACACCGGTTGGGCCAAGGAAGACGAACGAGGCAATCGGTCGCTTTGGATCCTTGAGTCCGGATCGGGAACGTCGGATCGCTCGCGAGACCGCGCGGACCGCATCTTGCTGGCCGATGATTCGCTCGTGCAAGTCCTCTTCCATGCGAAGTAGCTTTTGGCTCTCGGTCTCGACAAGTCGCGTAACCGGGATACCGGTCCAGCTCTGGACGATGCCAGCGATTTCGGGCTCACCAACGACAGGCTCCGGTTTTGGCTCGGCTGCCCAAGCTTCTTCTCTTTCGAGAATGCTAGCTTCGAGGCCTTCAATCTCAGCCTTCATCTTCTCAAGCATTTCCTGATCTTCTGATCGCTTAGAAAGATGCTCGAAATTCGTTCGAAGCTTCGTCAGCTTTTGTCGATCGGCGCGAACGTCTGCCGGCGGCAAACTCTGCTGCAAGCGAACTCGCGAAGCGGCCTCATCGATCAGGTCGATTGCCTTGTCGGGCAAAGTTCGATCCGAGATGTAGCGCTGAGACAATGAGACCGCGCTGGTGATCGCCTCGTCGGTGATCTCCACTTGGTGGTGAGCTTCGTATCGCTCACGCAAGCCGCGCAAAATCTCAATCGCTTCTTCTTCACTCGGTTCTTTGACTTTGACCGCTTGGAATCGTCGCTCAAGAGCCGCATCTCGCTCGATGTACTTGCGGAATTCGTCCTGCGTCGTCGCACCAATGCACTGGAGTTCGCCGCGCGCCAAGGCAGGCTTCATGATGTTTGAGGCATCAATCGCGCCTTCGGCTGCACCAGCTCCCACCAAGGTGTGAAGCTCGTCGATGAAGAGAATGACTTGGCCTTCCGACTTGCGGACCTCTTCCATCACTTTCTTCATGCGCTCTTCGAATTCGCCGCGGTACTTCGTACCAGCGACCAATCCAGCAAGGTCAAGGGAAACGATGCGCTTGTTCTTCAGGATCTCTGGAATGTCACCAGAGACGATTCGAAGGGCCAGCCCTTCGGCAATCGCGGTTTTTCCGACGCCTGGGTCACCGATGAGACAAGGGTTGTTCTTTGTTCGTCGACAAAGAATTTGCATAACTCGCTCGATTTCGGTGTGTCGTCCGACCACCGGGTCAAGCTTCCCTTCTCGTGCCAATTCGGTCAAGTCCCGACCAAATTCGTCCAGGGTCTGGGTCTTGGCGTTGGTAGTTGAAGCAGCCTTGGAGCCGAAGCCAGACTTAGCTTGCGTATCGTTGTCTTGAAGGGTCATCACCTCTCGGCGAGCCTTTTCAAGTTCAACTCCGAGTTTCGAAAGGACGCGTCCAGCTAGGCCATCGCCTTCTCGAATCAGCCCGAGGAGCAGATGCTCGGTGCCGATGTAATTGTTGTTCAGGTTGCGAGCCTCGTCATATGCAAGATCGATCACGCGCTTGGCTCGAGGAGTCAGGGTCATATCCTGATTGGGTCTCGCATCGCCACGAGGAAGCTGCTTCTCAACCTCTGAGCGAATGCGATTTAGGCTGACGCCTAATTTCTCGAGAACGCGTGCGGCGACGCTATCCGACTCTCGTACGAGCCCGAGGAGAAGGTGCTCCGTCGAAACGTAGCCTTCCCCGAACTTCTGAGCCTCTTCTTGCGCATAGAACACCACCTTTCGGGCGCGTTCAGTAAAGCGTTGCCACATATTTATTCTTTTCCTGTTTCGAAGATGAATTCATCCCGGTTGTTTAGTTCTACGTCGTCAGGCAAGTTGTCATTAGGACCACCTGAGCTTAGATACATGACGTGCGGGACTACTTCATCGCATCGATGTAATAAGGAGAGTACCACTGCTCCCCATAAGTTCCCAGACCCTGTTATAAGGACCTAGTGGGCGCTACCGGCATCGCTTGATTCTTTTGCCGCTGGCGGCATCGGGATTCGACTTCGATGGACGCCGATCTGAACTGTCATCCCTCTCCAATTCCGGGTCGACAGCGCCGCTGCCTGCCACGAAAGTCAGCCCAACCGCTTTTGGATCTCGTCAACTGCGCGGCGCAGGTCCTCCAAGGAAACTCCAACGCTAGCCAGTATTCGCGCCGCAGCGCCATCTTCCACCAGCATGAGCCCCAACAGAATGTAGTGAGAACTGAGATTTGAGTCTCCGAGCGGTGCTTCAGCGTACGCGAACTGGATTGCTTGGTACGCATCGGCACTGAGAACGGGAGATTCGGCTCGGGAACCGGGATGCTTCGAGACTTCGGCTTCCAGAATCGTCCGAAGGTGGTCCAAATCGATCTGCAACTCGTTTAAAACGGCGATGGCACAGCCGTCTGGCACATCCAAGAGGCCCAGAAGGAAGTGATCGGTTTCGACCAGGGCTTGCCGTCTTTCAAAGGCGGCTTGGCTGGCATAGTAAACCGCCGTCCGGCCCTCGGTTGAAAATTGCAGCCAACCGCGAAACCGGACGGAGTCGAAGCCGGCTGAATCGATCTCTGATTTTGCAATTTCCAGCCGCGCCGAGTTGACCACGACACCAAACTTGAACAATATTTGCGCAGCAGTGTTGTTACTGTGCTTGACTATGCCGACCAAGATGTCTTCCGATCCAATCTTCGATCGCCCCTGATGTTTACACTCCAACTCTGTGAGGTCAAGCGAGTCTTTCAGACCGTCGTCGAGATTGGAGAACCAACCGGCTGAGGTCGGTTGCTGGGAAATGACCCGGTGAAGCTCGTGCTGCAGCTGATCAATCGCAATGCCAAGGCTGACGAGAACACTCGTTGCCTCGCAGTTCGGCTGCTCAAGCATGCCTAGCAAACAATGAGCCGTCCCCACCTTTTTGTGTCCATATCGCTCGGCAACTTTCTTCGCCATGTAAACGGTATTCCGAGCGTCATCAGAAAGGTTCTGCCACATCGCCTATCCTCACGCAAAGCCAAGCATTACGCGATACCTAAATTCTATTCCTTTTCCCTCAAAGGAGCAACTAAAGATTCTTCAACCTCATTTCCGATCGAGCCTGGCATCGGGATTCGACTTCGATGGACTCCGATCTGAACCGTCGGCACTCGCAAAAACAGGTCCAAGAACCAATCCATTGACAGCCTTAGCTTCAGCGCAAAGGTGGGCATCTTGCTGAGGTACGCCCCCCGGAACAGGAACCAACCGATCAGACCGTTGACATTGAAGCCAAACAGGTCCGCAGCTGCTTTGTATCCCCCCACGACCGCGAAAGCTCCCAAGGATCGGTATTCAAAGTTCTCGAGTGGCTTTCCGCCGACACTGCTGAGGATGTTTTTCGCCACCTGCGGACCTTGGCGAACCGCGTTCTGTGCGGTTGCGGCAAAAGGTTTCCCGTTTGGCATCGGCACCGAAGCCGCGTCACCAACCGCCCACACGTTGTCGTAGCCCTCAACGCGAAGGTCAGCCTGGGTTTTGATGTACCCGCGATCCGTCAAGGGCAAGCCTTCGATCTGGCGAAGGAGCGGAGATGGCTGAATCCCAGCCGTCCAAAACGTGCTTTCGGCAGGAACCCACTCGCCCGCTTCCGTGCGCACACGGTCGGGCAAAACCTCAACGACGCTGGCGCCAAGGTGCACAACGACCCCTCTTCGGCGCAACGTTGCGAGCGCCCAAGCCGAAGCCCGCTCGCTCATCGCGCCCAGGAGTCGACTTCCATGCTCGAAAACCATAACGGAAATGTCGGACTTCTTTAGGTTCGGATAGCCATCCACAAGCTCAAGCAAGAAGTGTTGGAGCTCACCTGCAAGCTCGGTCCCCGTAAAGTTTCCGCCCACGATCACGAACGTCAGCAGTTGCTTACGCTTCTCCGGATCTCGACACTCATTGGCCTGCTCAAGCAAAGCGATCGCGCGGTCCCGAATTCCGATTGCGTCTGCGACCGACTTTAATTCGTAGGCATTCTCCGCCAGACCAGGAATGTTTGGAAACCGCGTGACGGAGCCCATTCCGATGACCAAATGATCGAACGGAATTTCGGTTGGATTGGATACTCCGGCTGGTTGGAACCGAACAGTTTTGCGCGACAGGTCCACGCTCAGGATTTCGCCCATGCGAAAACCGTCTCGGGCGTACGAACGGAGCGGAACAACGACATGGCGTGGCTCAATGCCACCAACCGCCGCTTCGACGAGCAAGGGATAGAAAGTGAGGTAGTTGTGCCGATCCAGCAGCACCACGTCGACTTCCCCACGTCCATGCTTCACTAATCGCTTTGCGGCTTCGGCTCCGCCAAACCCACCACCAAGAATTACAACTCTCGTTTTCGTGCTGGACATCCACTCTCATGATGTCGCCAAGCCGAAGGAGCGCCTGGGCTAAGCCTCATTCCGGATCGCCGCTAGCGACCTAACTGCTGGGGAATCACAACGTCGTACATCCGGCTCATAAAATCGTTGATGAACTCGCCGCCTTTCCCGCCGTCGTAAGGGCTCGCGTTGGTCATCGCGACGACCGCAACTCCGCGCACCGGGCGAATAAACATGTCGGCCGAGTTTAAGGTGTTCGATCCGCCGTGGCTCAGGTCGTATTCGCCGGTAGGATACGGTCCGCCAACTGCCCAGCCCATGCCATAGCCGTTGTGTGGAGTGTGCAGAGTTTTGAAGGTCGGTCCGGTTAGCAACGTCGGATAACCCATCTCGGCCCGCAGGTGCAATCGGGCGAATCTAGCAAAGTCGGTCACCGTCATTTGTAGGCCCCCTGCCGGGTTCCCCCAACCCTGGTTATCGGCCCATGCCGGCTCATACGCTTGGTTGACAAAGCGGTGACCATAGGGCCCGAGCAAGGTGCCTGGTAGGCCCATCGGGCCGTACCCGACCCAGTTGGCCCCGATGGGCTGGAACAAACGCTTTTTAATCGACTGCTCCCAAGGCTCGGCGGACAGGCGATCCAAGATTGCTCCGGCAATCACGAAATTCATGTTCTGATACTGGAACTGAGTGCCCTGCGCGAAGGTTGGGGCTTTGCCTACTGCCTTTCTCACCGCTTCAGTCCGAAGGGCCATGAGGGAGGTGCCGGCGTAATCTGGATAACTGGTGTCCCCAGGGATTCCGGAACTGGCATGGAGCAGATTGAACAAGGTGATCTGCTTGGTGGAAGGGTGCATGGCGCTTTCCAGATCGGGGAGCAAGACGGCGAGCGTGTCGGAGAATCTGATCCGACCGGCGTCAACGTACTTGCCAAGCAACGTCGCCGTCATCGACTTTGTGTTTGAGCCGAGGTGAAAAAGGTCGTTTAGGGTGACTAGGGTTGGGCTGCCGACTCGGCGGACTCCGGTCGCGGCCGAGCAAACAATCTTGTCGTCAACGACCACCGCGCAAGTCGCTCCAGGCAGATTGAACTTCGCGCGTGACTTCTCAAGTTCGGCCTTCACAATCGTGGCGAAGTTTGAGAATCCCGGCTCGCTCTCCAAAGTGAGTCCATTCGGGACATAACTTGGAAGCTTGGAAGGAAGTAAAGCCATTGGCAGCTCCTGGCGGTCCAAGGGGCCACGTTTGATAAATGCGGTGAACGAAGTTAGCGAGCCTTTCGAATCGTACGCAAATGCCGCAGGCTCCTGGAAAGCCGCGAGGGTGGACGGTAGATCAACGTTTTGTTCGGCTCCGCCATCGACTTTGATCTTCAATCGACTGCGAGTTGATGACAGTTGGACAAGCGAAACATCGATCAGAGACTCTTTCCCGTAGGCCAGCGTTGGAGCAGAAATGTTCTTCCAAACCGTGCCTTGCCAAGGCATTTCGTAGATCACGACATTCTTGGCTCCAGGTTGTATGCCGATCACGTACCGAGGGCCGTTTGCCGCCACGGAGGATGGAATGAAGCCGAAAGTTTGGCCCTCTTCAACTCGAACCTTTGCTTGGAGCCGCGAAAACTTGATGCCTGGGGCCTCGCTTGGCAGTGCCCACGCGCTATCCCGGGCTACTTTCGCAGCCGCAACCGGGTAGCGATTGGCCACCGACCAAACGCCATCCACAAGACTGCTTTGCGCGGCGAGAAGCAACCAGGCCCCAACATACATCACATTGAATTTTAGCTCCAATCCACTCGTCAGTCAAACCCGGCCAAGAAGCGACTGCGCGCTAGCCGAGCCTCAGGCTCATCGAAGCATAGGACCGCGAGACCTCGAAACCGAACTTGCCATAGAAATCGGTGAGCGTGGTCCAGTCGATGATGGTGCGCTGGCACCCTCGGTCCCGCAAAATTTGAAGCGCCGACCCGAGCAGATACCCTCCGCGGCCCGAACCCCGAACGGCCATCGAAACGCCAATCGGTCCGAGCGAACCCCAGTTCGGACCGAGGTCGGCATGCCAAACGGCGCCACCGATCGGATACCGATTACTTGAGTCCTGAATTAAGGCAAATCCCTCAATTCTTTGACCACAGCGGAGCACGGCCACGCACTCCGGCCCTTCTTGGCGGACTTTCGTCAGGGTGTCGTAATGCCAGCGACCCGGAAATTCCCTTTGTAGGAACCCTTCCAGCTCCGCGATCTCAGGCTTGGACAAAACTTCGACTCGATCACCTTCGTGGGAAGGACCAGAGTACGTAAAGTCATAAAGGTCGCGCTCCATGTCGACCTGAAGTCCATGCTCCATAAATCCTTCGATTTCCAAGAACTCCTTGAGCTTTGGAAAATCCTGCGGACATCCGGGAAAGAAGTGATTGTTGTCTTGCCCAAACACCAACCGGGTGGCGCCGCGATCCGTGAGCAACTGCCGCACATCGCTGAGCAAATCCCCGCAGACTCCCGGCTCGGAGTACGCAACGGCACTTAGGTGGTACTGATCGATGTCGCTGACTCGGTACAGAGATGCCGACGGTCGCTTTACGAAGGCAAACCCGATCACACGCTCGTCCCGGACATAGATCGACGACGCCCCCCAGTCAAACACCGGGCAATCGACCGACTTCTGCTTCAGAAGTTCGGGCGAAACGCGATATCGCGCGGGATAGAACTGGTTCCAGAGTTCGGCCAGTTCGGTAAACGGTGCTGAAGCGAGCGGGATTCTCATCCGACCGCGCGCGCAAGCTCCCGCAAATGCTGGCCGTACAGCGTGATCGCTTGCTCAGTGCGATAAAGCACATTCATCAACTCAGCGGTATCCCGCAGTCTTGTATCTCGCAAAGCGCCAAAATTCCCCAAAGCCTCAAAGTCCTCGATGCCGGTTACTGCGGTGTACGACCGCAGGTATTCGGCAACTGGTTCGTATTCTCCGCGATACTTCGAGCGCACGGCCCGAAATTCCGCTTCGATGACTCCAACCGGTCCGTACCGAAGGATATCTTCGATCGCCTGGCGGTATGCCTCGTAAGCGCGGCGGAAACTCGCCAGCTCATCGGTTCGTTGCTTCACCCGGTTTCGGCAAACGATGGGCCGGGTGGAAGGTCGGGACGAGTCTTTCATGACTGAGCCCCGACGCGCTGGACGTAGTTCACCTTCAGGTCTCGGATAGAGTTTTGCACCGTTCGCCGGTCGGCATCGTCGAGCTGCGGGATCGCGGCATCGGCGAGTTGCGAAGCAACGTCAATCATAACCTTCGCCTGCGCAAGATCCGGTTCTATCCGACCGGTCATAAAGTCGGGTTGCAACCCAAGCTTTTGCCACGACAGTTCAATCGACTGCTGCAGCATCATGCCAATCACATCGTAGACATCAATAGGACCCTTTTCCGGTGAATCTTCCAAAATCGCCCCCTTTACCTAGCCCTCGCTTGGCGCTTCCACGCCGTTCTTGGGCCGCAAATTGAGTGACGTTTCAAATGTCCCTCTAGCCGCCAAAACTTGAATCCCTTTCTGTCCGCGACAAGAGGGGACAGGAACCCGGTCGGTAGACTACGTATTGGTCTTTATAAGAATGGAAAATGTGATTATCATTGGCTCTGGCCCTGCGGGATACACCGCCGCTCTTTACGCCGCGCGGGCCGATCTGAAACCTCTTCTCTTCGCGGGTTGGCAGCCTGGCGGTCAGCTCATGATCACCACGGACGTCGAGAACTATCCTGGCTTTCCCAAGGGCATCATGGGACCAGAAATCATGGAGCTGTTCCGAGAACAGGCCGCTCGCTTTGGTACCGACATTCGGGATATCAACGTTGACAAAGTTGACCTGACCGGCCCGACCTTTAAAGTCTGGGTCGGCGAGGAACTTCACGAAGCACGGTCAATCATCATCTGCACCGGTGCAAGCGCGAAGTGGCTCGGGCTGGAAGGTGAAGTCACGTTCGGCGGATACGGTGTGAGTGCTTGTGCGACCTGCGACGGGTTCTTCTTCCGAAACAAGAAGGTCGCCATCGTCGGCGGTGGCGATACCGCTATGGAAGAGGCCCTCTTTTTAACGCGCCACGCTTCGGAAGTCCATGTTCTGCACCGACGTGACAGCTTCCGCGCCAGCAAGATCATGCAAGAACGCGTGCTAGAGCACCCAAAGATCAAGATTCACTGGAACACGGCCGTGACCGAAATCCACGGCGAGATGGAACCGCACAAAAAGCTGAAATCGATCACTTTGCAAGATACGGTCACCAGTGACATTCGTCAGATGGAAGTTGACGGCTTGTTCATCGCGATCGGACACCAGCCGAACAGTTCGCTGTTCACCGGGGTTCTCGATATGGACGAGGCTGGCTACTTGATCACCATGCCTGATAGCACCCGCACCAAGATCCCCGGCGTGTTTGCCGCTGGCGACGTTCAAGACAGCGTTTATCGCCAAGCCATCACCGCTGCCGGTTCGGGCTGCATGGCTGCAATCGAAGCTGAGCGCTTCTTGGCAGGGCTGCACTAGTCATGACGGGCGTTCTGTGTTATCTCGCGTTGGCTCAAGCGGTGAATCAGAAACCGCAAGACCCCAAAACGACCTACACGGAATACCGCCTGCTTCAGCCGGGGACGAACGATTCCCGGCTGAGCGTTTTCGCTTTTGACAAGCGAATGGACCCGCCAAAGCGATCGCCGAAGAAGTTTGGCGATCCACCCTTGCAGTGGGAGTTCGACTGGATCACCGGTGGCTACGGCGTTCACCCTTCGGTGAACAACAATCTCACCCTGCGGTTCTCCATCTTTAGTCAGCAGCGAGCTTCGAAAAACGATTCCGCACTCGATGTTGGCAAGATGCTCATGCGACTTTGGGATTTCAGTTTCCAGAGCCTCAAAATGGACCACTCGGGTGCCCTAAACAACGGGATCGTTGACGTCTACCTCTGCTGGGGCGGCAAGGCAGGCGGCGAGCAGCTCTTCGACGAGGACTATCGCGGCGGTCGCAACATCAAGGTCAACACGATCTACATCTATGACCTCGCGAGCTTCACCGATCCAGTTGAAAAAGCACGCGAGATCGCCCACGAATACGGCCATGCGATGCTTCCGCCAGTGGGAGTTTTTACCGCGCCGGAAGATTGGTCTAACGGCTACTTGGGCGAGAAGCTTTACCTTCGCCATATTCGAGACGAAATGGCGGCCGGACGATATGGCGCGCCGGACGTGATGGGAGCCGACCTTCCCGGACTCGATAAATGGGTGAAGGCAAACGTTAACCCGATCGTTTCCAGCGCCGCTACAAACGGCCCAGCGAACAAGATCAGCGCCGGCGGCAAGCTGGCCATGGACATGTACCTCGGCCTAGCCTTGTACGTTGACCAGATCTACGGCCACAACGTGCTCTCGCGCGCCTATCGCTTTACCGACATGACCAAGCCAGAAACCTTCTTGGACGCCGTGATGACCGCCGTCGAAGAATTACCGAACGCCACCCTGAATTTTCCAAAGGAATGGGCCGGACGGACGGTGTGGGTTCCCGTGAGCACTTCCAACCTCACCGGGTCGGCGATTCTGGCCAAGAAGACAGGTTGGGTTCAGGTTCGAATCACCGAGAAGCCGATCGTGATCCGCTCGGTTCGTGCTGATCAGTAGTTCTGCACGGTACAACCAAGCGCATGAAAGCCGCACCGCGAATTCTTGTTTTCGCGGTTCTTGCTCTTTTGAGTTGGAGCATTCTGGCGTCTCACGCCTCAAGCCCATCATTGTTGCAAGACAGCGACACGAAGGTTCTGCTCCTCAAAATTCGCGAAGTTAACGACCCAATGCGTTGGTTCTTTGGCGATTGGCCGCTGGAAAACCATTTCTACCGCCCGATTTCAACGCTGTTCTTCGAACTTGACAACGCAATTGGCGGTTCAAATGCGGCGGTCTACGGGTGGACAAACGCGATTCTTGTGACCGCGAGCATGCTGCTTCTGGTGTGGCTGGCGTTTGAGCTCTTCGCGAGCTTGCCCATCGCCATTGCTTCGGGAGTGGTCTTCACGCTCTACATCCATGACCGAACCGGCCTTGTCGGAGTCATTCCGGCGTACTTGGCCATGTTGGTTTTGGTCGTTGGGCTATTCCGGCATGGATTTGCCTTCCGGCAATACATTCCCGCCACGCTAGCCTTGTGGGGACTACAAACCATCGCGTTCGGAGCGAGCCCGCTGTGGAACCGCATGATTGGCTGGATTCCCGGACGAACGGCTAGCGTCATGACCGTATTTGCCTTGATCGCAATGGCGGCATACGCACGGTACGAACGGCTATCTGCGGAGCGATTGCCCCCGCCAGAACCCGGTCCGCTGGACCCGCCAGCCACCCGTGGGACCAAGAAGTTTACGGCTAAGAACGGCCTTGGATGGGCGTTGCTCAGCATCGTTGCCGCCGCGCTGGCGTTTGGCAGTTATGAGCAAGCCGTGATGCTTCCGGCGGTCCTCCTTGGGACGGCCATTCTTCTGCGTTGGCAACGGCTCAAGGTTCGTTGGGGCTGGCAAGGCGCTTATTGGGCGCTCCTTGTCGGATACCTGGTGCTTCGACGGCTGATTCTCCCGACCGAGAACTCGGGTTACCAGGACCAGCAACTGCGGTTCGGACAAGGAGTTTTGATCTCGTTGCTGGAATATGCCGCTCCATTCGCGGCCGGGTACAGCACGTTCTGGATCATTGTTACGGGCGACCCTTTGATCTGGGTCACGGGTAGCCCTTGGGCATACATCATTCGTTGGGCCTCTGAGGTCAACACCTTCGCCGCTGCCCGCAATCAGTGGATCATCTGTGCGGGCGGATATCTCATGAGCCTACTTGCGTACTTGCCGATGGCTTGGCTCCAGCAGTTCGACCACTATCACTTCTGGCCGCTTGCGCTTCGCTCAATGATGGTTGTCGGGCTCTATGCGGCGATGGTGCCGCTGGTGATTACCGCAGTATCCCGCCCAACTCAACAATCGCCGCAACGATTGCGTCCCGCGCCTGGTTCCCTTCCTCGTCCGTAAGGTTCGCGCCCATCTTTCGGAACTGCAGCCCGATGCCGAGGCTGTGCTTTCCTTCAGGAATTCCGATGCCTTCGTACACGTCGAACAGCCAGCAGTTCTCTAGCAAATCGGTCGGTGCCGAAGTGATCGCCGCTTGGATTTTGTCAAATGGCACTGACTTATCGATGAGAACCGCGATATCTCGACTGACCGCTGGGTTGCGGCTAATTGATTTCAGTTGCGGATTTTCTTGAGCATTTCGGAAGGCCGGATCAAGCCAGATTTCTGCGATGAACGTCGCTTCAGGCAAGTCGGAAGCCTCGGCCACAAGCGGATGAATTTGCCCCATGACTCCGATGCAGTCACCCGCACGGTCAAAAACTAACGCCCGACGTCCTGGATGGAATCGGCCCTCGTTAGGTAACTCGTCTGCGGTGAACCGTGCCTTGATGCCAACACTTCGAAGCACCGATTCCAGTTCCGCCTTCAACGAATAGAAATCAGCAACCGGTGGCTGATCGCTCGCGCGATTTGCAGGTTGGAGCTTGCCGGTGGAGAGAACAGCCATAAAGGCTAGTTCTCGATGTCCATCTTCATCATTCTCGAAAACCTTCCCAACCTCGAAAAGGTGAACGTCTTTGCCGCCGTTGCGCAGTGCCGCTTCCGTCAGACCCGGCAAGAGCGAGTTGCGCAGTAGCGCAAGCTCTGGCGAGCCCGGATTTCGGGGGCCAACGCGTTCGGTCGGGGCGTCCAGAGGGTGCTCCGATCGTAGCGTGTGACTGACAACCTGCACATAGCCGAGCCGAATCATGCCTTCGACGACGGCATCGGAGAGTCGATACTTGCCATGCACTCCGCCCATCGTGGTGTGTCCAACCGGGAGTTCTTCGGGGATCCGCTGGTAGCCGTGGACTCTTCCGAGTTCTTCGACGACGTCCTCTGCGCGCACGACATCAGGGCGCCAACTTGGGACTTTCACCTTGAGCGGTTCGGTGGCGAGGATTTCGAAGCCTAGCGCCGAAAGGTAGCGACTGGCTTCATCAAGGGTGATCTCCATGCCAAGAAGCCGCGAGGCACGAGCGAGCTCAAGTTCAACAGAGACTTCTGCGGGCTCACTTCGAACGACATCGGTCAGTTCGGAGATCGAAACATCTGGCAGAACCGTCGTCAGCAATTGAAGAAATCGCCGAATCGCGACGTCCGTGATCTTGGGGTCAACGCTGCGCTCGAATCGGTAGCTCGCCTCTGTGTTGAGTCCAAGCTGCTTTCGTGTTTTGCGGACGGAGGTGTTGACGAAGTGGGCTGATTCCAAAAGGATCGCGGTCGTTGAATCGTCCACTTCCGTGTCGAATCCGCCCATCACTCCGGCTACTCCGACCGGTCGCGATGCGTCGCAAATCATGAGTTGGCCCGCGGTCAGGTTGCGGTCGACGCCGTCCAGCGTCTTGATCGTCTCACCGTCTCTCGCTTCGCGGACGACGATCTCTTTTCCGAGCTTTCCGAGGTCGTATGCGTGCAGCGGCTGGCCGATTTCCAGCATCACGTAGTTCGTGAGGTCGACCAGCAGGCTTATTGAGCGCATTCCGATCCGCTCAAGTCGATACTTGATCCAGTCCGGAGTGGCGGCACTAGAGATGCCGGAGACGGTCACACAGGCGAACCGATTGCATAACGCCGAATCGATGCGGACCAAAGCCTCCGCCGGTCGAGACGTAGCCACGTTTGGGAAGCCCGACTTGGCCGCAAGATAGAGTTCGGTCGGCTGGCTGTCGGCGTCCTTAGCAAGAACTTCGCGAGCGAGGCCGAGAATGCTGAGCCCGTCGCCGCGGTTCGACATCACTTTGACGTCGAGAATAGGATCTTCTGAAGTTTCCTCTTCAATCCCCTCAAGCTCAAAGCCGGCCATCGTGAGCAGGTCGCCCAGGGCTTCGGCATTAAGGGAAGTCGCGACGTAGTCGCGCATCGTGGAGTAGGTGAACTTCATGCGTCGGACAGTTTACTAGCGGCCCCTGATTTGGGGCCGCTAGGGCGAGACGGAATGTCTCAGCTTGGGATCAGCTTAAGGAAGGAAGTGCGCTCGGACTCAGGGACTTGGATGCCCTCTTCGTACTTGGCAATCTTCTGCCAAAGCATGTTGGCCTTCTTGGTTGCCTTCTCGTAGTCGAAGCCTTCAAACACGGCACCAGGTCGCATCTCGCCGTCGACCTCGGGCACTCGGCGCGAAGCGCGAATTCCAGCCTCAACTGCCTTCAGATCGTCAATGCCAAGTGCTTCTAGAGCAACCTTCGCAACGTCTCGCGAATACTGTCGCATACCGAAGATCGCCGACTTGTGCAGGATCGTCGCAAACTCATCGTAGTCTGGAATGATGTGGCGGGCAGGCATCGCGAAGTGGCGAAGCACCTCGACGCAGACCTCGGTCGCTCGCTCTGGGAAGAAGTACATCAGCAACCAGCAACCTTCAAGGAAGAAGGCATAGTGGGCGCTTTCGTCCATCGCGATAAAGCGACAAGCATCGACGAAAACTGGATCGTAATCCGTCGTAAGCGTGCTTGCATTCCAGTTTCCTTTTGCTACCAAACCAAGGTTAAGGTAGTTGATCTGGGTTGCGCGTTCTTGGAAGACGGTATAGAAGAACATGTGGATGGGATCTTCCCAAGGAAGGTGCCATTGTTGTCCTCTTAAGTTGTAGCTGTACTCCTCAATCTCGTCCGTCGTCATCGCCTTCGTGAAGATGAGGGAGTTGCGCCAGAGGTCGCTATGTCGCTCTTCCTCGGCGCCCCATCGAAGGTGGAACTGCACCCGCCCATAGCTTTGGCGGAACATCTTGAGGCCTTCCGAAACGTAGTCTGGGATGTACTGCTCGACGGCATAGAATCCACGCAGAATCGTGTTGAATTCTTCGGTGTGGTCCGTTCGAACTTTCGACCATTCGATCGACGTGTCTGGGTTCCAGTTTCGGGCACGTTGCGATTTCTCGGTGTACCACCGATAGAGACCGTAGAGGCAGCGTTCCAAACAGAGCCATCGCTCTTGAATGGAATAGTTTCCTACCGGGCCAGACGGGAGATTATCTTCGTACCACTGGACCAGGGAGCGAGGAACGATTTCGTCCTTGTAACAATTAACTTGCGTCATTTCTATAAGTCCTGGTGTGACCACTCTCGAAGATGCATTGCATCATCATCACTCGGATGTGTCATCAACTCTGCCTTCATCCCGGTGCACCCTCGGCCAAAGGTGAATGCAGCTACTGAACGTGTTTTACGTGCTGTACTACTCATTCTAGCGGTTTTCGTCTTTGCTTTTCCGAACCTACGCGGCAATTCCTTGGAATTGGGACAAGAACCTCAAATCGTTCTCCAGGAACAACCGGAGGTCATCCACACCGTAGGCCATCATCGGGATTCGCTCGACTCCTAAGCCAAAGGCGAACCCAGAATACTTCTGAGGGTCGATTCCGTTGGCCTCGAGGATGTTTGGATGGATGAGGCCAGCGCCGCCAAGCTCCACCCATCGGCCGTTGAAGAGCTTCGGTGACGAAATCGCGTAATCCACGCCCGGCTCCACGAACGGGAAGAAATCGGGACGGAATCGCACCTTGACCTCCGGTCCAAACATCGCTCGGGCGAAGGTGCCCAACGTTCCCTTGAGGTGCGCCATGGAGACGTTCTCGTCAATCATGAAGCAGTCGACCTGGTGGAACGTGTGGTTATGGGTTCGGTCGACGGCCTCGTTTCGGAAGGTTCGGCCGACGGTGAACACTCTCAGCGGCGGCTTCTCCTGCGCGAAGATTCGGCCTTGGAGTGCGGTGCACTGGGTTCGCAGCACGAGGTCGTCCGCAACGTAGAACGTGTCCTGGTCGTCCATGGCCGGGTGATCGGGAGGGTAGTTCAGGGCATCGAAGTTGTACTTAAAGTCCTCAAGCTCTGGGCCTTCTTCGTAGCGAAATCCGAGGCCGCCGAGCACGCGCTTGATCTTGAGCGTTGTGAGGTGCAGGATGTGAGCATAGCCGACTCGGGTCTGCCGTCCTGGCATCGTGACATCGATCTTTTCGGCTTCGAAGCGATGCGCCATCTCGACATCACGCAAAGCGGAAAATCGATTGTCGATCGATTCTTGAACGGTAGCCTTTGCCGTATTGACCGCGGCCCCGAATGCGGGTTTTTCTTCGGCGGACAGCGAACCCATTTGCCGCATGAGCGAAGTGATCAGCCCGTTCTTGCCAAGATATTTGATCTCAATTTGTTTGAGATCAGCCGTAGATGCTGCGGCGGTGATTTCGTCCTGCGCCGCCAAAACCAGCGAACCTACGTTTTCCATGTGCCGCTCATTTTGACACGATGGGCATTGGCGAAATGCGGACGCTAAACTGTGGTGTGGTTACCGAGCGCATCAGTCTGCATGGCGATCTTCTGGACAAGAATCTTTTGGGCCAGGTCCTAGATCTTCTGAACGCGCACGGCGTTCAATTTGCCACCAAGAAGTTTCATGTTGGCGAGTGGAGCCAAATGCCTTCGATCATCGAGATCTCCATTTCTGCGGACACGATGGACCGCCTGAACGAGACTCTGGAGGCTCTGCGTCCCCTTGGCGCAACCTTCTCGCTCGAAAACGCTACGCTCGCCGTCGCGGAGCAAGATGGCGTTTTGCCGGAAGACTTCCACAGCACCACCAACTTCCCCACTCAGGTCCTCATTGACGGGCACCGGATCGATGTCGAGAGGCTGGAGATGGACTGTGGCATTCGAGTTTGGCAAGACCAGGGCCGCTGGCGAGCCGAAACTTGCCCGATGCATCGCGTCATCAAGGGTGACCTATTGGTCGTCGGTTGGGATGGCGTGCGGGTGAGCCCGGAAACCGAGGAAGCCGATGAGCAGGAAGCCTTCCGCTTTATGAGCAACGACATCAGCTCAGAGCGTCCGAAGTCCCGCATGATCGCCCAAGCCGCCGCACACATTCGCGAGGCCCGTGCAAAGGGCGAAAAGGTGCTGCTCGTCGGCGGTCCCGCCATCATCCATTCCGGCTGTGGGCCGGTGCTTGCTCAGCTCATTCAGAACGGCTGGATTACGCTGCTCTTCGCGGGCAACGCACTTGCCGCGCACGACATCGAATCCGAGATGCTCGGAACGTCTCTCGGCGTTGATCTCGGAACCGGGCAGAGCAAGACTCACGGACATACCCACCATCTGCGCGCGATCAACCGTGTGCGCCGCGCGGGCAGCATTCAAGCTGCCGTTGAGACCGGCCTCATCACGGCGGGTGCAATGCATGCCTGCATCAAAACGGGCACGCCGTTTGTACTTTGCGGCTCGATTCGAGACGACGGCCCATTGCCGGATGTCATTACGGACAACGTGCTCGCCGTGGACACGATGCGCGAGCACGTCGGGAACGTTGGCGTGTGCCTGATGGTCGCGACGACCCTTCACAGCGTTGCTACTGGCAACATCCTTCCGGCCAAGGTCAAGACTTACTGCGTCGATTCCGATGCGGATACCGTGATCAAACTCACTGACCGTGGCACCCACCAGGCGGTCGGGATCGTGACCGATTGCGAGTTCTTTATGAAGGAACTGTCCGCCCAACTCGGAACCAACTGAAACAATTTCATCCGAAGATCCCAAAAACTGGCGCCTTGGTAGACACTGTCTACCAAGGCGTGGTAGGGTGACGCTGGCTCATGAAAATGGATCATCCGACCGTCCTCAAAGTGAAGGCGCAACCTCCGGCAGCGGAACCAACGCGAATTACTGCCCAAGAACTCCGCCAGCTCTGCCTCGATTGCGGTGCCGACGATGCCGGTGTGGTTCTCCTGGAGCGCCCGGAGCTTGATACGGAGCGTTCTTACATCCTGAAGGCCCTCCCTTCTACTCAGGCGGTCATTTCCTTTGTTGTCCGAATGTCACCCGAAGCCGTCCGCTCGACCGCCCGAAGCGTGGCGAATCAAGAATTCCATGCCGCGACCAAGGAACTCACCCACATTGCAAGGGCCATTTCGAAAGCTTTGCGAGACCGGGGGATCAGGTCGCTCCCGACCGCCGCCGGATTTCCGATGGAAATGACGGAGCTGCCGGGCCGAAGTTGGATTGTCGCGCACAAGGTCGTGGCCGAAGCCGCGGGCATGGGCAAAATGGGGATTCACCGGAATGTCATCCATCCGATCTTCGGCAACTTCATCTTGCTGGACAGCATTCTCATCGACACGGCGCCAACCGATGACAGCCAGCCGATCGATTACAACCCGTGTCTCGAATGCAAGCTTTGCGTGGCCGCTTGCCCGGTCGGGGCAATTGCGCCAGATGGTCACTTCGATGCCGTGGCGTGCCTCAACCACAACTATCGTGAATTCTTTGGTGGGTTTATCGACTGGGTGGATACCGTCGCGGATAGCAAGAACCGGCACGAGTACCAAAGGAAGGTGGAAGACACGGAAACCGCAAGCCTTTGGCAAAGCCTATCGTTTGGTGCGAACTACAAATCGGCTTACTGCGTTGCGGCTTGCCCGGCTGGGGAGGACGTGATCGGGCCGTTTCTTCGAAACAAAGCAAAGTTCATCAAGGAAGTTTTGAATCCGTTGCAGGAGAAGGAGGAGCGAATCTACGTGGTGCCGGGAACGGACGCGGATGCATACGTGCAGAAACGATTCCCCCACAAAACGGTCCGGCACATTGGAAGCGGGATTAGGCCACGGACCCTTGCAAAGTTTCTCGAAGCGATGCCCCTTGGCTTCCAACGCGGAAAAGCCCGTGGCCTTTTGCTACGACTGCACTTTACGTTCACCGGGCCCGAGCCTGGTCAATTCACGTTCACGATTGCGAATCAAAAGCTCAACATCGAACGCTCCCACACCGGGACTCCGGATCTTTCTGTCACCGTGAACTCCCGAGCTTGGCTGGATTTTGTTTCGAAGCGGCGTTCGTTGCCAAATCTCCTTCTCACCCGAGCCCTCCGGCTGCGTGGAAATCCCAAACACCTGGCTGCTTTTGGAAAGTGCTTCCCCGGATAATTGAACATGAATCAACGCCTGAAATCTCAGTACGGCCCTTGGGCCATTGTCACTGGTGCATCCTCCGGCATCGGGCAAGCGTTTGCCACTGAGCTTGCCACCGCCGGGCTCAATGTCGTCCTGGTCGCCCGAAACGAGTCTGCTCTAGCCAATCTCGAATTGATTCTTCGGAAGGCGCACTCCATCCAAACCCGGGTGATCGTGGCCGATTTAGCCGAGAGAGCCGGGGTGATCAGCGTTACAGAAGGCACCAAAGATCTCGAAATCGGACTACTGGTTGCATCGGCTGGGTTTGGCTCATCGGGGCCGTTCCTTGCCGCCGATATCGCGGAACACCAAAACATGCTCAGCGTCAATTGCGATGCGCTGATGACGCTGACTCACGGCATCGGGGCTCGACTCAATGCACAACGCCGAGGCGGGGTCATTCTGCTCTCCAGCCTCCTGGCTTGGCAGGGGGTGCCGAACTCGGCGGTTTATGCCGCGAGCAAGGGGTTTGTGCAATCGCTTGCGGAAGGTTTGTCGCTGGAATGGAAATCGAACGGCGTGGACGTGCTGAGTTGTGCGCCCGGGCCGGTGCTCACCGCCTTCGAAAAGCGAGCGAATATGACGATCAAGGCCGGCGCGACCGCCGAGCAGGTCGCCAAGGCATCGCTCCGCGCCCTCGGGAGGCGCTCATTGGTCATTCCCGGAGTGCTTTCAAAAGTTCTCAGCTATTCGCTATTCACCTGTCCGCGCCCTTGGCGGGTCCATATCATGAAGCAGGTGATGGCGGGACTCTCGAACTACGGAAAGTCGTAGACTTGACGTCACTGATGTCGGAACTCTCCAACCCAACTCGGGCGGATCGGTCAGGGCTTGGCGTGCGCGAAGCATGTATTCAGGAAGCCCTGAACATCATCGCGACCGACGGGATTGAGAACCTGAGCCTCCGCGAAGTTGCACGCCGACTTTCGATTTCCCATCAGGCGCCATACAAGCACTTCCCTAACCGTGAAGATTTGCTGGCCGAGGTCATCGGGCGGGCATTCGACGACTTCGCGACTTTTCTCCATTCTCGTCCGGTGGCCGAGCACCCTCAGCAGGACCTTGGCGAGATCGGCCAAAGGTATCTAACTTATGCCCGGGTAAAGCCGCTCCAGTACCGGCTGATGTTCGAGACGCCCTTTCCAAACCTCCATCGCCACGCGGGACTAGAACAAAAGGCGACGGCCGCCTTCGGCCTTCTTCACGACGCGATTCGGCGGTTGCGCGGCAACGACAATCCCGAAGCGAACCGGGAGTTGGCGCTTTTTGCTTGGTCCACCGTACATGGTTTGGCTTCGATCACGACGAACGGCGCATTGCCGGCGGTCGGAATTTCTGCCCCGGATGCGCAATCCCGCGCGGTCGAACATGTGCTGGCCATGATCTGCAACGGCATCGTCGCGCCTTCTCCGTTCACAATATCGAAGCCCAATGAGCCAACCAAACCCTGAAAGCTGGCAGCGCATGGTGTTGAAATCCATGCCAAAACCGCTTTGGCTCACCCAAGAGGGCCCGCATCGCGATGTCTGTCTGAGCACCCGCGTTCGGATTATGCGAAACCTTGTGGGCCATCGGTTTCCTACCTTTGCCGACCCCGAGGAGCTAAATGGGATCATGGCGGAGGTTCTTGCCGCGACCGAGGTGGAAAAGTTTGAATCGACGAAAAACCTCACCAACGCGGAGCGGGACTACCTCGTTGCCTCGCGTCTCGTCAGCCCGGAATTTCCTTGGACCCTCCCCGGCCGTGCCCTGCTGACTAACCAAGAACGCAGCCTTTGCGTGATGGTGAATGAGGAGGACCACGTCCGCGCGCAGGCGATTCTCGGCGGATGGAACCTAGACGCGGCCAGCCCTTTGGTCTCGGGCCTCATCAAGCGGATGGCGGGCAAACTCGATTTCTGCACTCACCCCAAATTCGGCTACCTGGCCGCATCGCCGCCCAACTGTGGATCGGGCCGTAGGACGAGCATTTTCTTCCACCTCATCGGCCTCGCCCACTCCAAACGTCTACCATCTGTCCTCCAAGCTCTGGCAACCAAGAACATCGTTGTTAGAGGGCTCTTTGGCGAATCGAGCCGAGCGATCGGTGCCTTTTTGCAGGTGAGCGTTTTGCGAGAGGAAGACGCCGAGTTTCGGGGTGCCTGCGAATATTTGGTGCAGCAAGAGCGGATCGCCCGTGAGGACCGGCTGAGCGGGCAATTGCGAACTCGGGCCGATCAGGCTCGGGATTTTGCGCTCGCGAACCGGACTCTGTCGCTCGCCGACTCCGTCCGAATCCTTGGCTGGATTCGCTGGGCTGCCGCCGAAAAACTTTCCACCTTCCCCGCGACCGTGCTTTCGGTCGATCACGTTTTGGCATCTCTAGAACTCCGGCCAACTCTCGGTGAGGACGCGGCGGGCACCACCCGCGCCGACCTTATCCACCAATTGTGCGAAAGCTAAGGGAAAACCCGTTAGCAACCATTCCCTCTGGAAAACTCCGTGGAAAAGCTGCGTCAAACATTCGGAAAAATTATGCTTGACACACAACCGCTTGTGGTTGAATAATGTTTGTAACCCAATATGTTGGGTTGGAGTCTAAAGAAAGTGCGTTGTCCGTTCTGTGGTTATGTCGATCAGCGAGTGCTGGATTCACGTCCATCGCTCGAAGGCGACTCCGTTCGACGTCGCCGTGAGTGCACGGGATGCGGACGAAGATTCACGACGTTCGAAAAAGCCGAAAGGCCGCGACTATTTGTCGTGAAGCGAGATCGATCGCGAGAAGAGTTCGACCGAGACAAGGTGATGAACTCGCTCCTCCTCGCGTGCCGCAAACGCCGGATTCCAATTGAGGACCTCCGCGCCGCCGTACAACGCATCGAACGGGACCTATTTATCGAAGCCGATGAAGAAGTGCCCACCCAAGCCATCGGAGAGCGCGTCCTCCGAGAACTTCGCCGCATCGATCAAGTCGCCTACGTACGCTTTGCCAGCGTCTACCGCGACTTCGAAACTCTCGATGATTTCATCGGCATCGTCAACGATGTCAGCGGCCGCGCAACCATCGCCGTTTAGTAATCAGATCAGAATTTAGGTAGACAAAAGTCCACATATCAAGGAGAATGTAGCAGGAAGCCATGCAAGTTAGTCGTTATTTCACTGTCGCCGATCAGAGTCCGTACTCAGGGATTGAGTTTGAAGCTCGAAAATCCGAAATCAAGAACACCGACGGGTCAAAGGTGTTCTCGATGGAGAACGTCATGGTTCCATCCGGATGGAGCCAAGTTGCCACCGACATCCTGGCCCAAAAATATTTCCGCAAAGCGGGCCTAACCGTCGGACAGGTGAACGGCAAAGAGTACGCCGGAGTCAATGCCGAGCACGTCACCCCAGTTGCCGAGCACGAGTCCGATTCCCGCCAGGTCTTCCACCGCCTTGCCGGCTGTTGGCGAAGTTGGGGCGAAGCGAACGCCTACTTCGATACTGCCGCAGATGCTCAAGCTTTTTATGACGAGCTCGTCCGCATGCTCGCGATGCAGGTCGCCGCGCCGAACAGTCCGCAGTGGTTTAACACCGGCTTGCACTTTGCCTACGGCATCGAAGGTGTGGCTCAAGGTCACTACTTCGTCAATCCAAATACCGGCGAACTTGAGCGATCGGCGAACGCCTACGAGCGACCTCAGCCGCATGCTTGCTTCATTTTGAGCGTCAAGGATGACCTCGTGAACGAAGGCGGCATCATGGACCTCTGGACCCGTGAAGCCCGAATCTTCAAGTACGGCTCCGGCGTCGGCACCAACTTCTCGAAGATTCGCGGCGAGAGCGAAAAGCTGTCCGGCGGCGGCCGCAGTTCCGGCCTCATGAGCTTCCTTCGCGTCGGCGACCGATCTGCCGGCGCCATCAAGTCCGGTGGAACCACCCGCCGCGCGGCGAAGATGGTCTGCCTTGACCTTGATCACCCAGACATCGAAGAGTTCATCAACTGGAAGGTTCGCGAAGAGCAGAAGGTTGCCGCGCTAGTTGCCGGTAGCCGGATTGTTCAGAAGCACCTGAACGCCGTCATGGCCGCTTGCACCAGCGACACGAGCGAAGGTCGATTCAACCCGCGCACGAATCCCGCGCTGTACCGCGCCGTCGCCGAAGCCAAAGCTTCCGAGGTTCCACCGAACTACATCCAGCGGGCGATTCAGTTTGCCCAGCAGGGTTACACCTCGCTGGAAACCGAGACCTACGACACCGGCTACGAGAGCGAGGCTTACCTGACCGTATCTGGCCAGAACAGCAACAACTCGGTCCGCGTTCCGAACGAATTCTTCTATGCCGTTCAGCAGGGCAAGTCTTGGGATTTGACTTCCCGAACCACCGGCAAGACGGTGAAGTCGGTTGAGGCGACCGACCTTTGGGAGCAGATTTGCGAAGCCGCTTGGAACAGTGCTGACCCAGGTCTTCAGTACGACACCACCATCAACGAGTGGCACACCTGCCCCGCCGATGGTCGAATCAACGCCAGCAACCCTTGCTCGGAGTACATGTTCCTCGACGACACCGCGTGCAACCTCGCCAGCATCAACCTGGTGAAGTTCTACAACCCGGAGACGCGAGAATTTGACATCAAGGGCTACCAGCACGCCATCCGAATCTGGACGATGGTTCTGGAAATCAGCGTTCTCATGGCGCAGTTCCCGAGCAAGGAGATCGCCCAGCTCAGCTATGACTTCCGCACCCTCGGCCTCGGCTATGCCAACCTCGGCGCGCTCCTCATGCAGATGGGAATCGCCTACGACAGCCCAGAAGGCTTCGCGATCACCGGAGCCCTCACCGGCATCCTTGGTGGCGGCGCCTATGCTGCGAGCGCCGAAATGGCGCGAGAGCACGGACCGTTCCCGGGCTACGAGCGCAACGCGGAGAACATGCTGCGGGTCATCCGAAACCACCGCCGCGCTACTTACAACGCGCCGAAGGACGACTACGAATCGCTCAGCGTGTATCCCGTCGGGATCGACCAGAACATCTGCCCGGCCGATATGCTCGCCGCATCCAAGGACATTTGGGATCAGGCACTGGCCCTTGGCGAGAAGCACGGCTTCCGCAACGCTCAGGTCACCGTTCTCGCCCCAACCGGCACGATCGGTCTGATCATGGACTGCGACACCACCGGAATCGAGCCCGATTTCGCGCTGGTCAAGTTCAAGAAGCTCTCGGGAGGCGGTTACTTCAAGATCATCAACCAGGGTATTCCGGTCTCCCTTCGCGGCCTCGGATACTCGCAGGCTCAGATCGACGGAATCATCGGCTACGCGCTTGGCCACAAGACGCTCGCCGGTGCGCCGTACATCAACCACGAATCGCTGGGCATGAAGGGCTTCGGCTCCGAGCAGATCCAGGCGATCGAAGCCGCCCTTGAGTCGGCCTTCGAAATCGGCTTTGCCTTCAACAAGTTCACCCTGGGCGATGACTTCTGCCAGAACGTGCTCGGCTTCAACGCCGATCAGCTCAACGATTGGTCGTTCAGCATGCTGCAGGAGCTCGGCTTCTCCAAGGCCGAAATCGATGCTGCAAACGAGTACGTCTGCGGAACGATGACCGTCGAAGGTGCACCAGACCTTCGACCCGAGCATCTACCGATCTTCGACTGCGCCAACAAGTGCGGAAAGAAGGGCACGCGGTTCATCCACGCCAGCGGACACATCCGACAAATGGCCGCCGCGCAGCCGTTCCTTTCGGGAGCCATCAGCAAGACGATCAACTTGCCCGCCGAAGCTAGCATCAAGGATGTTGCCGACGCTTACTGGCTCAGTTGGAACCTTGGCATCAAGGCAAACGCCCTGTACCGAGACGGAAGCAAACTAAGCCAGCCGCTGAACGCGAGCTCGGACGATGCTGCCGCCGCCATTCTCGACGCATCGCTCGATCACCCGGCTCCGGTCGCGGCGGTCGAAACCAATGACGCCGTGATGGACGCCGCCACCAAGCTGGTCTATCGCTACATCAGTAAGCGCCGAAGCATGCCCGCCCGACGTCGCGGCTACACGCAAAAGGCCCGAGTTGGAGGCCACAAGGTCTACCTGCGAACGGGTGAGTTTGAAGACGGAACGCTGGGAGAAATCTTCGTGGATATGCACCGCGAAGGTGCCGCCTTCCGGTCGCTCATGAACTGCTTCGCCATCGCGATTTCGCTTGGCTTGCAGTACGGCGTGCCGCTCGAAGAATTCGTCGAAGCGTTTGTCTTCACCCGGTTCGAGCCAAATGGCCCGGTCGCCGATCACCAGAACATCAAGATGTCCACCAGCATCGTGGACTACATGTTCCGCGAGTTGGCGCTGAGCTACCTTGGCCGAACGGACCTGGTTCAGGTGAAGCCCGAAGATCTGCGGAATGACACGGTTGGCCGACCAAGCCAGTACCCTGACTTCGATGATGAAGAAGTGGAAGACGAGAACTTCGCTGGCCACATCCCTGGCCGCGCCGGGACCGAGCACTCCTCGGCCGGTTTCCAAGCCCCGCTGCCTTTCGGTGACAACGCCGGAGCAACGGGTAGCCCAACCGACACCCTGATCCGCTCCCAAGTCGGCGCGGCGGCGGTATACGAGGATCGTTTCGTGAGCGGAAACGGCGCCAATGGCCGAGCGCTGATTGAGACCTCGGCTCGGTCGGAGAGTTCGGAGAAGGTTCGAATCGCTCGCCTAAAAGGCTACGAATCCGACCCGTGCACAAACTGCGGGTCGTTCACGATGGTCCGCAATGGCGTCTGCCTCAAGTGCGACACCTGCGGCGAAACGAGCGGCTGCAGCTAGGAAGTATGGAAGGATGTTCCCCACAAAATGTGCTCCTGGCTTTCTATGAAGGTTCCGAGCGCCTCCTAAGATCACAGTTTGATGGTCTTCGGTCACATCCTTCCAAACATCCATCTATTAGAGGACAGTATCTAGAGTCATTTGTGAGTAGTTTTCTAACGAACGTGCTTCCTGATCATGTTGGCATCAGCGCAGGAACGGTGATTTCTTCCACTGGTCAATTAATGGAGCAATCTCGTCAACACGATATAATCGTGTACGATAAAACGGTTCCATCCTTCCGCGTGGATCCCCACAACGGGATTTTTCTTGCGGAAGGAGTGATCGCCTGCCTGGAAGTTAAGACTCGAATAGATCTTCCAGCAATTCGGCAGGCATCATCTGCAGCGACGATGTTGAAAGGAATGCCGAGGAACTATGGTTCTGGTCTAGGCTTTGAGAGCCCAGCACATGATCCTTCTCGGTACGCTCGTCCACTATACTTCTTGGTTGGATCGGAGGGCGCAGGGTGTAGGAGTATCTCGAACGATTATATCAGCAAGTCGCTCATCGACGCCGTAGTCATACCATGCAGCTTAAATGTAAGTCACTCAGACCTAACGTTTAGAGCTAAAAATGCATATCACCAAACGCTACTAACGAGTAGTGACCCCGTTGGCATGGGAATCATAGCCCTAAACATCTCGACTTGGGCTGCACATCGAGGTTGTAGAAACTTTTCTCTAGCACCGTACTTTAGCGAATAGAATTGTTTTAGAAATATATCTTCTCTGTAGGTTTGAAAAACGAAAAATGTCGGACGATAACAAAGTGAAGGGACCGGCTTCCTACTTCCCTTCAATCGAAAAAACCTACGGCCAGCCGATCTCGCATTGGGAGACGATCCTTTCCGGGCTCGCCGACAAGACCCACATGGAGCGGGTTACGGTTCTGAAAGAGCAGCACGGATTAGGCCACGGTCACGCGAACGCTTTGGTGGCCTACTTCAAGTCGAAGGCTAGTTGAGCTCAGCCACCGTAGAGAAGGGCCTGGTTCACTCGGTAGGTTTCGTCAAAGCCAACGCGGATCACAATGGTGTCTCCACTCTTTGTAGTGATCACGTCAACTGGTGCGTCGCTGGCGACGGCTTTGCCTTTGACGAAAAGCACGCGCCGCTTTTGATCTTTGAATGTAAATTCGAGCGTGGCGGTCCCGCCGGTACCCCGGCGGATGACTCCGGCTTTGGCCTTCTTGATGTCCTTGTACAGGTAATGCTCAAACGGCACCTCGGCAGTGGCGTGGTATGGGGTGCCAGGGACTAGAGCATCTTTCCCGCCGGACAGCGCAGGCAGCGGCTGACCGGAAATTTTTGCGTTAAACGAGTAGTTCGTCGACTCGCCTCTCCGACCCGCGGCACGATTGATAAAGACACGAACGCGGACTGGCCCATCGATTGGCATCATGCAGGTCGCCTTGTTTCCGCTGATGTCGCTGGTAGCCATTGCGGTCTCCGTATTTGGCGCGTAGATAAGGTATCCCGCGCTCAGATTCTTTGCAGAGAAATCGAGAGAAAGGGTTTGACCCGCCTTCATTTTGATGAGGTGATCCGCCATTTGACGCCCCACCAACTTGCCCTGAACGGTCTTTGAGGTCTGCCCAGGACCGAAAGTCAGCGGCATCTGTTTTGGTGCCTGCGCATGCGCGAAGGGCGTGGCACACAGGAACGAAAGCAGAAACGCGGGCGACCAAACAAGAACTTTTTTCATCTTCAAATTCTCTCGCAGAACGCCGCCCCCGCCGGTTCCGGCTGCGAATCGCAAACCGCCAACTGGGCGATGGCGCACGCTCAATCTAAGTTATTGGCTGATTCACGCCGGGCCGCACCAGGTTTTTGGGGCTTTCGATTTGCCAAAGTCACGTCGTCCTAGGGCTCCCGAAACTTTGTTTGAGAAATGAATGCATTGACGATAGACTATTGCTATGCCGCTCGCTTCGACGCTCAGCTTATTGCTCGTGATTGGGGCCTCCAGCGCTTCTGGGCCGATTCAGGGCCAGAAGGTGCGGACGGCGCAGGACGATTATGCGGCGGCTGGCAAGCTGGTGCGAGGATCAATTGCGGCAACCCTGACTACCTACGACACCGTCGAGCAGCTACGCGCCTCGATGGAACAGAGTAAGCAAAGCGCGAAAAAAGAAAACGAACTTGGTATTGGCCCTGAAGAGTCAAATCAGTTTATCAAGGAACTTGAAAGAGCGCTTCGTGCCTTGCCCACTGGACCAAGGCGGCCGACTCGGCTCGACTTCGACCGGGTGATTGCCCAGGAATTCGAACCCACATGGCGCTTGATTCTGCAAGGGAATCGAAATCCTAATATGCCTGAGCCACGAAAGGAGGCGAGCCTTGGTCTTGACTTTCCCATAAGCGCAAGTTTCAAATTTCTTGTAAAGATTGCCGTCCGAAAGGCTCGCTTTGAACTCGCGATTGGCAACGGCGCGGCGGCGCTGCGAACCTTCCGCGAAACTTTCCAGTTCGCTCAGCGAACCAGAAATGAGTCTTACATTGATCGCCTGGTGATGGTGGCTCTAGAAGCGATCATCTTTGCTGAGCTCGAAAAGTCCTTGAGTGCTCTTCCGTCCCAAGGACTTCCCGAGCTCATACAAGCCATTAATGCCAGCATTTCTGGCCCATCGAAGTTACAAAGCTCAATACTCGGCGAAAAACTCAATAATTTGGCGCTTATTGAAATGACGGAGAAGGGATTTGAATCTGACCCGAAAGGGTCTGCGGACTACGATTCAGATTCGGATGATGACGAGGAAAAGGATGAAGACGAACCAAAGTGGCGTGCATTGTTCCAGAGTCTTGGGAATTCAACTCCCGCCGAGCGCCGAATCTTCTTCCAAAATACTCGCGCTCGATTGGATCAAACCTACGGAGCGTTCGGACGAATGCTGTCTCAACCGGAGTTCAACTGGAACTTCAAACCGGCATCGACGCCTTCTGAAAGCCACTTAGATTTCTACGTGTATTTCCACACACAGCTTCTTCCGAGCGTGGCTCGAGCTGATGCCGAGGCGCGAACGCGATGCCGAATCGCTGCAATCACACTGGCGGCGAGGGAGTTTGCTTGGCAGCATGGGCGGTACCCGACCGAGCTTTCGGAGTTCCTCACCAAAGCCGAAGCTCACGACCCGCTCAACAACAACCCGTTTGAGTATTCGATCGAGCAGGGCAATATCGTCGTCAAGACCGCCGTCCACCCAATCCTCGGCCAGATCACCCTCCGCAAACTCCCAGCGGACCCGGCGGCAGCGCGGCGTCCGAAGCGGCCTTGATCCAATGAAACCAACCCTCCTTCTCAAATGGCTTGCGATCATTCTGGTTGGCGAATCATTGGTTTTGGCGCAAATTGCGTTTGGCGATCAGTTCCTGACGTTCTTCGTCCTGATGTTTATCCAACTATTCGCTGGCATGTTTCTGTTCGGCGTCGTGCCTAACCTTGGCCCAGATTCAAAATCTTATCAATATTGGCTAGCTGGCGTTGTTCTGGTTGTCTGGATAACCTCGTCATTCGCTCCAGCGAGAGAAACCGTTTACTCAGCCGTACGGTTTAACTTTGTAAAGCCACAGCTCCTGCAGGCCGTTTCGGAAGCGCAGAGAGCAGCGGCCAAATCGGGAACAGTTGGACGATGCGAATTTGAAAGAACGGATGCGCTCCGGCTTTACTGCACCGAGGGGGGAATCATCGATAACCACTTTGGCTACCTCTACGATCCAACCGGCAAGGTTCTGACTTTGAACGGAACGGTCGAACAATGGTTTGGTGGCCGACTAATTGGCGCCCGCTCCATTGGCGGCGATTGGTACATGGTTTCCTTCACTTAGGTCGTTAGGGATCCCAAACTGGTTTCTCTGAGACAAGTTCGCGAAGATTCCCGAGGTCTCTTGGCGGTGCATACGTGAGGTTGCAGAGCCAAGTGAAATCCTGGACGGATATCACAACTCGACTTTCATGCTGAAGCGCTTGCGTCAATTTCCGATCGGCGGTTATGGGAATCGAAAGTTCATCTCGAGGTTACATGGCTTTACAAATTTTGCAAGCTGTAACGGCAGTTGTATTTCGAGCTTTTGAACAGTTTCCGAACAAACCCGAACCCAGAGGTAAAACCGACGCATGAGCGAAATCGCTTTCAAGGGCGCGTTCCCGATCGGCGACACCGACGTCGCGGCGCTTCCGGTGAAGGAAATCGGCCCGGCGGTGGCCTTTTACACCCAGGTCCTAGGGTTCACCCTCGTCGAGAAAACCGCCAAAACTGCGAAGCTAAAGCGCGATGACACCGAAATCGGTGTTGCCGTTAACGGTGCAGACCCCGAGCAAGCGAGCGTGTACTTTGAGGTCGAGAACCTGGACGCGCTCCGGCAGAAGTTCGTCGATGCCGGATCGAACCCGAGCGATTTTCGGATCGACCAACACGGCGGCAGCAAATACCGCGTCTTCTTTGATAAGGAGCCGTACGGAGTTTGTTTCTGTTTCGGCTCGAAGATCGAATGATCACCGCACTACTTGCGTTCGGACTCAACAGCGTCGCTCTGAAATACGCGCCTGCCCCGGCAGATAACCCGTTGAAAGGGCTCGTTCCGTATCAGCGGCCGGTTGGCGAGTTCCCGCACAGCATGGAGTTCAATTACATTGGGCTCAACAAGCTGGTGGTCGGCAAGGACAAGTACGACTGGACGAAGTTGGAAGCCCTCCTGAACGACGTCGCTAAACGCGGAAACCAGACGATCTTCCGCGTGTTCCTGGAGTATCCCGGGCAGCCCAGCGCTATTCCGAGCTACCTGACCGACGGCGGCCTCAAGGTGCACCGATACAGCAACACAAACACCGCGCCGCATCCGCCGCAAGAGAGCATTACGCCAAATTACGAAGACCCTGAGCTTCGCCGCTGCCTGAAAGACTTCATCGCGGCGCTGGGTCGGCGATACGACGGTGATTCGCGAATCGGGTTCATCACGGCCGGCCTTCTCGGCACGTGGGGCGAGTGGCACACGTATCCGCGCGAAGACCTTTGGGCGAGCAAGGCGGTGCAGAACGAAGTGTTGGATGCGTACGAGGCGGCCTTCAAAAGCACCCGCATTCTGCTTCGCTACCCCGCTGGTCCCGCGGAGCCAACAAAGGCTCCCACGGTCGGAAGAAGGTTCGGCTATCACGACGATAGCTTCGCTTGGGGCACGCTGGATACGCCGAGCAGTCGCGATTGGTACTTCGTACCGGCCCTGAAAGCCGCAGGTCCGCTTGCCCTTTCCGCTTGGAAGACGCAGCCCATCGGCGGAGAAATTCGGCCCGAAGCCTGGGGCAAAGTGTTCGAAGCCGACCCCGGCGATCCCCAGATTCAGGACTTCCGGACCTGCGTGGAAGTCACCCACGCCTCCTGGCTGATGGATAGCGGGATGTTCAAGGAAACCCAGAGCAAGGAGCGCATCGAGCGGGCCAAGCGTGAAGTGCAGCGAATGGGTTACGAGTTCTATGCTAAATCCGCGACGTGGTCTGTTGACGCAGGACAACTAAACCTAGCGGTGATTGTTGCCAACCGTGGTGTCGCCCCGTTCTATTACAACTGGCCAGTCGAGTTCGCCGTAGTCAACTCGGATCGAAAGGTTTTGGCTTCGCGAAAGCACACGTTTCGACTCGTCCAATTGTTGCCAGACAAGCAAACGACTTGGCGAGCGCAGATCAATCTTGGCGCGGTGACCGAGGGCACGCTCGCAATGCGGATCAAAAATCCTCTGCCAAACGGAAAGCCGCTTCGCTTCGCAAACGAATCGCAAGCCGCCGACGGCTGGCTGATTCTAGGCGAACTTTAGGTCTTAGGCATAAAGATGGATTCTTAACAATTAGAGCGTATAGTGATTGGCACAATGAGACGGTTCGCCCCCCTTGCGCTTGTTTTGCTTTGCGGCTGCACAGCCATGATGCCCAGCGGACCGGCTGGCCCGAAAAAGTACTTGCCCGATACTGCGGCAGCCGAGCCAATGAAAGCTGGGCAGAACGCGCTGGCGTTTCTTGAAGGCAGTTGGGTGGAAGAGGACATCACAAAGCCAACTCTGCGCGTTTACACCTTCGAGCCAGGAGGCAATTTCATCTTTGTCATCGACGGCAAGAAGCTCGGCGGTAAGGCGAGTGTCGGGACCGACACCATCACCCTGGACTATCGCACCATCGATGACCAACCGCTTAGCGTGTTCTTAGAGAAAGCAAGGAAAGCCGAAGAATCCGGCCGCCAGGGTGCAATCGTCGACGCCATGCTCGTCGACTTTTTGACGAAAGACTTGGATCGCCGACGGGAACTGTCGTTTAATGAAGACCTGAAGTCGGTCTTCTTCGGCCGCCCGGCTCCGCCGAGCACGGGGAACGAGGACATGATGGAAGCGCTGAACTCGATGAAGTCGGCAGGTCCAACTTTAGTGCGGGCCAAAACCGTCGAATAAGTAGCACTGTCGGAGATCGCAGAATGAAAAGAAAACCTCAATTCCTCAGGAGACTCACACTCACGGAATGCATCGCAATAGTGATGCTGGGAGTTCTCTTCTTCGTACTCGCGACTCCAGTTGCAGGATCGGGACCGGGAAAAAGGAACCAGTGCCTGTCAAACATGAAGCAGGTCGGTCTGGCGACTTTGATATACGTTGGGGATCACGACGACCAGTATCCGACGGATGATCCGACCAAGAAGGCAATTACGGGTCGGCCACCATTTCCTAAGAACAAGCCGGAGCACGATCCGCTCACCACTGGCTGGGTGTCGGCGATCCGACCATACGTTAAGAACACGGCTATTTGGCGTTGCACCGAGGACCCAAGTAAGCCACCTCTCGACATCGATAATCCAGACCTGGCCAAAGAGTATCCGGTGTCTTACGCCATAAATGGCTGGTCAGAATATCAGCTGAAGCAAACCGACATCGCACGGCCCGAAAATTGGATTCTTCTTGGCGAAAGAAACAACTCGGTCCTTCCTGCTGCGGGCTCTTACTCGTTTTATTTCTGGTCCTGGCAGGGCTTACCGATCGTTTGGCCACCGACTGCTAATCCAGACCCAACGCAGTTAGCCGCTCAGGATCTCATCCTTGATCGGCACAACGGAAGATCAATCTGGACCTACGGTGATGGTCACGTAAGGGCGGTGAAACTGTCAGAGTTATGGAAGCTAGGCAAGGAAAATGCCTTCTGGCCGACCCGGGACTAGTTGACCGACGGATCGCTATTCTTGAAAGGAACCGAGGAAAGTCCAACTTTTATGCCCGCCAAAGCCGTCGACTCATTGCGGCGCGCCGCCACCATCTCCCGGAGATGACCATGCAGCCCCAAAAAAAGAAGATAACATTCGTCGAAGGATTGGTGGCGGCGTTCTGTGGCATCGTAATTTACGTAGCTCTTTCGCCGTTCACGGCACCTCCGTATAGACCCCGGTCGCTATACCTTTCCAACATGAAGCAGGTCGGTATAGCCTTTATTCTTTACCAAGAGGCAAACGACGGTCAATTTCCGACCGACGACCCCGCAAAGAAGCCGATTGAAGGTACGCCGCCGTTGCCGAGGGACCTTGACGTGATCAGGCCCTACTCCCCGTACTGGCTCACGGCAATTCGGCCGTTTCTTAAAGACGAGTCCCTGTTCCGATGTCCGCAAGACACAAGCCGGGCGCCAAAAGACCCGAAGAATGCGAACGCGGTTTTCGAATACAGCTCCTCCTACGCGATCAACGGCTGGACGGAGTACCAACTAAACATAAGCGACGTCGCGAACCCAGCCGACTGGATTTTCCTGGCAGAGCGAAACAACGTTGCTAGGCCCCCAGACAAAAGTTGGTCGTTCTATTTCTGGACATGGCAAGGCACGAATCCGCTTGTTTGGCCTCCCACTCTGAGCCCCGATCCGACACCGCAGGCTTGGACGGACCTTGCCCTAACGCAGCACAACGGAAGACCGGTCTGGGCTTACGGCGACGGCCATGTTAACACTAAGAAACTCTCTGAGTTGTGGAAACCAGGCAAAGAAAATGCCTTCTGGCCTGCTCGGGACTGATCAACGCCAAGTCGAAGGGATCAAGCTGGGTCAATCTTCCTGAGGAAAGGTTGACCCGGTTGCTTTTCTGCTTGCGAATTCGCCAAAGCTAGCTTAAGCTTCACACTGTAACGATGAAACGAGCCTTTACCCTGATTGAGTTGCTGGTGGTGTTGGTCGTTATCGCGATCCTCGCCGCGATCCTTTTCCCCGTGATCACCGGTGCCAAGGGATCGGGCAAAAAGGCGGTTTGCCTTAGCAACCTGAAGCAACTAGGCACGGCGTTTGCGATGTACCTGTCTGACAACGACGGTCAGTACCCAACGTGCGACAACGATAAGGCCAAGATCACCGGCGAGCCGCCGGAGCCTGAAACGCCGGACGCCGACGGTCCGCCCGAGCGCGACTGGACCATCACGATCCAGCCGTACATCAAGAATATCCAGATCTTCCGCTGCCCGACCGATGCCAGCCGGGCCCCGCGCGATCCTAAGAATCCGGATCTGACCCTCGAATATCGCTCGTCCTACACCGTCAACGGCTGGTCGGAATACGAACTCAAAGAATCGGCCATCACGAGACCTGCCGAATGGGTGCTGTTGGCCGAGCGGAATAACGTCTCTCGTCCGGCCAAGACGTGGTGGATGTTCTACTGGTGGACATGGCAAGGAACCGAGCCAAGAGTTTGGCCACCGACCGCTTCGCCCGATCCGCTACCAAAGGCATCTGAAGACCTAGCCCTTAAGCGGCACGACGAACGCGCTAACTGGCTTTTTGGCGACACCCACGCTCGCGCCCTTCCGTTCGAGCAGCTGTGGCTAGCCGGAAACAAGAATGCTTTCTGGCCAAATCCAGAGTAGGGTCGAATGAAAACCGGGGCACTTCCGGATGGAAGTGCCCCGTTTTTGTTTAAGACGAGATCAGTACGTGAGGTCGACTTTCTCTTCGTTACCGGTCACGCTGGACTTGTAGATGGCATCGAAGATCGCGTTCAGGATAAGGCCGTTTTCGCCTGGTACCGGAGAAGGATCACCGGCGACGATGGCTCGAACAAACGCCTGAACTTCGGCGGTGTGCGCCGACTCGACGTTCGGAATGTTGCTCGGCGAGATGTCGAGCAACTGCTTGTTGACGTCGGAGTAGATCTTCAGACCGTTGTCAGCGCCTGGCTTGAGCTGAAAGCCCGCCTTGGTTCCGTAAAGCTGAGTTTCCCAAACGTCAGGTGCGTTCTGCATGAACGAACTTTCGAGCGAAATCACTGCACCGTTGTCGAACTTGATCATGCCAACGGCAAAATCTTCGACGGTGAACTTGTCTCGGTCGTAATCGCCCCAAGCGTTCCATCGCGTCGGGTCCTTGCCGAGGGTGTCCCAAGTCTTACCGAAGGCAGCGATTGGCTTTGGATAGCCCATTAGGAAGAGGGTGAGGTCGAGGATGTGAACGCCGATGTCGATCAGCGGTCCGCCGCCCTGAAGCTCCTTGTTGATGAAGACTCCCCAGCCTGGAACGCCCGCTCGTCGAAGTGCCTGAGCGCGAGCGAAGTAGACATCACCCACGTTTCCGGCGGCGATGTAATCCTTCAGCCAGGTGCTGTGGCCCATGAATCGGCTCTGCAAACCAACCTGGAGGATCTTGCCGCTCTCGCGCGCCGCAGCGCACATCTCTCGGCACTCGTCGGCGTTCATACCGAGTGGCTTTTCGCACAAAACGTGAACGCCATTAAGCAGCGCGTAAACGGTTGGGTCCTTGTGGAACTTGTTTGGAGTCGCGACAGAAACTGCATCGAGTTTCTCCTTTGCGATCATCTCCTTGTAGTCGGTGTAAGTGGTCGGAACGTTGAATTTCTCCGCCGCCGCTTTCGCCGTTGCTTCGTTCACGTCACAAGTAGCAACAATCTCACACTCATCGGGAATGCTGGCATACCCTTTCATGTGGCAGCCCTGGGCGATTCCGCCGCTGCCGATAATTCCGATTCGTAGTTTCTCCGCCATCAAAAACCTATCCGGTCCCAAACTCGGGCCCGGAGTATGTTACTCAGTCTGGAGTTTGGTTTCGGCGGGCAATCTCCGCCTCATCTTCGTCAGGTTCAATTTGCAAATCTTGCACGGATTCCATGACTTCGGCATCCTCTTCGAGTGGTCCTTCCCCGGGTGGGGAATCCTTCTTTCTTAGGACCGCGATTCCGCCACCGATAATCGCAATAGCGGCGAGGCCGCTCCAAAACATCGCTTCGGTGAAGTGCGGCGGATGGAACGGCAGCAGCTTCGGGAACTGAGAATCGACCTTTTCGATCGAGTGCATCGCGAGCTTAACGCCAACCCAACCCACCAAGAGATAGGCGACGTTGTCGAGGTCTGGGAAGCGCTCCAGTAGCCGAATGAACAGCCCAGCCGCAAACCGGAGAAGCACGATGCCGATGACTGCGCCTAAGTAGACGACCCAAATTTTGTCGTTCTGAATGCCGACGCCGGGCTTCATGATGAAGCCAATTCCGGCCAAAACGGAGTCAAGCGCAAACGCGATATCGGTGAGTTCGACCGCCACGACGGTTGCCCAAAATCCTTGATTCTTCGCCTTTGGACTGCCGTGCTCGTCGTTCCGATGCAGGAAGTGCTTAAGCGGCAGATACAGCAGGTAGAGCGCACCAAGGGCTTGTAGCCACCATTGGTTCAGAACAACCGAGGCGAACACGATGGCGATGAGCCGGAAGATAAACGCGCCGCCCAGACCGTAGAGCAGCGCCTTTTGTTGGTCCGCTTTCGGCAAGTGCCGGACCATGATCGCCATGACCAATGCGTTATCCGCCGACAGCAGTCCCTCAAGCAAGATGAGAGCAAAAACGCTGGCGAGATCGGAAGTTGAAAAAGTCTGCGGAACCATCATTAGGCCGGTGGGAAGTTCAGATTCTGCCACAATCCAGGCGACCGAGGGAAAAACTTATGCCGACCTACGTTTACGAATGTAAGGAATGCAACGAAACTTTTGAAGTTCAGCAACGAATCACCGAAGACCCCCTGACCACTTGTCGGTGCGGGGCCTCCGGCAAAATTAAGCGCGTCATCCAGCCGATCGCCGTCATGTTCAAGGGCGAAGGCTTCCACATCAACGACTACGCGCCAAAGACCGGGGGCAGCACTGTGACCACCCCAACCGAATCGAAGCCAAGTGAACCGGCGCCGGCCGAAACGAGCACCGCGGCAACTCCTGCCACAACACCCGCTCCGGCCGCGCCGGCAGCTTCGGAATAGCGTGTTATTTTCGCTGAGCAGCGAGGAAGGCGGAAACGTCTTCCCGCTTCTCTGGCACGGAGAACTTGCCTTCCTTGATCTGCTTGGTCACTTCTTCGAGCTTCTTTAGGTTCTCGGCGCCAATAATGTCCTTCGTGTTGGCGAAGTCCGTGAGTCCAACGCCGTTAGCGGCCACGTCGTAGCGAACGGAGCCAGGGGTGAACTTCCCTTCGACGGCATCCTTGATGGTGGAGTAAACGGCTTCATCAACCCGCTTGACCATCGAGGTTAGGACAATTCCCTTCTCGACGTCATCTTGGTTGCTGTCAACGCCAATCGCGAATTTCGTGATGGGTCCGCTGCCGTTGGCATCCTTTGCGGCGGAGAACACGCCAAGACCAGCTCGGCCAGCGGCATGGAAGACGACATCTGCGCCTTGGCCAAACAGCACGGAAGCGGCGGCCTTGCCCTTGCTCGTGTCATCCCAGGAATCGGTGTACTTGGCCGGAAGGAACTGTACTTTCGGGTTTGCAAGCTGAGCGCCCGCCGAGAATCCAGCTTCGAACTTGTGGATCAGCGGGATGTTCTTTCCGCCAACGAACCCCACCTTTCCAGTCTTACTGATGAGTCCCGCCGCGTATCCGGCTAGGAACGATCCTTGCTCCTCGGCAAAGGTGAGTGACCGGACATTAGGCTGGTCGACGACGGCATCAACGATTGCAAACTTCGTCTCGGCAAAGTTCGTGGCGACAGTCGTTAAGGCGTTCGACTGGCCAAAGCCGACCGCTAATACGACGTTTGCGCCTTGCTCTGCCATCGCGGTGATGTTCTCTTCGTAGTCGCTTTCCTTCCGACTATCGACGGTTCGGACTTTGATGCCGAACTCCTTTTCGGCGCGCTGAATGCCGGCGTACGCACTGTCGTTGAATGACTTGTCTCCGCGGCCACCGGAATCGAAGACCATGCCGACGGTGATCGACTCTTTGGTTTTCCCTTCTCCTTCTTTGGCCTCCGTCTTCGCGGAATCCGTCGGAGCACATCCAATCATCACGAGCGCGGTGAGCGCGAGGCCAAGTAGTTTTCGCATCGTAAGTTTCCGGTTCTGAACCTAGGTTCGGCGCACGAAAATGGATTCGGGAGGCCGTCGCCGGGTAGAATGCTCAATTATGGCGCAGGTTTTATCTGTTGCCAAAAACCCGGAGACCTCTGGTTGATTAGCTGTCAGCTCACAAAACTCGAAACCGCCCTAGATCAAATCAAAAAGCAATATCCCAAGCTGATGCCTGCGGATGCTGCTCTTTTGACCGCTGCCCTGAGCCTCACCGGCCGGCACGCCCTAGCACTTTACGAAGAAAAATCTTACGTGTGGCCAAAGGATCTCGAAAAGATCACCGCCGACATGAGCCCGCACTTGCGCGTGGTGCAAGAAGCGATTGATGCCAACGCGCCTAAGAAGGTCTCGAAGACGGCACCGGAAGAAGAGCCTATCTTCGTGAACGTGGGTCTCAAGCCGAACTACACCGCGGGCGAAAAGATCCTCGCAGACCGCGAAGATCTCAAAACCTTGCTCAGCGACATTCTTGACGAAGGCGTTGAATTCTCCTTCTCACAGAACGACATTGGTTGGCAGTGGGCTTTGGATCGCGTCAACTGGAGCACGGTTGCCGGTTCCGACCTCAGCCGCCGCATCCGCGTTCGCGTCAGCTTCACTGAAGGTGCCGTTGGCGTGGAAGTTGGCTCTGCACCTAAAAAGCGCGCTTCGAAGAAGGTCGCCGTGCCAGACAGCATGCCAGACCTTGAGCCAGACGTCATTCTTGACGCCGACGTCGAACTCGTCTAATCTGCCGTGAGTCGACTCCGCGAGTGGTTTGAAGGCCAAACTGCTCGCGGACGAATCCTTTTCTCCGGCGCTCGCCGTCGGATGACCAGCGTCACCGTGCGCGGTGACCAAATGGCCGAAGAGCTGAACGGCCTCTGTTTGCGGTCTAAGTACCTTTCCAGAGCGGCCGTCTCGTCGGCTCCCGCACTGATCTGGATCGTCGAGCCAGACCTTGACCGAGCGCGCAAGTCACCCAAGCACTGCCCTCAAATCCTTGACGTCATCAATCCGGGCGATTGGAAAACCGAGGGCGATCAGAAAGGCTTTCAGTTTTTCGAAAACTTCATTCTCAACACGGATGAATCGGTAGAGTTTTTAGGCCCGGCTGGGCCAGATGGGCGACGGTGCTGGACCATTCCCCACCATCACTGCAATTCAGCGAACTGGACTTTGCCCATGGCCCGGGTGGAGAAACCCCGCGTTGTGGGTTATCTCGGCCAAGCCGCTCACCTGCACGATGCAGAAGAGATCGAAGACGCGGTCAAAAAGCTCGGCCTCGAATTCCGTTGCTTCACCGACACCGATCTCCAAAGCTATCAATCGATCGACATCGGCATTGCGTGGACCCAAAGGGATGCGCAGCGCGACGCGACCCGCAGCAACATCAAATTTGCTAACTTTGCTTCGCACGGAATTCCCAGCGTCGTCTGCGATTACGTGAGTTACCGAGCCGTGAATGAGCGCCTGAACCAACCCGCGGGCATCGTTGCGGCGTCAATCACCGACTTCATCGAAGGGATTGCCAGGCTAGCCCAGGAAACTGAACTTCGGATCAAAATGAACGAAACCGCCCCGCTGGCTCAAAAGGTCTATTCCCGCGCCGAGATTGGGAAGGAGTATCTCGACGTGCTCGCTCAGATCCGACCCTGAGATTTCAAGATTCGCCGCTCAATACTCCGGCGGAGCTTGTGCCCGGGGGACATCCAGCCGAACGGGTGCGCTTTCTCGTAGGCCTCTAGCTTTTCTAGCTCTTTCAGCTGCTTCCAGTACACAAGGAACTGGGAGTAAAGATGGGCATGAAAAACGTATGGCCGGACAAAACGGAGCTCTCTACGGCGGCAAACGAAAGAGCATTCCGCGCGGCGAATGTTCATGCGAAGCTCGCCGATGAGGCCGACCCCGGTGTTCATGTAGTCGCGCCGATCCGGAACGCACAGCCCAAGCCCCGTTTTCGCCATCGCCAAGCTGAGGCAGGTTTCATCCGGCACATGCCCTCGGAAGGGGTTAAAGCCGGTCTGGTCGTAGGCCTGTCGATAGTGCTCCACTTGGTCCAGCACTTGGCGCGATTCGGCGCTGTTTTCGTAATACACAAGCCCACCGTTGAACTGGTTGAGCTGACTAAATCCAGTCTGGTTCAGGACCTTTGAGATATCGCCGTGCCACTCATCACCATGCGAGATCGTCCAGCCTTGCACGCCGATGGGCTGACCCGCGAACGCCTTCCAGATGGGATCAAGTCGCCGAAACACCAATGAATCGGCGTCAATGAACAGGGCCGCATCGGCATCAAAATAGTCAAACGCTCGGAATTTGGCGTGATACGGGTTTTCCGGCCGTGGAACGTAAACCACTTCGTCAAAGGCAGGCTGCCAGTCATCCCGCCGGATGTTGGTGACAACAATTCTGCGGGTCGAATCCCCAATCAATCGGAGCGATCGGCCAAGGCCGAGGGCGAACTTTGCGTACTTCGGCGCGCCGAAGGCGAGGGTGAATACCGCCGGATTCACGGACGAATCCACCACTTGATGAGCCGCTTGTGGATGGATCGTTTCAGCTTATGCCCGGGGCTCATGTAGCCAAATCCGTGCTTCTTCTCATATTCCGAGAGCCACTTCAGCCGGTCAAGCTGCTTCCAATAGATCAGGAAGTTGATGTACCGGCTGGCGTGAAAAATGATGGGTTCGACGTAGCGCACGCCATACCGGCGGCAAAGGAAGCCGCAGCGGTTTTGCATGACATCCAGCTCCAACTTGCCGATCAGGCCGGTCGCGCTGTTCTGAAAGTCAGTGTTGTCAGGCCACAGGGTGCCGAACCCGGTCTCGGCCAAGGCAAGGCCAATGCACGGTTCATCGGGAACAAGCGGATCGTCTCGCTGGAACCCAAGCTCCTTCGCCTGCCGGCCCAGCTCATCGACCTTGGCAAAGAACGACCGGACCTCTTCTGACCGTTCGTAGTAAATCATTCCGCCATTGAACTGGCCGATCGCTTCTACTCCTCGCGTTCGGCAGGTCTCGGCCACGTCTCCGTACCACTCACCGGAAGAAATCCATTCGCCTTGGACGCAAAAGCCTTTGCCACTCCCGGCTTCAAAAATAGTGTCTAGCCGTTTAAACACAAGCGAGTCTGAATCGATGAAAAGAATCTGGTCGGCATCGGTTCGGTCCAGTGCGGTCAGCTTCTCGAAGAAAATCCACTTGATGTCGCCGGTGTACGGAATCACCTCGTCGAAGCAGTCCGACCAAGGCATGTCCGTGAGGTCGGTCAGTACGACTCTCCGGGTCGTGTCCCCAATCAGCTTCAGGGATCGTCCGAGACCCAGCGCGCATTCGGCAAACTTCGGTTTGCCAACGGCGATGGTAAAGACAATCCGCTTCATGGGTTAGGTGAAGATCGTAGCACGAACCGCAAAGCATGACCGATCACCCGGAAGCTTCCATAGATCACCAAGGTTTGGCATACTAGCGAGCCGTTGAATCTTTCTTTCCCGAAAACTCGCCTCCGCCGCCGCAAGGACGTCCAAGCGGAACTTCGCTCCACCGTTTCGCAACTTCGAAATCGTGCCGGTACCAAGTTGCACCTGGGCTGTGGTGAAGACTACATCGAAGGACTGGTTAACATCGACCTCTACGCGCCTCGGGCAGACGTTCGAACGGCAGTTACAGACCTCAGTCAATTTGAAAGTGGGACGGTTGAATACATTGAAGCCAACCACGTGATCGAACATTTAACGTTCGAAGAGACGGAATCGGCACTCGCGGAATGGGCGCGGGTGCTTGCTCCGGGTGGTTGGATTGTGGTGAGTTGCCCCGACCTTGACCGGATTGTTCGACGTTGGAAGCAGCGCCCCGCGGAACGGAAGGAGTGGCTTCGCATGATTTATGGGTCTCAGGAGCATCCTGGGATGTTCCACAAATCCGGATACAACGCCGAGTTGTTGCGGGCGCTCTTTGCCCGGCATGGACTTAGCCCGGAGTTCACCTACACCCCTTTTCCTGCCCGACCAACACCAAGCCTTTGCATTTTTGCGAGAAAGCAATAACGCACCCGGCAGGGCGGGTAACTTTCCGCTCGTTATGCCAAAGATTGCCGTAGCCGGACTCACCCATGGCCATGTCTGGGGAATCATTGACCGATTCGCCGAAGTCGAGGGGGCCGAACTGGTCGCCGTGGCCGATCGAACTCCCCTTCTCGAAAACGCCCGAGCGCGGTTCACCACTGCCTACACCGAGTGGACCGAGATGCTTGAGAACGAAGAGATCGACGTGTTGGTCGCAACAAGCGACAACGTCGAATCGACCGAGATTGCGATCGCGGCACTGAGCAAGGGCATTCCCGTTTTCGTTGAGAAAGCGATGGCGGCGTCCGCTGACGACGCCGACCGGATGCTAGAGGCTGCAACCGGCGCGAAGACGCTGCTCATGATCAACTGGCCATTCGCTTGGGATAACTGGCTGCCAGATATCAAAAAGAGAATCGATGCCGGTGAGCTGGGCCACGTGTTCCACCTTCGATACCGAAACGGACACTTCGGACCGAAGGAGATCGGCTGCGACGAGTATTTTGTTGGCTGGCTGCACGATGCAACCAAGAACGGTGGTGGCGCAATCGCCGATTTCGGAAGCTATGGCGCGGCACTGGCTCGCTACTACTTTGGAATGCCAGACACCGTCTACTGCGTACGCCACAACGCCACAAAGGACTACGACATTAGCGATGACCACGCGATCATCACCCTCCGCTATCCAAAGCTGACGGTGGTCCTTGAAGGCACCTGGGCCACCAATGGAATGGACAGCGGTCCAAACCCCGTCATCCACGGAAAGGAAGGCACGTTCGCCATTTCCGACGGAAAGATTGAGCACACCAAGGGCTGGGGGAACCGAGAAATTTTGGAACCATCGGAGATGCCAATCCGGCACCCGGCAAAGTACTTCCTGAACTGCATCTCCACCGGCACCGAGCCCGAGGGCGTTCTGAACATGGACATTTCCGCCGATGCTTGCCGAATCCTAGATGCTGCGAAGCGATCTAGCGATTCCGGCTGCGCGGAGAAGCCCTGATGCCTTGGGGGCCGCTGCCAACCGATTACGCCGAACGCGTTTACGCCGGCGTGCTGGGAAAGATCATTGGCGTCTATGCCGGACGCCCGTTTGAGCAGTGGCCCCAAAAGGCAATTGAGGCCAAGTTTGGCGAAATTGATCGCTACGTAGCCGACGAGGCGGGCGTGCCGCTCATCGTCGCAGACGACGATATTTCGGGCACATTCACGTTCCTTCGCGCGATCTTAGACTACAAGCTGACCGAACCGGACCCCGAGGCGGTGGCTAAGGTTTGGCTGGACTACATCATCGAAAACCAGACCATCTTGTGGTGGGGCGGGCTTGGAGTTTCGGCAGAGCACACTGCGTTCCTGAGACTGAAGAATGGCATCACGGCTCCGGCCTCCGGAAGTAGCGAACACAACGGCAAGATCATGGCCGAGCAGATCGGCGCGCAAATCTTCATCGATGGGTGGGGTTTGATCTGCCCTAATGCGCCGGCCGAAGCCGCGGCATGGGCCGATGCCGCCGGGCGAGTGAGCCACGATGGCGAAGCCATTGAGGGAGCAAAAGCTGTCGCGGCGATGGTCGCGGTTGCGTTTTCGAGCCCGTCGATCGATGATCTCATCGAAGTTGCGCTGAGCGCGGTAGATCCAAATTGCCTGATCCATCAGGTCATTCGCGACGTTCGAGATTGGTATAAATCTGGGCTGACTTGGCGCGAAGGGCTAGCGAAGATTCAAACGCAGCACGGCTACGACGTCTTTCCGGGCGGCTGCCACATTGTTCCGAACCATGCCCTCGTGATTCACGCACTTCTCCACAGTCGCGGAAGTTTTTCGGAGGGCATGCGGGTTGTCAACACTTGCGGCTACGACACGGACTGTAATTCCGCAAACGTCGGCTGCATCCTCGGCGTGCGAAACGGCCTTGCCGGCTTTGTGGACGGATACGACTGGCGGACTCCGGTGAATGATCGGCTGTTCCTGCCCACGGCCGACGGCAGTCGGTGCATCTCCGATGCGGTTATCGAAGCACGAAAGGTCATCGAAGCCGCGCGAATGATCCGGGGCATTGAGACAAACACCTCCCTTCCCCGCTTTGGTTTTGAGTTCCCAGGCTCGACTCAGGGGTTCAGCGCATTTGGCGATGCACAAGTGAGCCACATGGATGGACTTCGGATCGTCGCAGAGAACGGCGGGGCAATCACGCCGACCTTCCTTGAACCTTCTAACCTCGGCTCAGCGGGCTATTCATTGGTCGCGTGTCCAACGCTGTATCCGGACCAGGCCGTCGTCGCAAATGTGGCCACAAATGGACCGTGCGAAATCGGTTTTGCCCTCCAGTACGCGGGCGAGAATGACGCGATCCAGACGTGGGAAGGTCCGACAACGAGGCTGCAAGAGGGCGAGGCGCTGGCACTCACGATGACCTGTCCAGAATTCAACGGAGCTCCAATTCTAGGCATTGGATTAAAGGTCAACGGCGATGTGACGCTCAAGAGTCTTGACTGGTCGGGCGTCCCAACAACCTCATTACAGTCAACCGAATCCGGAAACTACTGGCAACACGCTTGGGTTAACGCGATGGATACCTGGCACCGCTGGAATCCGTCAGTGCCGTTCCATCTCGCTAAAAACTCTGGAACGGGATTGCTTTTCCAAGGCACCCAGGAGTGGAAGAACTATACGGTGTCGGCCCGAGGGACGTCCAACTTGGCAGACGACTTCGGCCTCGCCATCTGCGTTCGCGGGCTTCAGCGATACGTGGCCGTGCTTGTAAAACGGTCAGGTGCGGTCGAGCTCATCGAGGAGAACCACGGACGAAGAGTTCTAGCAACCGGCAACATTGCCTATGAACTCGGAGATCCGGTCAGCTTCCAGTTGAGGCAGAGCGGCTTGACGGTAGCGGCAAGAGTGAACGGCGTCGAGTTGGAGGCGACTCTCGAGAACGAAGTCTCAGGTGCGGCAGGATTCGTTATAACGAATGGCACTGCAGTCTTTGGCCCGCTCGAGATTGCGCCGGTCAGGTGAACAGCAAGCGAACCGCGGCAATGGCCGCCAGCGCTTGAATGAGCACGGTGAACAGTTTCTCGGGAATCTTGGCCGCGAGCGGTTTCCCGAGAAGCGCCCCGGAGATCAAAGCCGGGGCGACCCAGAGGTTCATCCAGAGAGTATCTGCTGTGATCAGCGGTCGTCCGGGATACAGCGTGTTCACTAAGAGCAATGGTGGGAGCTTAGCGATGTTGAAAATGAAGAAGGTCCAAGCACTAGTTCCGAGCAGAACCTTCTTGCTGAATCCTGCCGAAGCCATATAGATGCCCATTACGGGGCCAGCCGCGTTGCTCGTCATTGTCGTGAATCCCGCCATCGTTCCCGTGAAAGCGGTGCCCAGTTTCGAGGTCGGAACGAGCCGATCGCCGAGTTTTCCTTTGAGCAAGCTCAGGGCAAGCATCACCAAAACGATGCCGCCGATAATCGGCGATAGAAGGTCCTTGGTGGGTTTGAGTTCCGCTAGGGCGATCAGAGCACAGGTGCCGGCAACGATGCCAAAAACAACCCACGGACTGAGCTTCTTGATTGCATTCCAGTCCGCGTCGGCGCGATAGAACGCCACCGCAAAACAATCGGCCAGCACGAGCAATGGCAAGGTTGCTCCTACCGAAAGTCTTCCGCCGAAGGCAAATGCCATCATCGGCACGGCGAGAATGCCAAGACCCGGCAGGCCGGTTTTTGAGAACCCAATCAGAAATGCCGAAACCGCCGCGACGATCCACTGGATTTCGGACAATTGCACCCGCGGATTGTACTTAGCGCCGGGTGCGGATACGTTCCGCACCCGGCGATCGCCGGCTTACTTGAAGCCAGGCAGGAACTCGGCTTCTGCTTCAAACAGCTCATCGACCAGTGCGAAGATCTCGGCTGGGGAGCAGACCGCCGCGGTGAGCGGGTCTTGGGTGAGTGCGAGTCGAGCAAGGTGCTTCGACTTTTCGATGGCCGCATCGGCAGCGAGGTCGAACATTCGCATGTTCGAATCGCAAATTGCTGCCATTACCTTTGGCAATCGGCCAAATCGAGTCGGCTGAATGCCGTTGGCGTTGACCAAACAGGCGACTTCGACGCAGCCATCTTGCGGCAAGTTGGAGATGCAACCGTCGTTCGCCACGTTCCCATGGATGAGGAACGGCTGGTTCTTCTCGATGGATTCGATGATCCAAGCGCCGTACTCCCACGATCGTTCGGGTTTGATTTCTTCTTCCCCGGTGAACAGCTTGGTTCGGTAGTCGTCCTGATTTTTACGCCAGGTTGGCCAGTTGTTCGCGTAAAAGCTCTCTTCGCCGCGGTAACCGGTGTCGGTGTACTTATCGAGAAGGTCCTTTCGCTTTCGGTAGTACGGCAAGTATTCGCTTAGGTGACCGCTGGATTCGGTAATGAATGCGCCGAAGTGGAGCATCATGTCCGATCGCACGGGCTCTTCGGTGGCGAATTTGCTGGTCCGATCCGTTGCCTGCTCAAACAGGGTTGGGTACAGGGAATTGCCGTCGGGACCGTTAAACTCCGTGAACCAGGCAAGGTGGTTGATGCCGGCGCATTTCCACTGAACCTGCTCATAGGGCACGTCTGTATAGCCTGCGAGCATGTGGCTGGTGCCCTGAACCGAGTGGCAAAGGCCGACCATGTGCATCTTGCTGACTCGCATAGCGGCGAGCATCATGATGTTCATCGGGTTGGTGTAGTTCAGAACAACCGCGTTAGGGCAAAGTTCTTCGGCATCGCGAAGAATCTGGAGCCAGACCGGCACGGTTCGCATGGCTTTCATCAGTCCGCCGGGTCCAATCGTGTCGCCGATGTTCTGCGAGATTCCGTACTTCAGGGGGATATCGTTATCAAATCGAACGCAGGCGAGGCCGCTGACTTCGATCGAATTGATGATGTAATCCGTGCCTGGCAGGAGCTCTCGTCGGTCGGTCGAAGCACGAATGACCCACTTGTCACCCTCGCCCACGGCCTCGAGGACCTTGACCATCAGCTTTCGGCTGAGCTCTAGTCGCTCGGCATCAATGTCGATCAGTCGGAGTTCGCCACCCACCGAGTCTGGGATAAGTACGACATCTTTGAGAACGCTGTTCGTGAAGCCGCTTCC
>CAMAPH010000003.1:0-154870 GCA_945859975.1 Chthonomonas calidirosea
GGCCAGGCAAGTGCTCGCCCACCTTGACCAAGTCGCAGTCCGCATGAGCCGGAATTCCGTAAAGAAAGCTCCCCTGGCCGCCGTCAAACCCGAATACCGGCAACGTATCGGAAACGCCCTCCAGCCAAGCGATGGTTTGCATGGTCACCGTTAGGTTCCACCTCGGGCAAAGCGCCTTCATTCCCGGCCCAAGCGCAAAGAAGCTGAGGCCAGAATCGGCCACTGCGGGAACGCCGAATTCAAACTGCACTCCGAGCCCCTGCAGACGCTCGAACAAGCCAAGGCAAATCCGATCCGAGTAAAGAAACCCGGCATCCGGCTCAAAAACGGTCTCGTATCCATCGGGCAGCGGTTCCGGAACTGGGTGTCCAGACTCAATTCGGAGGCCGTACTGCTCGGCGGAGCCACGAACTCCCCGGAGTAGGTTGCCATCGCCCGGTCCGGCATAAACCACCCCACGCGCTTCGTGGACCGTCGTTCCTAATTCTGACGCCAGCTCGCCCCAAAGCCCAAACGCTCGCTGCATCAGCGGCACGTAACTCGCAGATTCGAAGTAGGCAAAGCGGTAAATCCGTGAACCGCCGATTGACGATGTTCCCGGTCCCAACGGTGGTTCCAACGATCGGACCCGCACGTTGTAGCCACGCTGGACGAGTCGCCAGGCTAGGCAGAGCCCGTAGACCCCCGCGCCGTACACCGTTGCCGATTTCATTTCCTTAGATTATTCGGTAACGTTCCGCCGTGGATTTCCGCATGGTGCTTGTCTTGGTCCTGGCGAACGTGCTGGTCGCTTGCTCTGGCCAAGCTGAGCCTGATCGGGCCGCTATTGCTGCCGCCCGAGTTAAACCGCAATTGGAGAAGGAGATGAAAGCGATCGGCGTGACCTATCCGCCCAAGCGTCTCCTGCTGCGAGCATTCAAAACGGAGAAGCGGCTCGATGTTTGGGTCGGAAACGCAACCGGCAAGCTCAAGAAATTCAAGTCCTATCCGATCGTCGCGATGTCCGGCAAAACCGGTCCGAAACGTAAAGAAGGCGACCGGCAGGTGCCGGAAGGCATCTATCAAATCGACCGGTTCAACCCGAAGAGCCAATTCCACTTGTCGCTTGGCATCAACTATCCGAACGCGGCTGACAAAATGTTCGCCGACCGAGATGCCCCGGGCAGCGACATCTTCATCCACGGTAGCAACAAGAGCATCGGCTGCCTCGCGATGGGCGATCCGGCCATTAAGGAGATTTACACGCTTGCCCGGTCGGTCACTGGCCCCATTCCTGTCCACATTTTCCCGTGGCAATTCACCAGCAACGAGACGGTCGACACGCCGCTTTGGCAACAGCTGCGCACGATTGACCTCGACTTCCAATTGAAACCGAGAGTCCAGAAAATCCAAGTCAGCAAACTCGGAGCCTACGAGCTAGTTTCTCGCTAGAAGTTTCGCAGTTCGTCGCGATGCTTCACGAGCGCCAAGTAACTCGTCGGATAGTCGACCATCTTTTCCTGGACGGAGAACATGTCGCGCATCGGCGTCCAGGCTCCGTGAAGGCCCTTCCAAAGCCGGTTGTATTCGGCAAAGTCGCTGGTCGATCTCGGGTTGGCAGGCACCGATTCTGCCGCTTTGCGCATGGAGCGCAGGATGCTTAAATCCGTTGCCTTTTGCACAAATCCACGTCGGTAGAGCCAGTCTTGAACGGGCTCATTCTGGAGGTCATCCTTTCGAAGTCCAAGGTCGGTCTGCACCTGCGCCCAGTCCGATTCGCTCGCGACTGTGCTCATCGTGTAGCGATAACAAGCAAGGTTTGAGCCGATGTCCTTTCGGGCGTCGGGTAGTTCACCGAGTCCCTCAAGAACGGCCGCAGCCTCATCCGAACTCGGCTTAAGATCGCGGACAACCTTCATCAAGTCCTCCTCCACCCAGGCTCGAACTGCGGTTGCGATCTCGTTCGTGTCCGAACCGCAATGCCTCGCCACATTCGCTGCAAGGGTCAGCTCTTTGAGAGCTTCGGTTCGTTTGCCTTCGGCCAGCGCCAGTTTCGCCTGGGAGAGCTTGATGCGGGCGACCTGCCGCATCGTCGCATATTCCGGCATAAGGACGGCATAACCGAGTCGGTAGTCGCGCTTGAAGCGGCAGTTCGTTGCCGATGCCGCGCGATCGATTTCCGGCATCAAATACGCCACCTGGGCCAAGCCTTGTCGAATTTCCTCAGGCGAAGGATTGCGCTTGGGATCGTACAAGCCCGAGTAGATCTTTTTGGCATCTTGATCCATGCTCAGCAACCCGTCGGAAACGATTTGGTAATACGATGCGGCGTTTGGATACAGCGTCGCCAAGGTATTTGGCCCGGCTAGATCGCTTGCAGTAATCGGGAGTCCAGACTCGCGGGCAAGCACAAATTCTGCTTGGATCTGCGACTCCAGCACCGCTTGGTACGTGAGCCAGCCCAGGGCTAATCCAATGGTTCCGGCAACAAGCGTCAGAGATTTACGGCGTCGAGATTCCAATTTTCGCTCCTACTGGGAAGACGCAAAATGCAGGCAACTTCGTTCAGGCGGCTTCGCGGACGGTGCGGCGCTCAATTCGTTTTTCGAAGTGCGTGCCCAGCAGCATCCGGTTCACATAGATTCCGGGCGTGTGGATGTGGTCAGCATCGAGGCTTCCCGTCGGTACCAATTCTTCCACTTCGGCAACGCAGACGCGCCCGGCCGTTGCCATCATCGGGTTGAAGTTGCGCGCGGTGCGGCGATAAACAAGGTTGCCCGACTCGTCGCCTTTCCACGCCTTAACGATGCTCAGGTCCGCGGTCAGCCCGGTCTCCATCACGTACATTTCGCCATTGAACTCGCGAGTTTCTTTGCCTTCCGCGACCAAGGTGCCATATCCGGTCTTCGTGTAAAACGCCGGAATCCCCGCCCCGCCGGCGCGGATGCGCTCGGCCAAAGTTCCTTGCGGATTGAACTCCAGCTCCAACTCGCCCGAGAGGTACTGCCGCTCAAACTCGCCGTTCTCGCCGACGTAGCTACTCACCATCTTCTTGATCTGGCGCGTCTGCAGCAGAATCCCGAGGCCAAAGTCATCGACGCCGCAGTTGTTACTGACGACCGTAATGTCCTTCACTCCCGAATCGCGCAAAGCCAGAATCAGGTGCTCTGGGATGCCGCAGAGGCCAAACCCTCCGGCCATGATCGTCATGCCGTCAAATAGCAAACCGCTCAGCGCGCTGGTGGAATCGGCGTAAACCTTGTTCATCGTGTCCTCTTCGACATTGATAGATTACTTGGAAGCGGGGCAAGCAAACAAAAATTGGGCGAAGCCAGTCGCCCAGCTCCGCCCTTCATGAGAGGTCCGTTGCCTCTGCATTCACCCAATAAGCAAAACGCTAAGAGCCCAGCATTAGTTCAGTCAAATCGAAAAAGTTTCTAAAATTTGCGGCAGCTTGTGCGTGATCTCAGAATTGGTGGCCAGATAATCGCAGCCAAGATTGCGCCCGGCCGCGTGCAATTCCGTCTCCTTGTGCCCCGCGTGAGCGATGACTTTGATGCCGGCCGCCTTCAGTTTTGGTACGAGTTCGGCAACGGGAAAGCCGGATGAACTCAGATTTACGATGGCGACGTCGGCGGTCATCACCTCGGCGGTCCGCGCCATCAAGGCTTCGTGACCAAAGGCGGTCACCGTCTTCGCCAACCTCGGCCCCCAAAGCAAGTTGTCCTCGTAGATTGCGACTGTCATAGTTCATTCTGGACAGGTCGCAGGGCGTTACTGCAGTTAGGCCTAAGACGCTCAACGCCAGCGGTACCCTGTCACCATGTCTCTTCGTCCGCTCAAGTGGGAAAACGATGCGCTCACCATGCTGGATCAGCGCCAGATTCCGCTCCGCACCGAGTACTTGCATCTGACGTCCAGCGCCGATGTGGCGGCGGCGATTCGGGACATGGCGGTGCGCGGTGCACCCGCCATCGGGATCGCGGCGGCCTACGGTATGGCGCTCGCCGTGCTGCATCACGAGGAACTTCACATCGCCGACAAGCGGCTCCGAGCCTCTCGTCCAACCGCGGTGAACCTCTTCTGGGCGCTCGACCGCATCCAGGGCGTCGTGAAGGACGGCTTTGCTGCCGTGCTCCGCGAAGCCCAGGCGATCGAAGCCGAAGACCTTGCAATGAACTTGGCGATTGGCGAACACGGTAACACCCTTGTGCCCCAAGGTGCCCGAATTCTGACGATCTGCAACACCGGCGCCCTGGCCACCGCTGGGCACGGAACTGCGCTCGGCATCATTCGCACCGCCCATGCCGCCGGCAAGGACATCTTTGTCACCAGCTGCGAAACCCGACCCCGACAGCAAGGGCTTCGCCTGACCGCGTACGAGCTCACGTTCGAGAACATCCCGTTCCGAAGCATCGCCGACAGCGTCGCCGCATCCCTGATGCGCGCTGGAGAAATCGACTTGGTCGTTGCCGGTGCAGACCGAATTGCCGCCAATGGCGATTCTGCCAACAAGATTGGAACCTACAGCCTCGCGGTCCTCGCAAAGTTCCACGGCATCCCGTTCTACATCGCCGCGCCAACTTCCACGTTCGACCCGACCCTTGCCAACGGCGACATGATCCCGATCGAAGAGCGCGACCCGCGCGAGCTGACGGAGTCCGAAGGCGTCCGGATCGCCCCGGAGAACACGCCAGTGTATAACCCCGGGTTCGACGTGACGCCGGGCGAGCTGATCACCGCGATCGTCTCGGAGAAAGGCGTGTTCTATCCACCGTACAACTTCTCCTAACCCAGCTTGGCGGTGATATCGGTGTCAGATATCCCTTCGACATCAATTAGCTTTTCCCGCGACGTCTCACCCCGCACGATGGTGAGGTGAGACTTCGCGATCCCGAGCTTTTTCGCCAACAGCTCAATGACGGCCGCATTCGCCTGCCCATCGGTTGGCGCAGTCGTAACGTACACCCGAACCACCCCCTCACGAAGCTCCACGAGGTTGCGCGATGCCTTTGGAGAAACGCGAATGAGTAGCTTTCCCATGGTGTTACATGTACATTCTGAGTTAGACTAACGTCGAAATGGCGTACTTCCCCGAAGTCTCGGAACCGATTCGCTTCGAAGGCCCCCAAAGCAAGAACCCGCTTGCTTTCAAGCACTACAACCCCGAGCAAGTTGTCGCTGGCAAGTCCATGAAGGACTGGTTCCGCTTCGCCGTAGCTTATTGGCACACCTTTAAGGGCACGGGCGTTGACCCGTTTGGCTCTGGCACGGCAAACCGACCGTGGGACGTCGCCGCCGACCCCATGCAGCGCGCCCACGACACCATGGACGCCGCGTTTGAGTTCTTCACCAAGCTTGGTGTCGAGTACTGGTGCTTCCACGACCGCGACATCGCACCCGAAGGCGCGAACTTCCAGGAAAGCTGCAGCAACCTTTCCACCATCGTGGACTACGCCGCGAAGAAGCAGGAAGAAACCGGCGTAAAGCTCCTCTGGGGTACCGCTTGCCTCTTCACCCACCCACGATTCCAGGCCGGCGCCAGCACCAACCCAGACCCACACGTCTTCGCTTACGCAGCCGCGCAGGTTAAGCACGCAATGGACGCCACCAAGAAGCTCGGCGGCGTTGGTTTCACTTTCTGGGGTGGGCGAGAAGGCTACGACACCCTCCTCAACACCAAGATGCAGCAGGAGCGCGAGCAGTTCGCCAAGCTCCTCCACATGGCGGTGAAGTACAAGCAGGAAATCGGATTCGACGTGCAGTTCTACATCGAACCGAAGCCAAAGGAACCGACGAAGCACCAGTACGATAGCGATGTCGCCGCGTGCATGAACTTCCTTCGAGAGTTCGACCTCACCGATCACCTGAAGCTGAACATCGAGACCAACCACGCCACCCTGGCCGCTCACTCGATGCTCCACGAACTCCGCGCCGCGCGCGAAGCCGGTGCACTCGGTTCCATCGACGCCAACGCCGGCGATGAGTTGCTCGGCTGGGATACCGACCAGTTCCCGACCAGCGTCTACTTGACCACGGAAATCATGCTCGAGCTGATTGCGATGGGCGGATTCACCACCGGTGGCCTCAACTTTGACGCCAAGGTTCGACGCCAGAGCCACGACGAGCTCGACCTCTTCTATGCCCACATCGGTGGCATGGACGCCTTCGCCCGAGGCCTCATCTCGGCCGATAAGATCATTCAGGACGGACGACTGCAGAACTTCGTCGACGAGCGATATGCCGGTTGGAGCACCGAGTTCGGCCAGGGCATCCTCGCCGGAAACGGATCGTTTGCGGACTGCGAAGCGTTTGTTCTCGCGAATGGCGAACCGGTGCGAAAGTCCGGCCGCCAAGAGTATCTGGAGAACCTGATCAACGAGTTCATCTGATCGGCCCGAGCAAACAGCGTCGTTTGCACCACAATCACTCTATGGCCCAAGTTCCAGGTAACCGAGACTCTATCGACGGCAAGAAAATGCTGCCCCGGTTGGCGATCGGTTGCCTTCTTTTTTCCCTCATCATGAGCGCCGGGGTTTACCTGTTTGCGCAGGCAACCACGCCGTTCTTCCAGCAGCAAGCAAAGTCGAAAGCTGGAAAGTAATTCAGTTCACGGTTATCGGCAAGTTGACCGACGCATCTCCGAACTGACCGAGGCCGCTCTTGCGCATTTGCCATTGGAAGTTGTAGGTGCCCGGGGTTGAGGGTGCCTTCACGTTAAACGTGAACGAGTGGCTGCTTCCTACCGGAACGGTGCTCGTAACAGGCGCGGAAACCGTGCCCCAGCGATTTGTCCCGACCGGATTCGCCGCGTACAATACGTATCCCGAGGATGTCCACGCTTCGCTGCCGGTGTTCTTCATGGCCACCGTCACCGTATAGTTTGCCCCGGCCGTCATGCTGGAAGGCACCGTCTGCCATCGGAACTGAGCCCGATTAACCGCTCGCACCACAACATTGACAAGAGGCGTGGCTGGACCAAAGTTTGCTACGCCAAGGCGACGCATTTGCCATTGGAAGGCATAGGTCCCAGGAGTTAGCGGAGGCGAAATTCGGAAGTTGAAAGTCTTGTACTGACCTGGCAAAATCGCGTCCGTCTCGGAAAGTAGTGCGCTATTAGCCCCCCAAATGGTACTCGGCGAGGAGAGCGAAACAAGTCGGTGAGTGGCGCGAGTCCAGGTTGTGCTTCCGACGTTGCGCATCACAACCTGAACATCCACTTTGCGGTCTGGCTCAACCAGACTGGGCACATATTGAGAGGTGAAGGTGGAGGCATCCCCTTCGATGACGCGGATCGTTCGGTACTCGGAATAGTGTCCAAAGGTTAGCGATGGGTTTCCGTTGCGCAGCATTTGCCATACAAAGCTGTATTCACCCTTTGTCGCCGGTGCCTTGATCTTAAAATTAAAGGTGTACGTTTCACCCGGAAAAATGGTCACCCCGGCGGGAATGGCAGCGTGTGCCCGGCCCCAGGTTGAGTTCGACAGGGGATCCACCGCGCACAGCCGATTGCTGACCGCTGCCCATGACAGGCTCCCCGTGTTTTTCACGGTTACCGAGACATTCGCTTCGGCCCCGGCATACATTTCACTCGGCGCGCTCACTGCAGTGATGATTGCATCGTCGATGACGTCCGCTCGGCGATAAAGATACGTCGCCGGAGGTAAGCCGGGATCGTTGATGGGCACGGTGGAAACCGCCGCGATGTTGTTGAACAGCGCCGTCCGCATCCCGAACTGCGGAGAACCAACGGATGGAATGGGGTCTACGTACTCCCGCTGTGAGTAGAAATCGGCGCTCTTAAGCCCAAAGATCGCTATACCGCCTTTGCCATTGAAGGTCAATGGAGCTCCGGCAATCAGGTTCTCTCCATTGAAGTCCATCGATGTGCCGAAATCCGCATTCTCGTTTGCACCAGGCCCTCGTAGAACAAAGCCGTTTCCACCCCAATGGAAGGGGTAATAGGTAAGAAAACCGCGCCGGGAGGCCCAATAGGGGGCGCTCACGACAAGCATGTTGTTAAGCAACTTGACTTCGTATCCGAACTTGTCTGTGTAGCCGGGCGCACCATCGTATTGCGGGACAAAGGTGGTTTTATACGACCAAGAACCGGTTTCTTTACTGTACAGAATGCATTGGCCATAGGTCCCTGCTCCAGGCGAACTTATGACTCCCGGACGCGAGATGGCGAGAAGGCCCTGACTGGCCGAAATTGCCGTTCCGAAGAACTCGCCTGAATTCGGCTGCGGAGCGAAGATGCGCTGCTTGTATAACCAAGCCCCCGATCCATCTCGCTCGAAAACGTAAACAACGCCCGTGTCATTCCCGTAGTTAGGTGCCGATACAAATAGGTGCCGGCCTAGCAGTTCCACCTTCTTTCCAAAGCCCGTGTTGATGACCGGATTGCCAGTTGGCTCCCGCAAAATTGCTTGGCGGACCCACTGCGCTCCCACCTTCTGGAAGATGTAGACCTCGGGATTCACGCTTCGTTCCGAGCCGAGCACGATCGTATTGTCTTGTACGGCAGAACTTATCCCTAAATTCAGTGCATCGCCCGCAGGGTCTTGCGGGTCTGCCGCCAAGTCTTGCTCCAGTACCCAGACTCCGTTGATCCGCCGGAAAACCGACACCGAACCATCGAAGCCACCTCGGCCGATCACCAGCAGGTCGTTGTACATTCGCAACGATCTCGACTCGCCAGGGATGGACCCCACCGGTTGCCAATTCGTGAAGCTGGCCTGTGCGATGGCGGGAGCCGCCGTGCGGAGCCCTGGGACCACGAATGCGGGCTCACTGGCAACACCGATTGAGCTGATTCCAAGCGCCGCCAATGCGCAAAGCAAAGATCCGGATCGAGTTCGAAATCGCTCTACGAATGTGCGCAGCATGACGTAGTGTAACACTCTTACTCTGAAACGCCACTAGTTATTGATGTACGTTTTTCAGACGTCAGCTTTGAACGGATCTCAGGCTCGACGGGTACCGTAAACTTCAGTTCGCGCAGCGTTGCGCGGGGAACGAAGTTGAACCCAACCCGAGAAGAATATCTATTCTTTTCCCTTCCGGAAAAGTTGTTGCTGTACGGGCTCACTCTCTTGAGCCTGGGCATCATGGCTGCCCAAATCTGGCAGCGCGTGAAGGTTTGGCAACAAGGCAAGCCGATCGCCGAACTTCGAACCGGCTGGCGGTATTGGTTGCCCACCCGAGAGGCTCTCGGCACGTGGTGGAAGAACCTGGCCACCTACGTTCTCGCCCAAAAGAAAGTCCGGGGCTCTCGGCCCAAGTCTGGTGCGCCGATGCACCTGATGATTTTCTATGGGTTCCTTGCGCTCACTATCGCGACGACCTTGCTTGGGATCAACACCTACAGCCCGATCAAGTTCCACCAGGGCAACTACTACTTGCTCTACGAAGCGACTTTTGACACGCTCGGATTGCTCCTTCTTTTCGGCCTTGTATGGGCGATCGGACGCCGCGCTATTGCAATGCGCGAAGGCAAAAAGCTTGCCCTCGAAACGCCCTATGAGGCGCAAAAGACCGACCAGCGCCGGTATCCGATCAGCGGAAACGGCTCCGACATGGCGGTTCTGTTCTTACTGTTGGCCCTGACGCTCAACGGCTACTGGCTCGAAGCCGCCCGAATATCCGCAGATCCAAAACCTTGGGACAACTGGTCTTGGGTCGGCTACGCCATCAGTCAGCTCCAAGGCCCGTTTTCGCCCATGCAATACAAGGGCGTTTACTGGTTCCACGTTGGCCTTGTGCTCACCTTCTTCGCCATCTTGCCACAGCTCCGAATCCGCCACGTGTTGCTCGCTATCTTCACCACCGCCGCGACCGACGACAAGCCGATGGGCAAGTTGGTCCCGATCTCGATGGAGGAAGTTGAGCAGACGGAGCAGATCGGTGCGAAGCTACCGAAGGACCTGAGCCGCTGGCACCTGATGTCGCTGGACGCGTGCATGGAGTGCGGCCGTTGCACCGAAGTCTGTCCCGCGTGGAACGTCGGCAAGGTGCTGAACCCGAAGCAGGTCGTTCAAGACCTGCGCCTAGCCGCCACCGGCGGACTCGCTCTTGCGGAGACCATCAGCGAAGAAGCCCTTTGGCAGTGCACCACCTGTAACGCCTGCGTTGAGGCTTGCCCGGTAAACATCCGCCACGTTGACCTCATTGTCGATGTCCGCCGAAACCTCGTCAGCGAAGGTGCGCTCAGCGGTTCTGCCGCCGTCATGCTTCGCCAAACTGCCTCCACCGGCAACGCCTGGGGCACAAATGTTTCGGAACGCGAAAAGTGGATGGAGGGACTAGACATTCCGCTTTGCCGAAACGGCGAAGAGTTTGAGTTCCTGTTTTGGGTTGGCTGCGCAGGTGCCACCGACCCTGGCGCGGTGAAGACGACCAAGGCGGTTGCCGCATTGCTCAAGAAGGCGGGCGTCAAGTTCGCTTGCCTTGGCAAAGAGGAAGCCTGCACCGGCGATCCGGCGCGACGAGTGGGCGAAGAGTTCCTCTTCCAAGACCAAGCCAGCAAGAACGTCGGCGTATTCCAGCGGTACGGCGTCAACAAGGTGGTCACCGCCTGCCCGCACTGTTTTAACTCGCTGAAGCACGAATACGGCGACTTCGGCGGCACGATGGAGGTGTTCCACCACACCCAACTGCTGCAATCGCTGGTCCGGAAGGGCGATCTCCTCGCCGTGCCCGCATCCTCGCGGGTGGTCTATCACGACCCTTGCTATCTGGCTCGCGTGAATGACGAAACCGAAGCCCCTCGCGAGATTGCGCCGGGAATGGCCGACCCGCAGCCGTCTGGCAAAAAGACCCGCTGCTGCGGCGCCGGAGGCGGACGCATGTGGATGGACGAGCCGAACGAGCAACGCCCCGCCAACGCCCGCGCCGATCAGCTCCTGGCCACCGGCGCCGAAACCGTCGCCCTCGGCTGCCCGTTCTGCCGAATCATGCTGGAACCCGCCGTCAAAGCCAAGGGCGGCGACCACATCCGCCTGCTCGACCTTGCGGAAATGCTGCAAGAAGCGAACGGCTAAACTAACCCATCATGGTCATTGGCGTCGGGATCGACTTGGTGGAAATTGCGCGCATCAAGCGGGCAATGGAACGAAATCCGCGCTTCATTTACCGAATCCTAACCGACGCCGAGCGCGCCTATTGCCGCACCGCCTACCAAGTGGCCGGGCGTTGGGCAGCGAAAGAAGCCGTGGCAAAGGCGGTTGGGCTCAACCTCTCCTGGCAGCAGGTAGAAGTTCTCCCTGACGAGCTCGGCGTCCCAACCGCCCGGGTGCACAGCGCTGAATTCGATCCGGCGCGACTGCGGCTAAAGATCTCCATCACCCACGAACGCACCCACGCCGCCGCCGTCGCGATCCTTGAGCGGGTAGTTCTGCACAAACCGATCTACTGAGCTTTAAGCCCAGCGGCGCTTCAGTTCGTCTCGCATCCAAACGCAGACCTCGAACAGGTCAGCGACTGGCTTGCCGTCGGAGACGTTGGTCCAGAGGTAGTTCGGTGGGCCGAATTCGGGGTCTACGGTTAGGACCTCGTCGCCGCGCTTCTCGGCGGCTTCCTTCATCCCCGACCAGATCGTCACAAACCGATCAACCGCCCACTTCCACTGCACTACGCGCGGATCGGGAACTTGCGGGCCTTCGGTGTGTCCCACTCGGGCGTGAATATGTCTTGTCCGGGAAGCGACAAGCTTCAGGGCCTCGTCGTAAGACTCGAGCATGTTGCCGCAAACGCAGGTCCAGTGGCTGACGTCGGCGCAAACGTGAAGCGCGGGGAAGGCTTCCAGGAACTTGACCGTGCTGGTGGGGTCAAACAGCAAGCGTCCGCGGTGGGTCTCGATGTTGACTTCAAGACCGGAGTCGGCAGCTGCTGGCAGGAACTCTTTGAAGAACGTCGAACCTTGCTCAAAGTCCCAAAACTCCTTCCCGGCATGAACGGTGACCTTCGTCGCCCGAACAGCCGCGCACTTGGGCAAGTCCGCTGCCAGTGTCTTCGCGTCTTCGCCGAACAGCATCGCGATGGCAGGACCGGTGTAGCCCGCTGCCCGCGCTTCCTGTATCTGACCAAGCGGGGCCTCAACGCCATCAAATCCGGCGGCTAAAACGAGAGGAATCGCCTCCTTCACCGGCATATCCATGCCCCAAAGCGCCTTGAAGTAGCTCACTTGCATGGCACGAAGTTTAGCCGACACCGACGAAGCTCAGAGCAACTTTACGGTGGTCAATTTTTCGAGCGGCTCGTTGCCACTCTCGCACCGCGAACTGAGCAAACAACTCGGACAGCCGTTCTCGCAAGGGCAGAGCTGAACAAGCTGGCGCGCCATCGCACGCCAAACGTCAACGCTTTCAAACAACTTCTCCGCCAACCCGACGCCACCCGGAACTTCGTCGTAAACGAACACCGCCGGACGGAACGAGTCATGCATCATGCTCGACCAACTTGACCCCAGATCTCCCCGGTCGCAGCCGGCGAGCAAAGGCGCGATTGCGAGTAGGGCATGCTCGACGCCATGGACCCCTCCGATAAACATCATCGGATCACCGTCCTCTTCCGGCGATGGTAAATCGCGGCGAACGGCAACCGTCTCAAAGGTCTGAGAAGGCAAATCCAGATCGATCACATCCAAAAATTGATCACCGTCCAACATCTTCCGTCTATAGCCCGTTACGGTGGTGGTCACCTGAACCGCACAAAGACTCCAGGGTCCGCTTTGCTTAAAGGTTTGTTGCGGCATCACGATGCTGCTCACCACGGCCTGGGTGTAGTACGGCACCGTCGTGGGCTCTAGCCGGGCGATCTTTGCCTCAAGATCAAGCTCGGCCACCTCAAAGGTAGCTCCTCGGTGCAGATAAATGGCACCCACGTGAGCAGATCGAAGGGCACGCCACTCCTCCATGCTGCCCAGCTCTTCCCCACCCACCATGAGCAAAATCGTATCTCCGCCCGCTGAACGGATGTTAACATCGAGTGCCGGAGACTCCTCGCGGGGATAGACAAACGCCCCTTGCCGAAACTCCAACTCACCGCTTCGATCCATGCTTTCGGCAAGGTCCAATGCCTCGCCGCCAAACTGCTGCAACTCACTCATCGTGAGAGGCTTCTCGTGGGCAGCACACTTTAGGTGCGCGCTCAGGATTTTCGGATTTTCCGGATTCGCAACCGCGCTCTCGGATAGACCCTCAATGATTCGCCCGGGATCGCGAATTAGGAATTGCTCCAGCGGCTCGTCGTGGGCAATGTAGATGGCCAGCCCATCTCGCGACCCTCGCCCGGCTCTGCCCGCCTGTTGCCAAAAGCTACTGATCGAACCCGGATAGCCGTTGATCAACACCGCGTCCAGCTGGCCGACGTCCACCCCAAGCTCCATCGCGTTCGTCGCGCTCAGTCCAATCAGCTTGCCGGAATGAAGTCGCTTCTCGATGTCTCGCCGCTCCTTGGCGGTGTAGCCCGCCCGGTACGTTTCGATTTTGTTGGGCTTCACGCGTTCCGCGGCATAGCGCCCGACCAGCTCCGCCGAAACGCGGGTTCGGCAAAACGCCAAGGTGCGAACTTCCCGGTTCACTAAGTCGCTGAGAATCTGAGACGTCGCGACGTTCGGGCTGAGGCGCTTCTCTGGGTTCACGTGGGGTGGGTTGAAGAACACCACCGTCCGCTTTCCGCGCGGGCTGCCGTCATCGTCCACCACATCGGCCGACTGGCCGGTCAAGTTCCGAAAGTGCTCGCCTGGGTTCGCAATCGTGGCGCTTCCGGCAAGAATCTGCGGTGCACGGCGATACCACTCGGCCAGCCGAATCGCCCTTCGCAACACATTGCCAACGTGCGAGCCAAACACTCCGCGGTACACGTGCATCTCATCCAGCACGAGGAAACTCAAGGTCCGGAACCACTTGGTCCAATTCTCATGCGATGGCAAAATTCCGAGGTGGAGCATATCGGGGTTCGTCAGCAGAATCCGGCCGTTCTGCCGTAACCGGGCCCGGGCCGCTTTCGGCGTGTCACCGTCATAAACTCCGGCTTCTTCCGGAAAGGCGAGCAGCTCCCTAATCCGGGACAACTGGTCTTGCGCCAAGGCTTTCGTGGGATAGATCAAGATCGTCCGAGACGCGGGCTCGGCGTAGTAGCGATGCAAGACTGGCAGGAGAAACCCCAGCGTTTTGCCCGAGTTCGTCCCGGTTGCCAGCACGACGTTCCGGCCGGCCATGGCGGCGTCATACGCTTGCGCCTGGTGAGTGTAAAGCTGGGCTTGCTGATCGACTGGAAGTTGAGCGAGGAGGGCCGCCGGCGGACGGGTTTTCGGAACCGCATACCGCGCCTCGCGCGGTAGCTTTTCGTCAACGTGAACAATCTGACCTCGAAGGTCAGGATCACTCAGAACGAAGCTCAGTAGGTCCCTCGTTATCCATATCGGCAACCTCTTCTTCGTTCAACCGATCAAGTTCGGCATCGCGCTCGCGACGCTCGCGATTCTCGAGTTCTTCCCGCTCGGCGGCCTCTTCCTCTCGCTCCTTCCGGCGCTTCTTCTGGGTGAGGTTCACAAAGTAGACGCTAATGAGAAACAGGATGACCATCGGCACGGCCATCATCGCCATGCTGAACGCGTCGCCGCTAGGCGTGATGACGGCCGATGCAATGAAGATAAACGTCGCCGCTTGCCGCCAATACTTGATGAGGGTCTCTGCCGTGAGCAGTTCAAGCATTCCCAAGGCATAAACCACCAGCGGAAGCTGGAAGCTGATGCCAAAGGCCAGCATCATCTTCATGACAAAGAAGACCATCTTGCCGGCCTCTTGCTTGATCTCCACGTTCTGGAAGTCCGCGCTGAAGCCAATGAAGAAGGAGATGGCGCTGGGCAGGATCACCCAACAGAACGCAGCGCCCATCAAAAACAGGATCAAGCTGATCGGGCCCAGCTTCTTGAACGGGGTCTGTTCGCTTGGCTTCAGCGCAGGAGCGATGAAGCCCCAGAGTTCCAACACGAGGAATGGGAAGCTGAGCACGATGCCCATCTGGAAGCTCAGTTTGACCTTGAGCAAGAAAGCGTCGGAGGCATTGAAGAACGCTTCGCTGTACGAAACTCCCTTCGGCAAAGATGCCCGCACGGCACCGTTGACCATGTTGTTCAGAAAGGTGTAAACCGTGTCGAACGCGCACCACCCGATAACAGACCCGATAACCACGAGGGTCAAGGCGCGGATGATTCGGTCTCGGAGCTCTTCTAGGTGCTCAACGAGAGTTAGACGGTATTCGTCAGGATCGCCTAGGTAAGGCTTTGGCGACCGAGTTTTCTTGAGGAATGCCATAGAGCCGTTCCTCTATTGTGGCCCGGAATGCCGGGCCACAATGTGGGACCCTTCGATTTATTCGAGGGTGAAGATTCGCTGGAGTCGAACTCGCGTGAGGACCTTGTCCTGCGCGTTGAGCTGACCGATTCGACCTTGGCCGCCACCGAATCCGCCTGGAGCACCTGGTGCACCTGGGAAACCGCCCTGACCAAATCCGCCAGGACCGGTCTGACCGCCGCCCCGTCCGCCTCGGCCACCGCCGCCGGGTCGAATCTGGCGAAGAATGTCAGAAAGGCTGCCTGGGTTTACAAATTTGTTGTCATCGCCCTGACCGCCGCCACCGGGGCCGCCGAAGCCTGGAGGAGGACCACCAGCACCGGGAGCACCAACGCCGGGACCGCCTGCAGCAGGACCAGCCGATCCCGATGCGCCGCCCGAGCCGAAGCCGGTTACGCGTCCGATATCCTGCGTCGTATCAATCGTCTGTTCGCGAATGATCTTGACGATCACCTTTCGGTCAAGGTCAAACCAAATCGTTTCGTTGAGCGATCGTCGCTCGTCTTCCTGAACGCCTGCTCGGGCAAGTCCGCGAGATTCCAGCGATGCGGTTCCGACTTCGATGATGTTTCGAATAACGGCGCATCGTCGTCCTCGCTCCCATTCGACGCCGACGAATTCTCCGCGGCCCGGGGTCGTTCGGACAACCGAGGTCACGTCGTACAGCTTTTCAAGGTCGATCACGCCGTCCTGGAATCGAGCCTGCCAAGAGTCACCTGGTCGAACTCGCTTCTCGGGAAGCGTTGGAAGCGGCAAAGAAGCGAAGAGGTCGAGTCGCGAGCCTTCGCCGGTCGTTCCCTCAAAGGCGATGTATGGAGGAATAGAGCCCCAAACCTGCAGGCCGGTTCCGGTCATCTGCATGTAAATCGGCGCCATCTCGTAGTCCATGTAGCGCTTCACTTCGTTATCCGAAGCGACCTGGAGGTCGGCGTAGTTCTTGCCTTTCTCCGAAAGAGCCTGCATTCGAACGATGTACTGCAGTCCGTTTGGCGTGCTGACAACGTTGTCGAAAGCGTAAAGCATGCGAAGCGAGCGGCCTTCGATTGGAAGTTCTGCTGGCTTTCCACCGAGCTTTGCCTGGCTCTCCGTGATCTGGCTGATCGCAGCTCGCTCTTGAACCTTGTAAGAAATTTCAGTTCCGGGCTTGAATCCGTACCGAAGCAAAAGACCGTTGTTCGGAACGGTGATGCCGGCGGACTTGTCAACCGTGATTCGGACCGAAGACTGGTCTACGATTCGCGGCTCGTCGTTCACTTCGGTGAAGAGAACGGCTTTGAGTTCGATCGGCTCGCCCTTGGTGTCGGCAATGCCTCGGCCCTTAACGTCAAGAACGTATTGGTAGTAAGGTCGGCCAGCGGGCTTGCCTTTGGCGTTCTTTGGAACCACGTACGTTGGCTTGGTCGCCTCAATGAGCTTGCCGTTCAAGAAGATGCCAACGTAGCTGTTGGGCGGCATGCTGTTGTTAGGGAACCGGACGTTCAGCTTCTCTCTGACCTTGGTGCCATCTGGTGGGTAAACAATCGTAAAGGGTGCCTGAGCAAATGCTGCTCCGCCCACGATCATCAACGCTAAAGTACCGATACATCGATTCATGAATTGCCGTAACCTCAATTTGGACAAACCGGCCATCGCCGATCAGCCGCAAGCTGTACTTATAAGGACGTCATTTTCCTCTCGAAATGTCACAAACCCCTCGGGGATGTGAGCAAAACGTATACTAATGTCTATGCAAGCGGCGATTGATCTCGATTCTTTAAATCCAGAACAACGAGCGGCAGTTTTGCATACAACCGGCCCCCTGCTCATTTTTGCCGGAGCTGGCTCGGGCAAGACGAGGGTCATCACCCATCGAATCGCTCGCCTGGTTCAAGACGGCGTTCGACCATCGCGAATCCTCGCCGTCACCTTCACCAATAAAGCGGCGAGAGAACTGAAAGAGCGGGTCATTCACCTTGGCGTGGACTCGACCAAGTCGATGTGGGTGGGCACGTTCCACTCCCTCTGCGCTCGCATGCTTCGAATCGACGGAAGCGCAATTGGCATCGACCCGAACTTTGTCATATACGACGATGGCGATCAAATGGCGCTGATCCGCGACATCCTGAAGCAGAAGAACATCGACGACAAAGCGATCCAACCCCGAGCCGTCCTCGCCGAAATCTCCCGCGCCAAGGAAAAGCTTCAGACCCCCGAGAAGTACAAGGAGCGCACTGCCGGCTACTTCGAAGGCGTCGTCGCCGATATCTATCCTGCTTACAACAAACTCCTGACCAAGTCAAACGCGCTCGACTTTGACGACATCATCTTTTACGCCAACCGGCTCCTCGAGCAGCGAGACGATGTTCGCGAAAAGTACCAAGAACGGTTCCTCCACGTGATGGTCGACGAGTATCAGGACGTCAACTTTTCCCAATATAACCTCGTCCACCTTCTCGGCGCGAAGCACCGCAACGTGATGGTCGTGGGCGACGACGACCAGAGCATCTATGCTTGGCGTGGCGCCGACGTGAGTCTCATCCTGAAGTTCGGCTCTGACTATCCCGACGCCACCATCGTCAAGCTCGAACGAAATTACCGCTCCACTAAAACGATCCTTGCCGCCGCCAACGCAGTCATCCAGAAAAACCAGAGCCGAGCGCGAAAGGAGCTTTGGACCGAGAACGACCAGGGTGCCCAAATCAAGCTGTCGCAAGCCGGAACCGAACAAGACGAGGGCATGATCGTTGCGGACCGCATTCAGCAAGCCGTTCGCACCGGCCGCCGACCGTACAAGGACTTTGCCGTCCTTTACCGAACCAACGCGCAAAGCCGAACGATGGAAGAAGCCTTCCTGACAAGCCGGATTCCGCATATCCTCGTCGGCGGTCAGCGATTCTATGATCGAAAGGAAATCAAGGACATGCTGGCGTACCTTCGCCTCGTGTTCAACCCGCGCGACGACGTGAGCTTTAAGAGGATCGTCAACGTTCCGACGCGCGGAGTCGGAGCCGGAGCCCTCACCAAGCTCGAAGAGCGCGCCGCCGTTATGGGCGGAAGCCTCTACGATGCGGTTCAAGATCAGGAACTGCAAGCCAACCTGCCCAATAAAACCGCCTCCAGCCTTCGCGGTTTCATCGGCGTCATCCAAGAGGCCCAAGATCAAGCCAGCGGAACAATCACCGCCCTCATGCTGAACTTGATCAACGGCAGTGGGTACCTCGACATGTTGCGAGAAGACCGAAGCCAAGATTCCGTAAGCCGTCAAGAAAACCTCCAAGAATTCTTGAACGTCGCGAGCGAATTTGACGCGACCGCCGACGAGCCAACCCTCGGGGCATTCCTTGAAAGCGTTTCCCTCGTCGCTGACGTGGACGCGCTGAAGATCGAAGGTGGAGACGCCGTCACCCTCATGACTTTGCACTCGGCAAAGGGGCTCGAATTCCCAGTTGTCTTCATCACCGGCATGGAAGAAGGCGTGTTTCCGCACTCCCGGTCGCTAGGCTCCGACTCCGAACTTGAAGAAGAACGACGCTTGGCCTACGTTGGAATGACCCGCGCGAAGGAGGAGTTGAACCTTCTCCATGCTCATCGGCGATCCGTTTTCGGCACGCCGAACTTCAACCGCCGATCCCGGTTCCTCGACGAAATCCCAACAGAACTGCTGGACGCGGTCGGTGAATACAACTTCGGCCATGGCGGAAGGACTGGCAACGTCCTCACCGAACGCGGCGGATCATATCGAAGCGCCGGAGCGACCGTGACCCCAACTCCACCGGTTGAAAGCACCGCTCCAACTTGGCTTGCGCCGTTCCAAACCGGTCAACGCGTGCAGCATCCAAAGTTCGGCATGGGCGTCGTTGTTGCCTGCAATCCCGTCCGAGATGATGTGGAAGTCACCGTGGCATTTCCCGGAGTGGTCGGCGTTAAGAAGCTTGTCCAGAAGCTTGCAAAGTTGGAGGCGGTTTAACTTGCGCGTCGCGTTTCTCCTGGGCGGTGCAGCTTGCCTTACGCTCACGGGCTGTCGCGGCCAAGATTTGAGCCGCACGCTCCAGCCGGGACAAACGTGGACCTACCGTGTCCTCGCCCCACCCATGCGGTATGTCGAGACCGTCCGCGCAACTCACAATGTCCCGGTCGCCGGAGCAAATGGCGTCGAGCTCATTAGCGGCCTCGGCACATCCCGTTTGGCCTGGAAAAACAACGTGCTGTATGCCTCCAAACTCGGCACCACCTTTTACGAACCGGCCATCCCGCTTTGGTCTCGCGCCGCGATGAAGCACCACGGCCGCGCCGTCGCGTTTGGCAAAACCACGCCGGTCGCCGGCAATCTAACCCCGCCGCCAGACAAGTCGGTGGAGCTGACGATTAACGGACAAAAGCTCAAGCTGGACGAAGCCGTGATCGTCCTCTCCGGTGGTGGACCCACGCGGGAAATTCGAACTTGGATTCACCCAACCCGCGGCCTGGTGCAACAAGAGGAGCGTGTGAACGGGCGTTTACGGCTCCAAACGCAAATGCTTACCACCGAAAGTCTTGCCCAGCTCGAAGCTAGCCCGAAAGTTGAACCCAAAAGTCCAGAATGAAATAATGCAGTCCGAATTCCTATCGGTTTCGCCGCAGAACCCGATCACCTTCGAGCAGATTCGAAGCAACAACAAGATCAATCAGCTCATCATCGGAGCGAACGAAGTGATGCTCTCGATGGGATTCACCGAGCACGGACATCGCCACGTTGCCGCCGTTGCGGAAACCACGCGCCGCATTCTCACCTCCATGCGTGTTCCCGAGCGTGAGATCGAACTTGGGATGATCGCCGCGCACATGCACGACATCGGCAACGCCATCGCCCGACTCAACCACCCCATGCACGGCGCCGCCATGGCGTTCACGCTTCTGAACGAGTTGAACATGGAGACGTCCGAGATCGTTGCCGTCCTTGGCGCGATCGGAAATCACGAAGAACTGACCGGTGGCCCAGTCTCAACGATCTCTGCCGCGGTCATCATCGCCGACAAGAGTGACGTTCACTTCAGCCGAGTTCAGAACCCGATCTTTGAGAGCTTCGACATTCACGACCGAGTGAACTACGCAGTGCAAGCCAACGAAGTCGTTATCCGAGAACCCGAAAAGCGCATCGAGCTTGCCCTGACCATTGATAGCACGCAGGCCTCGGTCATGGAGTATTTCGAAATTTTCCTCCACCGGATGGTCATGTGCCGCACCGCTTCGGAGAGGCTCGGTTACCGGTTTGCCCTGAATATCAACGGTACGTTCCTCGAATAGGAATCAAGCCCGGATGTTGTCTTCGGACGGGCCATCGACCACCGAAATCGTTTTAGGATAGTGAGACAGGTCGAGCTCGTCCAGCGCGGTGTCGATGGACTGAAGTTGTGCCCGAGCTTCTGCCATCGCTTCTAAAAAGTCCTGACTGGAAAGCGCCGGCGACTTGTTCACAAGTCGGTATCCAATCATCTTCATCCGCAACGTATCGACCGTGGTCATGAACACGGCGGCCTGCGCTTCCGTTCGTCGCACTCCCGACATCACGGCCTGGAACTGCTGGCGATACTCCGCAATGTTTTTGTCAGCAATTCGATACAGCTCCTTGCTCTGCGGATCGTGGCCATGATTTGCCGTTACCGGAGGGGAATCGTAAAGCCCTTTCTCGGATTCAGCGACCTCAACGGAAATCTGGTCTGCTCGTCGAAGCGCAAAGTACAGCCCTTTTGACACCCCGCGGATGGTCTGCGGCATCTCCTGCAAGTCTGCGACTTGGTCCTTTCGCATGCGCTTCAGCGCCTCTTCGAAACGGGCAAGTCGCTCTTCGCAACCCTTCCAAAGTGCCCGCATTCGACGGTCTTTGAATCGGCGCTCAACGCTAGCCGAGAGGGCCATCATGCTGAGGACGAAGAGGAGTACTCCCCAAGTGAGTCCGAGCGAGATCAGGTTTTGATGGAAGATCGGATAAACGCCGATTCCGATAATGATGCCAACGAACAGACGGCTTGGCGCAAAAAACTCCTCGGCCCAGAGTTTTAGATCCTGCTTGCGCAACTCGTCCATACCGACATGCTACGGCATAGGGGGACGGCCGGATGCACCTGGCAGGGCTTTTTCTATGGCGTATGCCGCCTGCAAAACGCTTTCGTCCTCAAGCGGCGCCGCCAACAACTGCAATCCAACTGGCAATCCACCCGCAAATCCTGCGTTGATCGAGATTCCCGGCATCCCACCCATGTTGGCGGGAATCGTGCAGTAATCCAGAAGCTTTAGCGCTAGCGGGTCCTGGTTCAACTCGCCAATCTTGAACGCGGTGATCGGACTCGTAGGCGACAACACAAAGTCGTAGTCCTGATAAACCTGAGCGAACTCTTGCTGCATGATGGCTCGCACCTGCTGGGCGCGCACGTAGTAAGCGTCGTAATAGCCCGCGGAGAGGGCGTAGGTTCCGATCATAATTCGGGTTTTGACTTCCTTTCCGAATCCGGCGCTTCGAGTCTTTTCGACCAAATCGATGTGCCCCTTACCTTCAGCCCGGAGACCGTAGCGGATGCCATCGAATCGTCCCAGGTTGCTGCTGGCTTCTGCCGGAGCGATGATGTAGTAAGTCGTAACGCCGAGTTTGATACTCGGGATGGAAACGCGATTGAAGACCACGCCTTCCGCTTCCAGCGTCTTCATTGCTTCTTCGATGACGGCCTGCACCTCGGGCGAAGTGGCATCGCCGAACATTTCGTCCGGGACCGCAACCTTCATTCCCTTCAAAGAACGACTCTTCAGGGAAGAAATATCGATTGGAGGGTTCGGGAGGGACGTGCCATCGCGCGGATCCTTTCCGCTGGTGACGCTAGCCAGCAAAGCGGCATCTTCGACGTTTCGCGCAAGCGGCCCAATCTGGTCCAGCGACGAGCCAAAGGCAATCAAGCCGTATCTAGAAGTTCTTCCGTAGGTCGGCTTAAACCCGACAATTCCGCACAAGCTCGCGGGTTGCCGGATCGATCCGCCCGTATCCGAACCTAACGCAACCGGAGCAAGCTCTGCCGCGACGGCCGCAGCCGAACCACCAGAAGATCCGCCTGGTGAGCGAGTGGTGTCCCAAGGGTTCTTTGTGAGCTGGTACGCGGAGGTCTCCGTCGAAGCACCCATGGCAAACTCGTCCAGATTGGTCTTTCCGAGCACAACTCCGTCTGCCGCGAGAATCTGTTCGACTACCGTCGCATTGAAGGGAGGAACGTACCCCTCAAGAATCTTTGAGGCACAAGTCGTTTCGATGCCAAGCGTGCTGATGTTGTCCTTTAGCGCGATCGGAACGCCGGCGAGTAATCCGGCTTCTCCACGATCAACTCGTTCCTGAACTGCGGCCGCTTGCTCAAGGGTGACATCTGGGGCAAGCCGCAGGAAGGCGCCGTATTGACCGTCTAGTTCCCCAACACGATCAATGAAGGCTTGGGCGACCTCTACGCAGGAAACTTCTTTGGCGCGAACCTTCGCCGCAATTTCAAATGCAGATAAACCGGTCAACATCGGATTAATCCTCGATGATTTGGGGGACAACAAAGAGCCCGGCACGATGCAGAGCTGCGTTTCGGAGCGCGGTCACTCGAGGGAGGCCTTCTTCGGCAATGTCCTCGGCCCAGACGTTTTGCATTACAGCGGCGTGCGAAGTTGGCACAATGCCGCTGACATCGACCTTCTGGATGTCGCTAAAGTGCCCGATCAGCGCGTTGAGTTCGCTCTGAAAGTACACAATTTCGCCTTCGTCAAGATCAAGTCGGGCGAGCTTGGCGACGTGGCGAACCTCTTCCAAGGTAATTGCCATGGGCGTTAAATGTACCTGAGCTTCCTTAATAACGCTCCGACAATTTCTCCGGCCGTGGCAGACCGGCTACGGACCCATAATACGAATGATGCAACGACCGGCGTTCAACGTGGTGACCTTCATCTTGGTCACTTTGTGCAGCGCGGGAGCCATTGTTGCGATGACGAAGCGGTTCATTCCCCCGCCTCCTGCAAATTCGCTCAAAGATTCTTCGGATGCGTTCCTGACTCAAGCGATGTACCAGCCCATTCAGTGGCAACTGATCGGCGATGCCCCGCTCGCGCAGGCCCGAAGGGAAAACAAGCCGATCATGCTCGTGATCGGGACCCCTTGGAGCAACCCAGGGCGAGCCTTTGACCGCGAGGTCTTCCGCGATCCCGAGATTGCAAATTACGTTGGCCGCTACTTTGTCTGCATGCGGGTCGACGGCAATGAGTACCCAGAATGGCTGAACGCCATGCTTCCGCTCAGCCGCATTTCGGCGGGGATGCAGCCGGGATATCAAATCTGGACGCTCGATTCCCAGGCCCGCGTGATTCGATTTATCGGCAGAAGCGAAGATTCACCCACCCTGAACGCAACGACTTTCTATGGAAATCTCCGGCAGTCGGTCGCAGAGTTTGCCGAGTTGGCGGGCGAAGAGCCTTCCCTATATCGCGCCCAGACCGAGGACGTTGTCCAGCTCACTCTGAATGCGAACGGGGGTAATCGCCTGGATCGGCGTCGGGAGCTTCCGTTGTCGGTTTATACCAACGGACCGTCGATGCTCATTCAATCGGCGGAACGTGCTTCGGTGGAGCCCGGGGTCATCCGATACATGCTCGCCGCAGGTCGATTTGAGGAAGCCGAGGTGGTGCTTATGGAGTGGATTACCTCTGCACTGTTCGACCCGGTGAACGGTGGATGGTGGAACTCCGTGCGCGGTGCGCAGCTAGACCGCCTGAGCTACGACAAGCTCACGATCCAAAACGCCGAGATGGCGAGTGTGCTTGCGGCAGTTGCGGCCGCTCGCAAGAATCCGCACCTTGCCGAAGCTGCACGGCTTACCTTTGACTACATTTACACCGTGGCAAAAAATGGCGATGGAATCGCCTCGTGCCAGATTGGGGATGAAGAACAAAACGGCCGCAGTAAGTCCGCCAGTGTCGGCCGAGCTCGTCTCGGAACCTTAACACCGGAGCTCCAACGCTGGGCCGGCGAAAACTTGAACCTAGTTCTTGGCCAAAACTCCACCATGGTGCCGCGGCTAAACAACGCGCCGGCGCTGCTTGCCCCGGAAATGGTTGCCATTCGACAGGAACTGCGCAAAGATCGGCCCGAGTCTGCGGAAATGGTCACGGAGCGGTACCTATACGTTGAAGGCACGGTGGCCGCGCGAACCATCGAAGCGGCAAACCTACTGGGAGATGCATCTCGGTTGGATACCGCGCTACTCGCCAACGACCGACTTCGGGAGTTCATTGTTAACGATGTATGGCAACGCCGCCTCTCGCCCGAGCCCAGCGCGCAGGTCACATTCAAATGCCAGTTGGCGTATGCCGATTCGGAATTGCAAGCTTTCATCGCGACCGGGCGAGTGGTGAGTTTAAGCAACGGGCTGGAAATCCTCAAAACGTCGATGAAGTCTCATGCCTCCGGCGTGAAGGGGGTCTATCTCAACGCGCCGAAGTTCATCGGCAAGCTTCAGATTCCACAAGTCGCTGTGCCAGAAGTCGCAGACAACATTGGCCAGTCGACCACCGCAACGGCGGTTCGTCTTTGCGCGGCGTACGGGCTTGCGCTTGGCGAGAGACCGTTGTACGAAGTTTCGAGACAAATTGTCGAGCACAACGCGAACATCCTCCCAACTCACCCTTTGGCCGCATCAATGATGGCCGTGGCCATCACTTCCACCTCCGATTCGGTCCTCGTCGCGGGCGGTTCGGACGCCGTCGAGCGATGTGCTCAACTCATGCGAGAAGATCCGAGTCGAATGGTTTTTCCCGGAATTGGGAAAGTTGCGGGCACAAAAGGCACCGTGCCCCAGGGACTATTCCGAAAGAGTTCAACCGGCGTACTCACGCCCGTTCGATAACCGCAAGTACAATTTTCACGTGGCCACCTACCGAATTTGTCGAACCTTTACGGTGGAAAGCGGGCACATGCTAAGCCGACACCCAGAGCGCTGCCGGTTTCCGCACGGACACACCCGGACCATCGAAGTCGTGGTTTCTGGAAAGCAGTTGGACGAGAACGACATGCTCTTGGACTTCAAGGCTCTGAAACTCGCGCTCACCGAGTACTTCGATCGCTACGACCATGCGATGGCAATCAACTCCACTGATCCGCTGTTGCCGACACTCATGGCGATGTATCCCGAAAACGCGGTTGTGGTTTTTGACAACGCCGAACCAACCACCGAAAAAATGGCGGAAGACCTCTATCGGTTTACCGAGCATGTTTTGGCACAAGGTTTCACTTCCGGCCCGTACGTCATCCGGCCCGGGCAAGTCCAACTCGACCGAGTTCGCGTTTGGGAAACCCCGCAGTCTTGGGCGGAATACAGCGCATGAAACGAGTGCTGCTCTGGATCGGCGGAATCGTCTTGCTGGTCTGTACCGGCGTCGTCTGGCTGAACATTGCAGCAATCGCGCGCAGCAAACAACGGGTTCAACGCATCGGCGAACCAAAACCGGAGCTTTTACGAGCTATTTCAGAAGCGCGATCCCGATTAGCCGAGTTTGACGAGTACCTCAGCAAGCCAAAACCGACCGACCGTTTTGCCATCCGGTCCACATTCAAGTCGGAATTCGGGAACGAATACCTTTGGGTAAAAGACCCGATCCCGTCGCCCAAGGGCTATCTCGGCCTGCTTGACCAGAAGCCAATGGCTTACAAAGCGGACAAGGGCGAGCTCGTGGCCATAAAGCGAGCCGACATTGTGGATTGGATGGTTCGCCGAGACGGAAAAGTGATCGGTGGCTTCACCGAAGAGGCATTGAAAGGCAGAACGGTACAATAGGAGGGCGGAAACGCACCGAGTTGCGCCAATGAAGTCGTCCCCTCGAGCCGTGATTTCTATGCTGTCCCTAGCTACCGTTGCCGACGTCCGGTTCAACCCATCGGTTGAGTCCCTGATCCAAGATTGCGTCGAAACCGACGGCTGTCGCCTCACTACCGAGGGTGCCGCGGTGGCCTATAGCGGCAAATACACCGGTCGCGTACCAAAGTTCAAGTTCACCGTCGACGATGAGAGCACGCACGATCTCGTCTGGTGGGACAACAACCACGCGATGTCTCCGGACACGTTCGACTCATTGAAGGAGAAGCTTGTTGACTACGCCAAGGGTCACCGCCTCTATGTCATCGATACTTTCGCAGGAGCTGATCCGGCATACCGAATTGCGGTCCGATTCATTGTCGAGCGACCGTACCATGCCCTCTTCATTCGGCAGCTTTTGATCCGGCCAACCGCCGAAGAACTCGCAACTTATGAGCCCGATTGGACGGCGCTAAACGTCGGCAAGCACGAACTGAGCCCCGAGGACGGAAGCGGTGGCGACGCCGCCGTGGCGATCGACTTCACTCGAAAAGAGATCCTCATTGCCGGCACCCAATACGCTGGTGAAATGAAGAAATCGGTCTTCAGCATTATGAACTTGCTGTTGCCCGAGGCCGGAGTTTTGAGCATGCACTGCTCCGCTAACGTCGGTCCGAAAGGCGACACGGCTCTCTTCTTTGGCCTCAGCGGCACGGGCAAAACGACCCTCTCTGCCGATCCCGAGCGGAACCTCATTGGCGACGATGAGCACGGCTGGAGCGACACAAGCGTGTTCAACGTCGAGGGTGGCTGCTATGCCAAGTGCATTCGCCTTTCCGCTGAGGGTGAACCCGAAATTTATGGTGCGATTCGGACCGGCGCGATTCTAGAGAATGTAGTGCTTGACGATGCCGGAACGCCGAACTACGACGACGCGAGCATCACCGAAAACACTCGCGCCGCGTATCCGCTCGAGTCGATTCCGAACGCGCTTCACCCGAGCGTCGGCGGGCACCCAGAGAATATTGTCTTCCTCACCTGTGACGCTCAAGGCGTGCTGCCCCCGATTTCAAAGCTCACTCCCGAGCAGGCCATGCAGCACTTTTTGAACGGCTACACCTCAAAGTTGGCCGGAACAGAAGTCGGTGTCACTGAACCCGAGCTCGTGTTCTCCACTTGCTTTGGCCAGCCATTCTTGCCTTTGCACCCAAGCCGCTACGCAACCTTGCTCGCCGAGAAAATCCGCAAGCACGGCGCAAGGGTTTGGCTTGTTAACACCGGCTGGACCGGCGGGAAATACGGGGCAGGATCGCGAATCAAGCTGAAATACACCCGTGCAATGCTTCGAGCTGCTTTCCACGGTGATCTAGACACGGTCGCGTACGAAACCGAACCAGTCTTTGGACTGTCCGTTCCTACTTCGTGCCCCGACGTTCCGTCCGAGGTACTGATGCCGCGAGGAACTTGGAGCGACCCGGCCGAGTACGACCGAACGGCTTTAGCTCTTAAGGCTAAGTTCGACGCCCAGACGGCGAAATTCGCCTGACGACTTCCAACGCTTTCAACGCATTCTGACCATTCCAAGAACCCTAATGCCGTAGAATAGGCGCGATGGGTTTCTTCGTAATTGCAGATGATGGCAACAAGTACGGTCCGGCGGACCTCGCCACCCTTAATGCATGGATCGCGGAAGGGCGACTTCAGCCCAATACGATCTTAGAAGAAGTTCAGACTATGGAGCGACGACCGGCTTCGACCGTGCCCGGACTCAACTTCCCCGGCGCCCCCGGTCCCCAAGCCGCGCGAACTTACGCCAACCCGACCGCCGGACCCAACATTGGCCAGCCAAACGTCGGCCAGCCGGGAGGCTACAGCTATCAGCCAGGTAACTACGGAATGTCCGGTATGGGCGGTGGAATCAGCGCGGAAGCGACAAGCGAGCTCAACAAGGCTTGGATGTGCGCCGTGGTTGGTTTCCTTTGCTGCGGATTCCTTCCGATCTACGGAATCATTTGCGCAAACAAAGCCGAGAGCCTCGGCCATCCCCAAGGCAAGACGGCGAAGATCGTGAACATCGTGATCCTCGTTCTGATCTGCGGTGGCGCAGTGGCTGGTGGGCTCCTCCAGAGCGTGATTCGCTAACGTCTCTACTTAGCAGGAGACTTAACCAGCACCACATCCAACTCGCCGAACGGCAATCGCTGGCGGTAGGTGCAGGAGTTGTCCTTCGGGTCCAACTTAAGTTCGATCAGCGGGCCATTCGTGACGGTCAAGGTAATTTTTTCCGCATCCGCTGTCCAGTTTCCGGAGACGGTGGAAGGTCCAAGGCCCTCCGGCTGCTTCAGGACGAAGGTCGTATCTTTCGAAAGCTCAAGGTCGTAGGCGCCAACGGCCTTCTGTACCCGCTCTTCAACGCCTGGAAACGGCCGTTCAGAAACCAGCCGCGACCGCTTTGCATCCACTTTCCAAGTTCCGGCGAGCGGAGATTCTTGGGTGTTTGAACAACCCGCAAGTACAAAAAGCACTGCGAACATCAACATAAACCGCAAAAAATACTTGTCCATCGGAATTCCTTATCGTACTCTGAGGATGTCTTATGAAGCGCACCTTATCCGCCCTCCTACTCATGGGAGGAGCCGCCGCCGTTTGGGCTGGCAACGGCCCTTCCCCTGCCGACGTTCAAGCCATCGTTAAAGAAGGCAAAGAGCGCAATCAAGTCATGAAGCGATTGCGCGAACTCACCAATATTGGACCCCGCCTTACCGGGTCACCCAACCTCTCCAAAGCCCAGACTTGGGCGGTCGGCCAGTTCAAAAAGTTTGGTCTGAGCAACGTCGCACTCGATAAGTGGGGCGAGGTTCCCGTTGGCTTCGAACGTGGCGAGCGACAGATCGGCAAGATGGTCGCCCCGTTTGAGTCCGAGTTCGTCTTCACGACCCCGTGCTGGACTCCAGGAACGAAGGGACTCGTACGAGGCAACGCGTACCGCATGCCAAAGACCGTCGCGGAAGTTGAAGCGATGAAGCCGAAACTAAAGGGCGCGTTCATCATCATGCCCGAGCCCGTTGCCATGCGCGGTGCGCCGGTCGCGGAGACCGATGTGAGCAAAGCTCTTGACGAAGCCGGCATTGCCGCCCGAATCAGCGGTTCTCGCAACGAGCTCGTCACCTCGTTCGGGAACTGGCGCGACAAGACTTTTGAAAAGCGCCCAACCCGGACCGAGATCGTCGTCCGAAAGTCAGATCACGAACGAATTCTTCGAAACATCGACCTCGGCCGAGACCCGGTCCTGGAATTCGATATCGAAAACAAGTGGATCAAGGGTCCTGTACCGCAGTACAACGTGGTTGCGGAACTCCCTGGCACCGACCTGAAAGATGAAGTCGTGATCGTTTGCGGCCACCTGGACTCCTGGAACACCCCCGGATCGCAAGGCGCATGTGACAACGGAACCGGATCGGTAGCGACCATCGAAGCCGCTCGAATTCTTGCTGCTTCCGGCGTCAAGCCACGACGAACGATTCGATTCATCCTTTGGAGCGGCGAAGAGCAGGGCCTCCTTGGCTCTCGAAGCTACGTCGATCGTAACAAGGCGAGCATCGACAACATCGTCGCCGTTCTGAACGACGATGGCGGCACCAACTACCAGGGCGGCTACGTCGGCCTTGCATCGCAGAAGTCGATTCTCGAAGCTGCGTTTGCCCCAACCGTTGCGGCGTTCCCAGAACTGCCGATGGCTTTTGACACTGTCGCCGCTCCGTCGGGCGGTGGTTCCAGTGACCACGCTTCTTTCGCCCAGGTTGGCGTTCCTGCGTACTTCACCAAAGAGTCCGGTCGCGCGAACTACAGCTTCGTTTGGCACACCCAGAACGACCGCTACGAGCAAGCCATTCCGGAGTACATGGTCCAGAGCTCCACGAACCACGCAGTTGTGGCCTACCACCTTGCGACCATCGACGAGAAGCTCGCGCGATTCCCGGTCCGCCAGCCTGGTTCCGGCACGGTGGCCCTCAACCACGCACTCGCCATGGGATCTGACCGAATGTACGGCGACCCGCACTTCTGGAATGAAGATCACGGCCATGACCATGATCACGAGGACGACTACATCCTCGAGATTCTGGATCGCCTGAAACGAGCCGGAAGCGCCGCCCTCCGACTCGCTCATCGCTAAGCGGACGACCCCTTAGAGGGTCGGTCGCTTTCGGTGGAAATCAGTCGCCTCTTGCGCCAGTTTGGCAATCTGCAAGAGGCGATCTTCTTTGAACAGCCGCCCGATGATGCACTTGCCAAGGCTGTTCCCCTTCCCGTCGTCTCCCTGCGGGATCATGATCTGTGGGTGCCCGGTCAGGTTGACGTGCACGATCGTCTGCCCGATGCCGTTCCCTACGAACGCATCCAGATCGCCAAACTCCGTTTCAAACGTGCGCATGAGGTTCGCCCGAATCCGCTGGGCCTGCAGATACTCCACCGCCGGAACATATCGCGCGGCGCGGAACGTGGCGGGCCACGGTGAGTTCTTCAGATCGTTCAGCCGCGGACTTCGCGTCAACTCGTCAAACGCCGAGCCGCATTCGACATCCAAAATCGTCAGCAGCCCCGGATCGTAAGCCGCAAACTTCACCGGTCGAATCGTCGCCCCCAACTCAGCTAAGTTCATGAGGAAAGGATCCTCTGGCTTCAAATCGCTTGTGTATCCAATCTTGATGCCCTTCAGGTCCTTTATTGGCCGATAGTTGAACGGTCGATCAACCGTCGCAGGATCGCCGGCATCCGCCCCGATAATCGACGCAAACACGAGCGCACAGTCCTCGACCTCGCGGCAGATCGGACCGACCTTGTCCATCGTGTAAGCCAGTTCCATCGCCCCGGTGCGACTCACGCGGCCGAATGTTGGCCGCAGACCGGTGGTCCGACAACGAAGACTCGGCGAACAAATGCTGCCCAACGTTTCGGTTCCGATAGCAAAGCTCACCAGTCCTGCCGCCGTCGCCGCGCAGCTTCCGGCGCTCGACCCGCTAGAACCCTGCTTGAGGTTCCAAGGGTTCTTGGTGACCCCGCCGTACCAAACATCGCCCAGCGCCAGCGCGCCGAGGGTCAGCTTTGCGCACAGAACGGCACCAGCTTCGCGGAGCTTCTGTACGACCACGGCATCATAGTCGAGCACCTGGTTCTGGTATGGGGCCGCCCCCCAGCTCGTTTTGATGCCTTTGGTCGCAAACAAGTCTTTGACTCCATACGGAATGCCGTGCAGTGGACCGCGGTACTTACCGTTTGCGATCTCGTCATCTGCCTGCTTAGCTTGAGCGAGCGCCAGATCCTCCGTGAGCGTCACCACGCACTCCAGCTTTGGCCCATAGAGCTTGAGCCGATTGAGATAAATCCGCGTCAGCTCGACCGAAGTGATCTTGCGATCTCGAATCATTTTGCCCTGCTCTCGGGTGCTCAGGAACGCGATATCTTCCTCGGTCAGCGAATTCAGCGCCGGAGTCTTGCTGGCCGAAGTCTGCACGCGAGACTTGCTCCCTGGAATCGTGCCACCCGCAATCGTCGCAAAGTGAATGCCCGGTGTGACTTGGGCTGCCCCAAGCTGCGCTCGCACACCTTCAAAGAGCTTCACCTGCTGTTTAACATCGTTCAGGAGAGCCTTTCTTTCATCATCCGTAAAGGAGATTCCGGCAATCTTTTCTGCAGCCTTAAGATCGTCAAGCGTGATCTCCGCGGCTTGGGCGCCATCGCCGAGCCCAAGGGCGCCTGCGGTAGCAGCAGGGATTACCGAACCGAGAGAGGCGAAGAGAGAAGCGCGGAACAGGTCTTTGCGCGAGAGCATAAAGCATTTTGCGCGAAGCCCTGGAATTTAGCGGCCAAAATATCACGTGCACCCTCCGCAGGACTTTGTATCACTTTCTCAGCAAGTAGGTCTTCCCGAGGCAAACCTCGTGATTCTTGCAGAAGGCAACACCAGCATCCGAGCCGATGCCGCCAGTTTTTGGGTCAAAGCAAGTGGCCAATCCCTTCACGAGATCTCCGAGCGAGGATTCGTTCAAGTTGCCTTTGAACCGATCCTGCGGGCACTTGACCAAAGGCTCCAGGACTCCGAGGTCAAGGCCCTCTTAGAAGAGGCTAGTCTGGCAAGAAATGGGGCCAGACCATCGGTCGAAACCTTTATGCATGCGTGGCTGCTACAGCTTGCGAACGTCAATGTCGTCATCCACACGCACCCGACGGATTGCCTGGGCGACCTCTGCCAGACAACTGCTCCAACATGGATCGAAGAGCGCATCTTTCCGGACGAAATTGTTTGCTGCGGGCGAAAAGCGGTGTGGGTGCCCTATGAAGATCCGGGCCTGATCCTCGCAAAACGGATTGCGGAACGAGTGACGGCCTTTATCGAATCGGAAGGGGAAGTACCGAAAGTCATCGCACTCCAGAATCACGGAATCATCACGCTCGGCGAAACGGGAGCGCAAGCGATGGCTGCTACGCGAATGACAGTAAAGGCAGTAAGAGCGAGGCACCTAAGCGCCGCAATTTCTAAGCCATTGTCAAAAACGGAGGTCGACCGGATTCACGTCCGGCCGGACGAGCACTACCGTCAACGAATGCTTTGGGGAGCTTCAGGCTTTCTTTCGTCGCCGAATGAAGGCAGCCGCTCCGGCCAAGACCAACAATGATGATGGTTCTGGAACTGGTGGTCGGTTACCACCGCCGCCACCTGGGCGGATGATCAATGGCGGAATAGCCAAGATTCCGAGCCATGGAGAAAGTCCTGCGGCGGCGGCAACCGGAATGATGGGTGCTGCTGTTGGTTCGATCATCGATTCCGTGACGCTTGTCACTTCCTCCGCGGTCTCAATCGCCGGGAGATCCGGCGTGATCGCCGTATCGATGATGCTCATTTCCGGCTCAGTTGCCGATGCGTAAACTTCTTCTGGGGCGACCGTCGCAAGCTCGACAGGCTTAATTTCCGTCGTGATTCCGGCAGTAAGTCCTACGGGAGGAACAACCGCCATTGGGTTGCCACATGAACGCTTCAAGATGGGCTTGCCGGTTCGATCTACGAAGGCTAGGGTCCCTTTCTTGAAGAGGAGCTTTTTCTTCCCAACCTTCAGCTTCGAGTCAACGTTGTAGACCTCGTAGCGACGGGTGACCGGAAGGGGCTTTAGGGTAAGGCCGCTGAAGACTCGCTTCAACTGGTTCTTATCCATCATGAAGTGCTTTGAGAATCGCTTCGCGACCAAGGGATCTTGGTCGACCTGCTTCAGCAACTCTTTAGTGGAGAAAACGGGCTTGTTAAGAAAAGCACCCTGTTCCATTTTCTGGGCGCTTGCCACTGTCGTCAAACCTACGACAAGTATCCCAGCGATAAAAATATTGACCGTCTTCAAGCTAAAGCACCCACAACCAAGTTTCTCAACCCGTTGTGGAAACTATAGACCTGTTCTCAACCCCTTTCCGGTCGCACGTTTCAGGTACGACGTGTTTCCGGGACAAGCTCGAGCATCACGAACTGCTCTTCTTCAACCTCGATTGGCCGCACAAGCACATCCCAACCTTCCTCGGGAACGGCGCTAAACCTTAACGAAATTGTTGAAGATTGGTTCTGGCTGAGTGCACCCGACATGGCCTCTCGCAAGGCATCCTGATCGGTCGCGGCAACTTGCCACTCAAATGGATCGGTGAAAACAATTCCGGATTCCCGGTTGGTGTATCGCGGGAAACCTTCCGCATCCAGAACGACCACGCGGGTTTGCAAGTGCTGAAGTGCAATCAGGGCGAATCGCAACGTCTCTGATTCGCTTGGGTGCTGACGTCCGCTCAGCTCCAAAAGCAGGTGGTCTGTGACTTCCCGAAGACACTCATTCAGTTCAGAAATCTCATCAATTGAGGCCTCAGCCTGCAACCGGACAACCTTGGCCACAACTTCGGTTCGGCTGGCCGCAGAATATTTGCTCAGAATACGGCGCCAGTACGTACCAACCGTTTCGGGGCTCAGATTCAATCTGGCGGCGATTTCCTTGTCGGTCATGCCTTCGGCCGCAAGCAACAAGATTTGGTCTTGTCGGCTCTTACCTTGTTCTTGGATTGATTCCGGGTTCATAGCGCAGTCTCATTATGGACCTAATAGGAATTTTCTTTAAGCCAGCAATTTAGGCAAAAATCCGTCAATACCCAACAGTTCTGGCGCTTCGTGCCCTACAATTGAGTCCTGCTATGAATAGCGTACAAATTTCGAGCCACAAGGACGGTGGAATTGTCACGGTGTATTTGAGCGGCCAGGCCCTGGATGCTTCGAACGTGCAACGGTTCCGACACGACACGGCCACGATGTTTGACAGCGAGAAGTTCTTTGTCTTTGTGCTCAAAGATCTGAAGTTTGTTGACTCGTCCGGTATCGGCGCCCTTCTCTCCTGCTTGCGAAAAGCTCACGCCAACGGCGGAGACGTAAAACTGGCAGAAGTGCCAGACAACGTTAAGAGCCTGTTTGAGCTTGTTCGAATGGACCGCTTGTTCGAGATCTTTCCAACCAAGGAAGATGCAGCCGTAACATTCCGCTCGTAACGCCCGCATGAAAATTCTCATTGCGGACGATGAGCAAGTCTCCCGCATGGTTCTGGACCGCACCTTGCGGGCCCTGGACTATGACGTCGACGTAGCCGTCGATGGGCGCCAAGCTTGGGAGATGCTCGAGGCCCGGCATTACTCAATCGTCATTGCCGACTGGGTCATGCCAGAAGTTGACGGAATTGAGCTCTGCCAGCGAATTCGCCGTGCGAATGTCGAGGCGTACACCTACGTCATCCTTCTCACCTCAAAATTCGAAAAGACCGATCGACTTACCGGCCTCACCGCCGGTGCGGACGACTTCATCACGAAACCGTTTGATCGCGCGGAGCTCAGCGCGCGCCTCGGCGTTGCGCGGAGAATCTTGCGGATGGAAACCGAGCTTCGGGATGCCAAACAGCGCATCGAGGAAAAGCGCCGGCAAGAAATCGAAATTGGCGCGAATATTCAGCGTTCGTTGCTGATGGCGCGTCCGCCCGAAGGCGCGACGGCTTTTGAGTTTGCCGCCATGAACTTGCCTTCAACCGCGATTGATGGCGACTTCTTCGACTTCTTTGTTCACCGCTCGACAGTCGTCGATGTCTTCGTTGGCGACGCAATGGGCAAAGGTATTCTTGCCGCCCTCATCGGTGCTGGAACCAAGAACACCCTCCTGCGTAGCATCAGCCGACTACTTTCAGATACAGGCAACGGCCGGTTGCCATCCCCTCGAGACGTTGTTCAGACCGCGCACAGCACCCTTGCTCGGGAGCTCATCCGACTTAACGCGTTTGTGACGCTCGAATACGCTCGGCTTGATAGCGAAAAGAAGATTGCCACCTTCGTCGACTGCGGACACACCAAAGTCTTGCACTGGGTTGCAAAGGACCAGAAGACCCACGAGCTAAGCGGCGGCAACTTCCCCATCGGCTTTGTTCCCGAGGAAACCTACGGCCAGTTCGAAGTTCCCTTTGAAGATGGCGATGTCTTCTGCTTCTATTCCGATGGCGTGACGGACGCTCGGGCCAGCGACGGCGATTTCTTCGGCTCGGACAGACTCGTAGAATTGCTTGGCAAGCACGCTCATGAAAGCCCCAGCGAGCTTATGTATCGACTTCGCGAAGCCATTCGAAGTCACACATCTGACCTCGACTTGGACGACGACTTCACCGTCGTGATTGTTCGCGTTGGTTCACCCGCCGAGCCGTGGGAATCCACCCAGCGAGGCTTCCGTAGCGACCTCAGTTCGCTCACGGAAATGCGGCAGTTTGTGGGCTTCGTCGGACTCGACTGCAATTTGGACGCGAAGGAGATCGATGAGCTGCAGCTTGCGACGCACGAGGCGCTTACGAACGTCATCATGCACGCGCACGAAAATTCCGGGCACGAAGTGATCGACATCGAAGCTGAGCGTCTTAACAACGGCATCAGGGTTCGAATCGTTTACACCGGAGAAGGTTTTGCCCCGGGCGAAGTGGACGAGCCGTCCATGAACATCTATCGAGAAGGTGGTTGGGGACTCTTCATCATCCAGCGCTGCGTAGATAAGGTGAGCTACGGAACCTCTCGGCCCGGCGTCAACTACATCGAGCTTGTCAAGCTCACTCCGTAGTTCTTCGGCGTTAGGATACGCACCCGGACGCGCTAAACTATAAAGGTCGGTTGGCTCTCAACTGACCTTCCACTGCTCCGATGGGTTATCACCTTTTTGACGGCGACGACATGGTCGTGCCGGGTCAAGCCGCCCCCATCGTCCTACGGGACTATCAAGAAAAAGCCCGTGCTGCGGTGCTCGCCGCTCGAGATCGTGGACTGCACCGAATCATGGTGGTCATGCCCACCGGTACTGGCAAGACGACCCTCTTCGCGTCCTTGATCGACGAGTTCGATCGAACGTACAAACAGACTTCCCTTGTGGTCGCACACCGGCAAGAGCTACTCCAGCAGGCCGCCAAGCGAATCATCGCGATGGCCCCGCGCCTTCCTCTGGGTATCGAGGGTGGAGATGCGAAAGCGCCCTTCGAAAGTCGAGTGGTTGTTGCCGGCGTACAAACCGTCGGTCGCCCTCTCACCGACCGCCTCAACTGGTTCAAGCCCGGATTGCTGATAATGGACGAAGGGCACCACGCCCCGGCTGATACCTGGCAAAACGTCATGCGTCGGTTCGGCTCCTACTCGGGGGACTGTTTCACCCTTGCCGTAACCGCAACCGACCACCGAATGGACAACCGCCCGCTTCACGGCAGCGAGTCGGCCATTTTTGAGGACGTTGTGTTTCGGTATCCGTTGCGTCAGGCGGTGGCGGACGGGTGGCTCGTTGATCTTCGTGGCTTTCGGGTTGCGACCGGCGTCGATCTCAGCGGAGTGAAGACCCAATTGGGCGACTATAACACCGCCCAGCTTGCCCGTGCGGTCAACGTTGAAAAGCGAAACTGGATCGCGTTTCAACACTGGGCAGAGATCGCGAGTGACCGCCGGACCATCGTGTTTTGCGTAGACGTTGCGCATGCTACTGATGTTGCTGAGCTGTTCCGCAGCCAGGGCTTCGCCGCTGAAAGTGTTGACGGCACGATGAAGCCTGAGCATCGCGAGGCGATCATGCATCGCTTCCAAACCGGCAGAACCCAGGTGCTGGTGAACGTGGAAGTGGCCACGGAAGGATATGACGCACCGGAAGCCAGCTGCGTATTGATGCTGCGCCCAACGCAGAGCTGGGCCCTTTACACTCAGATGGCCGGTCGCGGCGTGCGAACGCTCGCCCGGACCGTCGATGGCTTATCCACGCCGTTTGAGCGTCTAGAAGCCATTCGGCAATCCGGCAAACCCGACTGCTATGTCATTGATGTCGTTGACGTCAGTACCCAGTTCAGCCTCACTAGCCCGCCGGAGGATGAAGACATGCCGAAGAAGGCACCTGCCCCGGCAAGCGCAGCGGGGCTTGTCGGCTTACCGCCAGATTTTGACCTGCAAGGGCACAGTCTGTTTGAAGCCGCCGAATGGGTGGACGAACTTGAGCCAAGACAGCGCGCCGAAATGTTCCGGCGACCAATGTCTTTTGATGATCTCAGCACCGTCCTCAGCGAAGTTGACCTGCTTCGGGAACTCAGCATTCCCGAAGAAATCCTTGGCGTCAGTCGACTGGCTTGGATGAAGACCGGTGAGAACGAGTACTTCCTCCCTTGCGGCCCCAGTCGGCTTGACGGCGATCGCCGCGCCAGAATTTTGATCGACGAACTTGGCCGCTATAACCTAAGCCTCGAATCGGACCAAATGGGCTATGGCCAAATGCCACTCGGTGACGACCTTCAGGCTGCCTTTGATGAGGCTGACCGACTGATTCACATGACCTTCCCCGATTGCGGAGAGATCGTAAAGGCGAATGCTGCCTGGAGAGATGAGCCACCGACCGCAAGCCAGCGAGAAACCCTCCGTCGCCTTGGCGCTGACCCTGAAATAATCGGGACCGTGCAAACGCGTGGACAAGCCAGAGCTTTGATCGAATCGTTTAAACTTGGACGCGTCAGGCGACGACGAACGGGAAGATAGCAATGAACGCACCTTGGCTCGGCGACTTTCCCATCGATCTCGAAACCGCTCGCGCGGTCATACAGAGCCAGTTCCCTCAACCTGCACAGCAGTCGATTCGGTTTCTTGGCTCCGGCTGGGACAATCAGGCTTTTCTAGTTGACGAGATTGGGGTGTTTCGGTTTCCTCACCGTCAGTTGGCCGTCGAACTCATCAAAAAGGAATGTCGATGGCTGCCGGCGTTGGCGAAGCAACTGCCCTTGCCAACCAGCACGCCAACATGGATTGGTGAGCCAAGCGAACTGTTTCCGTTTCCGTTTGCGGGGTCACCATTTATTCCGGGTGAATCTCTCGATCGGGCTTTGTACGCAGAAGAGCGGCTTGTCCACCGCATTGGTGACTTTTTGCGGAAGCTTCACGAGGTTCCAATCCATGGCGACGCAATATTGGATGATCTCCAGAAAGCCGACATTCCGTTTCGGATCGAGCTACTGCGTAAACAGGTTTCCTTAGGTGGGTTCAATTCCGAAGACGAGCTCGCAATAGAACGCGCTTTTGAGGCGGCTCTAAATACACGATCCGCCATGCACCGAACTTGGGTTCACGGTGACCTGTACCCTCGACATGTGATTGTTCAGTCGGATGGGGAGGTATCGGGAATCATCGACTGGGGTGATTTGCACGTCGGCGATCCGGCCCTGGATGTGTCGATCGTTTTTGCCTTGCTTAACCCAATCGATCAAGAGCCCTTCTGGAGTGCGTACGGAAACGCTGATCCAGACCTCAGAATTCGCGCCGCCTTTCGCGCGTTACATTACGGAATCGTCCTTCGATCTTTCGGCCGGGAAGCATCCGACGAAGCCATCGCTCGAACGGCGGACCGTTATCTACGGTCCGCCCTTAAGTTCTTCGAAAGGTATTAGGCGTTTTCGAATCGGTTATCGGCCTGATCCGTTCCACGCGCCAGCCAGATTTTGTGACCCGCGTTTCTCGGCGAATCGTGATAAACCTGCGACGTGAGCGGGAAATACCGCATGGTGTAGCCCGCGCGGCGATTAGGCGAGGTGTTCGCCTTCGCGCCGTGGATAATCCGCCCCTCGTGCAAGCTGCACTCGTTCGGTTCAAGGCTGAAGTAGACCGCCTTATCCTCATCCACGTTCACGATCTCGGTATCAAAGATGTTTGCGGTCGCATCGACTGGCTTGTACTCGCTAAAGCCGTTGGAGTGCGATCCTGGGATCACCGCCATGCTGCCGTTCTCGGGAGTGGCGCGATCGATTGCTAACCACACGGTGCAGATGCCCGCCATCGTCGAAACCCGGCCTTCCCAGTAGCTGCTGTCTTCATGCCACGGCGTCGCCTTTCCGACCAGCGGTGCCTTCGAAATCAGGTGCGAAGCCCACAAGCCGATGTTGGGCCCGATAAGGCTCTCGACGATGTCCAGCACTTCATCGGCCATGAGGAACTCAAGCAGCCGCTCATCGCGAGTGTGGATCATGTCGAGCTGTCCTTCTGTGAACCGCACCAAGTCCTCTTCGAAGATTCCCTTCAACTCGGCGAACTTTTCATCCGAAAATACTGGTTGCTTGAACAAGTAGTAACCCTGTTCCGCATACTGCGCCGCCGCCTCGCTACCAAGCCTCATTGCCATACCCCTAGTATGCCAAGGTCGCCCGACTCTCGCAAGCGATCTTCAGGCAAATACCAACGCGGTTTGTCCCCAGCGCCAGGTGACCTCGTTGAGCGATGCAAGCTCAAAAGGCGCAGTCGGCAATTCTGGCAAAACGGTTGCGCCTAAGCTGGCCCAGCAATAGCCGCTGAATCCACCGAACGAAGGCACCACCGCTTGGTACCAGCCGGTGAGCGGAAACACCGCATCGAATTGGCCGCGAATCTCTTCGAGGGAGTACGGGCAAAAGACCAAGTTGTCCGCCTGGGTGACCACAAATCCCTCGGGCGACAACAACCGCTTCACATCGGCATAGAAAGTAGAAGTGAAGAGCATCTCGCTGAGATTCCCTTCCTCCCCTTCATAAACGTCCGTAGAATCCGAAACGATCAACTGGTACGGCTCAAGATCTTGCTTAACGAACTCGAATGCATCGCCAACGTGAAGATGAACTCGCGGATCGTCAAAGGCTCCCGCGCTAACGGTAGGCAAATGCTCTCGGCAAGCATTCACGACGCCCGCGTCGATCTCGACCATGTCAATTCGCTCGATGCCGGGATATCGGCACAGTTCGCGAATGACACCGCCGTCCCCACCGCCAATGACCAGTGCCCGCTTCAGCGACGGAACAGAAAGTCCGCAAACGTGAACGAGCGACTCATGATAAGCCCGCTCATCCATCTCCGTCAGCTGAATATGCCCGTCTAACAACAGAGCCCGGCCAAAGACCTCGGTGTCATAGATGTCGATGGTTTGGAACTCGGTCACCGAATGGTGAAGGTGCTCGTTCACCCGAACATTCATCGACAACTTGTCACCGCGAATCGGCATCGTAAAGTGGGTCACCGCAATAGTGAACCCAACCGGATCGCATTTCTCGAAACATTTCGAAAAAATCGGAACCCAAACTGCCTCACTCATGTATAGTTGTTATGTCAACTATCTCAGGCATGTCCAGTGCGACGTGACCCTGGGGGAGAGAGAATATGAACAACCGACTAACCCTCGCCGCATCTTTGCTCGCATTGTCTGCTTTCGGCTTTGCCGCCGAAAAGACCTTCACCGTCGTTGGCGATCGACTCGAATATCGAAACCTCGCCACCGTCGTGAGCGAATCCGAATTCGAAGCCTTTACAGGAAAGACCACCAAGGTCTCGGGCAGCCTGACCTTTGATATGGCCAAAAAGACCGGCAGCGGAACCATCATGGTCGACGTCGCCAGCATTCAGACCGGCATCCCAACCCGAGACGAGCACATGCGAAGCGCACAGTGGCTCGACGCGGAGAAGTTTCCATCCATCAAGTTCGAAACCAAGTCGGTCAAGTCGGCTGGTGGAGACAAGTACCGCGTAACCGGAAACCTGACCCTCCACGGCGTCACCAAAACCATCACCGTCAACGCAACCGTTAAGTACCGAGCCGCTAGCCCAGCCGTTAAAGCCGCTGGATTCGACGGCGACGTTGTGCAGATCGCAACGAAGTTTGACATCAAGCTCAGCGACTACGGCGTGACAATTCCTGCACCTGCGCAGGGCAAGGTCTCGAACGAAGTCACGCTGGGTATCAGCGCCTATGCAACGGCCAAGTAAGTTCCTTCGACCCGTTGCCATCTTCCTGCTTGTCGTCGGGGCCCTCGGCCTCGGCGCAAGCATTCCGGTGATGAGCAGCTACGAAGGAAAGGCTGCCTTGGCTCAGCGAGTTGAGAAGGACACCGCAGGCGATCTCTTTGGCGATGCTTACCGCAACGTCGGCGAGCCGCAGGAGTACGTCATCGAAGATCAGAAGGCTTACATTGAGCCTGCCGAAGACGGCACGAAGCGCATCAGCGAGGACTACCTGAAGGAAAAGGGAATCTATCCCACTCAGCTCAGATCCGTTCGCGCGGTTGTGAACTACGCCCGAATCGGCTTCGGAATCACCTTCCTTCTCGGACTTGCCGTGTTCGCATTCGCCGCAAAACGGTCCATTCCGCCGCAAAGCGCCGCCTAGAAACCCAGATCGCGAACAATCGAAAACATTGTTCGCGATTTTCACTAAGACCCTTGACGTGAGCGCGAAAATATCGCCATAGTTCCAAAAAGATACTATGCAACTTTCCGAAACTGCACCGTTGTTCTCCACCGTTAAGTTTGGATCCATCGAGCTAAAGAATCGCCTTGTGATGGCTCCGATGACGCGAAGCCGTGCCGACGCCGACGGAATTCAAACTCCTCTTGCGGCCACCTACTACTCTCAACGTGCCGAAGCCGGTCTCATCATCACCGAAGCGACCGCCGTCACCAAGCAGGGCTCGGGCTACCCGGTCATTCCAGGCATTTGGAACGACACGCAAGTTGAAGCCTGGAAGCCAGTTGCCGATGCCATTCACGCCAAGGGTGGGCTGGCCTTCCTCCAGATCTTCCACACCGGACGAATCGCCCATAGCACCCTCGTCGGCGAAACCCCGGTCGCCCCTAGCGCGATTGCCCCGAACGGCGAAACCATGACGGCAGCCTTCGCAAACGAGACCTTCGAGACCCCACGTGAGCTCAAGACCGAAGAAATCCCCGCGATCGCCGAGGCCTTTGGCATCGCAGCCAAGAACGCCATCGCCGCCGGTTTTGATGGCGTCGAAATCCATGGCGCCAACGGCTACCTCATCGACCAGTTTCTTCGCGATGGTTCGAACAAGCGAACGGACGCCTACGGAGAAGATCGCACCCTATTCCTCAAGCAGGTTCTGGACTCGGTCATCGGCGCAATCGGCGCCGAAAGAGTTGGCGTTCGGCTTTCCCCTTGGACTCCGTTTAACTCGATGAGCGACTCAGACCTGGAAGCAACGTTCCGCAAAGCCGCAACAGCCCTTGCCGGCCGCGGCCTCGCATATCTCCATATCCTGAACGGCGGCAACGACAACCGACCATCGGCCGAAGCCCTCGCCCTTGAGCTCGCCGAAATTGCGGGCCTCCCGCTCATCATCAACGGCGGCTACGACGGTGCAGCGGCAAACGCCGCCATAGAGAAGGGGATTGCGGCTGTCGCCTTCGGCATCCCGTTCCTCGCCAACCCAGACCTAGTCAAGCGCATGGAGAAAGGCGCCGAGCTCAACGCACCCGACTTCGCCACCTTCTACGTCGGCGGAGAAAAAGGCTACACCGACTACCCCGAACTCGCGACGGCCTGACCGAACAACGGCCGACTGGGCGCACCAGTCGGCCAGATCACTCTGGATCGTATGGAATCGAACTAGGCATCAGCAGCGCCGACTCTTGCCGTGCCGCATTTAGCAGCCTCCGAATTGGCTGAACCACATGATGGTTCTCGAACTCAGTTGCCGTCAGGGTGGACAACTGCCAAGCTGGACCGACAAGAATTTGATTCACCGCCAGAGACTTGTTCTCAATCAGATCGACGTACTGGGATATGCGGTCACCAACCGGTCGATATCTAACTTGGGAGGTGTCGGGAAAAACGATGACCCGGTACTCATTTTCCTGCGCAAAACCACGATGCTTGATAAAGCTAGCAGCAGCCGAAAGATACTGCTGAATGAGCAACGGATCATCAACGTCCGAAATGCTTTGAAGCACTGCCCGGGCAAACTCTTCTTGCTGCTCCTGATCGTAAATGACCCAGCCAGAAACCGCGCTTAGCGCATGAAGACTTGCGACATCGGTCTGAATGGAGCATCCGTACCCGTTCTTTCCGTACCCCCTCCACTGTCCGAGTTCATCGGGGCTGCCGCTGAAGCTCATCTGAAACGGATCAAATTTCTGGTCTCCATTGCTATTGACGAGTTCATCGAGAACAAACGCCAAGGTCGAATCTCCGATCAGCGGTGGCCCCAACCGCACTCTCCCGAGTACTGACAGCCCAAGACGAAGTTCCTGACGATCATTTAAGAACTGGATCGGAGAGGCGTAAGCGGACTTCCAACCGCCCCGTCCGTCGCTTCCTAACGCAGGTTGAAGAAAGTGAATGAGCGTGCCTAGCGAAGTGTAATGAGCAACGTGCGCGTGCGAACGATTCGGTAGCCGAGATTCAATGACGTTGCGGTCAAAAATGTTTAGCTCTCCCCTGGCGCGAGCGCAATAATGATGCCAACATTGCTGGCCTCGTAACCAAGTGCATTCCGAACTTTATCCGTTACGTCTTTGCGACGCTCCGGAATCGGCATGTTGGCAAACCCACCCCAACGAATCACGCCGCCAATGCGATCTCCCTTGTCCGAGATGTCAATAACGACACCCGGATAAACACTCGCAATGCGTTCCTTAACTTGCTCGACCGTAACCATTGACTGTTAGACACCATTTTACGATCAATCGCGACGGAAACCAAGTAATTTCGACCCAGCGCAGAATAGCCTCGACGGCAGAGCGTAGACTCAACGAATGAAGACATGGTTCATCACCGGGGCATCAACGGGCTTCGGCCGAGTCCTCGCCGAGCAGCTCATCGAATCGGGCGCGAAAGTCGTCGCCACCGCCCGAAAGCCAGAAGTTCTGGCCGAGTTCAAAGACAAAGCCCTTATCCTCCCACTTGACGTCACCCAAGAAGGCGATGTATCAAGCGCCGTGCAAGCCGCAGTCCAAGAGTTTGGCGGCATTGACGTCCTCGTGAACAACGCAGGCTTCGGCATCGGCGGCGCGATTGAAGAAATCTCCGACGCCGACTTCCACGAGCAGTACGACACCAACGTCCTCGGCCAAATCCGGGTCCTTCGCCACGTCGTCCCCGTGATGCGAGCCCAGAACTCTGGCACGATCCTCAACATTACGAGCGTCGTCGGACACCGATCCCCGGCCGGTCTCGGTCTATACGCTAGCAGCAAGTACGCCTTCGAAGGCATCACCGAGTCTCTCCGCAGCGAACTGAAGCCTTTCGGCATCAACGTCATCGCCGTCGCTCCGGGAGCCTTCCGAACCGACTTCGGTGGCCGCTCCTTCAAGCGCGTCGCGAACATCATCCCCGGCTACGAAGCCACCGCCGAAGGCACCCTCGAGTGGATCAAAACGAACGCTCCAATCATGGATGGTAACCCGGTCAAGGCCGCCAAGATCATGATCCAAATGGCCGAAATGGAGAACCCTCCTCAGTTCTTCCCACTCGGAAAAGACTCCGTCGCCGGCATTCTCGACAAGCTCGACCGCGTTCGCGCCGACATCGAACAAATCCGCGCCCTCGCTGAATCCACCGACTTCGACTGAGCCCCTCAGTAAGGAAGCTTCGCCACGGCCTTGCCGATCAATGCAATCGAGATTGACAGCAGGGCCACCAGGCCCGTCCCGCAGAAGAAACCCGCAAGCAGAACCGGCGCGTACCGCGACCAGGTCTCCGCGCCAAATCGCTTGGCCAAAAACTTCTTCCCGTACCAAGCACCCAAAAGCTGCGGCAGCGTGTTCGCGGGATACAGCCCAAGGCCGCCTGCGAACCCATAAAACGCCAGCAACGGGATCTTCAAGAACTGGCAAGCCATGAACGCCGCCACACCAAAAATCGTCCCGCCCGCGATGTACATCGGCTTAATCGCGTTCATGAAGTGATTCCCCGTTCCGTCACCGCGTGGAACGTTTGTTTGCTGAATCACTGCCGCCAACTGAGCCTGAATTGGCCAGAACTGCTGGGCGTACGGGAACGCCGCGTTTGGCAAGGCATTGCTGTTCCAGAAGAAGCCCCAGAACACGAAGCTGCTCACCATAAAGAGCGGGAACATAACCGCTTCGGCCTTCAGGATGCTGCTCATCTTGGTCCCCGTCAGCTCAACCTCGCGGAACCGCTGAGCTACCCAACCATGGTCAACCAAGGGCACGGGGGCGTACCAAATATCCACCTGCTGATAGCCCGAAGCCACAATGCTCCCTTCCTTTAGATAAGGGAATGAAACGCCGCGGCCCGTAAGGCCAATCATTCGCGCCGAGATATAGGAGTTGAACGGACTCCAAACTAAACCGAAGAACACGAGAATCCAGATCGGGAAGTTCGGCACCAAGACTTTGCAAAGGACAATCTGCACTAGGGTCGATACCGCCCACGCCGCAAGCGCCGTCCAAACCGGAACGTCGCCGCGACCCGCCGGTGGAGCCAAGCTGAACCGCGACTCCGCCCGATGCTTACGCGCCGTGCGAACCGCACCCGCGATCAAATAAATGCCAATCAGCGCGATCGCGAAGTTGATTCCGATTCCCACCGAAAGCCAGAAGTCCATGTCCACCGACAACTTGGTGGTCAAGGCGTCTGACCCGCGACGATAGCTCGGCAACATCCCCATCTTATGAAGGATAGGATTGGCCAGAATCATCCCAATCACGCTCGCCACCGCCGCCCCGGCGACAATCTCGAACGGTAAAACAAATCCAACCAGCAGATTCCCGAGGCTGAAGCTAATCCCCAGAATCGCGGCGGGAGCAAAGTTCTCAACGCTCGTCGTGAAGTCCGCAAACGGGATCGGGAAAAGCGTAATGCTCTCGCCGAGCAAAGTTCCGCTCAATACCGGAATGCCGATATAGAGCACGCCAAAGAGCAGCCCAACCACCGTGCCCGTGCTGAAAATTCCCCAGCGCCAGCTCTCTGTCCCGGCCTCCGAAAGCGCCGTCGCGCCGCTTGCAGCGACTGGCGCATAAGGGAAAGGCAACTTCTCCACGTCGCTGGTCAAGCGGAAGAGCGCATAGCCCATTCCCATCCAGCTCAAGCGTCCGCAAAGCTCACTCACGACGAGCAAAGCAATCGGCTTAAACCAATCGGGATGCCACAGCTCGCGGCGAACCACCGCTGGACTCGTAATCGCAGGAGTCGCCCAGTCCGGAATCTGCCCCTGAATCGGGGCGGCAGCCGGACTGTTACTAAAGTACGCGTTCCAAATCAGCTGAGAAAACGGCCCGCCCGCAAGCCCACGCTCGACGCTGACCACCGCCGTAAGCGAGGCTGCGATGTAGAACAGGATATAAATTTCCTGCTTGCGAAGCGGAGAATAGGATCGTCGAGCAACCTCGGCGAAGAGCACAATCGTGACCCATTCCGCGGCGTCTCCAATGCCCTGCCCGGCAACCAAGCCCAGGTACATCCCGCCCGGCAACATGAACAGCGCGATGAAAATCGCACCCAGAAGCGTCTTGAGCGTGAAGCCTTCCTCGAACTGTGGCTCGGCCTTGCGGGTCTCTTCTGCCGTAGCTTCCGAGGCCTCATCGGGCGGCAATTGGACATCGTTGTCTGCCATCGACGGCCTATTATCACCTACTCCATCACCGTTGAGCAGACCCTATCCGGCTGGTACCCTCAGAAAGTGAGCTTATTGGCCGAAAACGCAGAAAACTCGTCGGTCAAAAGCGATAGTTACACGAAAATCGTTTGGACCTTGGCATGGCCCGTTGTGGCCGTAAACAGCCTCCAAGTCGTCAACATCCTCTTCGATCGCCTGTTCATCGGCTCGCTCCCGGCGTCCGCTTTAACTGGGCACGGAGGCGCCACCACGGTGATGTTCCTGATGTTCTCACTGGCCGTCGCCCTGGGAACCGGAACCACCGCCATCGTCAGCCGCGCGTTCGGGGCTGGAACCCGTACCGAGTTCCGCCGGGCCAATCGCCAAGGCTTTAGGCTCTCCGTCGTCAGCGGCTTTCTCTTTGCCATCCTCACCTGGTTCGGCGCTGCGCCCGTCGCCGCCGCCGTGCTGCCCGCAACCGACCTCGATGCCCAACTCCAGATGGTGCGGTTCATCCAGACCTACTCCATCGGATTGCCTGCGATCTTCGTGATCCAGTGTTTAGCGGGTTCGCTCCGAGGCGTCGGCGACACAAAGAGCCCGATGGTCATCACGAGTATGCAAATCGTGTTGCACCTGATCTTCAACTACCTGCTGATTTTCCCGCCGCGCCAGATGGGCTTCTTCACTTTGCCCGGCGCAAACATGGGCCTCTCCGGTGCGGGGCTTGCGCTCTCGCTTAGTGCCTGGGTTGCCGCGCTGGTCTACACGCCCTTCGTCGGAAGAACCCCGCTCGGGCCGGTTTCGAAGTTCAAACTGCCGGATCACGACTGGGTTGTCCGAATCCTGAAGGTCGCCCTGCCTGCCTGCGTCATGTCGGTTCTGCGTGTCCTCTCGCTGACTGCCTTCACCCTCGCACTCAAGCAAGTTCCGGATGGCTCCACGGCCATCGCCGCCATGAGCATCGGCTTCGCCATCGAGAGCGTGATGTTCATGCCTAGCTTCGGCTTATCGGTTGCGGCGGGTGCCCTTGTCGGACAGAGCCTTGGAATGAAGGACCCCATCCGCGCCGAGAAGATTGGTTGGACCGCCGCGCACTGGGCCGGGGCCGTTACTCTCGCCCTCTGCGGTCCCATCTACTTCTTCTCCTTCCAAATTGCGGACCTCCTGGTCGATGGCAAGCTCGGCATTATCACCGAAGCCGCCGCCCTGCTCCGCTGGCTCTGCCTCACCGAGGTCTTCTTCGCCTACGCCATGGTCTTGCTCGGTGCCATGCAAGGCGCGGGCGACACCGTGCGTCCGCTCTGGATCACCGTGTTCGCGCTCTGGTTCCTCCGCGTGCCGTTGGCGTTCTTCCTTGCCCTTCCGGCTGGGTTCGTCATCCTTGGCCCGATCGTTTCACCCTTTGGCGCCGGAATGGGTGCCGCCGGCGCCTGGATAGCGATGTCCTCCACCCAGCTTGTCCAGGGCATTCTCTCCGCCATCGCGTGGCAGTTCGGAAAGTGGAAGACCACGAAGGTTTAACGCTGCGTAAAGGAATAAATGCGCCAGATCAAGGCGATTGAGCCGAGCAGAATCCCCGGCAACGCCTTGTACTTATCGCCCTGCTTCCAAGAGCCCCAACCCTGCTGAATCGCTGTGATGCCCAAGAAGATGCCGCCGATGCCGATAAAGTAGCCAACGACGCAAGCGCCGAGGCCGCAAAGCAAGCTCCACCACCACAAGTTCGGATTGCCCGACGTGTCGGGCACGTAAACCGGGTTGTGCTGCCCGGTCCGCCACGGAGCCGAAGCTGTCGGCGCGGCGCCATAAGTCGGTCCACCACCGTACGTCGGGGCAGCCGGTGCGACCGGCAACCCGAGTTCCGGCACCTGCGAAGCCGGAATCTGCTCGTTCGTCAGCGCGTCCTCCAACATCGTCTGGGGACCAACGCGGTTTTCCGCAATCCAAAGTTTCAGGGTCGCGATATCCGCCGGACCAAACTTGGTCCCATCGGTATGGATGACAAAAAATGCGCGTGGATTCATAGTCGCTCGGCAAACGCCACTGGCATTATCGCCTAAGGTTCTTCGGTAACATCCAAAAATCGCATGCCTGCAAGTTCAGGCACAAAAATTGCAAAACAAAAGTCGAAGAAGACCATGGAATACACCGCCGAACTCCTCAACAAACTGGAATCAGATTTTTCGGGCTACCTCGAAGGAGACCGCGTGTCGGACTTCCTCAACACCTACGGCATTCGTTTTGCCGCCGGGCACTGGTGCGCGGGAATGTTTGCCGACCGCTTTGCTCCGGCCGGATACAACGCCGACGATCCGACCTTCGACGACTCCGTCGTCGCCCAAATCGCCCGCGTTCGCCAAGCCGGAATCGACGGCGTTGAGTTCCACGAAGTCGTCTTCCTCGATGATCACGGCGCACGTGATTCCGCCAAAATCGGCGCCATCACCGCCGCCCTCGCCGAGCACAAAGTCGCCCCGACCAACATGAACTTCAACACCTGGACCCATCCCAAGTTCAAGTTCGGCGCCGTCACTCACCCCGACCCCGCCATCCGCAAAGTCGCCCTCGAGCAGATCCTCCTCGGCGTCGAAATCGCGAAAGAGATCGGCTGCGTCAGCTGCGGCTACTGGCCCGGCTCCGATGGCTGGGACTACCATTTCGAAGTCGATTACGGCCAGCGGCTGCGCTGGTTCATCGACGCCTGCACCGAAATCGCCGCCAAGTGCGATAGCCTCGGCCTTCAGTTCGGCACCGAGCCTAAGCAGAAGGAACCACGGGAGATGAACATGATCACCAACACCGTGGCCAAAGCCGCCCTCGTGTGCCTGGAAGTCAACCGAACCCTCGGCAAAACCGTCATGGGCGTCGCCATCGACTACGGCCACGAGCAAATGGTCGGCAACACCCCCGCCGATTCGCTCTACACCCTCAAAACCTTCGGCCTGCCCATCGCCAACTTCCACATCAACGGCGCGAAATACAACTCGAACGACGAAGACCGCATCGCCGGCACCGACGACATCTGGCGCCTCGTCGAGTTCTGCTACGCCGCCATCGACACCGGCTATTCCGGCTGGTACGGCGAAGACCAGTTCACCTACCGAACCGAACAAGTCGAATCCATGGCCCTCTCACGCGAATTCTTCGCCAACTGCATGAAGAAGGCGCTCATGATCTACGCTCAAAAGCCGGAGCTTCAGGCGGCGCAAGCAACGGGGAACGCAGCGAAGACAATCAACCTGGTGAAGCGGGTGATCTATAACGGCTAATGCCGTAGAATAACCGCTGCGCTATGGCCGAAACCTTTGAGTTCGAGATGTTCCTGAGCCATAGCAACCACGATGCCCTGGCCGAACGGCTTCGACAATGACCGAGTTGGCTGCTCTCGTCCCCAACGTGCCTCAGGCCATCAGCCTGGGGCACGCCGATGCAATCCGCTCCGTTGCCATCAGTCAAGACGGCAAGTTCGCCGTCTCAGCATCGGCCGATAAAACCCTCCGAAAGTGGGATATCGAAACCGGCCAATGTCTCGGCGTGCTAGAAGGTCACGCTGGTGAAGTCAACGCCGTCGCGATCACCCCAAACGGCAAGTTCGCCATCTCCGGCTCAGACGACAAGACCATCCGAAAGTGGGACCTCCAAACCGGCCAATACGTCCAGGTGTTAGCGGGACACACGGAGTGGGTCCAGACCGTCGCCATCAGCCAAAACGGTAAATTCGCTCTCCCGGGATCCGCCGACAATACGCTCCGAATGTGGGACTTAGAAACCGGAGAGTGTCTCAAGGTCCTAGAGGGACACACCGAAGCCGTCTACTCCGTCGCGATCAGCCAAGATGGGAAATTCGCAATCTCCGGAGGACCAGAGAACACGCTTCTAAAGTGGGATATCGAATCCGGACAATGCCTCCAGGTCCTACAAGGACACCTTAGCGGCGTCCTTTCCGTCGCCATCAGCCAAGACGGCAACTTCGTCTTCTCTGCATCACAGGACACAACCCTCCGAAGGTGGAATCTCGAAACTGGACAGTGCCTCCAAGTTCTAGAGGGACATACAGAAGCCGTGATTTCCGTGGCTATCAGCCAAGATGGAAAGTTCGCCTTCTCCGGATCAGACGACGCAACCGTCCGAAAATGGGACCTCGAAACCGGGCAGTGTCTCAGCGTAATCGAGGGGCATACAGGCGCGGTCTTCTCCGTCGTCATCGGCCAAGACGGGAGCTTTGTGCTCTCAGTATCCGATGACAACACCCTCCGAAAGTGGGACTTCGAAACCGGAAAGTGTCTCGGCGTACTAGAGGGACACACGAGCGCCGTGTACTGCGTCGCCATGAGCCAAGACGGAAAAATCGCCCTCTCCGGATCACAAGACGGCACCCTCCGAAAGTGGGACGTCGAAACGGGTGAAAGCCTCGACGTCCTAAAAGGACACGCCGGCACCGTCTGCTCCGTCGCGATCAGCCTCGACGTGAAATTTGCCCTCTCGGGATCTGCAGACAAAACCCTTCGAACGTGGGATCTCAAAACCGGAGAATGCCTGAACGTCTTTGAAGGACACTCGCACGCCATCTGGACCGTAGCCATCAGCCAAGACGGGAAATTCGCCGTGTCCGGATCACTAGACAACACTCTCCGAAAGTGGGACCTGGAGACCGGAGAATGCCGAAGCGTCTTAGAGGGACACGCCGGCTTCGTCCGATCCGTCGCCATTAGCCGAGATGGGAAACTCGCTCTGTCTGCATCGGATGACAAAACCCTTCGAAAGTGGAACATGGAAACGGGTCAAAGTCTCGACGTCCTAGAAGGACATTGCGGCACCGTCTGGTCCGTCGCCATCAGCCAAGATGGGAAATTCGCCCTGTCTGGATCATCCGACAAAACCCTCCGAAAGTGGGAACTGGAAACCGGAGAGTGCCTAAGCGTTCTCGACGGACACAGCAGCCACATCCGGTCAGTCGCGATCAGCGACGATGAAAAAACCGCCTACTCGGCGGCCGACAATGGCGTCCTTCGGATCTGGAGTTTGAATTTCACGACCAGTCCTCTGCCCGAACAATAACGCTGATATGATCTTCGCCGGCGCGTCGTCGAAATCTGCTTCTCAGGATGGTACGGCGAAGACTAGTTCACGTGCCGAACCGAACAAGTCGAATCCATGCCCTTTCCCGGGAGTTCTTTGCCAACTGCATAAACGAAGCGCTGAAAATCTACGCGCAGAAGCCGAAACTTTAGGCGGAGCGAGCGACGGAGAATGAGGCGCGGACCATCAACTTGGTGAAGCGGGTGATCCATAACGGCTGAAATTAATCTGAAATAGGTGGCCAGCCATTTCATTGAAGTCTCATCTCCAATGTGGTTTGTTAAGACAACGTAAAGAATTTCAAAATTTTCTTCCGCTGACTAAGAAATCCCTTGTCACTTTCGTAAACCTGCAGTATATGTATATCAGGTTGCCATGACTTGGTTTAGAAATTGCCAACGTTTGCTTGCGCTGTTTTGCGTAGCCCTGCTTCTTGTTTCCCAGACCGCGACTGCGGCATATTCGCTGGGTGAAATTTCCCTGAAGGGACTGCAATCTCTTCGGCAGCATCCCGGTCATTTCACGCAGGCACCGACCCGCGTAAACCGTGGCCAGAATCCAAAGCGTGAGCCTTTAACCCGCGGAATTTGGACTCAACGTCAGCTTCATAACGCAGAGTTTGATGCGCAAGAACTGTTTGCATCCCTTTATGGAGCAATACAAGGACCTCCAGGGCATACCACCGCTGTAAATCCAAGTTCAGGGGGTGCATATAACTGGGAAGGAAGTCGCCCAAGCGTCGGCGGCGGATCTGTCAATACCGGCAACGGCAACAAACTGAGCACTGTGCCTCTGACAGGTTGGGATGTGCGAGGCGGGATGGCGGTGAATTTCACCCTGTTCCACAACAGCCAAGGCAGCTACAACGATGAACTCGGCCACGGCTGGACGTGGACCTACGACATCTATATCAACGATGACGACATTAACAACCCAGTCGTCCACTGGGGAGACGGCCTCTCTGTTCCGTTTAGCTACACAGGCACGGTTCCAACCGGGGTGGATTACAACTACACATCTCCAACCGGCGTCTTTGACAAACTAACCAAGAGAGCTGACGGCACTTGGACCATCACCAAGAAGAGTCAGATCAAGTACCAGTTCAATGCGGCTGGATTCTGCAACAAGATTCAGGACCGAAACAGCAACCAAATCACGCTCACTCTCAACAGCGCCAACTACGTAACGAAGGTCACGGACCCGACAGGCCGAGAACTGACCATCACGCTCGATGGTAGCAACAATTTCACCAGCATCACCGACCCGCTTGGTCGGGTTTGGGAATTCACGCGCGATGGCAGCGACGATTTGACTGAGGTTGAGTTCCCGCCCGTAAACAGTGCCGTTTACACTGAAAACTTCACGTACAACACCACGCACGACATCCTGACCCGTACGGACAAGCGTGGCAAAGTCTGGTCCACCACCTATAACAATGGCGGTGTTGTTGCGACCGAAAAGAACCCGCTGAACCAAACCACGACCTACACCTACACTAGCAGCGCAACCACTATCACTGACCCCATCGGCGAAACCGTCACTCACAACTACAGCAGCGGCCTCCTTGCGAGCGAAGTAGATGAATCTGGGTTCAGCATCGCTAGGACCTACAACGGCAGCTACTTGCCAACGGCAATCACTGATAAGCGCGGCAAGGTCTGGAACTTTACGTACGACTCGGTCGGAAATGTTCTTACCAAGACCAATCCGCTCTCCAAATTAACGACTTACACCTACAACAGCACGAACGACCTTCTCACGAGCACTAATCCGCTGAGCCAGACCACGACGCTTACGTACGATTCGAACGGAAATCTTCTTACCGTCACCGACCCGCTCAGCCGAGTGACCGAGCTAGGCTATGACGCAAATGGCCTCCTCACGAGCATAGAGAACCATCTCGGCGAAGTCACAACGCTGGCTTACAACTCCAACGGGCATCTGACGAGCACCACGGACCCTTTGAGCCATACTACGAGCCTTGGCGTTAGTACGCTCGGCTGGACGACAAGCACGACCGATGCGACCAGCAATGTAACCACCTTCAGTTATGACAACTGGGGGCGTCTGGCAACGATAACGAATCCAGACTCCTCAACCAAGAGTTACACATACAACCCAAATTCGGATCTGCTTACGGAAACGAATGAGCGTAGCAAAACCACGAGCTTCGCGTACGACGATGCAGGTCGCTTGACCACTAAGACAAATGCCAAGAGCGAGGTCGAGACCTACGCCTACAACGCACGCGGCGACCGAACGAGCGTTACGAATGGACGCGGCAAGGTTCGCACCTACACCTTCACAGACCGCGGCGAAGTGGCAAGCGTCACCCTGCCCGACAGCAGCGTGGAGCAGTGGAGTTACGACGGCAACGGTCACGTAACGGCGTACACGAATCCGCTCAGCCAGGTCATTTACTACACATTCGACAATGCTTCTCGCCAGACCGGCGTCGACTATCCAGCCGGTACGGACACGACCTTCAGCTATGACGATGCGAATCGCCGCACCGGAATGACTGACTCAACCGGCACGACCACCTGGACCATTAACGCTGCAGGGGAATCTACCGCCCTTTCCACACCACAAGGAAGCCTTTCCTACACCTACGATGGAGCTGGACGGCGCAAAACCCTTGTTGAGAGTCACGGTACAACGACTTACAACTACGACACCGCTGGTCGCTTAACCTCTCTGGTGAATGCTCAGTCTGAAACGACGAGCTTCACCTACGACAATGCGAACCGTCTGACGAAGCAAACCTACAACCCGGGCCAGTACACCGAGATGGCTTACAACAACCGGGGCTGGATCAGCACGCTGTCGACCAAGAAGAGCGACGGAACCGTCTTCAGTACCGAAACCTACTCGTACGACACGGCCGGAAACCTCACGTCCAAGGTCGTCAGCGGCAGCACAACTTCGTTCACGTACGACGACATCGACCAGCTTCTGACCGAGACCCGGTCCGGCGCAACAACGACGTATACGTACGACGCGAACGGCAACCGGGCCAGCAAAGCTGCGGGAGGGGTCACCGAGACCTACATTGTTGACGATGCGGACAAACTCACCTCGATAACCGTTGGTGGTGCGGCGGTGAAGACGTATTCGTACGACACTGCGGGTCGCACGACTTCAGTCGTAACCTCGGCCGGCACGACCTCGCTAACGTACGACTACGAGTCGCGGATTACGCAGATTTCGTACCCGTCCTCGGCGACAAACACATTCACTTACAACGGTCTTGACACCCGCGTAGGCAAGGTGGATTCGGTCGGAACCGCAACTTACAAGCGAGATGGCGATTCCGTCACCGCGCCGGTGCTCGAAGACGGCACCGCCAAGTTCACTCCGGGAGTCTCCGATCGACGAGGCAGCAGCACCCGCTTCTACCATCCTGACCGTATCGGGTCTGTGCTCCGGCACACTTCGAGTTCGCAAGGTTCGACGGCTAGCCGCTTGTACGACGCTTTCGGCAACGTTGTCTCGGCATCCGGCACATTCGCGCTCCCCTTCGGCTTTGCTGGAAACTGGGGCTATCAGGAAGATGCTGACTCGGGCCTAAAGCTGCTTGGGCACCGATATTACGACTCTTCAACTGGGCGGTTCCTGACGAGGGACCCGATTAAGGACGGGAAGAACTGGTACGCGTATTGCGGAAACAACCCGCTCCGTGCGGTTGACCCCACGGGGCTTTGGTGGGAGACGGCGTTCGATGTTGCCATGCTCATCAAGGGCATCCATGACTTCATCGAAGATCCGTCGTGGGAGAACGGAGCAGGAGTTGCAGCTGATGTCATCTTTCTCATCGCCCCACTTCCGAACTTCGCGGCCGTCCGGCATCTTGACGATGTCCACGATGCCGGCAGGGTGATTATTGACCAAGGCGGCGGTGCACTTAATCTCATACCCAGAAAAGCCTCTAAAACACATCGACTTGCTTGGGAGCGGCTAAATGGCATTCCATGGCCAAAAGATGAAAATGGCCGAAACTTCGATGTGAGCCATATCATTGCGCTCGCTGACGGAGGATCCGATACACTGGATAATATCGAACCGGTGCAACATGACGAGCATGTACGCAGGCACATTCTAAACGGAGACTTCAAGAGATGGGGAGGCAGGCGAAAATAGCAATCGATGTAGACCCCAATGTCTCGTATCAGGAAACTTCTCTGACGACAGGGATACCTGATTTACAGTTGGTCGAATGCGAACGACAAGTACGGAATTTTATCGAGTTTCATGGAGGCATCACGAACGAACTATGCCTTATGAAAAAACTAAGATTTCTTGCCGTCTACAAATTTTCAGCAGCAGACGAAGAGAATGGCGCATCGTTTTCTGGATGGATCGTCGCTGGAAATGCTCCATTCCTCATGCTGAATGAAGAACGCATTTACAATGCAATCGAAGCGTTGGCAATATATGCATGGTTCTCGAGCTTTGTATCACAAAGTGGCAATGAGGAAACCGAAGACAACTTCGGACCGCAGTTCAGGACTTTTCCCAATTGGAAATTACTGCGCGAACCAACCGAAATAGCAAGATCAAAGATTACGCCGATCGCTGGATTCATTGGGTTCCATGTAGTTCCAAAACATATACAAAACTTCTTGAACCCTGAAATCTTTGCCCGGTGTTATCAACGAGGATGGTTTCAGTCAGTCCTTGGGCCACCCGGTAGAGCGTCCAAAAATCAAACTAACTGTGACGACTTTTTTACGGCTTGTCAAGATCGTGACGAACTCACGAAATTCGAAATGGAAGTTATTCGCTCGTTTTTGGGGTCGCAAGACAAAACCAGCAGCCATATAGAAAGATCGCTTAAAGTCAACGATGTAAGTGTTTTTCGAGTTGAGCTTCAACCCTCAAGCGTTGAATCGAACATCCTTTGGGTCATTGGAGGAAACGTACCGTACTACCTCGTTTCCAGAAAACACGTCACGTCACCTTACGAGGCACTAGCAGAATACACTTGGATGGTACGCAAGTGGGCGCAGTATCCCAGCAATGACCTACGTTCCAAACGCTTCGACCAAATCTTTTATCAGGAACCTACTTGGAGCAAGCAAACCATGAGAGATGCTCTCAGGACGTCAGGGTTAGCGTCAGTCACAAATCAAATGTTTGGATTACTCAGGACACAATATAATCACATTCAAGATCCAATCTCGATTTCGCGGTGTATTGAAGTCGGCTGGCTAGGGAGGTCTTCAAACCCGAACTGGAAGCCTGCGACGAAAATAAAACGAAAAGAACTAAAAGAAGCGGCAGTATATTTCGGAAAGCATTTAATTGCCTCAGACCATGCAATCTGTGACTCCAAGTTGGGAGGTAAGCCTTGCGGCTTACCGCGGGAAAAATGGCCAGTAGTAGATGGTGCAGCAAGTACGTTCGTTGCTCAGTTAAAGCATCCAGTGTTAGGATTCTCAACTTATATTTTTTGGAATCAAGCACTATACTCCGAGCACCCGAACTCCGTGACTCAGTTTAGTGCGGTTTTTCAACAGAATTGGTGTGGTGAAAGCCAGTCCGGACCGTCATTTCCGCCGTGTGGAGAATTAGTCTGGAATAGTGGCAAACTATGGAATTTCGAACCAACTGATATTGCACTCACCGAAGAAGAACTGTCACTTCTTTACAGCGAGCAGAGTAATCCACATTACAGCAAAACAAAAGCAGGGGGAGCTGTACGATGGGATCACTTCGTAAATCTAAGGCCATCAATTACAAGCGCTGAGAAATTCAAGTACATCCTGACACTTGACTTAACACAGTTTCCATTCTTGCCCTACAACTGCCCTCGAACGTTGCATGTATTCCGACATCGTCAAATTCTGGAAATAGGAGCAGTAATTTCAGAGTAAGGAACCGCGCCACTACCCTTTATTTACCCACCATCAGATAACCGGCTCAAGAGAGAGCTAGAATTGGCCAACTTGATTTCAGGGAGAAGCAGAGCTACGCAAAATATGCAAGTTCCACCACATCGCCTAACCTCACGCGACGCAGGTTTAACGATCGAGTTCTGTCGAGAGAAATACTCAGCCGATGGGCTCGATTTAGCAAAAGCTAAAAACGTCAAGCGACTGATTTTGCATCACCTGATTTCAGAGGATCAGGACCCGTACTCTTTTCTGAGTGAGTGGACATTTTTGGAGGCACTTAGAGTTCTTGACTATGAGAAGCGTTCAGTTTCGAGCGTTCAGATGGTTTCGAATCTGCATGAATTGTCGGTTGGCGACAACAATGGTTGCGAACTGGCTGGATCGGCGTTCCCAAACCTTCGTACGCTAACCTTCGAATGGAGCGAGAAGCGTTACGATCTCCTCAATCACGATACGATCTCGCGCCTCTGCGTCAAGTACATGAAACCCAAAGCCAAAACTTGGGCCGTAAAGCTACCTAACTTAGAAACCCTCTCCCTCTTCTCCGCAAACCTACGATCACTGGAACCATTTGCAGAGTGCACGAACCTGAAGAACATTCGCTTGTCCGATTGCCGCCAGTTCGAAGACAACTGCTCGCTGGCCGCCTTTCAGTCGTTGAAAGTAGTTCATATCCAGGGGTGCCCGAAAGCGGTTGATTTTGAAGTCTTTAACGAATTGCCTGCGCTCAAGCGCCTTATCTTGAGTGAGTTCAAGAATCCCCCTCCTCGATCCTTCTTCCGCGAGGGCATCGACGTAAGGTGATGCAAGTGTTGATGCTAACCGGATCTACCCTAAGTACAAGCACTTACCACCACCAACTCCACCTCCTTCTCCCGCCCCTTCAACCCAAAGCTCCCCAGCGACCGTAGCCCCTCCCGCGCGCCCAGCTTCGCCGCGAGTTCCCCCGAGATCAAGAACTCTTCCCCCAGCCCCGCGCACATGCCTTGGATCCGGGCGGCGGTGTTGAGCACGTCGCCGTGGTAAACGATCTCGCTCTTGATCTCCCCGACCTCCGTGGTCACCACTTGCCCGTAGTGTGCGCCTGCTTTGAAGCCGGGTAGGAGGCCGTAGTTTCGTTCGTAATACGCCCGCCGCGATTCCAGCGGGGTTTGGAACAGGAAAAAGAACCGTAGGCAGTTCGCATTCGCCAGCCCGCGTTCCATTTGCCAGGTGATCACCGCTTCGTCGCCAATGTAGTGGCTCACTTCCGCCTTCGTCGCCAGCACCGGCCCCGTCAGGTCGGCCATAAAGTCCCGCACCAGCGCGCTGAACTTCATGTGCCCCAGCGCCTCTGCCAAGGTCGTCGAGTCCTTCATGTCCAGAAACATGAAAATCCGCGTCTCCTCCCTAGGCTCATGGTAGTAGCCGCGCAGCCAGTTCGTCAGCACCCCCGGCCCGAGTTTTCGCGAAATGGCCTGAAGGCTGGACGTAAGGAAAGCAATACAAATCGCCGCCACGCCGGAAACCTGAAAATAGATCTGCGTGATGATGCTAGAGGTAATCCCCATCACATCGGCTTCCCACGGAAACTGCTGCGTTCGAAGCGAGATGTTGCACAGCAGGGCAACAAAGAACGCCGTAAACACTGCCGCCATATAAGTAAAAACTCGCACCAGCACGGTGGCAAAGTAGCTCTTGAGCCGAAACTCATCGAGCCGGAGCAGCGATACCGTTCCGAAACAAATGCCAAAAGGCGTGCCGTACATCAGCACCGCCAACCAAACTGGCGACCGAATCACGTCCTTCAAAACGAGCGAGGTTATCAGCGACAGACCGTAGGACAGCCCGAAAACTCGGACCATATCCTTCACCCCTCGAGGCTGCCCCTTATTCACCCATCCACTTTAACCCAGATCAGCCGTCCGAGCCCCTCCCTTTCGCCGTTGAAAACGGCGAGAGGGAGGGGTTGGGGAGGGAGAGCCGCCCCGCCAAATCTCCTAGAACTAGCGAAAAATAAACTTCCCCATAGCCACACAAGGCAACACAAAGCCACCCAAGGCCAGGCAAAGCGTTCGCGGGTTCCCCCGAAGTAAAATTAAGCGCGATGAAGCAGATCCGGGACAACATTTTCGAAATCTCCCACACCGAGTTGGGCAGCCCGGACGAATATGGCCGTTACAAGGTCGAAGGCCTCGGCACCGTCCACATCGACATCGCCGACGTCCGCTACATCGCCGACCACAAGAGCCAAGGCTTCGAGCCCACCTTCTTCGTCAGCCGCGCCCCGGCGATGAATAACGACTTCGTCGTTGTCGCAAGAAACCGAAAAGCCTGAATTTTCGGCTATGATTCCGACTAATGTTGGACCTCGCTGCGCTCAAAAAAACTTATCTGGTCGTTGGACTCAGCGACGCTCAAATCGAAGAGATCGCATCTCTCGCCACGATGAAGCGATTCCTGCCGCAGGAAACCCTCATCCGCAGTGGTGAGCAAAGCAGCGACCTTTATCTGATCCTGGAAGGCCGCCTCAACGTCCTCACTTCCGACGGTCAAAAGCTCAGCGAAGTCGGCCCCGGAAGCATCCTCGGCGAAATCGCCCTAATCGACGCCCGCCCCCGAACCGCCAACGTCGTCTGCACCGGCCTCGTCGACGCCGCCGTCATCCCCGCAAAGGAACTTCGGGCCAAAATGAACGCTAACCGAGAATGGGGTTTTGTCGTCCTCGCCAACCTCTCCCGGGTCCTCGCCGGCCGCCTCCGCGTGGCAAACGACAAGATCGACGAGTTGTACGACAAAACCACCGATACGTGGGATAACGCGTTATAAGTCCGCGCCGTTGGACGCCATGACATCGCGGTACCAATACGCGCTGTCCTTCGGCGTCCGAACCTGGGTCTGATAGTCCACGTGCACCAACCCAAACCGGTGCCGATACCCTTCGTACCACTCAAAGTTGTCCATCAGCGACCACTGGAAGTAGCCCGCAATCTCGACGCCATCCTCCCCGGCCCGAGCAAACGCCTGAAGGTGGCGATGCAAGAAGTCGATCCGCTGCGGATCGTGAACCTTGCCGTCTAGGGCAACCCAATCAGATAGCCCGAGCCCGTTTTCGGTGATGATAATCGGCTTCTTGTATCGCTCATACAAGAACCGCGGCCCCCAGTAAAGGCAATCCGGCGTCACCGGCCAGTGGTAAATGGTGCGACCAATCCCCAGCGGGTTCGGAACCTCTTCTGGTCCGTTCTCGGTCGCCTTGATGGTCTGCCCGTTATAAATGTTCGCGCCGAAGAAGTCCATCGGCTGGGCAATCGTCTCCATATCGCCCGCCTTCGGCTTCGGAGCCAGCTCGCCATAGGCTTCAAGCCCTTCGGCCGGATATTCGCCGAAGAAGATCGGATCGTTCCACCAGGAGTTGCTCCAAACCGAATCCTTCTGGGTGGCGAACATCGACTCGCGCGCCGCTTCGATGTCTTCGGCCGAGTTGGTAGCCGGAATCTTTGCTGCGCCGACGGGCGCCCAGCCAATCATCGGTGCCGTCTTGGCATGCGCCCGAATCACCTGGCAAGCTTTTCCGTGGGCAAGCAAGGCATGGTGTCCCGCCAGCAGAACTTCGGCCATTCCCAGCTGGTCTCCCGGCGCATGAATCCCGCTCTGAAGTCCAAGCCCAATAAAGCACTGCGGCTCGTTTAGGGTCATCCAGTTCTGGACTCGGTCCGAAAGTCGGTCGACAACGATCTGGGTGTAATCCGCAAACCAGTCCGCATGGTCCCGGTTCAGCCAGCCGCCCTGCAGATAAAGCTCGTACGGCGCGTCCCAGTGGAACAGCGTCACCCAAGGCGTGATGCCCTTGGCCAGGAGCTCGTCAATCAGCTGATCATAAAACGCCAACCCCGCCTCGCTCGGCGCTCCTTGCCCACCCGGCTGAATGCGCGGCCAAGAAAGGCTGAGGCGGTAATGCTTCACGCCCAACTCGGCCATCATCGCGACGTCTTCGCGGAACCGATTGAAGTGGTCGCAGGCGATGTCGCCGTTGGAAGCGTCGTTGATCTTCCCCGGGCGTCGGCAGAACATGTCCCAAACCGAATACCCGCCCCCCGCCAAATACGGCGCACCCTCAATTTGGTAAGAAGCCGTCGCAACGCCCCAAGCAAAATCTGCCGGAAAACTCATTCCCTAAGTATGAGTCAGCGCGCCACAACGTGACCATGCCTCAAATTCCATTCGGAATATCTGGATCGGCTAGCTCAATCCGCGAGAGCTCGCAGAAGTTCGTGGTCTTCCTGCATTATTCTCGTCAAATCGTCAAGCTGCCTTTTGGACACCGCATCAACCTTTGTCAGCTGAAAACCGCGTGGCGTCGGGGTCAGAATCAGTTCATCGCCAGCGCCTACCTGCAGCTTCTCTAAAACTTCCGGCGGGATGATCACTCCGAGCGCGTCTCCAACGCTTTGAACCTCGACCTTTTCCACACTTTGATTATAACAATTCCATAAACCCGCTCCAAGCTTCGGCACAAAACCGCCGATTTCCCGCATATTAGGTGCATGACCAATCTGGAAATGGCGAACCGACTCCGCGACCTGCGGGATTTCCTGATCATCGCGGGCTACGAGGAAAGCCACGCCACGCGCTACACCCAGATTGCGCGGACGATCGAGAAAATGCCGGAGCCGATCATAAATCTCCATGTCGAGCATCGCCTCACCGAAATTCCCCAAGTCGGCAAGCTCATCGCACAGTACATGAAGGAAATCATCCGCGACGGAGTCAGCAGCAAGCAGCTTGAGTGGGAAAAGGAAGCCCCGATTTCCGTGCTGGAACTCGTCCGCGTTCCCGGTCTCGGCGCGAAAACCGCCCGCCGACTATGGCAAGAGCACCAGATTTCAACCCTCGCCCAGCTTCAGCAGACCGTCCAAGAACAAGACCTTCCGGGCATTGGGCCAAAGATGAAACTGGCGATCTTAGAGACGACGCTTTAGCTTTTCTTTCTCGCCCGGGAAGTTAGCCCGAAGGTTTTCTGCCGCCATGATTGCCGTGAGCTGCACACGCTTTTGGCGAGTCTCGGCGCCTTTCGCGTTCAGAATCCACTCCAGAATCCCGCGCTTCGCGGAGCGGGGAAACGCGTCGAAGTTGGCTCTCGCCGAAGGTTCGGCTTCAAGACAAGCGACGAGATCATCCGGCAGGCTCAGAGATTCAACTTCGTCCAGTGCGTTCCAGGTCCCGTCGCGCTTGGCCTGCTCTATCTTTGCGATGCCGGGCGGCAAAAGTAAACCAAGCTTCTCGAGCTTTTCAACCCGGTCCTTGTTCACCTTCGACCATTTGCTGGTCCGCTTTCTCGGCGAAATCAAGAGCATCGATCGTTCCTCATCCAATTTCGCCGGCCGACTATCGATCCAGCCAAAGCAGATCACCTCTTCGACGATGTCGTCATAAGACACGTACTTTTCTGGAACGACCTTTTTGTAGGTGACTAGCCAGACGCTGTCTTTCTGCTCGTAATTCGCCGAAAGCCAATTCCGCAGTTCGGCCCGCGAACTGACTTCAACCTGCTCGAACCTGTCCATCACGCCTCAACGGTTGCCGGTGCCCGATCTGGAATGAATCGGGTGGCAATCAATGATCCAACCGCAATGACAACGCCGACCCAGAACGGCGCCTGATAATTCCCAGCGACTTTCCAAAGGTACGCACCACCAACTGGCACGGTGACCGCAGCGACGTGGTTCATCGTGATTCCCATGCTCACGCACGGCGTCAGCTCGCCCGGCCGGGCGATGCGGTGAAGATAGGTTGTGAATCCGTTGCCGAAAGTGAACAGCACGTTGTCAAGGATGAAGAGGAAGTACAAGACTTCGATGCGCTTGATGGTCGCGTAACCGACAAACACAAAGACCAGCCCAAGCCCGTAATACAGGAGCGGTCCACGCTCTCCATGCTTGTCTATCAACCGCCCCATCTTCGGCGCCGTGATGGCGATCAAGATGGCGTTCAAGAACTGGAGCGCCAGCATGTTCTGCACCGGCACCTTGTAGACAAGGATCAAGGTGAAGCTGGCGAAGATGGAGAAAATCTGCCGACGCGATCCTTCAAGGAAGCTGAGCAGATAAAACAGCCCGTACTCTTTTCGGAAGACAATCGGCTGCCGCTTTCCGCCCGCTGAATGATGCGAAAGAGTCCCGATGCACCAAGCCGCTCCGAGAATGGCGACTCCCGCGATCCAGAAATACGGCTGATAAGTGCCCTTCGGCAGAAGCTGGGAGAGGATGTAGGCCGTCCCGAGTCCGCCAATCGTAGCGACCGCGCCGACCGAAGACATGTTGCCCAGGTGCCGCCCGCCTTCTTTCCCCTTCGCCAAGGCCAGCGTGATCGGGCTTTGCATGGTCGCGTAGAGGTGGAATCCAATCGACCAGAAAATCGAGATCCCAATGATGAAGCCCATCACCGGGAAAGAACCCGTCGCGGCGATGCCAAATGCCGTAATGGCAAGCCCAATCGCGGCAACCCGCGCTTCGGCAATCGCCGCCAGAAGCCCAGCCGTGAGGGCGGTCAACAGACCCGGCACTTCTCGAAGGCTCTCAAGAAGACCCAGGTCGAACTCCTTGGCTCCGACGGCTTCTTTGAAGAAGTTCTGGAACACGCCGTTATACATCGCGAACCCAAAACCGAAGAGAAACACCCCTGCAACGAACCGTTTCCAGTCCTGCCGCAGCGATGCGGCTTCGGCTTCTAGGTTCAATTCAGCGGTTCCAGACACCCGGCTAGCTTACCGGCAGTCTCGGCTATGTCATAATCGTGAGTGGAGAGGTCGCATAGTGGTCTAGTGCGCCGCACTCGAAATGCGGTGTGGGGCAACTCACCGAGGGTTCGAATCCCTCCCTCTCCGCCAGCAGGCTCCGTTTCTCCCTTTGGCCCTGCGAAAACAAGCTAGCAAATCCCGCTGTTCAGAAGTGACTTTTCGATCACAAAGATTACTTGTGGTCGCGAATTGCGACCACAAGAATGAATTTACTTGGCGACGCCGGTGAAGGTTGCCTTCGGATTCCCACCAAAGCTCACGTTGAACTGGCTGTCAACCGTCACCTGATTTCCAGAGAACTTGAACGAAAGGGTCTGCACGTATGGCGTTTCGTGGTTAGCAATCTTCAGCGTCAAGGTGTCTACAGCCGTCCAGCCGCCTGAAACCGAGGCTTTCACGTTATCGATGATTTCGCCGACGTCGGTCCATTTAGTGCCGTTGAACGCGATCTCTCGGACCTTTCCGCCGATCGTCAACTTCACCGCATTCTCGCCAACGCTGAGGTCCGAATAGTTGAGGACATTTGAGTCGAAGCTGAACTTCTTGCCAACCACTCCTGCCGCAGGCTTGGCCGAGCCTTTTGCCAAGGGCAGAACCAATGACCCCAGCTTTTGCACGAGCGCCTGATGATCTGCTTCTGAAGTCGGTAGTTTTCCGGCGCGAAGCTCTGGCACGAACTGATCCCAAAAGATGCTCATGATCGTGCCCATGTCGTTCGTTCCCGACGTGATAGCCACCACCGTATCCTGCTCTGGCATCACGATGCAGTACTGACCAAACGCGCCGTCACCGCGATAGAATCCGCCCCTGCAGCGCCAGAACTGGTAGCCGTACCCTTGGTCCCAGTCGCTGTTCGGGTTGCTTCCGTTGCTTGCCTGCTTCGAAGTCGCAAGGTCCACCCACGCGGAAGGAAGGAGCCGCTGTCCGTTCCACTCTCCACGCTGAAGATAAAGCTGCCCAAACTTCGCGATATCTTCGGTCGTGATGTTGAGGCCAAAGCCACCAAGGTCTACGCCTTGCTCATCCTGGTTCCACTTTGGATTCTTTATTCCAAGTGGCTCGAACAACCTGGGGGTCAAGTACTGCGTCAGGGTGAGGCCGGTCACCTTCTGCGCGATTGCGCTGAGCATGTAGGTTGCCGCCGTGTTGTAGTAGAAAAGTGTGCCCGGCTTGTGCGCTACCGGAAGGGCAAGAAACTGCTTTGCAATCGAGCCGGAGTTAAGGAATTTGACCTTATCGACCTCATCCCCGTGTTGCCCGGTCGACATACACAGCAAGTCCCGAATCCGCATCTCCTTGAGGTTGTTCGATGGGGTCGCCGGTGCTTCTTCTGGGAAATGCTTGATGACCGGGTCATCAAGGCTAATCTTGCCCTCGGCAATTAACATACCGATGGCCGAGGACGCGAAGCTCTTACTGAGCGAATACAGCTCGTGTGGCTTGTTTGCGGCGTACGGCGTCCACCAACCCTCGGCCACGACTTTGCCGTGACGAACAATCATGATGCTGTGAACATGATCAATCCGCTGCTCGAGCGTGTTGACGAGCTTCAGAAGCCCGGCTGAAGAAATTCCCTGCGCCTCGGGAGTGCTTCTCGGCAGGTCTGCCGCAACGCCAACGGATGCAATGCTCATCGAAAGTGCCATCAATAGTCTCTTCATCGAGGGGAACCCCACTTCGCGGACTTTACCCGCCGATGCAGAATCGAACTTGGATCGCACACCGAAAACAAAACAGGGTCCTCGCCAATTTGGCGAGGACCCTGTGATTCAGTTACCGCTTACGAAGCGGTAACGGTGAGGAGCGCACCGCGTGTGCCGTCGCCCGGAATGTTTCCGTAGATCCAGCTCGTTGCGGTCGTGGTTCGGGTGAACGTTGTCACGGTTGCCGTGGTCGAAGTCGATCCCGCAGGGATCGTCACCGATACAGGCACCGTCGCAACGCCCGTCTTCTGGCTGGTGAGGTTAATCACCACGCCGCCAGCAGGGGCTGGTGCCGCGAGGGTCACGGTAAGGGTCGAACTCGTTCCGCCCTGAACCGAGGTCGGGCTAAGCGCAACGCTTACCAGAATCGGTCGGTTAACCGAAACGGTGGTGGTCTTACTCGTGGTGACTCGGGCGGTAATCGTTGCCGTCAGGTTAGACGTACCCACCGAAGTCACGGGGAAGATCATTGTTGAAACTCCCTGAGGAACGGTGACCGTTGAAGGCACCGTCACCTGTGAAGTGCTGGATGTTAGCTGGACGACCTGTCCGCCAACTCCCGCTGGTCCAACTAAAGTGACCGTTCCAGTTGTATTGCCGCCAGCTCGAATCGGGCTCGCCGCGACGGAAACGCTCAATACGTCAACCGCTGGGACAACCGTAACCGTGCCAGTCTTGAAGCTATCGATAAGCACGGCAATGATGTTAACCGCGGTGGAAGACCCTACCGATCCGGCCGTGGCGTTGAAGGTCACGCGCGCTTGACCTGCCGGGACTACCACCGAGCTTGGCACGGTGATCGCGGCATTATTGCTCGAAAGCGAAACAGTGGCGCCGCCAGTGGGAGCAACGGTGTTCAACGTAACCGTTCCAACCACCGTACCGCCGGCATTCACCGTCGGGCTGGCGAACGTGACCGAGTTCATTCGGGCAGTCTTGACCGAGATCTGGGCGGTGTCGGTATCGAATCCGGCCGCCGTGGCGGTGACGGTGGCAAGGGTATCTGCAGCAACGTTGAGCGAAGTGACATCAACGCTTGCCGAGGTCGCACCTTCTGGCACAACGATCGAAGCAGGAGCGGGGAAAGCCGCGCTGTTGCTGGCCAGCGAAACCGTCGTTCCACCAACTGGTGCTGCCGAAGTTAGCGTCACGTTCAGGCTAGCCTTTGCGCCACCTTTGACGGTTGCCGGCAAAGTGAGGTTGATCGCGTCGCCAAACTTAAAGGCATACGCGGCACCCTGAAAGCTCGTGTCGCCCGTGGCGCCGACCAGAGCATAGTCACCTGCGAGTGAAACGAAGCCACCGAATCGCTTACTGGCCGCGATGTCGGAAGGGGTGATCTTTTGGGCTTGCGAATACACGCCAGCCGTTGAGTTGAAGACGTATGCCGCACCGCGGAAACTCAAATCGGCAATCGCGCCGATCAAAGCCTTGGTGCCATCAAGCGAAACACTAAACCCGAAGCAAATCAGCGCCGGGGCGTCGTTTGGAAGCAGCTTTTGACTCTCCGACCAAACGCCAGCCGAGCGAGTAAAGATGTAAGCCGAACCATAGTTCGAATCGTTCGCATAGGCTCCCACGATCGCCGTGTCACCTTCGATGTCGACGGACCAGCCAAAGTTGTCTTGGGTTTCTCCATCGCTTGCGGTCAGCTTCTGCTGTTCCGTCCATACGCCAGCGGCGCGGGTGTACACATAGGCTGCGCCTTGGTTGTCGGCATCTCCGAAGGAGCCGATGATTGTGGAGTCTCCGCTAACTGCGACGCGAACGCCGAAGTTGTCACCGGCTGCGCCGTCAGAAGCAACAAGTTTCTGTTGCTCGGTGAAGGAAGCGCCACCGTCGACGAACACGTATGCTGAACCCTGGATCGCATTCTCGACCGAGGCACCAACAACGGCGGTCGTTCCGTCGAGGTCAACGGCGTTGCCGAATTCATCTCCAGAAATACCGTCGCTGGCAAGAAGCTTTTGCGACTGCGTAAAGGTTCCGGCGGCTTCGCGGAAGACATAAGCCGCGCCCTGTGAACTGTCGTCTAGAGGTGCGCCAACGACGATCGTTGGACCGTCGATTGCAACGGCGATTCCGAAATTGTCATCGGCAACGCCGTCGGCCGCGACAAGCTTCTGGGTCTGCGTCCAAGCGCTGCCGGTTCGGCGGTAGACATAAGCCGCGCCGCGGGCCGAGTCGTTTTGATATGCACCAACGACGGCAACGTCTCCGTCCAGATCGACGCTGACGCCGAGAGCGTCGCCGCTATCCCCGTCACTTGCCGTAAGTTTCTGCTGCTGGAACCAAGTTGGGTCGATCGTGACCGGATAGACCGCCGCGCTGTCATCAACCGCGACTTCGATGCTCTGGCCAGAGACTTCAAGGCGAGCCGGGAGTTGGGTTCCGCGAGCGTCCCAAACCTTAAGGCCGGCATAAGTCAACGTCGAATTCGCTCCTCGAACTTCGACCGCATCGGTGGAAAGTGACTTAAGTTGAGTTGCTCCGGAAACGGAAAGCCGCACCCAAAGCGAGCCGCTAGCAATCGACGCACCTGGTCGGGTGGAGACTTTCATCCAGTGGTGAAGGCCGTCTGCACCGTTTACGAACCATTCAGAAAGACCGGTTCGTGCAAAAGAAGCGACTGGCCAACCGGCTGTATCTTTGCCAAGCGTGGAAGACGTGTTGCCCGGCGCGCCTCGCGTCGAACCGCGACCGAAAGCGGCAACTCGAACGCCGATCTTGTCCGAGCCAGCCTTGAGGGTTAGCGCCCCCTGAGAAGAGAGTTCGCTTGAGTAACCCAAGCCCGGTTGACGAGAAACAACTGATCCAGACTCCTGCAACTCAAACGCGCGAACTGACCGTGCAATCGCATCGTTCAATCCTCCGCTTTGACCCGGACCAAAATCAGCCTGCGCCGACGCCGCTGATACGAGCAACAGCGGTAAAGCGCGCAAGAAAACACTGACGCGTGACATACCAATTTAATGATGGGCCGCAAGCGGGCAAAGGATTCCTCTTTTTTCCGTCACACCTGAATTGTTTGATAGGTCTTGCCGATTCTAAGGGATTTGTTCCAGAAATCCTTTGCAACGAATCAAAGGCTCCCAAGGTCTTTACGTTGAGTTGCCATGCAGTACGCGATCATAGCTTTTCTTGTAATCGTAGTCTTTTTGGGGGTCCGCACCATCAATCAGGGCACGATCGGGGTCATTACTGTTTTTGGCAAATACCGTCGAATTCTCCGCCCCGGGCTTAACTTGGTGATCCCATTTATCGAACAACTCCAGAGCCGCGTCAGCATCCAAAACCGGTCCGTCGAGATGGAGTTCCAAGCCGTCACGCTGGACCAAGCGAACGTCTACTTCCGAAGCATGCTGCTCTACTCCGTCGAGAATGACGATGAAGAGACGATCAAAAAGGTCGCGTTTAAGTTCATCGGTGAGCGAGATTTCATGCAGGCCCTCACCCGAACGATCGAGGGCACCATCCGCTCATTCGTCGCGACCAAGAAGCAAGCCGAAATTCTCGGCCAGCGCAAGGAAATCGTTGAGTACGTCAAGGACCAAATCGACCAACTTCTCAGTGAGTGGGGCTATCACCTGATGGACCTTCAGATTAACGACATCACCTTCGACCAGGCGATCATGGATTCGATGAGTAAGGTCGTCGCGAGCAACAACCTCAAGGCTGCCGCCGAAAACGAAGGACAAGCCCTCCTCATCACCAAGACCAAGGGCGCGGAAGCCGAAGGCAACGCGATCAAAATCGCCGCTGAAGCCGAGCGAGAAGCCGCCCGATTACGTGGTCAAGGCGTGGCGCTCTTCCGAGAAGAGGTCGCCAAAGGTATGACCGAAGCCGCCGAGCAGCTTCGAACGGTGAACCTGGATACGAATGTGATCCTCTTCACGATGTGGACAGAGGCAATCAAGAACTTTGCGGAGTACGGCAAAGGCAACGTGATCTTCCTGGACGGTAGCCCGGATTCGATGCAGCGAGTTCTCGCGCAGATGCAATTGCTATCGAAGGACAGCGAGCATGCGACGATTCCCCCGCGGATTCAGTAGCTGGGGGCGCGTCCGACCATCGGTGGTGTAGCCGAGTTTAGTGAGCTAAGCGGAAAGTGGAGCCTCCGACGAGAATCGAACCCGTGACCTCTTCTTTACCAAAGAAGTGCTCTGCCGCTGAGCTACGGAGGCGGATATTGGTGGGTAGAGTAGGATTCGAACCTACGTAGGCTCTCGCCGACAGATTTACAGTCTGTTCCCATTGGCCACTCGGGCATCTACCCACGGGAATCGAGATGATACCATCAGCCCACGATTTTTCGGAAGGCATGCTTGCCAACTTTCAAAACGCGCCCTAAAATCTGGTCTCGTTCCATTCGAAGGTCGGTCACTTTCTCGCCATCCAAGGCGATCGCTCCCGCCTTCACTAGGTCCTTAACCGCCCCGTTACTCTTCGCTAGTCCCAGTTCAACAATCAGCGCCGGAATCGAAACGAAACCATCAACCACCGCCGCATCGGGCAGTGTCACTTCCTCCGCCTCGACCGGTTGCTGCCGCTTGCTAAACGTGTCAACAAAGTACTGTTCGGCCTCGGCTCCTGCTTCCTCGCCGTGATAAAGAGCTACGATTTCTCGCGCCAATCGAACCTTCGCGTTTCGCGGATTCTGTCCTTCGGCCGTCAGCTCAGCAACTTCCGAGAGCGGAACGTCGGTGCAGAGCTCAAACCAGTTGCCGATCAAGTCGTCCGGAATCGACATCGTCTTGCCGAACATATCGTTCGGCGTATCCGAGATCGAAACGTAGTTTCCGATCGATTGCGACATCTTCTCTTTGCCGTCGGTGCCGACGAGCAGAGGGCAGGTCATGACAACCTGCGGCGCCTTGCCGTACTGCTCCATCAAATTCCGGCCAACGAGGTTATTGAACAGTTGATCATTCCCGCCGAGCTCAATATCGGCATCAATTTCTACCGAATCCATGCCCTGACAAAGGGGATACAAAATCTCGTGCATCGAGATCGGTCGTTGCTCGGCCAGGCGCTTAGTGAAGTCATCTCGCTCAAGAATTCGCGCGACGGTGTACTTGGACGACAAACGGATGACATCCGCGAAGGTCATCTTTCCGAGCCAGTCTTCGTTAAAGAAAAGTTGGGTCTTCTCGGGAATGAGGATCTTGTAGAGCTTTTCCTGAATCGCCTCGAAGTACTCCATCACCTCTTCTCGGGTGAGTTGGCGACGGGTTTTACTCTTGCCCGTCGGGTCGCCGATCTGGGCAGTGAAGTTTCCGACGATGATGCAACCTGTATGGCCGAGCCGCTGGAAATCTCGAATCTTGCGAAGGACGACGGCCCAGCCAAGGGTGATATCTTTTGCCGTCGGGTCTAGGCCCAACTTAACGCGAAGCGGGCGGCCGAGCGAAAGTTTTCTGCGAAGGTCCTCTTCGCTCACAATCGCGCTCGTACCGCGCCGCAAAATCGCAATCTGCTCGTCCACCGTCATGAGCCGGGAAGTTTACTTGGCAAGCCCGCTCAGACACGCCGGCGGACAGTCAGAAGGGAAACCACAAAGAGGATCAGGAACACGAAGAACAGGATCTGCGCGATGCCAGAAGCACCCGCGGCCAGCCCGCCAAACCCAAGCACGCCCGCGATGAGGGCAATGACGAAGAAAACAACCGCGTAGTACAGCACTCCCTGCAGACTACTTTCTTTTTGCTATGTTCGGCGCAATTTGCCGATATGCCTACCGTCTTTGCGGTCCGCGCGGCTTAATCAGCAGAGAGCCGACGGCAAGGCAAACGAATAGGACGAAAAGGCCCTGCGCGAGCGCGGTTGCACTTCCGGCAATGCCGAGAAAGCCGAAGGCCGCCGCGACCAACGCCAAGATAAGGAAAATCACCGCATTGTAAAGCATGTTAGTTTGAATTTACGCCTTGAAGTTAGGCGTTATTGCTACCGGGACGGCTATTTTCTGCAGCTCCCAGCAAGAAGGATTCCAGAGCTCGAGCGGCGTTGCCCGTCCCCCAATTTTCTACTACGTAGGCTCGTGCCGAGGCACCTAGGAGGTCCCTTTTTTCCGGGTTGTCCAACAGCTCTTCGAGCGCGCTTGCGAGAGCAGCCGGGCTCGGATCGGAAAGGATGCCGTTAATGCCGTCCTTGACCGTCTCGCGAACACCGCCCTCGGCGACCGCCACCACCGGCAGCCCGCACGCGTTCGCTTCCAGAGGGACAAGGCCAAAAGGCTCCAAGCGGCTGGTGTAAATGAGGGCTCCGGCAGTTTGGAGGTGCCGCTCAACTTCCGCGTCGGGAAGCATTCGCTCAAGATGGAAGTCAACTTTAAGGGATTTCGCCAAAGGAATCAGTTCGGCCAGATAAATCTCGTCGACCATGTTCGCGCTCCAAACCAGCTTCGGTCGTGGCTCTCGCATCGCACCGATCGCGAGAATTGCCTCACGAACCCCCTTCATCGGGCCACAAGTGCCAAGACCGAAGACATATCGTTCTCGCGGTTTCGGCGCGTACCGGAAGTGGTCAACGTCGATTCCAAGGTAGCAAACGCTTGCTGAAATCCCGAACGCCCGAAGAATCGCCTCGCGGCTGAAGTAAGAATTGCAAAGCACGAGATCGTAGGAACGGATGCTCTCCAACTCTTCCCATGCCAACTTTCGGTACTGCGGCCAGTACACGGCATCTTTAACCTTTGCCTTCAAACTCGCGCCAGGCCCGGGCGGCAACAGGGGCAGCTTCGGCATCGGCTCATAAAGCGCCCGAAATGGGTCCTGCAGATAGACCACCTTCGGCATGCGATGAACGTACCGGCCGATGAACGGGGTGTTGAAGTGCAAAGAGTTGTTTGCAAACAGGAGATCGCAGCCCGAAGCGTCGATCATCGGACCGACCTTGGCTGCATGCGCCTTGAACTCCTTCATCATCCGCGGGAAACGCGTGAGCGCACTCTTCAGGTCGGGCCGCTCCGCAAATCCCTGCGGAACCACGTGGACCGGCCCGAACTGAGAGAGGTCCAAATCGTCTTTCGGCAATGCCGGCTGCCAAATCTCAACCTGGTGGCCAAGCTCAACGAGCCCTTTGAGGTGATCATACAGGGCGCGTTTCGCGCCGCCGAACGGCAAATAGTGCCAGACGGCGATTTTCATACGCCGAACCACTCAGCGACGGTCTTCTCTTCCATCGTCTCCACGTTCACGAGCCGCGCATCCCGCATCGCGTGCTGGCGCTCTTTGAGCGTGGAGAGGGCAGTGAAATTGAAGTCCTTGTCGCGACTGTCTCGATATCGCACCTCGACCCAACTTTCTTTGGCGGTCCGAATGGGCAGATCGCCGCGAACGTCTTGCCGCACGAAGAAAGCGTTGTGCCAGCCCGCGGTACCGACCAGGTCATAGCCTTTCTTCTTTCCGAGGTACTCCATCGCCGCAAGCGAACCGCCGAAACAGAGCCCGGTGAAATGGTTCTTGAAGCGCGCGAAGTTTGAAGAATAGGCCGGTGTGAGCGGCAAGTCTGGACCGAAGTGGCTTTGGTACTCGACGACCAGAATTCTCGGCGAAACAACGTCAATCGCTTCCCAGACCCAATAGTCCATGCCGTCGATGTCGACCGACATGAGGCCGATATCTCCCGCGACCGGCTTTAGGAGCTCGTTGATGTTCTCCCGCGTGATCATCGCTTGCTTAAAGTCGATCGTGTGGCGAATGTGGAGTAGCCGCTCGGCAAAGAACTGCGCCGGAGATGGGTCCATATCGAGGATGTAGCCACGCCAGTTGTCCTTTTGAAGCAAAAACCGCGTGTTGCTCTCGTCGTAATTGTCGGTACCGAACTCGACAAACAGGTCGTTCTCGATGGGCACGTGGCGGATCAGGTGCTGGATCACGCCATCCTCTCCAGCCTGGGAAAACGCGCGGAATGCGACTTCTTTCAACGGAGTGTCGGCTGGATAGGCCTGCCGAGACATCTGCACTCCGGCGAGGAATCTGGCTTCCTCTCTTGCCATCGCAATTTCGTTTTTGATCTCTCGGCTAAAAAAGGTTCGTGCCTGTCTGAGTAAGTTCCGCATTACTTCACCGTCACCGTTGTCGGCGTCACCAAAACTTCGTGAGGCTTGCCGTCCCAAAACACATTTCGCAGCTTCACCGACTGCCAGCCTTTCGGAAGGCTAGGCGTAATCGAAAGCGTCGCGCCAGAGTTTAGCCGGGTGACGTAGCCTGGCTTTCGGCCGAACCCAGATGTCGGCTTTGTATCCACCCGAATTCCCACAAATCCGTAAAGAACCGTCTGCAGCGAGCCTCCGGCGCCGGTCAGGAAGTAGTTCTTTTCGCTCGCTCTCTTTTCGCTGAAGAGCCCAAGCGGGTTATCCGTAAACGGAACCACGCCGTTCTTCCAAAACTCGTATGCCTGATCCGGCTCTCCCAGTCGTGCCGCGATCGTCGCGTGGACGGAGTCCGTCATGGCTGGACCGTTCTCCGTGACTTTCCCAGAGAATCGATCGAGCATCACCTTCGCCTGCTTCTCGGCAGGTTCATACTGGAGCGGGTAGATCGCAAGAACCGCAGCGGCCTGCTTATAGCCCCGAAGTGGGTCGCCATCGTAGGTTAGGAACGACGTTTCGTCTTGCGACAGTTTGTACTTTGCGCCGGTGAATCGCTGAGCTAGAACGTTCGTGTACAGGTCGTTATCGCCCGTGTGGAACTCGTCGGGAGACATCGTCTCCTTGATCTCCGAACCGTTTGGACCGGGCTGGGACCGGGCCGCAAAGAACGCAGCTGTGCCAACCTTAATCGGCTTGAATTCTTGATTGCTGACAATTCCCAACTGGTTGGCGAGCTCAAGGCCAAACGCAACGCTGCCGGTGATGTGGTCTTCGAACTTACTCGGACCTGGCACGGTTTCTCGACCCGACACGCTGGATTCCCATGCGAACTTGAGACCGTTCTCCGTCGCGAAGGCTGAGGAAACTTTGCCGGAGGCAGTTGGTTTTCCTTCTTTCACCCAAGCCTGATAGTTCTTCGCCGCTTGACCAGCCGTATCCAAGCGGTACTTGGCAAGGGCTCTTGCCCGTGCTGGGTCCATGAGCGCCACCGCCGGAAGCATCCAAATGTCGGAATCCCAAAAGACGTGCCCGTTGTAAGTCGTCGAGCTCAGCCCCATCGGCCCGGTATGGCCGGATCGAGTGATTCCCATATTCAGGTAGGTCACCATCCGGTCCACCGTTTCCTGGTCCTCTTTCGGCCCATCAATCTCGATGCTAAACGTCGGCTTTGCAAACCCCTTTTGCGCGGATTCGATTTTGACGGACCGTTCGAACTTGGCTGGCGCGCCCTTCTTGGCAATCGCCGTCCGTTCCACCGCGCCGGTGACTCGCCTAGAAACGCCGGTACTTTCTGCCCCGACGATCAACTCTTCCATTTGAACAAACAGTCGCGGATCGTTTTGGGAGACGAGAACGGCGTAAGAACTTCCATCCGAACCGGGCCCTTCAATCCCAATTCCCTCTGTCCTCGAGACGACGATCAACTCTTTATCTGATGCGTTCGAGACTTCCATGGTCTCTTTCAAGGCATCGGGCTCCGAGGCGTGGGTGATCTTAACCGAGGCTTCGCCCAGCTTCCAAGTCGTGGTCAGGGTCCAGGTTTTAGGGTCGAAGGTCTGGCTCACGTCCGATACGTTCGCGGCGTCAACCAACGTCTCGCCAAGCTTTAGTGTTTGCTTGAAAGGATTGGGTAACGCGAGAATCTTTTCTTCGCCGCTGGGCTGATAGCCTTGGAAGTGGAAGAACGGCTGGTCGGTAACGATGCCCAAGGGACCGACCCGGGTGCCAACAAAAGCGTTCGCGATCCATCCGGCCGTCGCGCTCGGGTCCGATGTGCGCTGCGCGACACCGTTTGTCTCCGCCGAGGTCTCCGTCTTTGGGCCGCCGCAACCGATTGCCGCCACCAGAAGTGCAAGGCCGAGATACCGCTTTTGCATCGCAACCTGTATGATAGCCCTGCCGATGGCCGAAATCGAATCTGGCACCCCAACCACCAACGCCCCAAATCCTTGGGGGTTTGTCCCGAGCCTGTACTTTTTACAGGGGTTGCCCGTCGTCATTGTCCAGACTTTGAGCGTGACGCTTTATAAGACGATGGGCGTGCCTAACGACCAAATCGGCCTTTGGACGAGCCTGATCGCCTGGCCCTGGACCGTGAAAATGCTCTGGGGGCCACTGGTAGACAACACTTCCACAAAGCGTGCTTGGATCATTGGAATGCAAGCGCTCATCATGGCCGCGCTCGGTCTGGTTTCATTTGCCGTACCGACCCCGGCGTTTGTGCCGCTAACCCTCGCCGGCTTCTTCCTCATCGCTTTCCTCAGCGCTACCCACGACATCGCCGCCGATGGCTTCTACTTGCTCTCGCTTCGTGAAGACTTGCAAGCCTTCTTTGTCGGTGTGCGCTCAGCATTCTTCCGTCTAGCCATGATTTTCGGTCCGGGCGTCTTGGTGATCATCGCCGGGCGGATTGCTGATCCAAAGACGGCCACCCGCGCCCAGGTTGCCACGGGCTGGCAGATCGCGCTCTTGATCGGCACTGCGATCTACGCACTGGGCTGGCTCTGGCACATGAAAGCATTGCCGCGCCCAGACGGCGACACGCCCCGGGATCGGTTCAATCTTGCCACCGTGGCCCTTCGGTTTGGACAGGTGCTGCTGATGCTGCTGGCTCTGCTCGTAACAATCCAGTTCCTCGTGCTGGCCTTCAACTTTGCCTTAACTCGACCAATAGATTCGGTCTTCTGGATGGCGACGGGCGCCGACAACTCGCAGAACTCGTGGCAAATCCCAGTCGGTTTGGTCCTAGTCATTCTCGGCGGACTCTCCACCCGAAACATGTTCGCGAACATCGGAATGGGTCCCGCGGCGAAGGAGTACTTTGGTCAAAACAGAATTCTCGCTGTGCTCGCCTTTATCTTGTTCTATCGCTTTGGCGAAAGCATGATCGGGAAAATGAGCATCCCCTTTCTGCTCGACCCAATCGAAAAAGGTGGACTTGGCGTGAGCACGGAAATGAATGGCTTGCTCACCGGCACCATCGGCGTCATTGCCCTGACGGCAGGTGGCATTCTCGGCGGCACGGTGATCTCTAAGTTCGGCATCAAGAGAAGCATCTGGCCGATGGTGCTATCGCTCAACTTGCCAAATCTGCTTTACGTTTGGGCGGCATTCACGAAGCCCGGAATAGCGGGCGTTGGAGCCGTGATCGCATTTGACCAGTTCGGATACGGCTTCGGCTTCAGCGCCTACATGGTCTATCTGATGTTCATCTCGCAGGGATCGAACTTCAAAACGTCGCACTACGCGATCTCAACCGGCTTAATGGCGCTTGGGGCGATGCTCGCCGGAATCATGAGTGGCTATCTCCAAACCGCGCTCGCGGCGCAGAATCCGAGCATGGGCTACGCCTGGTTCTTTGTCGCGGTGTGCCTATTCACGATTCCCGGAATGCTGACGCTCTTCTTCATCCCGATGGACAAAGAAGATCTGAAGGTCGCTCCGGTCGAGATGGACTAACGCCTACATCTCGCGACGATATTCGAGCGCGCTGAGCAGGGTCGCTGCATCGGCGTAATCCAGCTCACCGCCAACCGCCATGCCCTGGGCCAGTCGGGTGACGCGGATGCCAGAGGGTTTGAGCAACCGGGCCAGATACAGCGCCGTCGCATCGCCTTCGATCGTTGGATTGGTCGCCAGGATCAGTTCGTGAACGGAAGAATCTTGAAGCCGCTGGATGAGCTCGCGAATGCGAAGCTGCTCCGGGCCGATGCCGTCCATCGGGTTCATGAGGCCATGCAGCACGTGATACAGCCCCTTAAACTCGTTGATCCGCTCGATGGCGGCGATGTCACGGGCTTCCGCAACTACGCAGATGATGGAACCGTCTCGACGGCCGTCACGGCAGATGTCGCACTCCGGCTGCTCCGAGATGTTCTGACACTTCAAGCAAAAGCGCAGCTTGACCTTCGCGTCGCGAATGGAATCGGCGAGCCTCTGCGCATCGGCATCTGAACCCTTCAAAAGGTGAAAGGCCAGACGTTGTGCGGACTTAGGTCCGACCCCTGGAAGCTTCTCCAGTTCTGCGATGAGATCGCCCAGGGGCCGAGGAAACAGCACTTAGCCGGAAAGTCCCGGAATATCGGGCACGTTTGGAAGGATGCCTTGCACCCGGTTGTTGCGAAGCTCGGTGGCGATATCGAATCCGGTTCGGACCGCGCCAACGATCAAATCTTCCAACGCTTCAACGTCCTCTGGATCAACAACGGCGGGGTCAAGCTTGATGGTGAGCAGCTGGCCGGTGCCATCAAACAGCGCCTTTACCGGGCCGCGGTCGACGGGGATTCGCTCGTTGGCAAGCTCGGCTTCAAGGGTCTGAGCCTTAGCCATGGCGTCCTGCATCTGCTTCATCACGCCGCCAAAGCCCTGCGGGCCAAAATTCTTGGGCAGTTTCATTACGGTTTTGCCTCCGGGGTATCCGTTTGGAACGTCTCGCGAACGAGTTGCGCCAACTTGTCCCCTTCGTATGGCAATTCTACCGTTGAGTTCACATCTTGGCTGCTATGATTCCGCTTGCCAACCCGAAACTCGACGCGCATCGGGGAGCCAACGAGCTTGGTGAGCTGGTCATTGATGTAGCCTTCGCGCTTGGCGTTCTCCTTAAACCAGTCCACATCGAACTTGCGCGGATGCTCAAGTACGAGGTTTTCACCTTCGATGGTGATGGCCGACACGCCGTTCAGTTTCTTTTTGTGAGCGACTTCCGGGAGGACACGAAGAAGCTCTGCAAGTAATCCCTCAGCCGAGCTGAGATCTGCCGGCACAACCGGCGCAGTCGCCACACCAACTTCAGCGGCGGGCTCTTGGACAACTGGAGTTGCAGGAGATGCCGGGGCCACCTCAACCGGTTTAGCCGCCGGTTTTGTAGCGGCCGGAGTGGGGGCAGGAGCAGGAACAGCCGCTACAACCGCAACCGGTGCCGCACCCGCGTGTTGCGCCAATCGAACGAGTTCAGATTCCAACCAAAGCCGCGGCAAGGAAATATCGCGAATGACCTTGTGCGCCTCGGCGAACGAAGACCGAAGCCAGAGCAGCGAATCGCGCCCGAGCTGGACGCTGACGTCGTGCATCGATGCCTCACGGGTGGCGTCCGGGTCGCGATCAATCTGATAGCTTGCGCGGGTTAGGTCGGAGAGCCGGTAAAGCGCGGATTCCAAAATCGCTCGAGGATCTCGCCCGGCACGGGTCATGTCCTCAACGAGCTTAATGACGCCAACGACGTCGTTCGCTTTGATAGCAAGCAGGAGTCGATCCGTACTTTCCTCGGGCACCAAGCCGAGTTGGTCGTAAACCGCTTGAAGCGTGATCTTGCCGTTGGTAGCGACAATCGCCTGCTCTAGCAGGGTCAACGCATCTCGGTATCCGCCGTCGGCCATTCGGGCGATAGCCGTCACGGCCCCGGGTTCAATTGAGATCCCTTCTTGCTCGGCAACATAACTCAGCCGCGAAACCAAGTCGGCCATTGAGGCCCGGTGAAACTCGTACTTTTGGCAGCGAGAGCGGATCGTCGGCGGAACCTTGTTGAACTCCGTGGTCGCAAGAATAAAGACCAGGTGCGCCGGCGGCTCTTCGATGGTTTTGAGCAAGGCATCAAACGCCGAACGGCTGAGGTCGTGGACTTCGTCGATGATGAAGATGCGGTACCGCGCGATCATCGGTCGGTATTCAGCCACTTCGACGATCTTCTCTCGGACCGAATCAACTCCCGACTCCGAAGCGGCGTCTAGCTCGACAACATCAACGCAAGAGCCCTCGGCGATGCTCTTACAAATCGGATCATCATCGCTTGGGTTCGGCGTCGGTCCATCGGTCGCGCAGAGGGCCTTTGCTAGCAGTCGTGCGGTCGATGTCTTTCCGGTCCCACGAGGACCCGTGAATAAATAAGCGTGCGAGATTCGGCCCGAAGTGATGCCGTTCTGGAGGGTGCGAATCACATGGTCCTGCCCAATCAGATCGTTAAAGGTCTGGCTGCGGTATTTGCGGTAGAGGGAAACCGTGCTCAATGGAAGAACCTGACCGAAGGGCTAACGCGAGAGTACCGGGAAGAATGCGTCGCACGGAGAATCGACTTACCGTTGCTACCTTCCGATCCTGGCGGAGTTCACCAACCTGCCGCCGCGCAGTTCCCGGCTCAAAGAAGGTACCCCGAACGGCTAAATCCTCGGGAACTCGTACCTATGTTTTCCCGTTACCGTGCAAGTGGCGGAACCTAGTATGTCGACGGCCTAGATTTAGGAATCGTCCCGCATAATGCAAACGGGTTTGTCGTAGAACCTCGGGGAAAGGGAGAACGGGAATTTGGAGATCACAGAAGTTTCGCGTCTAGCAAGCAAGATCGTCGCCGCCGTAGAGACGGCCATCGTAGGTAAGCGAGAAACGGTTGAACGCTCGGTTCTCACCATGTTGTGCGGAGGGCACTTGTTGCTCGAAGACATTCCCGGCGTCGGAAAAACAACGCTCGCCAAGGCGCTTTCACGAGCCATCGGCGGCGAATTCCGCCGTGTGCAGTTCACGCCCGACCTCCTCCCGAGCGACGTTACCGGAAGCTCCATCTTCAACCAGAAGACATCGGAGTTCGAGTTCCGCCCCGGCCCTATTTTTGGAAACGTCGTCTTGGCGGATGAAATCAACCGCGCCACGCCGAAGACGCAAAGCTCGCTTCTGGAAGCCATGGAAGAGCGACAGGTCTCGCTAGACGGCGAGCCCCGAATGCTGCCGAATCCGTTCTTCGTCCTTGCCACGCAGAACAACCTAGAAATGACCGGCACCTATCCGTTGCCGGAAGCCCAGCTCGACCGATTCTTTGCCCGACTTTCCCTGGGCTACCCCGACAAAGCTGGAGAAATCGCCGTCCTGTCATCCCAGCAGAAGCACCACCCGGTCGACGATATTGTGCCCGTGGTGAGCCTCGAAGAAATGATCGCGATGCAAGAAGCGGTTCGAACCGTGTTCGTCCACGAAAAGCTGAAGGAGTACGTCGTTGACGTCGTCCGAGCCACCCGGGAAAGCACCCAGTTGCTCATGGGTGCCTCGCCTCGTGGATCGCTCCACCTCATGCGCGCCGCCCAGGCTGCCGCCGCGATGGCCGGAGAAACCCAGGTTCGCCCCGAGCACGTGAAGTCCCTTGCGCCGGCCGTTCTGGCTCACCGAGTGATTGCACGAGCCGAACTTAGAAGTCAGGGCATTACGCCAGAAATGGCGATCATCAAGATGCTCGACAGCGTTCCTGCCCCGGTTCCTGTGAACTAAACAAATGCGAAACGTCGCCGGATTCTCGCTCACGCTGGCTTCCATTTTCCTTGCGGTGGTGGCGGTGCTCATTCAAGCGCCGTCGCTCTTCTACATGGGAACGGCCCTGTTTGCGACTATCGGCGGCAGCAACTTGCAGGCATGGCTAGCAGTACGCGGTCTGCGCTTCGAGCGAATCGCGCCGAGTTCGGTTCGGATTGGCGACTTGGTCACGATCGAAATCGCGATATGGAGCGAACGCCGTATCCGCCGCCCACTCATTTCGGTGCTCGACAAGTTGCCGGGCCGACTGCGGGTGCAGAGCCTGACTCCCAGCCTTCCCGTTGCACCGGCCTTTGATACGCCCATCGTCACGCAGTACCAATTTCGCGCTCTTCGGCGCGGTCGGTATCGCTGGAGCGGACTTACCGTCTCCGGAACCGACGCCCTCGGCCTCGTGACCAAAAAGAAGGATTACGAGACGGAGACGACGGAGATCACGATTGTCCCACGTCCGATTCCGGTCTCAATCGAACTGCCCGTCGCCGCCGGGTGGGGCATAAGCGAAGCCGAAAGCGGCCAAACCCGCGGCGCAGGAATTGAACCTCGCGGTATTCGCGAATACTCGCACGGCGACTCCCTCCGGCACGTTCACTGGCGCTCCACCGCCCGAACCGGTCGCCTGCTGGTGAAAGAATTTGAAGCCGGTACTCACGCCGCCGCCGCATTCCTGTTCCAACGAACAAGGGGTACCGACCTGGCCAGCGATTCTATCGGCTCGCTCGATATGATGTGCGGACACGTACTTTTCCTGGCCGATATGTTCATCCAGCAAGGCGCGCGAGTGGAACTTCCGGGCTTGGACAATGCCGCGAGCCACTTGTTGCCAACCGAGCGAATTCGGGAAATCAGCGAAGTGCTCGCGACCATTGCCGACGACTCCGGTTCGACCGTCAGCGAGGAACTCGCTCGAACCGATGGCCAATTGCCGCCGGGCTCGGTTGTGTTTGTACTGCTTTCGGTCGCGGACCCGAACTTAGCCGGAATCATGCCTCGGCTCGCCGTTCGAGGCACGACGATTGTCCCGTTACTCTATGATGCCCACGGGTTCGATCCGAAGTTTAAAGGGGTCAGCGCCACCAACCCGGACTTTATTGCCGGTCTCCGCGCCGGCGGGGCTAGCCCGTTTGTGATGCCAATCGACGGAGGGGAATATGCTTAATTTGAGCCTGCGCGCCTCAACCGCGCCACGAGATCGAAGCAAGATCAACACGTTGGACTACCTGCTCATGACGGTTGGCAGCATGCTTGCGGCCTACTCCGCCGGAATGGGAATCAACCAGCCAGAGGTGGGCATGTTCTTCGTCCGCCTCATCGCCGTCGGCACCGTTTTCAGCTTCTTTGTCCGCCGATTGCTTGGGGATTCCTGGTTAATCAAAGCGGACGGATTTCTCTATGCCGTGCTTGGGCTGATCGCCGTCACCCAGTCTCAGAGCTTGAACAGCCTGCTGCCGGGCGAGCCGTTTCCTCGCGCGCTGTTGGCCGCAAGCTGGCTAGGCTGGATGCTCACGCTCGGCAGTTTTGTGACTTGGCGCGACGGAACGTTGCTCTTCCAGGCCATTCCGGCCATTGCCCTCTTCGGCCTGGTCGGCGTTTACGACACCTACCGAGACGTTACGTTCAACTTCTTCGGCTTCCTGTTGTGTCTGGCCACCCTCTTCTCCCGCGCTCATGGCCGAGACATGCTGCGGCTGGTCATCGAGTCCGGTTTTGCGGGTCGTGCCGAGCAAAAGAGCCGCGTCCAGTCGGCCGTGCGGCAAGACCAAGCCCTGTATGAACGGATGCGCATGGGACCTTGGCAGTGGATGGCCGGGCCAGAATGGGCTTTGCTTTCCGCCCTCGTCATCGTCGGCCTCAGTTTGCTCGGCGCGCCCGTTATCCAAGCCACCGTCCAAACCGTGGCTTCGAACGTTAAGGTCACGGTTCCCACCTCGGCGGTGCCGCAAAACACACGCGGAAACACCATTCGGGATGTCGCCGAGCTCAGGGTCGGCAACGGCCCCAACGCGGGGCTCACCGCAAGACCGCTTTATGAATACTCCGCCACCGGCGGAAACAGCTACCTCCGCTCGTCCATCTACGACAATTACACCGGCTCCGGATGGGATCGAGAGTACAACGGAGCCTACAACCAAGCCCAGCAATGGATTGCTGAACCGGCTCAATTCACCTTTACAATCACCCGACTCACCCCCGCGTTCACCCTTCCCGCCCCAGCGGAAGTGGTGGTATGGAACGAGCCGGACGAGATTCGCCCCTCGAACTATGGCACCTACAACGTAGATGCCCAATCTGGCCGAACGAGCTTCGCCGGCAGCGCCATCGAACCTGCGGAAGACTCCGGCTACGAAATTTCGCTTGCCACCGAGTTTGCGGAAACGACCCTTGTTCGGAAGCCGCGAGTTCCAAAGCGTGTGAAGGACTTCGTCGCAAAAGCCATCAAAGGGGCAAAGACGGACCGTGAGAAAGCTGACCGCTTGCGCGTCGCAATCGGCAACCAATGCCTGTACAACATCAAAGCAGAAGCCGTTCCGAGCGGCTCCGACCCGGTTGATCACTTCCTTTTCGTGAGCAAAGAGGGCTATTGCGACCTCTTCGCCACCACGATGACCGTGTTAGCCCGCGAGGCCGGATTACCCGCTCGCTACGTCCAGGGCTTCTTGCCCGATCCATTCAACAAGGATGGCGCGAGTCGCCAGTTGGTTCTGGAAAAGGACTACCACGCGTGGTGCGAGATCCTCTTTGAGGACTATGGCTGGGTGGTCTACGATGCGACGGGTGACGCCCAATCCGTTCCCGGCGGAGAGCGGGGCACCGCCACATCTACCGTGCCGTTTTATCAAAGCGACGAGTTCCGGCGTTTGGTCGATGGCGGAGTGATCTTCCTCGGCGTAATCGTGGTCGCAGCCGTTGCTTACGTTCGGTTGCGCCCGAGCGGAACCATCGTTCGGCGTCGCGAGATTGACCGCGTGGCCGTTGAGTTTGTAAAGATGCTCGAGCGTCGCACGAAACAGCGCCGCCGGGTGAGTCAAACCCTGGGCGAGTACGTGCGTTCGCTTGGAGATAAACTCACGAACCCAGAGGAAGCTAGCCGCTTGGCCGAGGTAATCGCGATCGGGATGTACGCCCCGGAACCTCCTGCAGACGAGACCGTTAAAACGATCCGTAAGCAGATTGCAGCGCTCAAAGCTAGTCTTCGAAACCAAAAATCGTGAGTGATGTCAAGAAAGCCGCCGCCAAGAGCCTCGTCCTGATTTCGGGCGACGAGCCGACGCTGCGCGACCACGCCCTCACCGATTTGCTCTTTGCCGCCGAAGTCACGAAGGACGATTTTGAGACGGAGATGATGGACGGCGATACGTCTGACCCTGCCACCTGGGCCGCAAGCGCAGGGACCGCACCGTTCATGGCCGTGAGGCGAACCGTGATCGTTCGGCACCTCTTGCGCCGCGATGCTGACCTGAAATCCACTGCTCTGCACGGCCTGCCCCCGACCGCGCTGGTCATCTTGATGGCCGACGACGCCAGCGGGGACGAATCTCGCCTTGCCACGCGGCGAAAGAACTGGGAGAAGCTCGTGGTGGCCGCCGGTGGAGCCGTGTTGGCCCCGAACGCGAGTGGAGAGAAGGCAGTCGACGAGCTTAAGGCGCTTGCGGCAAAGCAAGGCAAGCAGATCAGCGGCCCGGCGCTCGATACGTTGCTTGAGATGTGTGGCGGCGGCTTTAGCCGGGCGGCGGAAGAGCTCGACAAGTTATGCCTTTACGCCAACGACGAAGCGCAGATCAAGGAATCCGACGTCCGCGCCATCGTGGTTCCCGCCCGAGAATGGAACGTATTCTCCATGATGGACGGCATCCTAAAGAACGATGTCGCAAGCGCGTTGCGGCAGTTGCGGATCTTGGTGAACAACTCCGACAAGGCCGATGCCGCCATTTTTGGCAACATCCTGCCCCAGACCTTACGAGCGGTACGCCTGCTCTACCAAGCCCGAGTTTGCCACGAAGCGCAGGTTCAACCTTCGAACGCATCCGAAAGCCTCGCCGCTCAGTTCCCCAGCAAACCGAACATTTGCCGCGAAAAGCCGTACACCCAACGCACCTACATGACCGCAGCGCAGAACGTCTCCCTCGGAAGAATCGAAGGTTGCTTCCAGATTCTCGCCGATACTGATGCGAAGCTGAAAGGCGCCCTGCCAGCATTCTCGCGGATTGAGACTTTGGAGATGATGATTTTGGAGATGGCAAACCGAATTCACCGAAAAGCGCCGGTTCGTTCCGGCCGCTAATATCCAAAGCTGGCTTATACTTTTTCGGTGGATGCGGCGGACAAACGGGCGCGAAGAAAAGGATGCCTACGCGTCGGCCTTGTTTTCGTAGCTGGACTTGTCGCTTTGACCGCCGTCGGAGTCTTCACCTATTCAAGATTTGCTATGTCGGAACGTGACGAAGAGTTTACGCTGGCCGTAGCGGCTGGATTGCCTAAGTCTTGGGAGGATCTCCGCCAGACCTACAACCCAGACCGTGACGCCCGCGAACCGCTGAAGGCTTTCTCCGAGGAATGGGCGGCCGCGGACAAGCGCGCAGAAGATGCCGCACTAAAAGCGGGTCGGAGAAACGACAACTTCTTCAAACTGGAAATCGTTCGCACCCATCCTGAATTCGAAATCATGGTGCGCGAGGTTCTATCTCGCTCCGAACTCAGCATGTTCGATCAGCCGGAACTGGGATTTCAGGTCAACTTCGGTCGCCTCACCCAAACAAAGTCGGTGATGAACTACACCCGCGCCAAAGCGGCAGTCCTCTCGAAAGCCGGTGATCCGATCGCGGCGCTGAAGACATTACAGGAATCGAGCAAGCTCCTCAGCCTAATTAGACAAGACTCTAGCACCCTGATTGCAGAGTTGGTTGGTTCGACCAACGAAGCGATCTTGCTGAAATCGGCGCAGCAGATCCTCCAAAAGCATGGTCGACAACCAGCAGTTCAAACCGAAGCGCTCCGGTTCCTCGACAAGCTCGGTCGACCGGGAGACGTGAAGCGCGCGCTTATCGGCGAATTTGCCGGGCAACTGGTTGAAGAGCACGCGCTTGCAACAAAGGGCGAGGCGTACTACGACAAATTCTTGGGGCTAGAACCGATGCCCTTTGAAGATGGAGAAGAAGAAGATAAAGACCCGCAAGCGGAGGCCCTTCGATTACGATTGCATATTCCCGGCACGCGCGATGGCCTATTTAAGAATCTGTACCGCGCATTTCGTGAGCTCTACGCAGATCTTCCAGATGACCCGACCGACGGTTTTGCTCGGCTTCAAGTCGCAAAGAAGCATTCGAAGATCGCCGCAGAAAAAACCGGGACCATGGACTTTCTAATTCCGATGACGATAGGAACCGCCACCAGTGCCGTCAATTCAGACCTGCGTGGACTCGTTTATCGACGCGCTCTCAAGGCGCTCATCCTCGCCCAGCAGATTCGCACGAAGACCGGAAACTTCCCAACCGAACTGCCACTATCCGGACAAGAGGCGATTGACCCATTCTCCAGAGAGAAGTTGAAGTTTAAGCAGATTGATGATCATCTCGTCGCCTACAGCGTGGGGGAAGACGGTGTGGACAACGGAGGAATGGATGCGATCAGTTGGACGATGTTCGCCAAAGATATCGGATACAGCATTCCGCTATAGCTGAAGTTAGCAACTGAAGCGGCGTAGAGGAGCCGGAGCTATCTCATCACTTCAACCGACACCACGCTCTCCGGCGCGGCGATGAAATTGACCGTTGCACCGAGCTTGACCGGCACGGATCGCGACGTGTCGAACGTCGGTGCGCCGAAGGCAAATCCGCGTGCGCGGCGGCCCTTGAAGCCTTTGGTAGCGATCGCAAAACTCATCGGCTCCTTGGTCTTATTGATCGCAACCAGCGTCATTCGTCGCGAGTTACGCTTGTCGACTGCCGCATAAACCGAGTTCATTTCGGGTCGCTGCCCGGTGACGGCAAGCGCGGTATCTCCGAACTTCGCGCCCTTGCCATCAAAATTGATGAAGGCCCGGAAGCCGCCGAGTTGCGCGGTGTCCGTGGCGCTCATTCCCCAGTTGCATGCGGCGAATACCCCGTATCGGCCAAAGAGCCCGAGCACGTCGGCCTGCGCGACGAGTCCACTGGCAACCTTACCGCCGCCGTAGTTGTATTCAGAGATACCGAGTTTGGTACCCGGATAGTTCTTCGAAATCTGCGCCTGAACGCGAGGAAGCAGCACGATCGGCTTCTTACCCAGCACGTCGGCAATCCAACTCGTTTCCACGTAAGACGCGTCCCAAAGCGAACGGGGGGCTTGAATTCTTGCCGCCGGGGTTCCTGGCTTGTCCTCTCCCCAAGCGATGCGAACATCGTCCCCGCGAGCTTCTGGGTACCAGTGAATGTCGACCACGTCGAGCAGTCGCTTGCCGGCTTTCAGCTCGGCGCGACGCATTTCCTGCAAGTACACGTCTAGGAAGTCGCGGCCGTTGCCGTCCGGGGCACCCTGGAAAGTGCGGAAACCCTGCCAGCCATAATTCGCAGGTCCAAAGACAAGCGCTCTTGGGGCGACCGCCTTGATGGCGCTCGCGTACTCCTGATTGATCGAGATGATTTGAGCGTAGGTCGGGTTCTTTTGCCAAACCCGCTGGTGGGTGCTTCCCCAAAGGTCCGGCTCGTTGTCAACGCTGTACCAGGCCGCCGTGTTCCGCGCCCGCGTTTTCTCGACCCAAGCGACAAACTCATCCTGAAAGACCAGCTTATCCTCCAAATCAGGTGGGTATTGGAACTTGCCCGGCTTACGGGCCAACGACTTGTGGAAGCGCACGTTCAAGTAGTCAGGCGTTTTGGCTACATCACCATCGGCATTCTTATCCGCGGAAACATGGCCCATGGCGGGCACGGTGAGAAGGAGGGTGGCACCGTTTGCTTGAGCAGGTCGAACGAAGTTACTGACCGTCCAGCCGGGCTCGTTGCTGGTGCCCATGTAGCCGTCGTTCTGATGTTGGTAATCGTTGCCGGCGTTGCTGGCGTTTGTTTCCCAGTTATACGCCGACATCCGGTTTCCGCCCTGTCGCGCCAAGGTGAAACCGCGGCCCATCTTTGACCAGTCCGGGAAGTTCAGCCCGTAAATGTACGGCGAGATCGGCTTCTTCACCGTCGCATCAACGGTGATCGTCGCCGTAGTCTGGACGGCGGGCAAGACAACAAGGGCCGAAACTAGATTCAACATCGACATCTATTTCGTCACCATACCCCCGGCTTCAGTCGCATACTAATGATATGTTCCTGCTCGCTGCCGTCTCCGCGATGCAAACGGGTTTCCCAACCCAGATCGATTTGAAAACGAAGATTCCGCGTGGTGAGTTCATCGTTCCGAGTTCCGCCGACGCACGCGGAACCTCTGCGGCCGTCGTGATTTCCGGGGACAACATGACGGTTGACCTGAAGGGAGTCGTGCTTCGCGGAGGGCTATCGACCACCGAGCCAGACGAGCGCACCGGCATCGGAATCGAAATCCGCGGCAAAAACATCACGCTCAAGAACGCTCGAGTTCACGGCTACAAGGTAGCCGTCTTTGCCCGAAATGCTCCAGGGCTGAAAATCCTAGACTCCGACTTCTCATACAATTGGAAGCAACGCCTGAAATCCACGCCCGAGAAGGAGGACCTAAGCGATTGGCTGAGCTATCACAACAACGAAGCGGGCGAATGGCTGCGGTACGGCGGCGCGATCTACCTTGAGAACTGCGACAAATTCGAAGTGCGCGGCAACCGCGCGGTCGGCGGTCAAAACGGACTCATGCTTACCGGCTGCGACGACGGCCTCGTTTGGAACAACAACTTTTCGTATCTGAGCTCGCTTGGCATCGGCATGTATCGCTCCAGCGACAACCGGATCATGCACAACCGACTGGACTACTGTCTCCGAGGTTTCAGCTACGGCGTCTACAACCGAGGCCAAGACAGCGCCGGCATCCTCATCTATGAACAGTCGAACGACAACGTTTTTGCGTACAACTCGGTGACCCACGGAGGCGATGGGTTCTTCCTTTGGGCCGGGCAGGAGACGATGGACTCTGGAAAGGGCGGTTGCAACAACAACCTCCTTTACGGCAACGACTTCAGCCATGCCCCGACAAACGGCATCGAAGCCACGTTCAGTAAGAACACCTTCGCCAACAACTTAATCTTGGAGTGTTGGCACGGCCTTTGGGGTGGATACAGTTACAGCTCATCGGTCATTGGCAACCTCTTTGGCTACAACGCCGAAGGCATATCCATCGAACACGGTCAGCAAAACGTGATCCAGGACAACGCATTCTTCCGCGACGGCACGGCGATCCGGCTTTGGATGAACGAAAAGCAAGACCCAACCTGGGGCTACGCGAAGGTCCGCGATACCGTGAGCAAGGGCTATCGCATCCTTGACAACACGTTTTCGCAAGTGACTCAGGGCATCACGAACTCACCCGATGGGCTGGTGGATTACGGCGCCGTCTTACAACTCACCGCAACCTCGGACGTGGAAGTTGGTAAGAACCGCTTCGAACCCAGCGGAACCTTGCTCGACCTGCGCGGCCCATTTAAGAACTTCACCTTTGCCGGAACTGGACCGGTCCAGGCAGTCAATCTTCCCGCTTTCGGCACTGGCTTCGCAAAGGAGTACCAGGGGCACTACTTCGTCGCCGGAAACCATGAAGGGCTACTCGCACCGGCGTCCCCACTCTTGGCCGCGAAGCTCCCCGATGACCCAGCAGACCCTTACGCCGACCGGTTCCTGACCAACTGGCACCCCCTCAAGAACAAGGTCGGCGACTACCTGAGCCTCGGCAAGCGACTAGAAGGGATGAACCTCCTTCAGGTGCAGGCCGAAACGCTAAACCTTGCCCCTCGCCCGCTCCCGAACGGAATCGATCCGTTCTTGAAGCCCGGCACCCCGCGTGGCTGGCGAACGATGATCGTGGACGAATGGGGTCCGTACGATTTTAAGCGCCCCATTCTTCGTGTCAAGCCGATGTCCGACACCTCGACCGGCCTCGTGCTGCAGTTGCTCGGTCCAAAAGGGACTTGGAAGATCAAGAGCAGCAAAGGCGTAACCGCCGTGCTCAACTCCAAGGTCAGCCCCGCCGAGATCACGTTGCAGCGCGATACAAAGGTGCCAGACCGGAATCTCACCGTCACGTACAACGGCGCGGAAACCGTGGACTATCGTGGAGTTCAGACGCCAAAGAACACCGACGTCGACGTGACGTGGCGCGAGTTTCGTGCCGAAGCCGAGTGGGACGTGAACTTTTACCTCTGGGATCCGGCCACCCAAGATCCGCGCAAGGACGACCAGGCCTTCCGCCGCAACCCCGTATTGACCAGCGAGAAGGTCAAAGAACTCGACTTCGCGGGCTACGGCAGGTTTGCGAAGGGTGTTCCGGCAACGCACTTTGCCACCACCGCCGAGACGGAGATCGAACTTCCATCTGGCCGCTACGAGTTCTCCGTCGTCGCCGATGACGGCATTCGCTTGTATGTTGATGGCGAACTGGTCATCAAGGACGGTTGGAAGTACCAGGGACCGACCGAATACAAAACGGTGTTCTCGGGCGGGAAGCGAAAACTCAGGATCGAACACTTTCAGATCGACGGATATGCGTCGCTGAAGACAAAAATTCGACGACTGTGAGCCGGAAAGACAAAACTGTGCGGGGAATTGTCAACTCCTTTGTATAATGCGGCATCTCCAAGGCGCGCAACGAGGCTCGCCCGCGATTCTTCCTAATGCAAAACGAGTCTCCTTCGCTGTTTGACGCCTACGATCGAGGCGGGTTTTACGATGAGATGCTGACCGAAAATGGTCCGCGGGCTCATTACCAAAAGCTGTTTCAGAACCTTTCGGCGATGTCCCCGCACGACTTCCGAGCGCGGACCGAGTTGGCGGATTTGACCTTGATGAATCAAGGAATTACCTTCACGGTGTACGGAGACGAGGAAGGAACGGAGAAACCCTTCCCGGTTGACTTGGTGCCCCGCATTATCCCGGCAAACGAATGGGCACACCTCGAGCGAGGTCTCGGCCAGCGCGTTCGCGCGTTGAACCTGTTTCTCCACGACGTTTATCACGAGGCCAAAATCCTTTCCGACGGCCCGATCCCGCGTGATCTCGTGGTCAACGCTCCGAACTTCCGGAGAAACTTCATTGGCGCAAACGTCCCGGGCGATATCTACATCCACATTTGCGGCTCGGACTTGATCCGTGATGGGGATGGAACCTACCGCGTCCTGGAAGACAACTGCCGAACCCCGAGTGGTGTGAGCTACATGCTGGAAAACCGGCTGATCCTCACCCGAGTTTTTCCGGGGCTGTTCCGCGAAAACAGCGTTCGCCCGATCGATGACTACCCGAGCGTGCTGCTCAACAACCTCCGATCGTTTGCCCCTCCAGGGCGAGAAGAACCCAACGTGGTCCTGCTAACACCGGGCGTCTATAACTCGGCTTACTTCGAGCACGCTTTCCTTGCCCAACAAATGGGCATCGAATTGGTCGAAGGGCGCGACCTGTTTGTAGACGACAACATGGTCTTCGTCAAGACCACCCGAGGTCCGCAGCGGGTCGATGTCATTTACCGCCGCATCGACGACGATTTCTTGGATCCGCTTGTCTTCCGCCCCGAGAGCGCGCTCGGCGTTCCAGGCATCGTAAATGCCTACCGAAGCGGCAACGTCGTTCTGGCCAACGGAATCGGAACCGGCGTTGCCGATGACAAGGCGATCTACCCGTTCGTGCCCGACATGATTCGCTACTACCTTGGTGAAGAGCCGATCTTGGAGCAAGTTCCAACCTATCTCGGCTGGCGAGAGAGTGACCTTCAGTACATGAAAGACCACGCAAAGGACCTGGTTTTCAAGGCCACCAACGAAAGCGGCGGCTACGGAATGCTCATTGGTCCCCAAGCCAGCCCAACCGAAATTTCCGACTACCTGAATCAAGTCATGGCTGACCCGCGCAACTACATCGCCCAACCACTGATTGCCCTTTCCCGAAGCCCGTGCTTTGTGGAGGATAAGTTTGAAGGGAGGCACGTTGACCTTCGGCCATTCATTCTCTGCGGAAAAGATTCCGTCACGATCATGCCCGGAGGCCTGACGCGGGTGGCGCTTCGAAAAGGATCGTATGTCGTCAACTCAAGCCAGGGCGGCGGCAGCAAAGACACTTGGGTCCTGGGAGAATCGCGAAACGTGATGCAGCAAAGCATGGGCTCAATGGTCCAGCGCATGGAGGGAGGATGCTAAGCCGACACGCCGATTGCGCTTTCTGGATCGGTCGCTATATCGAGCGTGCCGAAGCTACGGCGCGCATGATCGACGTGCATTATCACTTCGGCCTAGAAAGTCCACTGGTGGGCCGAGCGCTCACGTGGGAGGCGATTCTCGCCATCTCGGGCCAGAAGAAGAAATTCAACTTGCGCTACCGAGAGATCAACGAGCGCAATATCCTGCATTTCTTCGCGTTCGACCAAAACAATTCGAACTCGATTCTGAACTGCGTCCGTTTGGCCCGCGAGAACGGGCGAGCAATCCGCGACCAGATTTCCAGCGAAATGTGGGAGTCGCTTAATCGCTACTATCTCGACTATCGGCGTTGGAACGTGGATCGGGTCATCTCCGAGTCGCCGTTTGCGTTCTTCCAAAGCGTCAAGAACGGCTCTCACCTTTTCCAAGGCATCACCAACCGAACGCTGATGATGGGCGAGACCCGCGACTTTCACGATGCTGGGCGCTTCTTAGAGCGAGCCGACCAAACGGCCCGAATTCTGGACGTGAAGTACCACGACTTGCTTCCTCGATTTACTTCTGATGTCTCTATTCCGGCCCCCACCGATCCAGCGGTTGTCGATCCGTTCTCGGTTGGCGGCACGGTCGATACCCACGGCTGGACCGCCGTTCTGAAGTCCGTTGGCGCTTTCGAAGCCTTCCGCAAGACTTATCGGCAAGGGGTCACCCCGGCGCGGGTCGCCGAGTTTCTGATCCTCAACCCTCAATTCCCGGCCTCGGTTCGACACAGCATCGGTCGCGTCGAAGGCTGCGTTCGGCGGGTAAGTGGAAATCGCGACCTCAGCCCGAGTAACCCAGCTGAGCGTGCCGTCGGGCGCCTGTACAACGACCTCAATTATCTGCGCGCAGATGAGATCATCGCTTCTGGACTTCACGAGTTTTTGGAAACGGTCGAGAAAAGGTGCGCAGAAATCGGCTTTGCAATCGGCGCAACCTATCTAAAATACTAGTCCTTTTGGGACCAACGCTCGTCCGTATTTCACCTTTACCATGTACCTTCAAATTCGGCACCAAACGGAGTATCGCTACTCCGGAGTGTGCACCGAGAGCCATAACGAAATTCGAGTGCAACCGTTCGATAATGAGTTTCAACGGCTTCTTGAGTTTAAACTCCAAACCTCGCCGGCCGTACGCATCTATCATCACCAAGAAATTGGCGGCACGGTTCACCACTTCAGCATTCGGGCGTGGCACGAGCGGCTCGTGATCGAAGCCAGCGCAACCGTCGAAACCCTCGCGTTCAATCCATTCTCGCGGGTAAATCTCGTTAACCTTGATTTCGATTTCTACAAGACTGACTTCGTAAAGCAGAACTACGCAGAATTCCTGGTTCCGTCCTTATACGTTCCACACTTGCCGGAAGCGCATCAACTCGCCGTACCGTTCTTAGACCCAAGCAAGCCAGCGGCCGTTGGCCTGCTCGATCTCAATAGGCACTTCCATGAATGGCTCTCGTACGACACGGACGCGACTCACGTCCAGTCCACCTTGCCCGAAGTGCTCCAAAAGCGGGCTGGCGTTTGCCAGGACTTTGCCCACCTTATGCTGGCCGCTTGCCGAAGTCACGGAATCCCCGCGCGCTACGTCAGCGGATACTTGTACATCGGTAAAGATTCCAGCATGCGCGGAGAGCAAGCGACTCACGCGTGGATTGAATGCCTAATGCCGGACGGAAAATGGGTTGGCTTTGACCCTACAAACAATCTGCTCGTGAACAACCAGTACGTGAAAATTCACTGGGGCCTGGACTACGGCGATGTATCACCCACGAAGGGCGTTTACATCGGTCCGAAAACCGAGAGCCTCTCAATCCACGTTGGAATCAAAGAACTCGTGCCGTCAGAAGTCTCGGTTCTAAACTACACGCCTATCGCTTGACGAGTTTCCACGCCGCAGGCAGCATGCCCCAAGCGATTACGGACTTCGCAAACGCGCCGGAAATAAAGGGCGCGACGCCAAGGTTCCACGCCTGACCGGAAGGAACAAAGAAGCTCAGCCAAGTGGCGCCTACGGCGAGAATCACGACGTTGGAAATCACCAATCCGAGGCCAAGGCCCCATACATTCTTGGTCCAACCACGCTCGGTGGCCCAGCCAAGGAGCCAAGCTGCCATTGCGAAAGCCACGAGGTATCCACCCGTTGGCCCCATCAACTTTGCCGGTCCACCCGAGAACTCTGCAAAGATTGGTAATCCAGCCGCCCCGGCAAGCACGTAAGAAACCTGAGTCGCTGCGGCCAATCGTGCTCCGTAGGTTAGACCGCAGACGGTAACCGCGAGCGTTTGCAGCGTAAATGGCACCGGCTGCCACGGCAACGAACATTGCGCTGCGAGTGCGGTGAACAGCACGCCAAAGATCACTAACCCGATGTCGCGAACCAAAGTCCGGTTCGGCAGAACGTATGACACCAAGGTCGCCTCTGAGTTCATATCAAGAGTTTGTACCCTTATGCAGGGTTGGGTAACTTCCCAGACATGCCTTCGGTTTCGTTTTCCGTGCTATCCCTGCAGAAGTTGTATCCATTGGCGATCAGCCGCGGAGTGATGACATCGTCGGACAACCTCTTTGTCACGGTTCGAGATGGCGATCTAGAAGGCATTGGCGAACTCTCTCCCGCAACCGGATCAGCTTGGACCGCCGTGTCTGGCCAAGCCCAACTGACGGCCTTCGTTGATCTCTGGAGTGCGGACCCAGATTTTCTTTCGCCCCACGTGACGTACCAGCGCATGTTGGAGGCAACTATCGATCCTCCGGCCATGGCCGCCTTAGATGTTGCGCTTTGGGATCTCCTGGCAAAGCGGGCGGGACTGCCCTTGTACCGCCTTCTGGGCTTGCCGTTGCCGACCGTGCCGACCAGCGTCACGATCGGAATCAATCCACCCGAAGTCACGCGTGAGCGGGTGCCAGACATTCTTCGCCGAACCGGCGCAAAGTGCCTAAAGATCAAGCTGGGTTCGCCGGATGGGCGCGAACACGACCGCGCCCATTTCCTCGCCGCTGCTGAAGCGGCAGCACCCTTCAACGCCGCCCTCCGGGTTGACGCTAACGGCGGCTGGACGGTGGATGAAACCAATGAGATGATTCCTTGGCTTGCGGATCGCGGTGTGGAATATGTCGAGCAGCCATTGCCGAAGGGAGCAGAGGCAGATCTTCCTCGTGTGTTTGAGAACCGCAAACTGCCCATCTTCGTGGATGAAAGTTGCCGCACCAGCCACGATATTCCGAGCTTCGCTAAGTACACCGACGGCGTGAACTTGAAGCTCATGAAATGCGGCGGAATAACGGAAGCCTTGCGAATCGTGGGGACGGCTCGCGCTCATGGCCTACAAACGATGATCGGCTGCATGAGTGAGGCATCCATTGCGATCGCCGCCGGAGCCGCGATCGGTGCGCTCTTCGACTACATCGATTTGGACAGCCACCTGAATCTGAATCCGGACCCGGCATCTGGTGCTCCAATCATCGATGGCGTTGTCATTCCAACCGAGGCCCCAGGTCATGGAGCTCAACTCAATGCTTCCAACTAACGCCAAACTCGCGCTATACATGGAGCAGAGCCTCACCATTCCCGCCGGGAAGATGGGGCACGGCGTTCTTCGGTACTCGCCAAACGAGATCAGCGCCGTGATTGACTCCGAATTCGCCGGGAGATCAACCGGCGAGTTCGGTTTCCCGCGAGATGTTCCGATTGTCGCATCCGTTGAGGACGCCGCCGCCCTCGGTGCAAATGTCTTCGTTCTTGGGATTGCACCATCTGGAGGCGCAATTCCCGCCGAATGGTTTACGGTCATCGATCGGGCAGTCGAACTCAAAATGTCGCTGGTGAACGGACTTCACGACCGTCTAGGCGCACGCTATACCGACCTCCCACGCCTTGAAGATGCCAAGGGCCGTGCTCAATGGGTCTGGGACATCCGAGTTGAACCCACTGGATTGGTGAACGGCACTGGATTGGCCGCAAAGTTCAATAACCGCCGTGTGCTGATCATCGGAACCGATATGGCGGTGGGGAAAATGACCGCCGGTCTAGAGATCAACCGCCTTGCGCTTGAGCGAGGCATCAAATCCGCGTTCGTGGCAACGGGCCAGATCGGAATCACGATCACCGGTGGCGGAGTTCCTCTCGATTGCGTCCGCGTGGACTTTGCGAGTGGCTCCATTGAGCGAGAAGTAGTCGCCGCAAGTTCAGCTGGCGCGGACTTGGTGATCATCGAGGGCCAAGGCTCCTTGGCACATCCGAGCAGCACGGCGAACCTACCACTTTTGCGCGGCTCGTGCCCAACGCATCTTCTGCTTTGCGTTCGAGCCAAGCAAGAGCACTTAAAGATGCTTGAGCACATCAAGGTTCCGGACCTTCGCCAGTTCATCACGTTGTATGAGGACCTTGCGGAGGCTGCTGGAACCTACCTACGCCCGAAAACGGTGGCGGTCGCCGTGAACACCGCCCATCTTTCCGAAGCGGAAGCCATTCCGGCGATTAAGGAGATTGAGGACCGGCTGCAGTTGCCTGCCGCCGATCCAGTTCGTCAGGGTCCGGTGCGATTGCTGGATGCTCTCGTTAGCCCATAGGAGCAACGTTCCAAAGGGCTGCCATCGGCAAGCCGATGATGTGCTTGTTAATGCGAACCGTTCGAGTGCCATCGTACAGAATGACCCCGCGATGGAATCGCTCGGGATCGAGCGACTGGAGATACTCCAGCCCGTGCGAGTCACTCGGACTTAGGCTTCTTGAAGCTTTCACTTCAATACCGACAATCTTTCGGTCACCGACTTCCAGAACAAAGTCGACCTCTTTCTGACGCACCGTTCGCAGGTGGTGCAGCCATGGACGAACGTCGGAGTACGTCTGCAGTCGAGCAAGCTCATTCGCCACAAAGCCCTCCAAAATCGGCCCAAGCCGCAGTCGATCCTGCTTCAGATGACTTGCCTCGATGTGCAGGAGGTGACTCGTCAGCAACGAATCACACAGGTACACCTTCGGTGACTTGACGAACCTCGTGCCGATGTTGCCGGACCACGCAGGTACCTGCTGGACCAAGAACATCTTCGCCATGAGATCGATGTAGCGACGAACCGTGGTGGACGGAATCCCGGTGTCTCGAGAAAGACTGTCGATGTTCAACGTGCCGCCGTTTCTTGCGGCCAGCAGGCGAAAAATCTGAGGAAACTGACGCGCCCCTTCGATGTTTGCCAAGTCGCGAACGTCACGATCAAGCAGCGTTCGAATGTACGAATCTGCCCAGTCCCTACGCCGATCTGCCCTTCGAGCGAGGGCAGGCTGCGGAAATCCGCCCCGGACAACGCGGTCGATGAGATCGTCCTCCTCCGGCCAGGTCCCGGCCTGAATTGGATCATCCGAAAAGATGCGGTCGATGAAGTTTCCATCATGACCGTCAATTTCAGCCTGAGTGAGCGGAAGAAGATCGAGCACCTCCATCCTGCCTGCAAGACTTTCCGAGACCTTCGGTAGCGTCAGTACGTTCGCCGAGCCGGTTAGGAGGTAGCGACCCGCTGTCCGGTTTCGATCAACCCGGAGTTTGATCGGAAGCAACATCTTCGGCGCGCGCTGCACTTCGTCGATGGTCACCGCCCCCGGAAAGCTATCCAAGAAATCGCCCGCGTTCGTGGTGATTTGCTCAAGAATGACCGGATCGTCAAGCGTGACGTACTCGCGGTCGGTCAGCTCCTCGACCAGCGTGCTCTTGCCCGCCTGTCGGGGACCAACGATCATCGCTACCGGATTGTCCGAGAGCGCATCGCGCAGCTTCTTGATAAGTCTTCGCCTGACCACAAGAATAATTTACCTAACAACCTGCACAATTCCACCATCAAGTAGCGGATTTTACACCACTAGATGGAGGATTTTACGCCATTTGTCGGCGGAGGACCCCACAACTCGTGGCGCAGAATTCGTCGATCCACGAAGGATAATCCTCCACTTGGTGGCGGATTATCCACCACCAAGTGGAGGATTATGACAAATTTTATCAGAAATCAAATTCGATTTCTAAGAAAGAACTGAAAAGTCAGCGACGCGCGGCTACGAGAATTTTGCGCCAGCGCTCAGACAAAAAGTCGGTCGAAACGCCTTTCTTGCCGCTCGAGCTATGAACAAAGTAGCCATTGCCTAGATAGATACCGGTATGACCAATCTTCCAGCGTCGGTTCTCCCAGAAGTACAACCGATCGCCCTTCTGCAAATCCTCTAAACGCTCGATTGGTTGCCCCACCATGGCTTGCTCGGAGGCCGTTCGAGGGAGCTTTAAACCGATCTCGCCGTAAAGTTTCTGAACGAAGGCGCTGCAGTCGATTCCATTCTGGATATCGTTTCCACCCCACTTGTACGGCGTGCCGATGAAGTTCAACGACCATTGCGCCACCGCGCCACGAGAGGTGGTGCTTGCCAAAGGCAACCCTTTGGATCGCGTATTCGACGCGCGAGACACCGTGACTTCATACGGGAGTACGGCTACTTTTGCGGACGGGACGTAGCCTTGGGTGCCGTTTGACATCAACACTTTCAACCACTTCGGGTTGCTGTACCAATTGACACAGATGTACTCAAACGCCTTGGCAGTGTAATAGGCGCGACTCTGGCTGTTGGGTGCGCGATAGATTTTGGTCGTTTCGACGGTTTGGCCATACCGGCCGAGGACCGACTTGGTGTCAGCCGCAAGCACGCCTTGAGCAATCGCTAAGGCGGTTACGGTTAACACCAACGTTTTCATTTCGCCATCACCAACTGAAAGCCCTTCAAAATCCCAATACCGTCCGTTCCACCTAAGATCGATCGCGTTGCTCGTTCTGGGTGTGGCATTAGGCCAAGAACGTTCCCAGCCTCATTCAATACGCCCGCAATTCCGTCAACGCTCCCGTTCGGGTTTGAGTCCGCATCAAAGGCTCCAGAAGCATTGACGTATCGAAACGCGATTTGTGCACGATCTTCCATGCGTTTCAGATCATCGGGCTCGACAACGTAGCGACCTTCTCCGTGAGCGATTGGGATTCGAACAATGTCGGCGGCTTCCGCGGTCCACGCAGACCGGCGGGTTTCGGTCTTTAAAAAGACATCGCGACATACAAACTTCTGCTGCTCATTTAGCAGCAATGCTCCCGGAAGAAGACCTGCCTCACAAAGAATCTGAAATCCGTTGCAAGCGCCCAGCACGGGTCCGCCTTCTGCCGCAAAGCGCACAACTTCTTGCATCACGTTCGAGCGCGAGGCCATCGCGCCACATCGAAGATAGTCGCCGTAGCTGAAGCCGCCCGGAACAAATACTCCGTCGAACCCCTTCAGAGAAGTCTCTTCGTGCCAAACGTACGCGGCATCAATTCCCATGTCTGCAGTCAGGGCGAAAAACGCGTCCTGATCACAATTTGAACCGGGGAATCGGAGAACCGCGACTTTCAAGGTCAGACAATCTCCTTGATCTCGAACCGCTCAATGACTGGGTTTGCCAGGAGCTTCTCGCACATTTCCTTGACGCGAGCTTCTGAGTACTCAGCAAGTTCGATCTCGATCAGCTTGCCCACTCGCACTTCGCTCACTTCGGTGAAACCAAGATTTTGGAGCGAGCCGGCCACGGTTCTCCCTGCGGAGTCAAGCAATGAGGGCTTTAGCGTAACGAGAATTTGAGCGCGGGCCACATCTATAGTTTGGCTTATTCTGGCCACACCGGTAGACTCCCGCCAATGAAACTGAAGCTAGGATTACCGAAAGGGAGCTTACAAGAGGCCACATTTGCGCTTTTTGCTCGTGCCGGCTATTCGATCAAGGTCGACGGACGATCCTATCAGCCTATCGTTGACGACGAAACGCTGGAGCCAGTCCTCCTGCGTCCGCAAGAGATTCCACTTTACGTTGCCGACGGCGTGATTGACGCTGGCCTTACAGGTAAAGACTGGATTGAGGACACGGGCGCGGACCTCCAAGAGATCTGCGAACTGCGTTACAGCAAGCTCACGAACAATCCGATTCGCATTGTTCTCGCCGTTCACCAGGACAGCGACATCCACTCGGCTGCAGACCTGGCCGGAAAGCGATTGGCCAGCGAGTACGTTCGTCTCACGCAGCGATATCTCGACAAGCACGGTGTCCAAGCCGAGGTTGAGTTCAGTTGGGGTGCAGACGAAGTAAAGGTGCCGACCCTCGTTGATGCGATCGTCGTAAACACCGAAACCGGAAACTCCCTCCGAGCACACAACCTCCGAATCGTGGACACCCTGCTAACTTCCACCACTCGATTCGTCGCTTCGAATCAGGCTTGGGCTGATCCTTGGAAACGAGAACGAATCGAGTCGCTCCAGATTCTGCTCACCGGAGCTATGAACGCTTCGAAGCTGGTGGGGCTGAAGATGAACTTGCCAAAAGCGAGCCAATCTGAAATCCTATCAATTCTCCCGGCGTTGAACACACCAACGCTATCCACCCTGTCCGATGAGAATTGGGTGGCGGCCGAGGTCATTCTCAGCGAAAAGGAAGTACGGGACCTGATCCCGGCTCTAAAGCGCGCAGGCGCAACGGGATTGGTGGAGTACCCACTAAATAAGGTCATCTATTAGGTCACACTAAACACTAGATGACCACTCCCCTCGATCTCGGAAATCGCCAGGTACTTACCGAACTTGACCCGCTCGGCATGCTCGCCTTGATCGAGGACTTTCCTGATCAGTGCCGACGGGCCTATGCGATCGCATTGGCCGCCGAAGTAGGCAGCCTCAACTTCGAGCCATCGTTCGCCGTGCTGAGCGGCATGGGTGGATCTGCGGCAGGCGGAGATTTTGTCAAAGCCGTTTTCGAAGCGCAAGGCACGATTCCCTTCCAAGTGATCCGAGATTACGACGTTCCGAACGGCGTTGGACCCAACACGGTTGTGTTCATCGCAAGCTATTCGGGAAACACCGAAGAAACCCTCAGCGCATACGAGCAGGCAACCGAGCGCGGAGCGCACATCGTTGTCGTGAGCAGTGGCGGCAAGATTTCTGAGCTCGCAAAAGAGCGCAATCAAACGTTGATCACGGTTCCCGGAGGCCAGCCGCCTAGATCGGCACTGGGCTACATGTTGATTCCCGTTCTCGTGGCTTGCGAAAAGCTCGGACTCATTCCGGCTCAGCCGTACGAATCAGCTTTCGCTCTGCTCGACCAGGTAACGGCCGACCTTGGTCCAGCCGCACCAAACAACGACGCGATGGCGCTTGCAAACCAGTTCCACGGAAAAGTTGGCCTCTGCTACGGCCTTGGCGGATACCGTGGCTACATCGGAAATCGCTGGCGATGCCAGTTCAACGAGAACGCGAAATACCTGCTGTTTGCAAACTCGTATCCTGAGCTTTGCCATAACGAGATCGTGGGCTGGGTCGAGGCGAAGCAACAAGCCGATGCTTTCTTTGGCGTCGTTTTGCAAGATGGAACTGAGCCGGAGCGCATGAAAGTTCGGGCACAGGTTACGGCCCAGGTCATCGGCGAGGACGTGGCCACGTTTGCCCCGGTTTTTGCTCGGGGAGAAGCCTTGCTTGAGCGCATGTTGACTCTCACGTTCATCGGTGACTGGGTAAGCATTTATCTGGCGCGACTCAATGGCGCGGATCCAACCCAGATTGCCAACATCGACACCTTGAAGACCGAGCTGGCCAAACTCGGATAATGGCGACGCGTAGCCATTCCGAGATTCGCGAACGGTTCCCGGCCTTGGCTTCAGGCTATGTCTTCATGGACAACGCCGGCGGGTCACAGGTGCCGATCGACGTGATTGAAGCGACGACCCGCTACTTCCACGAAACCTATGTACAGGTCGGCGGGGCGTATCCGGCGTCCATCGCGGCGACCGAGAACATTCAACTCGCACGAGAATTCCTCCGCCAATTCTTTGGGGACGATGTTGCTCAAGCACAGGGTGAGGTGATTCTCGGTTCGTCGACAACCGTGCTCATGAACCTGCTAGCGGACGCAATCGCAAACCAGTTGCCAGCCGGTGCCGAGATAATCGTTGCAGAAAGCGGTCACGAAGCGAACGTTGGCCCCTGGGTGCGGCTTGAGGATCGTGGGTTCAAAGTGACACTTTGGCCCATCGATTCCGAAACGGGCCACTGTCGGCCCGAGACCCTAGCCTCGCTTGTGACCGAGAAGACGGCCATCGTTGCCTGCCCGCACGTTTCGAACCTTCTCGGGTCGGTCGAAGACATCCGGACCGTAACGGCAATCGCTCACAAAGTCGGCGCGCAGGTGGTGGTAGACGGCGTTGCCTTCGCTCCGCATCTTCCGCTTCAAGTTCTGGACTGGGGCGTCGATTGGTATGTGTTCAGCGCCTATAAGGTCTTCGGGCCACACATGGCAGCGCTTTGGGGCAGGACATCTCAGCTTCAAGCACTGAAAGGTCCAAATCACTTCTTCATCCCGCAGGACGGAACGGCGTATGCATTCGAACCTGGTGGACCGAACCACGAGGGTTGCGCCGGAATTCGCGGACTGGAACGCTACTTGGAGTGGCTCGCTCCCGGCGGCAAGCAAGCCGCCATGGCCCGAGTTGCCGAGATTGAAGCACCCCTTACCGAGCAGCTTCTGGCGTTTCTAAACTCGAAGCCGAATGTCCGCATCATCGGGCCAAAGGACGCTTCTTCCGAACGGCTGCCGACGATCTCCTTCGTCCACGCCAGCTTAAGCAATGCTCAGATCGTAGCTACCGCTGCCGAGCACGGCATCGGAATCAAGTCGGGACATTTCTACTCTTATCGACTGTGCGAAGGGCTCGGACTTTCGCCCGAAGAAGGTGTGGCTAGAATAAGCCTGTCGCACACTACGAGCCAACTCGAGTTGGAAAAGCTGTTCGACGTGCTCGGACCAATCCTGTCGGCTTAAGCCGGGACTGAAATCCGGTCGTCGATAAAGTTCAGGACCGCGGCGACGTTAAGGTCGGTATCGACTTCGCCACTGACCACGACGTCCGCAAGGTCGCGGATCGGCTGTACGTAGCGATAAAACATTGGCGTGACCTGGTTTCGGAACCGGGCCATGACTTCTTTCTCGTCACGTCCCCGCTCGCGAACGTCTCGGTCCAATCGGCGGCGTAGGCATTCTTCCTCTCCGGTGTCAACGAAGATGCTGACGTCGCAGATTTCGCGAATCGGGGAATAGCAAAGGGAGAAGATGCCTTCAATCATCACCGTCTTGCGAGGAAGTACCTTGTGACGGCGTGGGCTGCGGGTGTGCTTCGTAAAATCGTAGCGTGGCGCATCGATGGCTCGTCCGGCACGGAGGAGTTCAATGTGCTGTTGCAGAAGCTCGTGATCGATGGCCTCCGGGTCGTCAAAGTTGACCCGGCATCGCTCTTCGAACGGAAGATGGTCCAGCGGACGGTAGTAGTCGTCCGTGCGAATAATCACGGCTTCCAATCGTGCCGCAAGCGCGTCGGCAAGCGTAGTTTTCCCGCTCGCTGATCCCCCTGCTATTCCGATTGTTGTACGATACATCCCCGATTCTGAGGGTACCAGCAAAGAGCTGGGGGTATCCAAACTTGGCTGATCTTGCGCCCGGAAGCACAACATTGGTTACTACCATATTCGAACTCCTAACCAGATCAACGGTTCGCGAACTCAAAAAGACTGCGAGAGACGGCTACTTGGAACTTAGCTTCAGCGAACGGCTTATCCGGCTCAGAACATCATCCACGGAAATTCCGCTGAGCGACTCGGAATCGTATAAGCAGTTCTCGACTTGGCCATATGGGCAAGATCGCTTTGGACGCGTGATACTGTAAAGCCCGATGGCGGGGGTGCCGACAGCAGCGGCGATGTGCGTGCTACCCGTGTCTCCCCCGACATGGATGGACGCCATTCGGATCAGTGCTACCAATTCACGAACATTCGTTTCACCGATAAGATCGACAAACGTGCCTCCGGCAGCGGCGACTTCCGCGCCGGCCGCGCGATCAGCAGCCGCTGGACCACCGACCAGAACCGTCGGCAGATCATCGGAACGGCAAGCCTCAATGAGCTTGGCAAAGCTTTCTGCCGGCCAACGCTTGGTCGCCCAGCCCGCACCCGCGTTCATTACGGCGAACCGACCGACGAGACCGCGCTCCTTAAGCTTCTTTCTTACCGACAGCACGTCGGCTTCCGGGGCTTTTAGCCGAAACTCAGCTTGATCAACTTCAACCCCATAGGCTCGGACCACGTCAACGTACTGATCAACAATGTGGAACGAGGTCGGGTCTGGCTTAACCGCGCCAGAAAAGAGCCAACTTCCCTCTCGCTGCCAGTGGTAGCCAAGCTTGACCTCCGCCTTGGCGCGCGCTAGGCAAAGACCGCTCTTTAAAAGCCCTTGAAGATCAAACGCTGCATCAAATCTTTCTGGCCAAGTAGGGATCGCCGAGAGCCCCGGCTTCACGACGGCCACTTCGTCCACCGCATCACAGCATTCGACAATGCCCGCAAACCGACGATCAACCGCCCACGTGATGTGGCAGTCTGGATGGGCCGATTTGAGGGCACTCGCCACCGGGAGCGAACAAACAACGTCTCCCAGCGCGGAAAGACGAGCGATCAGAAAGCGCTTCAAACGTTCACCGCTTGAGACAATTGGTGAAAGGCAGCGAGAACTTCATCTGTCGAAACCGAGGACGTGTCCTCCCCGTGCTTGAGAACAATGCCATTTGTCGCGTAAGGACGAAAAGTGTTGGGGTCAGTTGGACCAAACACACTCACCACCGGGGTGCCAAGCGCTGCCGCCATGTGCCCGGTCCCCGTGTCTGCCGCAAGGTGGACTACGCTCCTTGCAACAACGCTCAACGTATCTTTCAATCGCAGTTTCCCGACCTCGTTCGTAACGCCCGGCATATCAAAGCCTTTGTCGGTTCGACCACCAAGCAGCGTCACTTCGTAACCGGCAGCGACAACTTGTTCTGCAATATGCTGCCATCGCTCCAAAGGATAGGCCTTAAATTCTTGCCCGGCGGAAACCGAAATGCTCACTAACTTCGGATTTGTCTCGGACGAAACAGCGGGCATCACCGGCATCTTGGGAAGACTGTAGTCCCCCATTGTTTGCAGGACACGCTGAAACCACTCGATTTGATGAAGCCCTTCCGGGCGATTGCCAAGGACAGGATTCAGCTTCGCCGCGAAGCCATCTGTTGCCGCCGCAGAAATACGTCGCTTCGGGGAGGCAATGCGAAGGCAAATGGCAGTTTTAGAGTGTCCTTGAAGATCGATGCCGAAGTCGAAGCCGATCTTCCGTAATCGGGTGTGCTTTAAAACTTGCTCCTGCCAGGTTGTCGGAGACCATTTTTTCAGCCGCCATCGATCTCGCGGAAACTCAACCCGCTGGCTTACGAGCCGATGCCGATCGATCACCGGAGCGCAACGGCCCTCAACGGCCCACACCAAGAAAGCATCCGGATGCCGTTCTTTTATCGAGGTCGCCGTCCACGCCGCCATCACGCAGTCACCGATTGCGCTGAAGCGAACCAACAGAATCTTTGGCCCCATGTACTTTTAGTTTAACGCGCTGTGATAAGTCCAGCACGTTTTGCGCTTCGCCAACGATCGTGGAGCCAAAGGTACTGCTCGGGATACTCCCGAATGACTGATTCAAGGACTGCGTTCATCTCAGCCGCGATCTGGGTCGGATCATCGCACGTATTGTCTGGGTCGATCATCGGTTTCACGATGCAGTGGAATTTGCCGACGCCAACTTTTGCGCAATACACCGGAACCAGAGGCGCGCCGCTGCGCTTGTGAATAATCGCTGGACCAAGGACCGTGCCGCAGGGGTAGCCGAAGAACGGAACGAAGCACTCGGAAGAGTTCTGATCCGGTAGTACCGCCACCAGCCGCTTGGATTTGAGTGCGCTCAGCATCCCGCGGGCCGCGCTGCCTCGGCTTAAAACTTCAATCCCGGTGCTTTCCCGGAACTTCAGAACCTTGCTCTGAAAGCCTTCATCCTCAACGTCGCGAGCAACCACCGTGATGGGCCAATCAAGCGCCGTTCCGAACGCCGCAAACCGCTCCCAGTTCCCGAAGTGCGCGGTGAGGGCAAGGATGCCTTTGTCTTGCTCTTTCGCGGCGTTCACGTATTCCTCGCCCTCGTAAGTTGTGCTGGCGATTAGTTGCTCCTTCGTTCGCAAGCGGCTCCGAAGAAAATCGGCCATGAGCATTCCGAAATGCTCGAAAGTTCGCGTGCCTAGGCGAAGAACCTGAGCTTCGTTAAGTTCTGGAAACGCCATCGCAACGTTGGCGAGCGTCTGGGTTCGGTGCTTTTTGTCTAAGCGCATGAAGAGGCGGCCCAGTTGGGCGCCTCGGCGCTCCGCATCGGCTTCGCTCTTTTTCTCAAAATGCCGGACCGCATGGTCGAACACGTTGCTGGCCAATCGGTTAAGCGCTTGCTTTTTAGAGATCATTCAACCGCTCTTCTATCCACGTCATAAACTCATCCGCAGGCTCAATCCGAACGGAATGCTTCGCAACAATCAAGTGCCGCTCGGCGAGGTCTCGTCTCTCGCGAAGCTTTACCCAGTCCTTTTGCGTAGTTATGATCGGCAGATCCACCGGCACGGGAGCCAAAAGGTTACCTGCCTGCAAATCGTCATGGTCCGGTAAGCGAAGGTCTCGCGCCGGGGGGCCGGATACTTTTCCGCTCGCCAGCAAACTTTGTAAAAAGCGCTCTGGTTGCCCGATTGCGCTCAGAACCGCGTATTCACCGCCAACCGGGTCAACTTCAAGCGGATTGGCAACCACGCGAAAGTCCCCGGGGATGACTAAATCCGCACGTCGCTTGCGCCAGCGGGGCTCGCGGTACGGCCCGGCCGGGAGACAAAGTCGATTTCGTCTAGGCGGATCGAGCACGACCGAGACCCGTTTGGCCACCGGCAAATGCTGAAAGCCGTCGTCCATCACCAGAATCGAATCCGCGAACTGCTCTCCGGCAATCGTAGCCGCGGCGAGCCGGTCTCGACCCACGATGATCGGGACGTTCGGGAGTTCTTCGCGAAAAAGTGCTGGCTCATCTCCCCAAGCCGAAGCTAGGATGGGGCCATCTGGCGCAAGCTGCGCCCCGGTCGACATGGGCCCACCGTATCCGCTACTGCTGATCACAACCCTATGGCCACGAGCCAAGAGTTGTTGGGCAACGAACACTACCGTCGGCGTCTTTCCAACCCCGCCGACGACCAGATTGCCGATGCACAAAGTGCGTGGGTGAGGCATCTTCGCCCGCTTGAGTCCGAGCTTGTACCACGCCAGATAGCACTCCCATCCGATTGCATAAAGTCCGGCGAGTGGAAGGAGCGCGATCCGCCCCAGAACCGGGCCGATGGCACGTGATTCCCAGAACTCCTCGACGTGCATGGGACTCATTCTGGCAAGGTTCCATACTCAAGATATGGCGACCCTCTTCACCAAGATCATTGCCCGTGAGATACCGGCCGAGATCGTGTATGAAAATGAGCATGTCGTGGCGTTTAAGGACATCGCGCCACAAGCACCCGTGCATATCGTCATCGTGCCGCGCCAAGAGATTCCTGGGCTCGCATCCTTACCCGAGACAGGAGACCACTTGGCCATCCTGAACGCGGCAAAAACGATCGCCGAACAGTTCGGGCTCACATCCGGCTATCGGCTGGTGATCAACCAAGGCGAGGATGCCGGACAGTCGGTGCCCCACCTTCACGCGCATTTGCTTGGCGGGCGAACTTTGAGTTGGCCTCCTGGCTAAAGAGTGCGATATAGTGACGCTTATGCGTCGTCTCGCCATCGCCCTAATGTTCGTTCTCGGTGCAGCCGTTCCGGCCGATTACCCAATCTTCGAGACGGACTTCATTCCCCCCGCCGAGCATAAAGAGCGGAGAGACAAGGTGCGTACGGCGATTGCCCAAGGCGGGGTCGCGGTCTTCTTTAGCAACCCGGAGCGAAACCGCAACAACGACGTTGATTTTCAGTTTCGGCAAGACTCAAACCTCCTCTATTTGACGGGTTTCAACGAACCGGACAGCGCCCTGGTCTTGATTCCAAATGGCATCGAGGTGAACGGCAAAACGGTTAAAGAAGTTTTGTTCTGCAATGTTGCGACTCCGATGTCGGAAACATGGCTTGGCTACCGCATGCAGCCCAAGGGAGCTGAATCGATCCTGAAGATCGAGGCAGCGCTTCCGAACACCGACTTCGCAAATTTCCTGAACCGATTGCCGACCGCAAGCGCAGTAAAGGCGACTCTCCCAGATGGTCCAACCGGGCAACTGTCTCGGATGGTAGAGGCTTACCGGACTTGGGAGGCAAAGACTTCAGCGCCAAAACCAAGCCTGAACGATACGCTCGCGAAGTACCGGGTCATCAAATCTCCCGATGAGCTGCGACTGATGCGCCGGGCCATTTCCGCTTCGGTTGACGGACACATTGAAATGATGCGGAGCGCGGAAAAGGGCATGAACGAGTACGACCTTGGCGCGATCTTCCACTACGTAATTGGACGCCGAGGGTGTGAGTACGTGGGCTATCCGAACATCGTCGGTAGCGGCCCGAACGCCTGCACTTTGCACTACACGGCGAATCGCCGAAAAGTGACCGGAGATGACCTGATCTGTGTGGACGCCGGGGGCGAGTACCACGGCTACACCGCCGACGTCACCCGAACCTGGCCCATCGATGGCACATTCAACCCGGAACAAAAGGCGATTTACGAACTCGTGCGAGAGGCCCAAGAAGCTGGAATCCGCGAATGCGTCAGCGGCAAGCCATTCAGTGGTACCGATCGAGCCGCGCGATCGGTGATTGCGAAAGGCTTGGTCAAACTTGGAATCATCAAGAAGGAGAATGAGGCCGGGATGTACTTCATGCACGGCACCTCGCACTTCCTGGGACTTGACGTCCACGATTCACAAGGCGCCAACGTGCTGGCACCGAACATGGTGCTCACGGTGGAGCCGGGCATTTACATCAAGGCAGGCAGCCCGTGCGACCAAAAGTGGTGGAACATTGGCGTGCGCATTGAGGACGACATTCTGGTGACGAGCGGCGCACCCGTGAATCTAAGCGCCAAAGCCCCACGTACGATCGCGGAGATTGAGAAGCTGATGGCACAGACCGGGATCGGAAACGTCCTCTTCGGCACGGACAAGTAAAGCCACGGTCCCTGGCAAATTTTGCCAGGGACCGTCAACTCAGGCGAACTGGAATTCGGGAGTAGCGAACAGAAGTCGAGAAACCGATGAGCCGACCTTCTGCGCCATCACGCGGTTCATCGGACCGGTCATTTCTTTTTCGGCATTTGCAACCAAGATCTTTCGACGATCTGGATTCAGCTTCGCGTCGAAGAGGGAGGCAAGGCGATCCACGACTTCAGACGGCGTTGTTGCACCGTTGAAGAGGGCTTCGTATGGATACCCATTCCCAATTCGTCGACCTTTGCCCGTGCCGAAGAGCGCCGCAGACCAGCCCATCCGCTCCACCATCGTCGCCGAAGAAATCCAACCTTCGCCGCCTTCCCAACCCGCGACGTCCGGCGGATAGAGCAGTTGCATTCCCATGTTTTTCATCGTTGTTCCTGCTCCATAAGCTGGGAGGAGTGCAATTCGTTTGTCCAAGCCTCGGCTCGTGGATTCACGCATGATCGGCCCGAACCCGAGTTGCCGCAAGGTCGGAACGACAAAGTCAACGGGTGTCTTCACAACCGCACGCTCCGCCTTGTCCGAGTAGAACTCGCTCGAACGCATGATCGCCTTCAGCGTGGTCTTGATGTCGAGGTTCGAATCACGGAAAACCTTTGCGATTCGGGCCACGAACTTGGGCTCGGGCTCGGGATAGACAAACCAAGCGAGGAGCTTTTCCGTGATGTACTCCGCGGTTCGAGGCATTTCGCAAAGATGATTTAAAACGTCTTCACCGGTAAGCGGGCCGGACTTGCCGAGGACGACTTTCATTCCCGTGTCGTGTAATCGCGGACGGAAGAGGAATTCCCCCTTTGGTGGTTGACCGTCATCCACGTTTCGGCGAGATCTCATGACCGACCAACCCGTAAATGCCCTTGCAGCCTCTTGTACGTCTTTTTCCGAGTAGTTTCCGACCCCGAGGGTGAAAAGCTCCATGACTTCTCGCGCGAAGTTCTCGTTGGGCTTTCCACGGACGTTCTCCTGATTGTCGAGCCAAAACAGCATCGCAGGGTCTTTGCTCATGTTGGTGAGCAAAGAGCGGTAGTTCCCCGTGGCGTACTGCCGAAGGGTCTCATTCTGCTGCAGCATGAACTCGGAGGCTTTAACCTTGCTCGCGCTCGTGGCGAAATGGTCGTGCCAAAACAAGGTCATTTTCTCTTGCAACGGACGGCGCGTCGCGATCATGCGAGCAATCCACCAGGCCGTGAGAATCGGCATCGGGAGGTTTTTTGCCTTTTCCGGCTGCAAGTCGTACGGGTTGATGTTGAACCCTTCGTCAACCGATTCGTACTCGGTCAGGCGGTCAACGGCTCCGTTGAGACCATCCTTCAAGTAATAGTCCAGTTCGGCCTCGCTTGCGCCAAGGCCAAACCTCCGTAGCAAGTGGGCTCCCTTTTCTCGATCGGTCTGAAGCGGCATGAAAGCTAATGACGGTCAAACGCAGGTGAGGTTCACCGAGAAGACACGAAAAAGGTCAGCCGATTGTTCCGGCTGACCTATGGAAGCGGTTTGAAGAGCGAAGCGAACTCGCTTACTGAATCTCTTCGCCTTCGAAAGCGGTGTAATCCTTTTCGGAGCACAGCTTGTACAACGGGGTGCCGTTCTCTTCGGCAACGAACTGGTAGCGCACCTGCTCAGCAGACTTGGTCTTGATGAACACTTTTCGCTTCTTGACTTTGCTGTCTTCTACCTCAACGTGAGTACGGGTCTTAAGATTATAAAACTTCATCTATCCCTCGGGTGAACCAAACCAAACCTTTCATAGGTTCACTATAGTCGCTCACGATCATAACACACTCTTAGCTTCTCGGGAACACTTTTTTGACATTAACCCCGTGCTAAAAGTGTTTCCTGAAGATAAATCTACCTTCTAGCAAGATCATGAACCCGCATCTAACACTTTCATCACCATTCCGGGTAGTGTTAAGTACACCAAGTAAATTGTCGTCAATCACAATGACGCAACTTACGCCGCTTGCGCGGCAAGGGAAAAAAAGTCGCCTATTGGACCCAGTTCTTTCCAGGTTGGGATCATCCGTCCAAAGCAGGCGTCATAAAACTAATCATGAGACAAAGAAGAAGTAAAGAAGCTAAGGTTGCCCCAGTGGCACCCGTCATGAACGAAGCACGGCTTTACGAGGAACATGCCCTCACAGAACTCAAGAACGCGGGCTACCGAATCACCATGCCACGAGTTCAGGTCATCCGAGCGCTTTCGGACTCGGAGATCGCTCTGAGCGCGTACGCAATTCACGAGAAGATCGTGACTACCGGTGGCAAGATTGACGTCGTCAGCGTTTATCGAATTCTGAGCACCCTCCAAGAAGTCGGACTAATTCACCACATCGGCATTGTTGACGGTTACTTCCCGGCTCGGACAACCAAGCCAGATGCAACCGCAACCGAAGTTGTCGTTGATGTCGACACAGACAAGGTTCGAGAGCTCACCCTCCCGTCCGAAATCATCGCTGCCATCGACAAGCAGGCCAAGGCACAGGGATTTGAAGCCCACTTGCTGAAGGTCGAAATCCGCGGCAAGTTTTCAAACTAAAGCCCACGATTGAAAAAGCCCCGCTCACCTGGTGAGCGGGGCTTTTTTCTGTCTGTTCGTCCTGGGTTAGAACGTGACCGTTGCTTCTACCTTTGTCGTGGCGCCGTCCGAGAATCGGCTGTAAGCAACCGAAGTGCTTTCGCCCGACTTCATCTTGCTCACGACTTCTACGATTTCGTTCGACGAACTGATGGCTCGGCTGCCGATCTTCGTGATCACGTCACCGGGCTTCATGCCAAGGGTGGCCGCAGGGCTTCCAGGGCTTACGCTGAGCACTACAGCGCCCTTCGTTCCCTCTGGCACACCGAACTGCTTTCGCATCTCGGCGGTCACATCCGCAACGCTTACGCCAAGCCGTGGCCGCGAGGAGTCGGGCGTGATCGGCTGGACTGGCTTTTCCTCTGGGATCATTTTGCGGAGCTCTTCTGGAATCTCCATCCCGAACGGCGACTCAAGCTCGTCCGACTGCGGGCTGGTCATCTTAGGCGGTTCTGGTGCGGCTCCTAGCTTCACCTTAGCGCTTGCCGATTTTCCGTCACGAACGTACTTGACGTCCACTTCGGTGCCCGGAGCATAAACAAGCATCGAGTTGCGCAAATCAACCGAGGAATCGATCTTTCGGTCTCCGATCTGGACGATAATGTCGCCCGGTCGCAGACCAGCTTTTCCGGCTGGCGTGTCGGATGCGGTGAAGCCAGGCATGTCTCGGCCCGGATCAACCACTTTCGCGCCACCAGACAGTTTCATGTCCTTCTTCTCAAACTCTTTGAGAGACTCCATTCGGACGCCGAGATAAGCTCGGGTGACTTTGCCCTTCTCGAGCAGAATGTCTCCGATGAACTTGGCCTGATTGCTTGGAATCGCAAATCCGATGCCTGCCGATACTCCGCTTGGGCTGAAGATCGCGGTGTTCACCCCGACTACCTGACCATCGATGTTGATCAGCGGTCCACCCGAGTTGCCTCGGTTGATCGACGCATCCGTCTGAATCAAGTCGGCATAAACCTTGTCCTGAATGAACTGCTCGCTTCGGTGCAGCGCACTGACGTGCCCAACCGTGACGGTGTTTTCGAGACCAAACGGCGCGCCAAGCGCCATCGCGAACTGCCCGGGCCGAACTTTGCTTGAGTCAGCGAAGCTAAGCGTCGGCAAGTCCTTCGCCTCAATCTTTACCAGCGCAATGTCAGCGAAGGGAGCGCGAGTAACCGTGCCCTTAAACTCTCGTCCGTCCTTCAGTGAGACCGTGACCTTTGTTGCATCTCCAACGACGTGGTCGTTGGTCATGATGTAGCCATCAGCGCGGAAGATGAAGCCGGAACCTTCGCCTTGCGAAATCGGAACGCGTCGTCCGTCTTTCCCTTGGGCTCTTTCTTGGACCGCTTTAATGTCCACAATCGCCGCTCCGGCGTATTCCGCCAGGTTGGCAAATGAAGTGTCGAGGTTGCGAAGCTCCGCCATGCTTTCGGCAGAAGTTTCGGCGACAAGTCGAGGCGCGGCTATGGCCGGCTTTTCTTGCGCAATGACTTGAGGGAGCGCCTTGCCGCTAAAGACCGCCGCCATGCAGACGGCTCCCAAAGCAAACCCGGCTCCAATGGTGAGATACACCGACTTCGGTGTTCGAATGGATGGTTTCATGATTCTGTTTCGATTTAGGGTCCGGCGCAGATCACCGTGCCCGAGTGCGATTTAATCGCGGTTAGCACGGTTAACTGCATTGGCGAGAAGTAGGGTTCCCAGCCGGTTAAAACTAGGTCCTGTGCCGGGTCAATCGGCTGGAAACACCACCCTGCAGGCTGCAAAGTGCCGATTTCGCCCGAGCGAGTGAATGCACGAAGAAGGTCGCGACGAATGTCGTTGCTCATCTCGGAGACCACCAAGAGGCGCACGTCTCCGACGGTGCCCGACGATCCCATCTCCATGCTCCGAATCTTCACATCATTGGAACTCAGCCACTGGTAAACGGTTGCTTTCACAAGGCCATCCGTAATTCGGACGGCAAGCGCGCGCCACCGGTCGCTGGTGGTCAACTGCATGTCTTGGACCTTGAAGCCCATCGGTAAGTTAGGAGGAAGGATGGGTGCAAAACCTAGCTTGCGCTTGGCATCCGGGGCTTTGAGGCTCTGCGGCGGATCGTATGACAAGACTCTCGCACCGCCGACTGGTTTCATCTCGAAGCGCTCAGGATCAATTTCCGACGGAAACTGGATCTCACGCGTATCGTAAATGATCCTTTTGCCACCTTCGAGCGAACTCGTTTCCATCCGTAGCGGGTAACCCGTTTTTCGGTCAACGTAGTACCGACGAGTGTCCATTCGATCGTCGTGCGGCGATGCCACGATGCAGTGCGTGTCCCGCCCCGCGATCTTGACACTTGTTCCGAACTTAAGGTCGTAATTTTTCCTCGCAAGTTTCCAACGAGCCTCAGCGTCGTCCTCCTGCAAATGGGGAGAGGCCTGATCGATCATCACGTTTTGGTCGGGCAAATACACCCGTAAGCGTTTGCCGTCGTCTACCGACTCGGTGCCTTGGCGTCGAAGCGGCTGAGTTACGACGTGGTGAACCTTTCCGTCCTTCGAGCGTTCAACCCGAACGGTTTGGTGCTGATCCTCGCCCGCAGGGTCGCGCTGGATGATCACGGCCGTGACGTGCGACGAGAAACTGCGTCGCATGCTTTTCAGTAGCCAAGCGTCGGCGTCGTCGCCACAGGTAGGCACTCCGGGGCCAGCGGCAACCGCAATTGGAACAAGGCTCCAAGCAACGATCGGAAGCGCAAAAGCGGCTCGTTTAGCGATTCGGGTCAGATTGAACATTGATCACCGGGATGCCCCCCATCGGGTCCGTGCCGACGGCATAGATCTGATCACGCTGAATGTCAAAAGCGATCGATCGATCCGGGGTCGTCTGCGTTACCGGGGCGGAGTCCGCCTTTAAGACGAATTGTAAGACCAATAAGGTAGCAACCATCGAGCAGGCAGCGATTCCGGCAAACGTGAACGCTGGTCGGAATTGGAAGTTCCACTGTTTGCGCGGTGGTTCCACTTGGCGCATCACGTTCGCGATGAGGCGCTCTTCGAAGCATTCTGCTGGCTCTGGGGCGGCGCAGCGACCGAGCATTTGTTTGATGGTCGCGAGCGAGTCCATCTCTTCGCGGCACGATGCACAGTCAAAAACGTGAGCCCGAACGGCCGTATGTTCGTTGCCTGGTAGCTCCTTATCCAGATAGGCACTCAGCCTTGCTTGCACGGCTTTACAGTTCATTTGCAAACCTTCCAAAGAAATCTGGGGAGTTCTTGAGTAAGTGATCCCGAAGTTGCTTTCTACCCCGATGGATGCGGGACCTCACGGTGCCAACGCTTGTTTTCATAATCTCGGCGACTTCTTCGTACGCCATGCCTTCTACGTCCGCAAGAATAACGGCCGTTCGAAAATCCTCGTTCATCGAGAGCAAAGCCTTCTGAACTGGCTCCGCCATCGAATCATTCATAAGCTCTCGGTCGGGCGACGACTCCTCGTCAGCAACGTCCCAAGTCGTCGTTCCTTCTGGTCCCGAGTTGTCCAGGCTCGTGGTTTTGAGCCGACCTTTTCGGCGAATCAGGTCGATGTGCGTGTTGCTGATGATGCGATACAGCCAGCTGGTAAATGGCAGGCGGTCATCGTATTTATCGAAGAATCGGAACGCACGAACGAACGATTCCTGAACCAAATCCTCGGCTTCCGACGGATTTCCGGTTAGGCGATACGCAAGGCCGTAAGCCTGCTTGTGGGTATCACGAATGAGCCCCTCGAACATTCGCGCTCGATCTTTCACAACCTCGGTCCTTTCTCTCAAAGCTGCAAACAGCATCGCATTACACTCCCTGAATGAGTACCAAAGGTGTTACGCATGATACGCGTGGTTAGGTTCCCGTTCTTGGGCCCTTCTTAGGTCGCAGCAGGCGCGCGAACAGGGCGTCCGTTACGATCGCCTCGTGGCCATTCTGTTTGAGCCTACGGTGACTCTCGATTATTGCCTGCGTCCATTCGCCTGGAACCCGGTGATCTTTGGACAGCAACGTGCCGAGTCTTTCCAGCGTTTCTGCCGCGGCATAACGCTCTTTTCCGGGGAAAGCGGGTTCAAGCCGTTCGGTCAGGTCGCGAAAGTCCTCTGCCACCGCCAAAGCCGACGTGTGATTCTTGGTTGGCAATACGCGCGCAAATTCAATCAGCTCTGAGTACCGGTCCCGATGCTCAAAAATTTCACGCAGCCGGCCCGGGGTGTTTTCGGCCAGCGCAAGCTCGGCGGGCGTGAAGTCACCCATCTGGCTCACGATCTCTTCGACGGTTGGTAACTCGCACATCACGGCAAGACAACGACTTAGAATCGTTGGAAGAACGCTGCCCGCGCTTGGAGTGGTCAAAATGAATCGGCCATGCGGCAGGGGCTCTTCGAGCGACTTCAACAGCGCGTTTGCCGCGCGGTGGTTCATCCGGTGAGCGTCCGTGATCGTCACCACTTTATGGCGAGACATGAGCGGCATCGAGCGGAGGAAGGTGTCGACGGCTACCGGATCATCTTTGTCTGGATGCTCATCTTCCCGAATCTGTTTAATCAGAATCTGGTCCGAGCTTGCGCTAGGCGTGATCGACAGAACGTCGGGATTGTTTCCCCGCTCATAGGCTCGGCAAGCCCGATCGGGTTCGCTAGAGATCGGGTCGTTGGACAGCCAAGCTTTCATCAGAATGCGCACCAGTTCTGACTTCCCGCTACCGGGTGGGCCATAAAACAGAACGGCGTGTACGCCGAGGTCTCCTACCGCGAGCTTGGAGACAAACCGCTTGGCGCCAGCGAGCCCGACAAGTTTGTCGAGTTCAGAATCGATGGAATTGCTCAACGTCAATCACAAACATTACCGCTCCACCAACTGGGACCTTGACCGGGCTCGGAATGAAGCCGCCAGGAGTTGTGGCGTCAAAAGGCATCACGTTCACGAGCTGGTCTCGAGATTGGCAACTTTCCTTGAACAGTTTTTTGAGGGCGGGCAGATCGTTCTCTTCCGAGCCGATGAGCATCGTGGTGTTTCCTTCCCGAAGGAAACCGCCGGTCGAACCGATGATCGTGAATTTGAATCCAGCTTTGACCAATTCATCGGTCACGTGGCCCTTGTCTCGGTTGTGGACAATGCAAACGGCGAGTTTCATTAAGCCTGATTATAAAGGAAGCGCCGAACCGCGTGGGTTGCGGATTCAAAAACGCATCACGAACTCAGACTCCGATCGCCAGACACAAAAAAGCTCCGACGCATTTGCATCGGAGCTTTCAAGTTTATTCGCCCTGGCTCGTAGGCTTTTCGATGGTTTCGCCTCGCTGTTGAGCGAGAGCTTCTGCCTTCTTTTCTTGGTTCTTGTAGCTCGCCTCGGCGCCTTCGGCCGAGACGTCTCCCCCACCGGAACAACCGGCAAGGGAGAAGATCGCTAGACCAAGTGCCAGACACTTAGTCCAGTTGCTCATCAGTTCTGGAGGCCCCAGAACGGATAGTTAAGGTTGGTGGTCGGCGTTGGCTGACCGGAGATCGTGCCGCTCGAAATTCCGCACTGCTGCGAAGCGTTGAGGGTCACACCGTACTCGGCGGCGGTAGGCGTGTTGCCAAGGAATGCCTGTGGCTTGATGCTCTTCGCGTGGCCGTCGGCGTATCCGACAACGATGCTCTCGGCGAAGACTCGGCTGGAGTCGATTCGACCGGTGTTGACGCAGCTAGCATCGGTGACGAAGAAGTTCGCTGCCCAGAATTCTCGGATGGCGGCTGGGTAAACGGTCTGCTCAGATGCCGAGCTCTGATCGGCTCGGAGAACGACTGGCGCGTAGTTGATGAGCGGGTTGCTGAATTCGAACAACAGCATTGCGTCAGCAACGGCTGGAAGAGCGTTCTGGCTGCCACCGAAGATCGAGTTTCGAAGTCGGCCTGCAGCCGTGTTCGATCGTAGGTAGGTGTTGACCGCACCGGTGATACCGAGGTTAAGTGCGAAGCCACCCATGATCTGACCGTTGTCGCTCCACTGTCGAGGCGTACCAGCGTCAATCTTGGTTCGACCTGGGTGCTCGAAGAGGCCTACGTTCTTGGTGTAAGGCAACACCCACTTCTGCCAAGAGTAGTGGTTCATTCGGTATGGGTACGGACCTGCACCCGAGCAGCCGTCGCCGTTCGAAGGCGTATAGCTAGCTGCATTGAGGGCTGGGTTGAGCGCGGATCGAGCGATACAATCGTCGTTTCGAGGATAGATATCGTCGTAGTCGCTGGTGTACAGGAACATGCTGGTCGAGATCTGCTTCTGGTTCGAGAGAGCAGCAGTCTTCTTTGCAGCAGCCTTAGCCTGTGCGAAAACTGGGAAAAGGATAGCTGCGAGAATCGCGATGATCGCGATAACTACGAGCAGCTCAATGAGGGTAAATGCCTTTTTCATGAGTCTATATTGGGATCCGAAACTACCGCTTCGCGACCTCACGAAAATTGTGAGTTGGAATTGTTAAGACTTTGTTAACGACATCCGAATAAATTCGCTGATTTTTGAAAGCTCATGAACTCCATTCGCCCAGATGGAAAACGGGTGCGGGTGACTTTGCCACCCGCACCCAACCGAGACTTAGACTCAGTACGCGTTCTTATCGTCGCCGGTTGCTTTTCGCTCTTTTTCGATCGCGGCTTGTGAGTCTTGCGCTTCCTTTTGGGTCGGTTCTCCGCAACCGCTCAGGAGAGCGGCGCAGACGATTCCGAGCGCAAGAAAGATCGCAAGTCGACTCACTGTCCGAGGCCCCAGAGTGGGTAGTTCACGTTGAGGTTAACCGCAGCACCAAGTCGCTGGGTCGAACCAGCGAGCCCAGCGGCCGTTGGGCTCATTCCTGGCGAGTACTCGGCGATGGTTGGCGTTGCGCCGATCATGGCTTCGGCCTTCAGGTACTTCGCGTGGCCATCCGCGTAGCCAATCGTGAATCCACCGTTTTCGGTTCGAGCTTCAATGATCGTCTTGCCGACGACCGTTCCGTCGTTGGTTCCGTTGTACAGGTCGTTGATGAGGTGCTCTCGAACAACTGCTGGGTAAACGGTTGCGGTTCGGTTGGTGAACTCAGCGTCAAGGAATCCGTTTGGAAGCACCGACGTCGTTGGGTTTGACGTGACCCAGAACAGCATGGTCGAAGCAGGCTGTACGAGGGCAGTCTGAGTTCCACCGGTCCAGCTGTTTCGATAGATTCGGGAGCTAGCACCGATCACGGCTTCGTCGTAGGTGTTCAACGATCCGGTGATCGCAAGGTTGATTGCGTAGCTGCCGAACATCTGACCGCAAGATTCCCAAGCGCCGTTTGGACAGCCGAAGGTTGCACCGGTGACTCGACCCTTAACTGGGTTGAAGAACATGTCAACGTTCTTAACGTATGGCATAACCCACTTTGGCCAGCTGAAGTGGTTCAACCGGTTGTAGAACTGAGTCGATCCATCTGGCGTGCATCCCTGACCGGCGGCCGAGTTGAGCGCCGCAGTCTTGAGCGCTGGATTCAGCGAGCTGAAGAGCACGCACTCGTCGTTTCGAGCGTAAACGTCATCGTAGTCGCTGGTGTACAGGAACATACTCGTCGTGATCTGCTTCTGGTTGGAAAGCGAGGAAGTTCGCTTCGCGGCGGCCTTCGCCTGAGCGAAAACTGGGAAGAGAATTGCCGCGAGAATCGCGATGATCGCGATGACGACGAGGAGCTCAATCAGGGTAAATGCCTTTTTCATGATGTCCGTTCCTGCAGGTGCCCAAAATCCCGAACGACCTCAACACCCACCGTCCACGAGTAGTTTAAGGACAAATTGTTAAGAGTGTTTTAAGTTTCTTTGGTTTTGCAAAAGAAACTGAGAACACCGTAGTTTTGCCAGCCGAAAAAAAGGCGACCACGGAATTGTCCGTGGTCGCCCTTTCCGCCAATACGCGACTGGCTTACTGTTGCCCTTCGACCTGACCGTCGTTTCGAGCGGCTTCCCGAGCTTTCTGCTCTTCGAGCTCTTTCTCTTTCCCGGCGGCTTTCATGGCCTTTTCGTAGTTCTCCTGAGAGAACTCCTGCTTCATCTTTTGTGAATCAGCTTCCGTCACCTCGGTTGGTGCACAACCGAGGCTACAGACTGCAATGACGCCCAAAAGCAAAAGTCCAAGCTTCTGCACTAGTTCGCTACCAGTCCCCACATTGGGTAGTTGATGTTCAAGTTCGGCTGCACGAAGCCGAGGTTGCCCGAGGTCAGGTACCGGCAGTCGTCCTGGAAGGTCCAGCCTGCGGTGTGGCTACCCGTCACGCCCAAGTACTCGAGCTTCGAAGGGGTTCGGCCGAGGAAGTTTCCAGCATTAAGGAACTTCGCGCTGCCGTCAGTGAAGCCAACGGTGACGCCGCCCGAAGCGATCTTTGCCGAGTCTGGCTCGGTTCCGCTGGTTCCTGCGATGCAGTCAGCGATCGTGCCCTTCATGAGCTTATAACGCCAGAATTCCCGGATTGCTGCTGGGTAGATCGTGACGGTTGGGGTGATTCCCTGGGAGTCGACCGATCCGCCTGGAAGCATTGGAACGCCGGAGTTTGGAACTTCCAGCATGATCAACGTCTCGGATGGCGATGGAACCGAGGTGGTGGAACCGCCAAGCCAGCTGTTTCGAACCTGTCGCGAGAAGGTCGGCGTTCGGTTGTAGGTGTCCAACTGTCCGGTAACCGAGGTATTCAGTGCAAAACCGCCAACGATCTGGCCGTTGTTGTTCCAGTTTGCGCTGTCCTTAACGCGAAGTGGGTGCTCGAAGAGAGGAACGTTCTTGATGTACGGGAAAACCCACTTCTGCCAAGAGAAAGCGTTTCGTCGGTACTTGAAGTTGCCGGTGGTGCAGCCGACGCCGATACCGTTAGCCGGAAAGTCGTTGAGGTTCAGAGCTGAGTTCAGCGAGCTACCAGCAACGCAATCGTCGTTTCGCGGATACAGGTCGTCGTAGTCGGTGGTGTAGAGGATGATGCCGAGACCGATCTGCTTCTGGTTCGAAAGTGCAGCGGTCTTCTTCGCCGCAAGCTTGGCTTGTGCGAATACAGGGAACAAGATCGCCGCTAGGATCGCAATAATCGCGATCACGACTAGGAGCTCGATAAGGGTGAATGCTTTTTTCATGAGAGACGCTCTTCGTTCGAACCGAACAATGAAATTTTGCCCTTTTTTTGTTAACAAAATGTTATTGGGCCGCAAAAAGTCTAGTCCGGACTTGGTGCCCCGTCAAGGTCGCGTCAGGCACGTGCGCCATTCTGCCCCCTCCTATTCTTTGTAGAGTCGAGCTTGTTCCCGGAAGCCAGCAAACTCTAGAACTTCATGTTCCATCCGACCGGTAATTTCTGCAAGTGAGGTTTGGCTTTCGATGACATTACGAAGCCAGTCATTACCCGCGAGAATGTCGATTGGCATTCGATCGTGAACGTATTCGTACGGTGGTTGTTTCCAGGAGAATCCGTTTAGTTGAGTCTCCGCCGACGCCGCTTCAAACATGCTTGGGCGTTCAACTTTGCTGGAATCGACAAGGCCGGTCTGACGAATACAGGCTTGAAGAATCGCAATGTAGGTCAACACCGGACGAAACGTTAAGCGATCCGTGACATGGACAAAACATCCCTCGCACAGCTTTTTGGCGTGCTTGTTGAAAGTTGGTTCGAACTGGATCGGGCGGAACTTCACACCTTCCAAACCAAGCCCGTTGAGATCTTCCGCCAGCTTCCAACCGTCCAAGAACGGCGCGCCAAAGGTTTCAAAGGGTCGAGTTGTACCGCGGCCCTCGCTTAGGTTTGTGGCCTCCAACAGGCAACCGCCGGGATAGACAACCGCCGTTTCGACGGTGGGCATGTTTGGGCTTGGCATTGCCCACGGATAGTCGAGCGTATCGAAATACTGATCCCGGTGCCAACCCTGGACCTCCACGATGTCCACCTCGGCCCGACCCGACAAGTAGCGGGCATTGACGTAGCGAAGCACCTCTCCTGCGGTGAGTCCATGGCGAGTTGGGACGGAGTACAGACCCACAAAACTCGAATACGTCATGTCCAAAACCGGCCCTTCCACCTGAGTGCCGCCGATTGGATTGGGGCGATCGAGGAGCAGCATCGGAATCCCCAGCTCGGAACAAGCCTCCATGCAATGACAGATCGTCCAGACGAAGGTGTAATAGCGGCTGCCAATGTCGGGGATATCTGCGACCAAGAGCTCAACACCGGTGAGCATTTCGGCGGTCGGCTTTCGATGATTGCCATAGAGCGAATGGATCACGAGTCCGGTCCGCGAATCGGGCAAACCTTCCCACTCGATCATGTTGTCTTGGGTGTGCCCATAAAGCCCGTGCTCGGGCCCGAAGACTGCCGCGATCGTGAGAAAACCGGATCGGTGGAGCGGCAAGAGCAAATCCAGAATGTGATCTGCGTTCACATCGATGGTCGCTTGGTTGCACACGACGCCAATCCGCTTTCCGCGCAATTTTGCGAAGTCCGAGGCGACAAGCTGATCAAGTCCGGTTGCGATCACCGCTGAACTTTACTCTCCGGAACGACCGCCGAAAGAATTTGTCACGGCAACGTCACGGAGATGTTTCGGGACGGTTGGAATCATGTATCCATCGCTCAAAGAGAGCGAGAAGAGAAACCATGAAAAATTCGCAAATCCTCGTTGCTCGTGCTCTGTTCATTTCCGGCGTAGCAATGGCACTTGCGTCGGGTGCCAATGCCCAGTTTTCCTTCACCCCAAAGGCCCCCCAGCACCTGTTCCGCGCCGAACAGATGGCGCTCGGGATCCACGAACAAACTTACTATGGCCACCTGGGCGAGCATGTGAACGGAGCATACGTCTCCCACAATCGATACGGGGCCAGTTGGGCAAACACGGTCGTTGAGTTCGGAACCTCGATCTACACCAAAGACAAGCCGGTGTACGCGACCTACTACAAGAACAATACGGTCTGCGGAAACTTCGTCACGCGGATGCTGGGAGTCGCCTACAACTGGGATTGGACCCAGTACAGCATTCCTGGCGAAACGGCAACGAACAGCCCAAACAGCCGACAGTACGCGAAGCTGATTCAAAACAACATCGGATTCACGCAAGTCACCGACATTGCGACCGTGACAAAAGGCGACATCATGGTGATCGACTACAAGACGGATCCCGACAGTGACGTCAATAGCGGTCACACGATGATCGTTCGAAGCAACAACGGCTTCTTCACGACTCAAGCCGATGCGGTTGAAAGCAAGGTGTACCGAGTTTGGTCGTTCGGGATCGTCGACAGCACTTCTTCGCCCCACGACGACACGTATGACCGTGCCGATAGCCGCAGAATCACCTTGAAATCTGGTGCGACGCACTCGGCCAAGGGTGCCGGAGTTGGGACGCTCTTTGTGATCACAGACACGGCCAACGCCATTCAGGGATATGCCTGGAAGTTTACGACGGCTTCGTTTAGTAAGTCGTACACGAACATCATGAGCAATAGCGGCCAGACCCAGACGGCAAGACCGATCTCCATTGGTCGGCTGATCCTGCCAGCACAACCTTAAAGGCGTCTATCCAACGCTCATGCCATCGACAATCGCCTGGAAGGCTGATTTCCAGGCGGTTTCCACTTCTGGTGTCCATTGCTCGCCTAGGGTAAGCGCCATTTCCGTCAACAGAACCTGCCCCATCGGTGCGTAATGGTCCGGCTTCACGCCGTACGCCTCGTGCCGCTTTCCGAGCCCGGAGAGCATTGGCTCCAGAATCTCCGGGTGTTCGATCTGCTCCACTAGAAAACTCAGCATCTCCATCAGGCGAGCTTTCTGCCTCGTCATGTCGGTGCCAAACATCGGTCGGGTCTCCGGCAGTGCAGCAAACAGCGCGGAATAGAATCGTTCGGCAAAATCCGACTCGGGTGCGCCGAGAAGGGTCACCGAACGGTTTAACTCGCGAATCTGATTCGACGTCATAACACCACGCTATCAAGTCGTCGGGACATTTCCGTGACAAATGCCGGTTCTCGAACAAATTCTTCTGCCGCCGCGTTTGCCATGGCACACGCCATGTCTTTCGAGTCGCACGTCCAGAGTGAGGACCAGACCGGGTGCGCCGGTCCATCGGATTCTTTTCCGCGCCAGTGGGCCGCCGCTGCTTCGGCGGCAAGGGAGAGGCTCGGATTCGCTTCACGAGCGCACATTGAGAACAAATCGAACGAATTGGCCAGGAACAAGTCGCTGAGCTGCGCGCAACCGGTGAACAGCTTAGAGATCGCGATCCGAAATCCGACAAGATCGCCCGTGCGGTGCGAATGTGATGCGCGAACTCGATAGGTTTCCCAAAGCAGGCTTCGATTGCCACCGCGCTCGGCAATCTCGTCGGCTTCATGCATGATCGTCTCGAACTCGCTCGGTTCGATTTCTGCGTACGCCAGAAGCGCGCCGCACAGGAAGTCCTGCAGGCCAATCTCCCTTAGCCGCTGTGTCCCCTGGCGCAAAAGCGGACGTGCGGCTTCGGATCGGCCGGCTCCTAGATAGATCCGCGCAAGGTCGGCATAGCTACGTGACATTTCCGCCAGGTCCGGAGATCGTAATCTTGCCGCGAAGACTTGTTCGGCTATCTGGACGGCACTCGCAATCTCGCCTTTCTTCAAAAGCAGGTTGCTGATTCCCGATCGGGCAAGGTCCCGGCCGTTAGGCTGATTTAGCCGGTCGAACGTATCTGCCGCGCTTTGGGCAAGTTCGATGGCACGATCCACGTTTGTAAAGGCGAGGGTTCGGGCAGACCAGTTCATCTGCACCCATGCCACACCGCCAACGTCGCCGATCGCCGAAAAGGCTTTTTCGGCTCGGGCGAAGGCTTCATCCGCTTCCAAATCCTCCCGCAGGAGGGAGAGAAAAAGGGCCAGACCAAGTGCCGCCTCCGCAAACGTGATCGTTTGCGTTTCCGTCGCTTGTCGTACGGCAACGCGAACGGGTTCGACGAGCTTGGCCGCGTTGCCCTGGGCGCATCCCCAACGCCAAATCCCGACCACAAACTTGGTCGCGATCGAAGGAGCAACCTGATTCGCGCGTCGAATGGCCCAGTCCAGTAGGTCGGCCTCTTTGGCCATCTCCGCGTAGGCCACCGCTTGCTCGGGTCCCGTCTGCTCCCGGCTCAGGCGGTATGCCCAAGTGGCGATCCCTTCCAAGACTGCGGTCTCTTCCGCTTCGAGTTCGGAAGCGTCGCCCGCTGAGCGGATGGCGGCCCGGATGGGTTCAAGCACTCGGAATCTACGCCCTGCGCTGGTCGCTTCGACTTGCAACAAGCAGCGGCGGGCGAGTGATTCCAATAGCTCCGGGGCACCGGAACCCAGAATCTGGTCCGCCAAGCTGCGGTTGGTGCCGTTGGGCAAAAACGCTAACCTGGTCATCGCGGTGCGGAGTTCGGGGTCAAGTTCGGCGCGGATTCCCAGCCAGGCGGCTTCCAATCCGGGTTCGCGCTGCGCTCCCGAGCCACCCTTGAGAACCCACTCCGTGAATCCCTTGTCCCATTGCTGCAGAATCTCGCTCGGGGTCAGGATTCGGAGACGGCTGCCGTACAGCCGGAGCGCTAGCGGCAGGCCATCCAGCTTCTGGACGATCATGCGAATCGCCGACCAATCGGATTCGGTGAAGGCATCAACAATCGAGGCGTCAAGTCCGTACAGTAGAAGCTGTACCGAGGCGTAGGTTCGCAACTCGGCCGGCGATTGGTTCGAGGCGGGAATGGGCAACGGACCGAGGTAGATCGGGCTCAAATCCTCTCGCCCCAAGTTCGCGCGCGAAATGGTTAGCAGGCGATGCCCAAGACGCCGGGCAGATTCTGCTGCGTGGCCCAGTTGCTGGGGAGACAGTTCTTCAAGCCGTAGCACCAGCGAACCCTGAGGCGTATTGCTCTCGAGCCCATGCACGACCGGCAGCCCGGTTTGCTGACGGAAGTGCCAGGCAATCTCGCGCGCGAAGTGGGATTTGCCAATGCCGATCGGCCCAATGAGGTTCACCCAGGCTTGCGGATTTTCGAGGGCAGCTAAGGCAGCCGCGAGTTCGCTTTCGCGACCGAATGTGGTTGGCGGACGCAACACCGGCTCGGTGACTACAGCAACCGAGACCGGCGCGCGATCTGCGGGGGCTTCTCGCAGAATGGAGCGCAGTTCGTCGCTTGGCCGCCGACCAAGCTCGCGTTGCAGCAGTTCTTCGTAGTTCTGCAGCGCCTGTCGCGCCCTCGGGTGCTTACCCCGCGCGACCAATCGCCGCAGAAGGGCCCGTTGAGAATCTTCGTCCAGCGGGTCGTGTTGAACGGCTTGGAGGCTGGACTCGATAGCTTCATCCAGAAGGCCTCCCGCTTCTTGAGCTTCGGCCAGGGCCAGCCATGCTTGGCGAACACGTTCAGCGTACGATTGCCGAACGGAGAGAGTCCACGGCTCAAGGTAGCCCGCCAAAAACGGACCCGTGACCTGCTTTGTCGCGAGATCGTATTGCTGAATTCGGCGCTCCGAATCCTCGGCGATCGAAGCGTTGCGCATCGCCGCATCAAACTCCCAGACATCAACCGCAAGGTCCGTTGCCACCAATGAGACCCATTGTCGGTCCGCGTCGATGATGTGCCCAAACGGACCAAGCGATTCTCTCAGGCGCCGAAGCTCTTGCCGTAGCCGGACTCGCGTTACATCGAGATATTCGTCGGGCCACAACTCTTCCGCCAGTTCGTCCCGGCCCATGCGTCGGTCGCGCGCGGTTGCTGCGCGGGCCAAAATGAGAGCACTTCGACGAGTTGGAAACCGGGCAAGGGTCCCCTCGGCGTGTTCAATTCGGAGTGGCCCGAAGAGATGCAAACGGGCCACTAAACTCACGCCGACTATTATTGCAAAGTGCGAGCAAAACTTGGCAAAAAATGCCTAGTCCGCGGTGGCGTAGATGGCTTCGTCTTCCGCCGTAAACGGCAAATCCACCCTTCCACCGGTACGGCCGGAATGGTAAGTGGCAAAGATAAGCTCCGTTGCGCGCAGGGCCCGGCGAGCCGAGAGTTCCGACTCTTGACCGGTTTCGAGGCTAGCCGCGATATCGGCGAAAGCCAAAGCAAACGCGTCGAGTTCGCCGTCCTCGAGCTTGATCGAGATTTCTTCCCAACCATTTGTCCCATCCGACCAAACGCGGAGCGAATCCCAACTGGTCGCGCCAATCTCAATGAATCCCTTTGAACCTACAACCCGAATCTGCACCTTCCAGCCGTGATCGCCCTCGGTGGGCATGATCGCTCGGACGCCGTTCTCAAACTTGATGAGACTGACACCTTGGCCTTCCAACTGGACGCCGAACACTTTGTGTCCGCCCGATGGCTCAACTTGTCCCAGAACCGATACTGCCGGTGATTCGGCATTGAGGAAGAACGCCATGTCGAACCAGTGGGTGCCCCAGTCGAAAAGGTTATGCGTCGGTAGCTCAAGCACCTGAAGCTCGCCAATTCTCCCGGACTCGATGAGGGATTTCGCGATGGTGTACGCCTTGTCGAACCGGCGCTGGTGGTTGAAGGTGAGTTGCGTTCCGGATGCCGCACAGGCTTCGACCATTCGTTTTGCCGCGGCCCAGGTTGGAGCCATTGGCTTCTCGCAGTGGACGGCCGGAACCTTCGCCTCGGCGCAAGCAAGCACCATCGACTCGTGAAGGTGGGGCCAAGTGCAAATGCTTACAAGGTCCGGCTTCACCGTTTCCAGCATTTCTTTGTAATCCGTAAAGATTTCTGCTGGGCCGTGTTCCTCTGCAAATGCTTCGGCGTTCTCGCGAACAATGTCGGCCAGCGCGACCAGTTCGGTATTGGGACACGCGATGTACCCACGCGCATGGCTGTGGGAAATGCCGCTACCGGTTGAACCCTCAGCTTTCCAGGGCTTGCCGCAACCGATGATGGCCGAACGAAGAATCCGCGATGATCCTGACATTTGGCGAGTCTACAACGGCGGCATGACGAAGGAGATCGCTTTCGGGAGCACCCGAGTTCTAAATCCGCCGGGAGCGGTCAGTTCTCCGTCCATGAGCACGGGGGTGTCATTCGGACCAATGACTTCTATGGATTCGGTCTGCCAAGTTTGCACTTTCGGATGACCGAGGTGCGCGCCTTTAAAGACCTTGGGAAACTGCCGAAGAAATTCCGACTTGCTCATTTCGCCCACCAAAACCACTTCAAGCTTGCCGTCGTTGATGTTTGCGTTCGGGGCGATGCGCATTCCGCCGCCGTAGCTTTGGCAGTTTGCGACCGCGCACAGAACAGCAAGGGTTTCCAGCGACTCTTCTTCGGTTTTGATTTTCAGGCGGATAGGTTCAAAACGGCGCAGTTCACTGATCACCGCAAGGATGTACGCGGCGGTGCCGGTCGTGAAGCGAAAACCTTGATTGATCCGATTTGCCACCACGGCATCAAATCCCATCCCGGCCACGTTGATCCAGAACTTGTCTCCCGCGATGGCAATGTCGATCTTTTCCGTGTGCCGTTCTGCGAGCACGTTGAAGGCACTTGGAAGATTGAGTCCGATTCCCGCGCATCGCGCGAAATCATTGCCGGTACCCACCGGCAGAACTCCAAGGGCGGGGAGATTGCCCTTCCTCCGCATGGCACCGTTAAGTACTTCTCGCAGGGTGCCGTCACCGCCGGCGGCAATCAGCACATCGCAATCCGGCGCGGTCGTGGCCAGTTGGGTGGCGTGGCCGGATCGCTCGGTGAACATGAACTGGGTGTTCCAGCCGACCTGTTTGATCCAGGTCTGGATTTCAGATATCGCACGTTGGGCTCTGCCGCGACCTGCCGACGGATTGAGAATGATGACGGCGTCCAGCAACTATCCGGACCTCCCGGAGCACAAGGAATCGCCGCCCCGAGTACGCTCGGAGGCGTTGAAAGAAATCGGAATTTTGGTCGGCCCAACTGGTCGTGGTAGCAATATGTCGGCCATCGCAAAGGCGTGTGCTGATGGGAGTTTAGACGCCCGGGTCAGCATAGTGATCGCACCCCGAGAGACTACCCCCGCAAAATCGCTGGCTCAAGCGCTGGGAATCCCGACCGCAGTTGTTCCATACGGTGAGGACTACCCCGCACGACTCCTAGATGCGCTCGCTCAGGTTCAACTGGTCTGCCTAGCTGGATATCTAAAGCTGTTGCCTTCAGATGTCATTGCCGCCTTTCCGGGACACGTTTTAAATATTCATCCTGCACTGTTGCCTAAGTTTGGCGGCAAGGGGATGTATGGTCATTTTGTGCACGAAGCGGTCATTGCTGCTGGCGAAACGGAGTCTGGTTGCACCGTTCATCGCGTGACCGGGGCATATGACGAGGGGCAGGTTTTGGTGCAGATGCGTTGCCCGGTATTGCCGGATGATTCTCCCGACACGCTCGCCGCGCGCGTTCTAGAATTGGAGCATCGTGCCTACACGGAAGCCATCCGCCATGTCCTCGCCGAAACCCTATAGCTGGCTTCCTCGGGCGTTGTTTCCCCTCGGACGCTGCCTGATTCGATTGCAGCTTCGGAAGTTTGTCGGTCGAAAGCCGTGGGAACCGGTGCCTCTGGAAGTCGTGGGGCCGTCGGAGATTCCCTCCGGTGGGCTGCTCATCATCGGGAATCACCGCAGCGACATCGATCCACCTTTGGTGCAGTACAACTTCCCGCGCGGGATTCACTTCATGGGGCAGGACTACCTGTTCGAGATGAAGATTTGGGGACCAGCGATTCGGTTCTTTCACGCCTTTCCGATCTCGCGTGGAAAAGTCGATCGCGCCGCGCTGCGGCATGCAATCGAGCTCCTGAAAATGGGTGAAGTGGTCTGTATTTTCCCCGAAGGCGGAATCACGACGGCCTACGGGGTTCGGCCCTTGGAAGCCGGAGTCACGCTGATCCTTCGTCAGACCGGGGCGACCGTGCTTTGTTGCGGCTTGCACGGCACCGCCGAGTTCATGAGCGGAGGGGACTTGAACGTGCGGGTGGAGACCGGAGATGTTAAGGTGTTTTGGGGCGAACCTATTCGTTTTGCGAAGGACGCCGAGCCAGACGTTGTGCTGGACACCTTGCGGTCAGAACTGATTCGGCTTTCTGGCATGCCCGCGGTCGAATAAAAAAGCCGCTCAGCGTTTGCTGAGCGGCCTTTTGTGACTTTAGAGTTAGCCTCGCGGTCGGAAGTTTTCGCCGACTTGCTCTGGCTTCTTCTGTGGCGGCCATTCGCGTGGGAAGGCCGATCCTCCGTTGTTTGGAACATTGGTTTCCCAACCACTCACTGGCTCATACTGCCGCGTGGCGTAGTCGCCAAGGATGCCGAACATCAGGAACAGAACACCAAATCCGGTGACCACCCAGATCTTCGCGAGCTTTGATGCATGCATCACGCCCATGAAGATCCAAATAACGAAAACGGCTTTGACCGTCGCGATCAGCATGGCGACAACGTTGTTGATGATCACATTGCCAAAGTTTTGCGTGCTTGCCCACCAAGTAACAATCAGCAAGAACATCAACCAGAGCATGTTGCCTAACAACAAGGGCACTGATAGCACGTGCGAGTGTCCGCCGTGCTTGGAATCTGAAGAAAGAGGAGTGCTTGCCATGATTGATCAGGGTTTCGGCATCAAGTACATCAGCGGGAACAGGAAGATCCAGACGAGGTCAACGAAGTGCCAATAGAGACCGACGAGTTCGGTTGGGATGTAATCCTTGGTAACCATCGGCGAATTTCTCCACCACTTGGCCATCAAGTAACCGATGACGATCATGCCGATGAGAACGTGAAGGCCGTGAAGACCGGTCATCCCGAAGTAAAGGCCAAAGTACAGTTGGGCGAAGTTTGGCGTCGCACCGTGAAGATATTCCGGGTGCGAACCAAAGCCAGGGCCCGGATACAAGTGGTGACCAAACTTTTCTTGGTACTCAAAGTACTTGACCACCATGAACGCTCCGGCGCACACCTGTGTGATCGCAAGCATGCTGAGGACGCCCCATTTCTTTTGAAGCTGAGCGTAGCGAACGGACATCGCAACCGTGAACGAACTGAACAGCAACACGAACGTGTTGATCATTCCCATCTGAACGTTCAAGGCTTCATGGGCCAAGAAGAAGTCCATTTGGTACATGGAGCGGTACAGCGTGTAGATGAGGAACAGGGCACCGAAGAACATAACTTCGGTGACCAAGAACGTCCACATTCCAACGATGTAGGAGTCGTTCTGTTGCTCCATGTCTTCGAACTGGTGGTGCAGGGCCTCATCGTGCCCATGGCCATGTCCGTGATCGCTTGCGATTGCCGCCATTATCGTTTCTCCTTCTCGCTTTCGATTGACTTAGCTTCGTTCGAAAGGTAGCTTGGCACTTCCAAAGCTTGAGCAGCCTTGTCTTGCTCGTGCTCGGTCACCGGATCGAAGTCGTAGACTTCATCAAGAACAACCGGGATCTGGAGGAAGTTCGACGTTGGAGGAGGGGACGAAGTCTCCCACTCAAGTCCGTGCGCTCCCCAAGGATTGGCACTGGCCTTCGCTCCCTTCGTGAGGGATCGGGTTAGATACAGGCCCGGAATGATGAAGGACAACGCGAGGACCGTCGATCCCAGCGTCGACATGATGTGGTACGGCTGGAACTCCGGCGCGAAGTAGTAGTAGTGGTATCGGCGAGGCATTCCCATGAAGCCCACGATGAACTGTGGGAAGAACGTAAGGTTGAAGCCGATGAAGACCAAAACCGCGTTCCATTTCGCAATGCTCTCCGGATAAAGTCGGCCGGTCATCTTGGGCCACCAGTAGTGGAGGCCACCCAAGAACGCGGTCACCGCACCACCGACCATCACGTAGTGGAAGTGAGCCACGATGAAGTAGGTGTTGGTGAGGTGAACGTCAGTTCCGAGACATCCCAAGAAGAGGCCGGTGAGTCCGCCGATGGTAAACAGGCCGATGAAGCCCAGAGCGTAGATCATCGGTGTTTGAAGCCGAATGTTGCCCTTGTACAGCGTTGCTGTCCAGTTGAACACCTTGATGGCGCTCGGGATGGCAACAAGGAAGCTGATGAGCGAGAAGACGACGCCTTGGTACATCGACTCGCTGGAGATGAACATGTGGTGGCCCCAAACGAGGAAGCCGAGACCCGCGATCGCCAACGTGGAGAAGGCGATGAGGTGGTAACCGAAGACTCGCTTTCGGGCGAAGTTCGCGATCAGCTCGGACTGGACTCCAAACGCCGGCAGGATCATGATGTAGACCGCCGGGTGGCTGTAGAACCAGAACAGGTGCTGGAAGAGAACGGGGTCGCCGCCGAGTTCAGCGCTAAAGATTGGAAGGTGGAAGACTCGCTCGAAGATGATGCAGAGCAGAGTGACGGCAACGACGGGCGTACCGAGGATGATGACGACACCAGTTGCGTACAGCGCCCAAACCATGAGCGGCAGTCGGAACCAGGTCATTCCCGGAGCGCGCATCTTGTGCGTCGTGACAATGAAGTTGATACCGGTCGTGATGGAACTGAATCCGGCAATGAAGATGCCGGTAAGCACCATCGTGACGTTCGAGTTCGCGTACATGCTCGAGTACGGAACGTAGAAAGTCCAGCCCGAATCGACTCCACCGTTGATCATTCCGCCCATGATGCAGGCGCCGCCGATCATGAAGAGGTACCAACTGAGCAAGTTAAGGCGCGGGAACGCCATGTCGCGCGCTCCTATCATCAGCGGTAACAGGAAGTTCCCGAGAATGGCCGGAATGGCCACGATGAGGAACAAGAAGACCATGATGATCCCGTGAGCAGAGAAGACCTTGTTGTAGGTTTCAGACTCAAGGATGAAGCCAGCAGGCGCGGTGAGTTCGTAGCGGATCAAACCCGCCGCAATGCTTCCCAGGAAGAAGAAGAAGGAAACAGTAACGAGATACAGGATCCCGATACGTTTATGGTCCCCCGTGAGAAGCCACGACTTAATCGACCAATCGGCGTTTAAGTAGTTTGTCTCGGTCCGGGGCGTGGCGCTATCGGCGGTCACGTTTGGATCTGCAGGAATTGCACTCATTTTTAGTTTCCTTTTGCCTCCTGTTGAGCGGCGATTGCATTTACTGCCAGTTCCCCAGATCGGGTGGTTGGCGTTGAGTCAACGCGTCGCATTGAAGAATTTTGATATTGGATCGCGTTCGCCGCGAACGGGCTCATCGTGCCCTTGGTTCCGTTCAAAACGGCAGCGGCAGTGTCGGTACCGCTTGACGATGGACCACCAACGGACGAACCGATGACTTTGATGTAAGCCATTAATTTAAGTACGTCTTCTTCGTTGATCTGACCGTCATAAACGGGCATCGTATTGCTGTAGCCGTTCGTGATTTTGTTGTGCGGCCGCAAGATGGACTCTCGCAGGTAGCTCTGGTCGGCAATCACGCTGCGACCACCAGTGAGGGTTCGCTTCTTGCCCCAGATTCCGTAAAGGCTTGGAGCGCGCATGTTGTCTTCCGCGCCGTGGCAGTTGTTGCAGGCAAGCTGCTTGTAAAGTCTTTCTCCGGACTGCTCGAGGGTGAGAGTGGCTTGGCTCTGGCCGCCGTTCTCAATCCAGTTCGCCCATTCGCGCGGTTCCATGACGACAACCGTGCCGCCCATTTCGCTGTGCTGCGTTCCGCAATACATCGAGCAGAAGAGGTGATACTTGCCCGGCTGGGTCGGGGTGAACCACATCGTGGTGTAGCGACCGGGCACAACGTGCATCTGAGCTCGAAATGCCGGAATATAGAAAGCGTGGATGACGTCTTGCGAGATCATCGTGAGCTTGAATGGCTTGCCAGCGGGAACGTGGAGAGTGTTGTTCTCTCGAACGCCGTTGCTGTGCTGGACGTGCCACATCCACTGCTTACCGATGACAAAGATCTCCTGTGCATCGGCGGGCGGGACTCGCATCGTGATGAAGAGCTTGGTGCCGAAATAAAACATGATCAGCGCCAAGATGAGTGGAATGACCGACCAAGCGGTTTCCAAACGTGCATCTTCGTAAATTGGACGTGAGCGGTCCGCATCTGACCCGCGCTTGTACTTGATGACAAAGTAAATGACACCAATGCCAACCATCACCGTGAAGATGACCGTTAGCGCCAAGAGGGCATAGAAGATAAGGTCGTGCTCTCGGGAGAAGCTCGACGCTTGGGGCGGGGTTGCGGGGAAGTTTGAGAACATAAATTTTCTCTGCACTTAAATGCCTGACCAGGTCAGGCTTTGGGCAGGCCTCCTTCTGGGACAGCCGGCTGCCGATACTTAAAGGATAGGAATCCGATCCAGCACATCATGATGAGCGCGAAGCTAACTCCGGTGATCTTCAAGGCGTTCTCGACCACGGGCCGATACTTTGAAGCCGAAGGGGAAAGGCGAATACAACCGAACATTCGGGTCTGGTCAGCTTTGAATCCAACGACATCGTTCTTCGCGTTGTCGAGGTTTGACTCAAAGATGATCGACGGTAAATCGTTGCCAATGGTATAGCCAACGATCTTGCCTTTTGGAGTGATCGTGACGGTCCCAGTTGGGTGGTTGAGCACGTTTTCCATCGGGCGGTATGCCCAGCGGAAGCCCAACGAGTTGGTGACAGCTTTGATGTCATCGAGGTTGCCAGTGAGAAGGTGCCAACCGTTGGCGCTGGATTGATCTTCAAGCCCGCGCAGGATTTGCGCCTTCTTCTTTGCCGCAACTTCCGGGGTTTCGGTCGGGTTGAGGCTCAGGAAAATGACATCGAAGTCTTTGCCAACGCGAATGTCGGTGGTGTTGCCGATGTTAATGCGGTTGGTCCGGCCGGAAGCGTTCAGCTTTCCGACGGTCTTCATGAGATTTTCGATGATGACCGGGCAACCTGATGGGCAGGTGAAGTAGACGGGAAGGATTACCACTGGACGATCTTCGAGGATTGCGCCGATGGATGTTGTCGCCCCGGTTTCGTCCTTAAAGGTCGTTTTCAGGTCAACGGATTCTCCGAGCTTTTGCGTAATGCCCATGTCGTCCGCAAGACTTGGCGTCTTCGGAGCTTCGGTTTGGGCGGTCGCAAACACTGCACCAAAGAGGGCAGAAATTGCGAGCAAAGGTCGGAGATTGAGATTCATTGTCTTAGTGCGCGGCTCCGTCTCCAGGCGCTGGAGTCGATGTCTTTCCGGCTGGGCCGAACTTCTCGACGGCAGCATCTTCGGCTGCTTTCATTCGGCTAAGCGCGGCTTCCTTCGATTCGGTGAAGCTCACGTTCATGTCTGGCTGGGTTGTGCCCTTCGAGACTGCTGGAACGCTTGCTCCGGTCGAGATGCCTTTTTCAACGAGCTTCTCGATTGCGGCATTGATCGGAATGTGAGCCTGCGCATCCTGAGGACCGCTGTAGTTGTTCATGCGCTTGGCCTCGTTCTGCCGCATGTCGGCGATGTCCGTTCGGGCGCTGACGTTTGTCTGCAACACCGGATTCGGAGCCGTTGGAATGACGCGCATTTTGTTGTAGCCCGATTGCTTGTTCGCATACATCGGGTTCATTCCGATCATGTTGATCGGCCCGATTTTAATTCCGAACAGGACAACCCAGCTGATCGCGATCATCGCCGCCGCAAACGCGAAGAAGATGATTACAGCTTTCGTGATCCCTTTCAGGTTTATGTCGCGGACTTCATAGCCCATCTCGACTAGTGGATCTTCACGCTTTTCAGTGTGCATGTGCCTTTGCCTCCTGGAGTCGGGTGTCGTAAACCGGGAACAGCGCTGCCTGCTTCGTTTGGTGGGCGAACATGGCGAGCCACAGGCAACCAACCGAGACGCAAGCGAGAATGTCGAAGAAGGTCTGCCCACTGAGCGGACCCATCTCTGCACGGCCATGAATCGCTGGGATCACCAACATGTACATGTCGAAGAAATGCATCACCAAAATCCAGCCCGTGATTTTCGCAAGGTTCATCACGTTAGTCTTCGATCGCGGTGCGATGAGCAGGAAGAACGGGATGAAGAACCGTCCGATGATGAGGAGCAGGCCGAGGATTCCCCAGTGGTTGCTCTCCATGCCTTGCGGATACATCGCACTACTTCGTTTTGCAAAGTAGGCCGTGGTTTCTGGGATGTTTCCGTTCCAGATGATGAGGAACTGCGAAATCGTGGTGTAGCCCCAGAACATGGTCAGGGCGAACATCATGTTGCCCTGGTCTCGCGTGAGCTGAGGTCGCAGAATATCGGTGAAAGGCTTCTTGCCAGCTTCGGTGCACTGCAGGAGAAGGCAGAAGGCGAGAGCCGCGCCGCCACCGGCGATGATCTGCCAAGGGCCGTACATCGTGCTGCTCCAGTGCGGTTCCATGCTCATCACCAAGTCAGTGACGAAGAGCGTGGAAGCAAGGAAGAAGAAGACCAGACTAACGCCCGCCCAGCTAGAACGGCCGGCTTCGAGCTTAAAGTTGAGGTTCTTGTCTTGCCGAACCGTCGAGTGTCGGAAGAAAGCAGAAAGAGCGGCGAAGAGAACGAGAACCGCGATGACTCGAATGGTCCAGCCTGGTTGGTTCAAGAACCATTCCTTTCGTCGAAGGACCGGATCGGCCATGGTGAACGCTCGGTCGGCCCACTCGTACAGATGGATCGGCTGCAGGAGGACCGGGATGAGGAGGACACCCATGAGGGCGAAAATCTTCCAGCCTGAACCGGCTTCCAATAGTCGAAGGATCGCGAGCGACCACTGACCGCGAACGGCGTGGTGGAGGATGGTTATTCCGAACATGCCGATGGTGATCGACATCCAGAAATACCAGCCAAACATGAACGATCCCCACATCTTGTCGTTGCCGGAGAGCATCATGCCCCAGCACGCGAGGGTTCCAACAAGACCGAGCACACCGGCACCAGGTGCCAACTTGCCAAGATTAAGCGTTTTCTGCTGCGTCTCTTCCATAACTAGTGCGCGGCTCCTTCTGCATGACTCTCTCCACTGTGCGATTCACCGCTATGCGAGTCGCCACTGTGTGAATCGCTACCGTGTGAATCGGCTCCGGTGGCCGCCTCGTGCTTCTGTCGAGCAACCTCAATTTCGGTCCGGCTGACGCCAAAGGCGCCGGGGGCTTGGCTGACTTGCAATGCCTTGATGTAAGCAACGATCGCCCAGCGGTCAGATGGCTCCACTCGGGAAGAGTAGGAGTACATCGCGCCGTAACCGTTCGTGATGACGTCGTAAAAGTGACCAACCGGCATCTTTCGGAGGCGGTCCGTGTGGTAATTGCCCACGGGTCGCTTCAGCGTAAATCCTCGGTTCGCGATCATTCCGTTGCCGTCTCCAATCTGGCCGTGGCAAGGGGAGCAGTAAACGTTGTATCGCTCCTGACCTCGCTCCAACAGCGCCTTGGTTAGCGGAACGGGAAGGGTGTCAACCCATTTACCGTTTACGGCACCGGTGAAGAAGGCATCGTCCTTTCGGATCTTGCCTCGAGCAATCGTTCCGGTAAGGAGCGGTCGGCTCATCTGGCCATCTGGGAAGAAGTCATTCTCACCAAGTGGCTCTCCCTTTGGCTGTCGCCACATGTCGGTGTGGCATCCAGCGAGCGAGATCGCTGCGAGGGCAAAAAGCGGAATTCGTGGGTTCATGGTTCCACCTCACTTACTCGGATCGGCTCATGGTCTTGGAGGAAGCGCTTGACTTTCTCCGCATCAAAATGAGCGTCGGCGGATTCGATGGCGAGGAAGAACCGATCTTGGGTCGCTCGCTCGAAGCCAGGCGTGTTAAAGATGCTGTGGTACGGCTGAGGCAGCCGATTGAGCGCGATCATGCTGAAGAATGCGGTGAGACCCGCGAACAAGATCGTGGCTTCGTAGGTGACCGGGATCATGCTCGGAAGCGAGACCAACGGCTTTCCACCCACGTTCATTGGATAGTCAAAGACGTGCACGTAGTATTGGAGCGTATAGCCAAACAACGCTCCGGTCAGCCCACCCGCGAAGCAGAGGAACGGTACTTTCACGTCCTTGAACCCGATGGCCTCCGAGAGGCCATGGATTGGGAACGGCGAGTACGCATCCATCTTCTTAAACCCGGCTTTGCGGGCACTTTCGGCCGCGCTCATCAGCTTCTCTGGCGTGTCGAACTCGGCAACGACGGCGTAAACGGTGCTGGTTTCTTCAGCTACGGCGTGGCTCATGCTGGCACCTCCTCTTTCGATGGTGTCGGATTCATCTTGCTGTTCATCGCCTCGACGGTTGGTTCAACCTTGGACTCGTCGTTGATGACCTTGTGGAGAAGGTCCTTCATTTCGAAGATGTTTATCGCCGGCAGGAAGCGCAGGAACAGCATCATCAAGAAGATGAAGAAGCCGATCGTTCCGCCGAACATCATGAAGTCCCACATGGTTGGGTAGTACATCTTGTTGCTGGCAGGCAAGTAGTTGTTGGTCAGCGAGATCGGGATGATGACGAATCGCTCGAGCCACATTCCGATTCCGACCACGAAGGAGACCAGCCAAACGACCAGCAGGTTCTGCCGCATCTTTGGAATCCAAAAGATCTGCGGAATGATTCCGTTACACAGGATCAGAGCCCAGTAGTAGCCAGAGTAAGGTCCGTTGAATCGCCAGTCCTTGGTGAGTGCCGTCTCGAATACGTTGCCGCTGTAGAAGCCATAGAAGACTTCGAGGATGTATCCGTAGAAGACGATCATTCCGGTGGCCAGCAAGATCTTGCACATCCAGTCGATGTGGCGAATCGTGACCAAATCCTTGAGTCCGTAGTAAGCGCGGACCGGGATGAGGAAGTTCATAACCATCGCGAAGCCAGCAAAGACGGCTCCGGCGACGAAGTACGGCGGGAAGACGGTGACGTTCCAACCAATAACGGTGGAAATCGCAAAGTCGTAGCTAACGATTGTGTGAACCGAAAGAACCAGCGGAGTCGAAAGTCCAGCAAGCAACATGTTCGCTTGCTCGTATCGGTGCCAGTGTTGGTTGCTACCGCGCCAGCCGAGGGAGAGGATTGCAAAGGCGATCTTTCCGAACGTGTTGCGGCTTCGGTCTCGCATCGTCGCGAAGTCAGGGATAAGCCCCATGAACCAGAAGACCAGCGAGATGGTGAAGTAGGTCGAAACGGCGAAAACGTCCCATTCGAGCGCGGACCGGAACTGCGGCCACATACCCATGATGTTCGGATACGGGAACAGCCAGAAAATCGCGACCCAGGGACGGCCGGTGTGCAGAAGCGGATACAGACCCGCGCACATAACGGCGAAGATCGTCATCGCTTCCGCGAAGCGGTTAATCGAGTTACGCCATTGCTGTTTGAAGAGGAGCAGAATGGCCGAAATCAGCGTTCCGGCGTGGCCGATACCGATCCACCAAACGAAGTTGACAATGTCGAACGCCCAAGAGACGGGCTGGTTATTTCCCCAGATACCAACGCCTTGGTAAACGAGCCAGGTGATCGAGACACCGAGCAATCCGGTGCCCGCGAGACCAATGAAGAAGAAGATCCACCAACCGCGCTGGTGCAATTGGGGCTTAAGAATAAGCCGACCAATCGAGTCTTCCACGCTCGCATACGAGTTTTCACCCGTTATGAGAACGTTATTAAGCGTTTCCTTATTCGCCATGAGCAGCCTCCGTCTTCACCGTTCCAGTTTGTCCTTCTGAATGAGATTCTTCTGAGTGAGCTGCGCCCTCACTGTGGGTTTCCTCACCGTGCTTTTCTTCACCGTGCTCTTCCCCGTGCTTAGCCTTCTTTGGCTTTGGCGCCGGAATCGGAGTGATCTCCGGATTCGGGTTGCGAAGCTTGGCCAAGTGGCTGGTGCGAGGTCGGGTTTGCAGTTCTTCAAGCAGCAACCAAGCTCGTGGATCGTTTCGAAGTTTCGAAACTCGGCTGGACTTGTCGGCGATGTTTCCAAAGACGATGCTTTGGGTCGGACAAGCCTGCTCGCAAGCGGTGATGATTTCGCCGTCCTTTAGGTCCCGACCGGCTTTCTTGGATTCCTTTCGGGCGTCATTGATTCGCTGCACGCAGTAGGTGCACTTCTCCATGATTCCTCGGCCTCGGACAGTGACGTCCGGGTTGTTCAGCATCTTGACGAGCTGAATTCCGTTCTGTCGTTCCTCGGTCGTGTTTCCAAGCACGGCCGCGATGGGTCGAACCTTGGTCATGAAGTTCGGCTGGTTATCTGAGTAGTTCAGATAGTTAAAGCGGCGAACCTTGTAGGGGCAGTTGTTGGAGCAGTATCGCGTGCCAACGCAGCGGTTGTAAATCATTTGGTTCAAGCCTTCGTGGCTGTGAACCGTTGCGGCAACCGGGCAAACCGGCTCGCATGGAGCCTTTTCGCAGTGCACGCACATCAGCGGCTGCCAAGTGACTTCCGGATTGACATCGTCGCCCTTGAAGTAGCGGTCGATTCGAATCCAGTGCATCTCACGGCCATTCGCGACCTGCTGCTTGCCGACAACCGGAATGTTGTTCTCCGCTTGGCAAGCGGTAACGCAGGCGTTACAACCGATACAGGTGTTGAGATCGATGGCCATTCCCCACTGAGGTCCATTCCATTCGAAAACTTCCTCAACGTAGAGGTTGTTCTTCTTGATCTCTTCCTCTGGGAAGGCGAACTCCGGCACAACCTCTTCTGGGTCGCGCAGGAACTGCTGCAGGGTGACTTCTCGCAGGATGTCGCGCTCGTCAACAATTCGGTCGCTTTGGAGTGGCCGGTGACCCTGGGTCGTAACCAGTTGGGCACGTTCGTTGAGCTTCGTAATCTTGACGTCAGTTGCAACGTTGAGTGCAGAAACCGTTCGAAGTCCGAAGACGTTGACGCCGCCACCTTCCGTTGGGTCTGGGACGCCACCGTTGGTGCTCGAAGTCGCCACCGCTCCGCCAACCGTTCGGCCATAGCCATAGTTAACGAGGATCGAGTCGTCCGCCTGTCCGGGCTGAAGGAAGACGCCGATCTTAACCGACTTATCGCCGACTTCAAGATTGACGACGTCCTCGTGGGTGAGACCGAGTTTCTTCGCGGTCGCCATCGACATGATCGCCGCGTTGTCCCAAGTCAGCTTTGTGACCGGCGCAGGAAGCTCCTGCAGCCATCCGTTGTTCGCAAAGCGACCATCAAAGATCGTTGGGTCCGGTCGGAAGTTGACTTCAATTTCCGTGCCGCCAAGCGGCAATTCAGCAGGCACCTGAACGTTAGGCAACGCCTTCGGAACGAAAGCGGTGTTCTTGATGACGCCGTCGTGAACGAAGTCACGCCATCGAGCTTCGAACTCGCCCGAACCCGGCATTCCTGCCTGTTGCCAGTAGCCCTTGAGGATGTCGTATCCCGCAATCGGCTTTCCGGAAAGCGAGCTGAGAACTTCGATCGCACTTCGGCCCTCGAAGAGCGGCGCGATGAGCGGTTGAATGATCGAAACGGTGCCATCGTAGGCACGGAGGTCACCCCACTCTTCAAGCGGGTGAGTCATTGGCAGCGCCCATTCGGCTAGAGCAGCCGTCTCGTTCTGATCTCGACCGAGATAGATCACGTGCTTTGCGAGCTTCGCATTCTTCTCGAATTCAACGTCGCCGGGTGCATCGAATGCGGGGTTCCCACCGACCACGAGCAGCACATCCACCGAACCGCTCGAAAGCGCGTCCTTTAGATCGCCAATTCCCGAAGTCGCGTAGGCAGCATTTACCGGACTGATGTACTTAACCGCGACGCTCTGCAGCGCGGCATTGATGCTCGCGACGAGCGCGTGGACTTCCCAAGGCTGGTGTGGACCAGCGATGACAAGCGCATTTGGACCGGCGAGCTTGAGGTCCTCGATCATCGCGGCGAAGTGGGCCCGATTGACGTTCTGAGGAACGGCGGTGCGGATCGTATTGATGCCGAGCGCCTCGGCGATCGCACCGGCAATTCCGGGGACCGCAACGCTCTTAACTGCCCAGCGGTGATCGGCCATCACGCCAACGAGGGTTGGCGTGCTTTCAAAGGCGTAAACGCGGTTCATTTCGCCGGTGAGGCCGACAACTCGGCGACCCGCGGCAAAATCTCGTGCGTACTTCAACGCGCCCGGCTGCTCCTCAGGGGAGAGGAAGCTGCTATCCAGCGAAACGATTACTTTCGCTTGAGTGAAGTCGTAAATCGGTTCCAGCGGCGTACCGCTCGAGTTCCGAAGTCCGTTGATAACATTGCTTCGGTCCTGCGGCTCATAGCTGTACCAGGTCGCCTTTGGATGCGCGGTCTGGAATGCCTTGAGCTGCGCGAGCAAAGTTGGCGAGGTCACCGCTCCGGTGAGAACGGCAATGTTTTTTGCGCCAGCGATAAGCTTGGTCGCGGTCTTGTTGAAGAGCTCCCAAGTTGAGACGTCGCCGTTGTTGATGACCGACCGTGCGCGGTCTGGATCGTAGAGACCCAAGATTTCGGCCTGCGAGAAAACGTCTAGCGCGCCAAGAGAGCCAGGGTGAAGCGGGTTCCCTTCGATCTTGGTTGGGCGACCTTCATGCTGCTCAACCAAAACGCCCATTCCGAATCCGGCGAGCGGAATCGAGGATGCATAGTAAAGCGGAACGCCCGGCACCAGCTCTTCTGGCTGCTTGACGTACGGGATGACCTTGTCTTGAGGGAGGAAGACGCCTCGGCAGCCCGCAAGTCCGGCGAGCGCCATCGAAGCGCCCATGAACTTGAGCAGGTCGCGTCGATTCATCGTAAGCAAGGTGGACCGGTTCGGGAACTCGTCGTCCATCCACTTGCGAAACTCCTTGGTGTCCGCGATCTCGTCTAGGCTCTGCCAGTAGTGCTTGCCTGACTTTCCGGCGAGCTTTGCCTGAATGGCATCAATGTCCAAACCGCCGTTAGCGGCCGGCTTCTGCTCGGTGAGCTCGACCGCGTCTTCTCTCTTTTCCATGCCGTCGTTTGCTTCCATATTAGTAGTGGCACACCGAGCAGTCTGCGAGCTGCTGAACCTTAATGCCGTAGTCCTTCACGAGCTGCTTTCCAGCCTCTCGTTCCTTTGGATTGTCCGTTCCGTTGAACGTGCCAAGGATGAGGGCGCGCTCGCGCTCACTTAGTCCGTCTAGACCGGTCGTCTGGTACTTCCAGTACAGATTGAAAACTTGCTGGCGAGGCTGCAGGTCTGGCCTGGTCTCGTCCTTATAGATGTGCCGATCCGGCGCGCGGTGGCATTCCAAGCACCATTGCATCTGGAATGGGTTGCCCTTGTAGGTGATCTGCATGTGCTGCACGGGGCCGTGGCACGTGTTGCAGTTCAGACCGCGGGAAATGTGAATGCTGTGGTTGAAGTGAACAAAGTCGGGGACCTTGTTGACGAGATTCCACTTGATCGGCGTTCCCGTCTCGTAGCTCTGGCGCACTGGCTCAAGAAGCGGCGAGTTGGTCCAGATCTGCGAGTGGCAGCTCATACAGGTCTCGGTTGCCGGAAGGCCCGCATAGCTCGATTTCTCGACGCTGGTGTGGCAGTAACGGCAGTCGATTCCAAGTTCCCACGCATGGTGCTGGTGCGAGAACGGAATGGGCTGGTTGAGCGGGACGTTCACCTTGGTATTGGCAGGTGATCGGCTCAACGCCGCGATGGCAAGCCAAACCGTCGGAACGCCGATGGCTAGCCCCATAAGGGTCGCCTGCGTGATATGGTTTGCACTCGGTTTAAAGATCTGCGCCATTAGGACCTCTCATTTGGAAATCGGATTCATGCAGAACCTGCTCAGGTTCAGTCACGTCTCCGTGGATAACGAAAGCTTGTCGACTCTGACGAACGCCCCCAACCCCGATCAATGGTACCGAGATTCGATTCGAACGTGCTGAAGAAACCATCATGCCAACACCACCGAGCGGGAGACCGCAAACGCCAAGAACAGCAGGGCGAGATAGAGCATGGAGTAGTGGAAAAGTGAACTTGCGTGCGGTCGATCTATGTTTCGCCATAGCTCGATGCACTTGCGGACAAGGAGAAGATTGAGGATCGCCGCCGCGATGCCGTAGATCCAGCCGACTTGCGGCATCAGGAACGGAATCATGGTGACGATAACCGTCACGACGGTGTAGATGCCGATCTGCTGAACGGTGACCTTTTCGCCTTTCACAACGGGCAGCATTGGAACGCCGGCCGAAGCGTAGTCGTCCTTCAACATCAAAGCAAGAGCCCAGAAATGAACGGGGGTCCAAACGAAGATGATCGCGAAAAGATACAGCGCTAGCGGCGGCAAATCGTTGGTTACGGCGGACCAACCGACAAGAGGCGGGAAGGCACCGGCGGCTCCACCAATGACGATGTTGTGCCAAGTTCGACGCTTCAAGAGCATCGTGTAGACCACAACATAGAATACGAGTCCGCTAAGAGCCATCACGGCACTCAACAGGTTCGAACTCAGCCAAAGAAGCAGGAACGATCCGGAGCTGAGTGCGAACGCGAACGTGAGCACTTGGCGAGAGGTAATCGACTGAGTCACGGTTGGCCGACTCGCCGTTCGCTTCATCGTCAAATCGATGTCGCGGTCGATGACCATATTGATTGCGTTCGCCGCACCGGCCGACATGTATCCACCGAGCGCAACGGCAAGGAACTGCCAGATTGGCGGGAAATGACCTTGCGCCGCGACCATTGCGGTCAGCGTAGTGAACAGAAGCAAACTGATGACGCGAGGCTTTGTGAGCGCAATGTATGCGTTGACCAGAGCGCGACCCTTGAGTGGTTCGCCCGCCTCAACGCTGTCCGGCGCCGGTCGCCACTCAACGCGTTCGACATTGTCGGCGAGGGCAAACATCGCCACGCCGGTCATCGTAACGACCAAGATGTCCGCCATCACCAGATGGAACACCTGCATGAAGATCGGGGCGTTGTACCAGATCGTGATGCCGCCAACGATGCATTGAAAAATGTAAACGCCGGACATCAGCTGAGCCGCCGCTTTGACCTGTGGACTCGGCCTCAAGTGAATGATGAGCCCGGCGTAAAGGAAGATGTATAGCCCTACCGAAGCCGCAATCAGCGGATGTAGCGGCTGAAGCTGAACCATCCAGTGGCTCGTGGGATCCTTCGCAGCTTGAAGAACGTTCTCTGCCCGGTGAAGCTGATGAGCAAGAGCCGAGACGGCGCCGCTGAAGCCAAGCAATACGGCCCCAACGAACCCCATCACGATCATGGTGCCAGCCGTGCCCTGCCCTTTACTGAGCATCTTCGGCGCGCCACCGGCGCTCAATGCGGCCATCGCAAGCGAAGCGAGAAGCGAGTAGGTCGAGACAACGTGGAAGGCCATTACGGCCGCTCGTAGTGGCGTGTCGTTTACCGTAACTAGCTGAAACTTCACGAGGGCGGCGCCAATTAATCCTTCCAGCGCCGTTAGAACGAAGGTCGCCACCGTCGCTTTCCGGACCAAGTGTCCTTTCGGAAAGATGCGGAACGCCCAAATGACCAACCCAAGCACAAGCGGCCCGAGGATTGCGGTGGACAGTCGATGCGAAAGCTCAATCACGCGGCCCATGCTTCCGGCCATCGGGCTGTGCGACTGATCGCAGCCTAGCCAAATGTCGCCGCAACCATCGCCGGAGAAGCTGGCTCGGACGTAAACGCCCCAACCGATCGCCAAAAGGGTGTAAACAAGAAGGCCCCAAGCGAACTTCGCAAACGGCGGAAGCAGCTTGAACGATTCACTGTACTTTCTGAAATTATTGAAAGTTGAGAATACTCCCTTCATTGAACTACGCTTGAATTATATCCCTCTCCATCCCGGAAAGGGAACCACACCGCGTGGATTTGACGTTATTTAGGCGATTCTCGGGAAGCCGCGTTCGTTGAACAGGCTAGTCGCATGTTCAATCTGCGTCTTCATTGCTTCTGGCCCAGGAGCACCTAGGGAATTTCTGCGCGCTACCGAACCCGTCGCACTGAGCACCGACAGCGCGGTTTCTGGAATTTCAGGGGCAATTTCGTGCAGCTTTTCTGGCGTTAGGTCTTCCAAAACGATGCCTTCGCTCACGCAGGCAACGACGATTTGTCCGACGATTTCGTGAGCTCTCCGGAACGGGACACCTTGCGATGCCAAGTAATCGGCTAGGTCGGTGGCGGTCGAGAAGTCTCCGTAGGTTCCTGCGGCCATTCGCTCAAGTTGCCAATCGGCAGATTTGAGCATCAAGTTGATCAGCTCAATGCTGTCTCGGCACTTGCGAAGGCTATCGAAGAGCGGTGGCTTGTCTTCTTGGGTGTCTCGGTTGTAGCCGAGTGGCAACGCCTTCATCACGCCCGCAAGCGTGGTCCAGTTGGCAATTGCCCGGGCGGTTCGGCCACGGATCAACTCGGCCATGTCCGGATTTCGCTTCTGGGGCATGATGCTAGAGCCGGTGGTAACACCGTCGGCGAGCTTCACGAAGCCGAATTCCTTACCGCTCCAGAGAATCAGTTCTTGAGAAACGCGGCTCAAGTCCAGCATGATCAGCGCGCAAAGGTGGAGCGCATCGAGGATGTACGACCGATCGCTTGTGGCATCGAGCGCGTTCGGAATCGGAGCAATGAAACCAAGTTCGTCGCTCGTCATCTGCCGGTCGATGGGGAATGAAGTTCCGGCCAGCGCAGCGGAGCCAAGCGGACAGTGGTTCGTCACGGTAAGGATTCGCTCGGCGCGGCAGCCGTGCCGCTGGAGGGCCCAGAAGTGAGCCAAGAAGTGGAAGCCAAGGGTGATCGGCTGGGCGCGCTGCTGGTGGGTGTAGCCCGGCATCAGCGCGGATTGATACTCTGCGCCAAGCTCAAGTAAGAGTCCCTGCAGGTTCTTCAGGTCGTCCTGAAGCGAAATGAGCTCGTTGACGACGTACATTCGGGTGTCGGTCGCGACTTGGTCATTTCGAGATCGAGCGGTGTGGAGCTTGCCCGCTACGTCGCCAACGAGTTCATAGAGTCGTGTCTCGATGGCGGTGTGAATGTCTTCGACGTCGAGCTTGAGATAGCTCGGGCCCTGTTCGTGGATTTTTTCGAGTCCATCGATGAGTTGCTTGGCTTCATCTTTTGTTAAGATGCCAACTTCCCCAAGCATCCGCGCATGCGCAACGCTGGCAATGATGTCCTCTTGCCAAAAATTCAGATCCGAGTGGATCGTTTGTCCAAAACGATCCACCAGTTCCGATGTGCTCTCTGTAAACGCTCCGCCCCACAGCTTCCGCATGCCGAGATTCTTTTACCCGCCAATCGAGATTGCCGGGTGACCTTCTTTTGATTCGGAAGTAAATTTTCTTACCGATTGCATTATCACCATCAAAGTTCTAGGCCGCTCGCTTTGCGATTGTGTTTTCGTGCACGGTCGCAAAGCTCTCAATCAGAGCTTGTGCAGGAACACCTTTCGAGACCAGGAATGAGGTTGCTGCAAATGCTCGGGCGCCAGAACCGCAGTGCACGGCGCAGGGTTGCATTTGCTCAACCGTGCTGCTCAACAGCCGAAAGATCGGCAAGTGCTTCGAACCTGGTACGTGCATTTCCGCCCGCTCGGACCCGGTTCGAACGTCGACGATTGACATGTCGTTCGGTACATCCTGAGACTGAACTTGTGGAAATGCCTGCCAGTCGGATTGAGGAACGCTTCCGGAAAGCGAATATCCGCGGATATCCCTGAACCCAATGCTTTGTAAGGCAGCCACGGCCGCCTTTGCATTCTTGTCCGAATCGCTGAGCACAACAATCGGTCGGCCGAACTCAACAAGTGATCCTGCCCAGTTCGTGAACGAGCGACCAAGAGGAATCGTCAAGCTGCGGTGAAGGTACTGACTCAACACTGCAGGTCGTTGACGAGTGTCGATCACTTGAAAGTCTTGTCCGAACAAATCCTTCAGGACGTTGCCGGCATATCTGCGAAACGGAGTTGCGTAATCCTCGGCGGTGAGACCAAGCTTGTTGACGCGTTTCATTTCGGCGAAATATCCCGGCGGCTCGGGTTGGTTAGCCAACGCTTCGGCAACAAATGCTTCTTCGGTTTGCAGTTGCAAACCCCAGTTATGCCTGCGCTCTTGGCCAAGCGTCGTTTCTGGGGTGCCGCCCAGGCTCTTGCCGCAGGCTGATCCTGCGCCATGTCCTGGCCAAATGAGGATGGAATCGTCGTACTTGGCCAGCTTCTGAACAGATTGGTACAGCACTTTCGCGCTGTCTTCCATCGTGTTCGCCATTCCCGCTGCCGTTTCGAGGAGGTCTGGCCGCCCGAGGTCGCCAACAAAGACGAAGTCGCCGGTGAAGAGCCCCAGCGTTTCGCCATCGCTGGTTTCTAAGCCGAAAGTGAGGTGTTCTGGGGTGTGCCCCGGAGTGTGGATGGCTCGAACAACGATCTTTCCAATCTGGATGGTGTCGCCATCTTTGAGTAGGCGCGCGGAGTCTGCAAAGGCGTACTTCCATTCTGCGGGGCCCTCGTCTGAGACATGGAGCTGTGCGCCCGTCCGAATAGCGAGCTCTCTCGATCCCGATACAAAGTCGGCATGAATGTGAGTTTCGGTGACGTGGCTGATCTTAAGACCATTGCGTTCGGCAAAGTCCAGATAGCGATCGAGGTTCGTGGTCGGATCGATCACGATCGCCTCGCCAACTACCGGACAGGCGATGAGAAAGCTAGCCTGGGCAAGCATGTCATCGAAGAAACGTTCGAAAATCACGCTCGCACCTCCACTGAATTCTTCTGCTTTGGCTTATTCCAAGGCATCGCTCCCAAGAGCATGGCGAAGCCGCAGATATCCGTAAGGCCAGCGAAGGTGAGCCCGGCTCCAACGAACCCAGCCAGCCCGAACCAGGCAGGCGAAACCGTCGCACCAAGGATTGTCCCGGCGAGCACCATAAGTCCCGCACCAAAGCGAACTTGCCGTTCGAGCGCCCAGGTTGAATTGGCGCTGGCAACAACGGAATGTCCGGCCTGCTTCCAAGCCTCCGTTCCGCCTTCCAAAATCACCGAGTTAGCAAGGTCGGAAGGAATCCGCGCACAGGCCATCGTTGCACGGGTGCCTGACTTGCAGACCAAAACGACATCCGACTGAAGATCGGCATGACGCGCTTCTACTTGTTCAAGTGGGATGTTGATTGCGCCGGGGATGTGGCCAACGTTGTATTCGCCGGGACTACGGACATCGACGATTTGGAGTCTGGATCCAGACTCGAGTTGCCGGGACAGCTCTTGTGCGCTGACGGTTTTGTTCATTCTGTTGGGTAAGAGTGCCGTCCGGGCGGCAAGGATTCATTTCCACTCCTGAATCAGAACAAAGATCGCCGTAAGAACAACGGTGACCGCAAAAGCCTGCTTGAGTTGTGGAACCTGGAGCTTTGATCTCACAAGGATTCCCACAACCATTCCGAGGAGGGCAACCGAGGTAACGCTCCAGATGGTTGGCCATGGATAGGTTCGGCCACCCATGACATCTGCGCTTATGCCCGCAAGGCAGTTGATGGTGATAATCCCAAGGGAGGTGCCGAGCGCCACCGGCAATGAAAGTCCGAGGCCAAGAACGAGGGCCGGGATAATCAGGAAGCCGCCGCCTGCGCCAAGTATGCCGCTCAGCGCGCCTACGACAACCGCACTAACGATCACTTTCCAGAGGGCAATCTGAGCCTTCTTGTCATCGACTGGTCGAGTCATCGCGTACGCGGCAAGAATCATCAGGCCAGCGAACGCGGACATCAGCAACTTGTCGATCTCAAAGCCAAAAACCGTCTTCGGCACAAATTGAAAGAAGAGGGTCCGCGAAAGGATTGCTACGGTTAACGAGATCGGGGAGAAGATGAGCAGCGTTTTGTAGTCAATATTCTTCTGCCAAGCACTGGTTGCGGTGCCGATGGCGCTAAGAATTCCGACCACCACGAACGCGGCCCCGGTTGCAGCCTGCGGGCTGATGCCGAACCCGTAGACGAGCAGGGGCACGGTCAAGATTGAGCCTCCGGCGCCAACAAGGCCCAGACTCAGACCCATAAGCGCGGACAATAGCCAAGTCACGGTGTTAAGAGCGGCGACCGCTGGTAAAGGATTCAGGCGCAGGCATGCTGGTCTAAGTAGTCGCGAACAATGTGGCGGGCGCGATGGAGTCGCGACTTCACCGCCGCAATGGATATTCCAAGCTCGCTCGCTGTCTCCTCGGCGGAAACTTGCTTTAACTCACGCAGTTCGTAAACCTCTTTCATTTTGGGCGGAAGGGAGTCCAGAGCATCAATGACGCATCGATGCATTTCTGCAGCTTCGACCTGCTGTTCAACATTGATGGACGGGTCTACAGGCTCGAATCCATCTTGTAGGGCCAGGATGGGCCTAAGTGCTTCGTGCCTTTTTATCCTCGTGCAGGCGCGTCTTGCGATCATCGCCAGCCACGCTTGAAATGCCGCAGGATCTTTGAGGTTTTCTTGGAATCGATATGCGTTCAGGAGCGACTCAACCAGGACATCCTCGGCATCATCGATGTTTCCGCAAACGCGGACCATCTGTCGATACACCGCGTCTTTGTGCTGCCTGACGAGCCGCTCGTACTCCACGCTTGTATTGTGCTTCACCCCACTAGAAAGTCCGCGACGGCAACGGGGAGTTTGATTTTCCGATCTTGCAGTAGCTGTGGACGGTAAGGGAAAACGCGGTGGGCCAAGAAGGCCATGTGGCCGTCTCGATCTTGGGCTTCTCCGATGATGGTCACGTAAGGCGAGCAGACGATCGCATGCCCGTCTCGCTGGTAGACCGCATCAAAACATGTGACATTGAGGAGCCCAGCTTCATCTTCAAGATCGAAGAAAACCACGCGCTTTCCGCTCGGGGTCGGGGGAAAGCGGAGTCGGATGGGATTGCCAACGACGATTGCCTTTTGCCCAGGTTTGAGGGATTTTGCCCGACTGCTGAGCACTCCCCCTCGGGAGGAAATGCGATCTCTTTCGAAGGCCATGAGGTGATGTTCAATATCAAGCCCCATCACGCGGCGCTCGTGAACGGCTTTCTCGGCTTCGGAAAAATCCTCAATCTCATTCGGAATTTGGGGTTCCGGGACGTCGAACGGTAGCTCAGGGTTTGCCGAAGGTTCGATTTCCGCCAGCGCCATTGCTTCTGGAATCGCCCAGAGGAGGGCTCGACGGTTGGGATGCAAAGAATCAAAAGCTCCGGCTAGGATCAGATTCTCTAACTCATCACGATTGGGCCGAATTCGGGAACAGAAATCGAAAATGGACCGAAACCGAATCTGCTGGTTGGCGGGGTTGGCGTGGAAACCCGTGCCATCTGGTGCGGTACCGAGGTTGATCACGGTGGGGGTTTGGACGATTCGCTCACGGGTGTCTTCCGACAAACCTGCAATTTGGGTGAGTCCCACCCGGATGGCCCCATTCGGAACGATAACCTTCGGGTCCATCGCGCTTTTGGCGTCTTCGACGCTGAATTCCGCCCCAGATCGATTGACATCTGGGTGAAGGATTGGCACTCCCCGGACCCTTGCCTCATTGACGATGGTGCACGGGCCGTAATAGCCCGCCGGTTGGGCAGAGAGGAGGGAGGCAAAGTACTCCGCCGGGAAGTTCTGCTGGCAGTAGACACTTCGAATCGAAACCTCGGCAAAGGCCAAAGCGTGACCCTGGGCGAAGCCGTAGCCTTTGAATCCCGCAACGTACTCAAACACCTGCTCAGCCACCGCGGGGGAGAATCCGTTTGCGGTCACCCGCTTGAGAAGTTCATCCCGAATGGTCTGACCAAAATCTTCTCTTCGGCGCTTATGAATCGCATCCCGTATGTCTTCTGCTTCCCCACCGGTATAGCCGCAGAAGGTCTGTAAAAGCTGGTCAACCTGTTCCTGGAAAACGATGATTCCGTAGGTGTGGCCAAGAATCGCTTCGAATTTGGGATCGAGAAAGGTGTAGGGCTTGCCTCTTCTTCGGGCGATGAGTTCGTTGATCTTGACCGCACCACCGACACCGGGTCGGATGCCAGCTTGGACAAGACTCGCATCTTCCAGATTGTCGGTCTTTAGCCGAACGTGGGCTTGGCGCATGGCGGGAGAAGCGGATTGAGGGATGCCAATCAGCTCTCCCGAGCGAAAGGAACGATAGATTTCTGGATCGTCGATCGGCACCGACTGGACGTTGAAGCTCTCATCGTGCTGACGCATTCTCCTCTCGGTGCCTGAGAGCACATCTTGCCCACGAAGACAGAGGATGTCGAACTTGTCGAAGTAATACTTTGCCGAGCGTTTGTCCCATTGAATAAGGCGGAGATTTTCTTGTTGCCCGTCATATTCGCAGTCCGAGGCGCTCCACATGACGGGGACCGTTTCGGAAAGTGCCCGATCTGAAATGACCACTCCGGACGAATGGCATCGCATGTCACGAGGAACGTCCATGAGCAATTCGGCGAGGCGGAATACCCAGCGGAACTTGTCTTTCGGAATGCCGCTGCCCCGAAGCTCGGGCTTCTTTTCGAGCGCAGAGAGAATTTGGTCTGGGGCCACTCCGCCGTGCATGCGTTTCGCCAAGAAGCTGATGGACTCGCTGGGCAACCCGAGCGCTTTGCCGACTTCGCGAATGATGCCGCGGCTGCAGAAAGCGCCGATCGCGGCAACTTGCCCCACCCGGTCAACCCCGTACTTTTGAATCAGATAGTTCCGAATATCGTTCCTTCGGTGAGCCTCGAAGTCGATATCAATATCAGGTCGCTTCGTTCCGTCATCGGGCAGAAATCGGTCGAAGTGGAGCTTGTGCCGGATGGCATCTATCCTAGACATCCCGAGCACATAGGACACCGCGGAGTCTACGACTGACCCACGTCCGCTGAGTTGGATATTCCGATCTCGAGCCCAATCGCAGAAGTCGGTTGCCACGAGGAAGTGACCGGAAAAACCAAGCTTCGCTATTCGGGCGAGTTCGAAGTGCAAACGCTTTTTGTGCTTGACGGAATCCAGTCCATAGACCGCCCGGGCGCGCACATCCACGATCTGCTTCAGGGCTTCGTCATCATTCTCATACAGGGCAGGGAGTCGGGTTCGGGAGGGCAAGACGTCCTCGTCGATGGCCTCTGCAATTCGAAAAGTGTTTTCGACCCACTCCGGTTCATCCGCATATCGAGCTCGCATCTCGATTGCGGTGAGAAAGAACCTTTCAGCGTTCATTGACCGTGCTGGCATGTGAGGCACGGCGGGTTGGCCGTCGGCTCGCTGAGGCTTGCGGCCGACCACTTCTTCCACCAAAGAAAGAGAGTGCGAGCACATCAGCGCGTCTTGCGCGGGGAACTGGTCGCGCCGTGGGTGGGTAATCGGCCCGCCAGCAACCTGGAGAAGTTGATGTCGCTCGGCTAGTTGATTGAGTCGAGACTCGACGATCTGCTCCCAAGGGTGCCAGGACCGCTCCATTTGAATGTAAACCTGCCCCACCCCATAAAGCTCTTTCAAACGGGAAACGATCTCATCCGCCCGGTCTTGTTCGTTAGCCATAAGGGCACGATTGACAGGACCAAGGTCACCACCGGTGAGACACAAGAGGTCGCGAGAGTAGCGTTGTAACAAGGACCAATCGGCAAGGGGAAAACCTCGTGGCTGGTTCAAGTGGCATTCGGTGATGAGCTGCGAAAGTCCGGTGTATCCCCGCTTGCTACGGGCATAGAGGACCAAACTTCCACCCTCTGGAATCTCGATGGACGCCCCGATTAGCGGCTTGATTCCTTGGCGATTACAAGCTCGTTTGAACTCTACGCAACCAATCAGCGAGAAGGGATCGGCGATCCCTACGGCCGTGCAACCGCATTGAGCGCCGTAGGCCGCGAGTTCCTCGGCGAGGATGATGCTGCGGCCAAAGCCGTAGCCCGACATGCCGTGAATCGCCACGTAAGGGCCTGATTGCGACGGGGCGTAGGCAATAACCTGCCCGGCTTCGGGCCGAAGATCGGGGCGAGTCGGAACGGCTCGGCTTCGTGTTCTCGCCCCCAGCCGCTCCTCTCGGACGCGTTCGTAATAGGTTTCCGGGAGGTCGCCACAGGCGGCAGCGCATTTTTCGTCGCGGACTTTTCGCTCTCGCAGAACCCA
>CAMAPH010000004.1:0-147211 GCA_945859975.1 Chthonomonas calidirosea
ACCGGGCAAACCCGCGTATTCGCTTCGCCACCAAACGCCACCCGGCAACGGCAGAACATTTTGGATTGGGTCGCGAGTTCGGCGTGGACTTCCATGCCCACGCTCGGTAAGTAGTTCGGCATGCCGTGCAATTTTACCGACACCCGCGCAGGTAGGTCTTGGAACGGTTTCCGATTGCGGTAACGTCCTACAAGATATGCCCGTGATCACCGCGCTTGCCATCATTGCGATGACCCTAACGGGCGGCGAAAGCCCGAAGCAACAGCCGACCGGGCTCCCCGCGAAAAAGGTCGCTGCCCCAAAGCCAAAGACGGCAGAGCAGATCGTGGAATCCGCCATCTACAGTCGGCTCAGTCTGCAAGCGGATATCTGGTTCAAGGAAGGTGATTATCCAAAAATCATCGAGATGCTGAAGATCCAGAACGGGTTTGACCCGGCCGATTACGAAGCCGCGACAAACCTAGGTTGGCTCTTGGAGAGCATTGAAAAGCCTGAGGAAGCAGCCGAAGTCTATGAGCGGTACGCGGTTTCAAACCCGAACGACCCCGATTCTGCCCTGCCTCGTGCGCAGCAACACTTCCTGAAGCGCCGCTGGAAGGAAGCGATTGCCGCGGGCGAAAAATTCCTCACGCCAAAATCGCACCCGAACCTCTACCGAATCGTGGCCAACAGCTACGAGCGCCTCAAGGATTACAAAAAGAGCCGTGCCACCTGGGAGAAGTACCTAAAACTTCATCCGAACGATGCCAGCGCCAAGGCACGCCTCGCCACGGTCACGAAGAAAGAGGCGGAAAAGTAAGGTCAGACCGGCGCCGGGACTTCCATCGTCGCGATCACATCGCGCGCATCGGTTGGGTTCTCAACCAGTTCGTCGGTTCGGATTTCGCCGTCCTTAAAGCGAATGATTCGCTTGCAGTGCAATGCGACATCCTCTTCGTGAGTGACGATGACAACCGTCTTGCCTTCCCGGTTCAGAAGCTGGAATACGGCAAGGATTTCTTCGGCCGTTCTCGAGTCCAAGTTTCCGGTTGGCTCGTCGCCGAGGATCAGTACCGGCTGGTTCACGATCGCCCGCGCAATTGCGACGCGTTGCTGCTGACCACCCGAAAGCATCGCCGGCGTGTGGTCCATTCGCTGGGCAAGGCCCACCATTTCCAGCGCTTTCTTCGCTCGCTCCGTCCGTCCCTTGGCGCCAGCGTAAATCAGCGGCAGTTCGACGTTCTTGAGCGCGGATGTTCGAGGCAGCAGGTTAAAGTTCTGGAAAACGAATCCGATGTACTTGTTCCGAACGTCGGCCAATTCGTTGTCGTCCATTCCGGCGACGTTCTGGTTACTCAGCAGGTAATCCCCTGAAGTCGGTCGGTCAAGGCAGCCGATCATGTTCATGAAGGTCGACTTGCCGGAACCCGATGGCCCCATGATGGCGACGAACTCACCCTCATTGATCGTCAGGTTCACTCCCTTGAGGGCATTGACCACCTGGTCTCCCATAACGTAACGCTTGGAGAGGCCTTTGACTTCAATGATGGATTTCGACATGGATTCTCATACGCTACCCAAGATGCGAATGATTACCGGGACCTTTTGGATTTGTCCCCCATTTCGCGCGACGACTTCGGCCCGTGTGCGTTAATAACTGTGGAATGAGTGTTCGAAGCGTTGATCCCCCGGCCGCCAAAACTTCAACCGGCCGGCGAGTGCTCACCCGGCCGCTGGCAGCAACCACGTATCTTCTGCGAAACGCCGGAAAATCGATCCCGCTCACCGCGGTCATCGTGCTCGCCGTGATGTTGGTCGCCGGAATCATTTCGATGATCAACTCGATCCCGCTCTCGATCCGGGTGATCTACAACTATTCCCGAGAGTTCACCGGCATCACCCCACGCGGCGATGCGGCGAAGACGCAACCGATCCTCGACGAGATCAAAAAGAAGAGCCCGATCTCGATAGAGCGGATCATTGTTTGCCGAACCACGGCGACGGTGGTTCAGAGCATCGTCGGCAAATGGCCGTTTTACATTGCCGGTCTTGAGCAGAACGACCTCCAGTACTACTTGGACCGCCAGGGATCGAAGAGCCTAGAAGGCCGCCTGCCCGCGGCTGGGAAGCCCGAGGCAGTGATCAGTCGCCCGGTCGCTCAGAACCTCGGACTGAAGCTTGGAAGCGAGCTGCTGGGGCCGGAGAAGGATGACGGCTTCTCGCCGAACTCCGTAAAGGTCGTCGGCATCGCTGATACGGAGCGCTGGGTGATGCTCACAAGCATTGAGTACCTCCAAGACTTCCACTTCCCTCCCATCGACATCGGCATCCTTTGCGCCCCTACTCCGGCCGAGCAATCGAAGCTCGACCTATGGGCGGAGAAGTACTTCAAAGGTCGCCCCGTCGCGGTGCTGGCCTACCACCAAGTCGAAAAAGACACAAACGACATGTTCGCCACCCTGTACCAAATCCTGAACGTGGTTATTGGCACGCTGGTTTTGGTCATCACGACGATGATGGGAATGCTCATGAACATCTACCAATCTCAGCGACTTGTCGAATTCGGCTTGCTCCAAGCGCTCGGCTACACGAAGAAGCAATTGCTTTCGCGGGTCGTGATTGAAACGGTGTTTGTAGTGGTGTTCGGCTGGCTTCTCGGCTTGGTTGCCGCATATGGCCTGCTCAACGTCGCCAAGCGGACGCTTATGGATCCAAAGGCGTTTGCGCTCAATGTGCTCGACCCGGTGGCTTATGCATACAGCATTCCTCTTCCGATCGCGATTCTGATTGTCGCAATTGCGACGGTCGTTCTCCGGTTCCGTAAATTCGACCCGATTGGCGTGGTTGAACGGAGGATCGTCTGATGCTTAAAGTCAACTCGGCCAGCCTCGTCTACCAGGACCAAGGTCGCGACCTTTTTGCGTGCCGCGAAGTTTCTTTAGAAGTTCGCGAGAACGAGTTTCTTGGAATTCTCGGCCCATCCGGGTCAGGCAAGAGTTCCCTCCTGTACTTAATGAGCGGGCTAAAAACGCCAAGCTCAGGCCAGATCACCTTCGACGGCAAGCCGCTCTCGGGCATGGACGACGCTTCTCGGGCGAACTTGCGGCTGAAGGAGTTTGGTTTTGTCTTCCAGCAGCCATATCTCCTCGGCTATCTGAGCGCCATCGAGAACGTGCTCGTGGCTCAGCCATCGGGCGGGACGATTGAGAGTGCGACCGACCTGCTCACCAGTCTCGGCTTAGCCAACAAGCTGCACCGGTTGCCCCATGAGCTTAGTGGCGGCGAACGTCAACGCGTTTGCGTCGCCCGCGCGCTGATGGGTAATCCACGCATCATCTTTGCGGATGAGCCAACTGCCTCACTGGACCACAAGAACGGGGTCGCGGTGGTCAACTTGCTGAACGATCTGCGCGGAAAAGGTGCCTTGGTGATGGTCACGCACGACCCGACGATGCTCGAAAGAGCGGACCGAATTGTCCGTTTGGTAGATGGTCACATCTCGGAGCCTGACTCGAACTAGAACTCGAAGAGCGACATTTGCAGAGGTCGCTCGTGGTTCAAAAGCCATTGCTTGCGATCCGTTCCTCCGGCGAAGCCCGTGAGAGACCCGTCTGAACCAAGCACGCGGTGGCACGGAATGATGATGCTCAGCGGGTTCTTGCCAATCGCCGCACCGACCGCTCGTACGGCGAATGGATGCTCCATGTTTTCGGCAATATCTCGATACCGCAGCGTCTCTCCAAAATCGATCTGCTGCAGCTGTTGCCAAACCTTGATCTGAAAATCGGTCCCCTCAAGATAGAGCGGGACGGAGAATCGTTCTCGCCGCCGATCGAAATACTCCTGAAGCTCCCGAGTGGCCAGTTCGATAATAGGATCGTCTTCTCGCTCAATGCCGATATATCTCGGCGGATGTTGATGGGCTTCGAAATAGACTCCGCACAGTCCTTCCGACTCGGCTACGAGGGTTAAAGGGCCAATGGGTGAAGGTATTTGGCGGAATCCACGGCTCACGTGCAGATTCTAGCTAAGTTCAGGCTGGGACGTTTGGAAAATCATTTTGCGATTACCCGTCACTTTTTCGAGTATGAACATAGACCCCAACAAAGGGGTCTGGTATGATTCGAAGTTGCGTCACGGTCATCCGTGAGGCGGCTAAGACGAGCTCGCTCGTCATAGGCGAAAACCTTAGTTGTACGGGAAACGATGGAAACGAGATCTCAAATAGAGAACTGGTTCACAAAGCTAGTAGCGTCGCGCTGCGCCCACCGCACAACACCTTTCGTCGGGTTTTCCGCGCAAGAGCAAATCTTGTGTCTGCGCACGGTTCAACCGGAGGTACATGTGATTGACAAACAACCTGCTCCTTATTAGCACTCTCGTCCTGGGCGCCATTGCGACTCCAGCAACGGGAACATTCATCGACTGGATTCGCAACACGTTCGGGCGTAAAGCAAAGGCAGCCCAAGCAGCGACCCTACCACCACCACCGCAGATTCAAAATGACGCGGGATGGACTCTCATTCACTGTGAAGACGAAGAAGCCTTCGGCGAGTGGTTGGGACACGACGAGGAGGGCCTTCCGGCCCGGATCGGTGAAGAGCCATCGCTAGGCTCTCATCTCTTGATCGAACTCTATGGTTGCAACCATGAAGCCCTTGAAAAGGAAATCGTGGTTGGTAAGGCAATGAAGGACGCGGCAATTCAGAGCGAAGCCACGGTCGTCACGGATTCCTTCCATGAGTTCAAACCGTACGGAGTTTCCGGCGCGGTCATCATCCAAGAGTCTCACTACACGATCCACACCTGGCCCGAGCATGGCTATGCCGCAGTTGACTTGTTCTACTGCGGAGGAACCATCCTCGTTCATCGAGCCGTGGAAGTGCTGAAAGAGCGATTCCAGCCGACTCGAATCAAGTTCCTCGTCGTTCGACGAGGGTTGCACAGCGAAGTCAATCGCTGAGAGAACAACGTTCCAAGCCCCGGAATCAGCGCAGATTCCGGGGCTTTTTTGTGCCCGGACGGCCCCGGGTTGTTAAGTCTCCTTAACAACCCTTTCCTTTTCTGAATCTATCACCCAAGATGAAGGGATGTTTCTGCTAGGCGTCTTGGCTTTAGCCCCGACTTTTCCGTACCTCGCCGCTCCGGCGGGCCGCGAATACGCCCGCGTTGTTCCGAACGGAACGACGATCCTTCCGAACGGTCGCTTCCTAACTCCTCTCGGCAAGCGGCTCTACACACAGACCGATCTTTGGAACGTGGTTGGTTCCCAAGACGAGAAGACGATCGTTGCTTTTGACGACGAAGGACTCACCATCCACGAAGGCGGCGAGCGCAAGCGCCTGAAGTTGCCAAAGACCGCCCCTGCCGGCGTGTTTTCGCCGGATGGAACGAAGCTGATCATGAGTACCGGCGACACGGCAGGGCTTGCGATCATTGACCGCGCAACCTGGAAAGTGGAGCGTCAGATTGCAACCGGCGAAAATGGATATCTGAACGACCTGATCGTCACCCCGGACGGCAAGACCGTGTACGCCGTGGACGTTGCCACTCAGGAACTTGTTACGATCGATCTTGCGAGCGACAAGGTGCTTAGCCGGGTTAAGGCCGGAAGACAGCCGTACGCGATTGCATTCTCGGCGGACCAGAAGTCCGTCCTCGTTGCTAATATTGGCGTTTTCGACTACACCGCTGTTCCGAAACCGGAAGCCGGCAAAGGCCATCCCTCTGGACTGCAGTACCCGCCGTTTGGTTATCCAAGTAAGGAAGCGACCGAAGGCGTGTACCGCGAGGGTAGGCAGATTGCCGGACTTGGTGACCCACGCGTTCCGGATGCGCAGAGCATCTGGCAGTACTCGATTGCAGACCAAGCTAAACCGAAGAAAATCGCGTTCGCGAAGTCGGGCATTCTGATTCATGCACCGGCAGACGGTGGCAAGTCAGTCGGCGCGAGCGCACCAAACGCGCTCCTCGTTTTCGGCAAGCGCCTGTACGTGAGCAACGCGAACAACGATACGATCTCGGTATTCGATACAAGTTCACTCAAGAACGTTCAGACCTATAAGATCACCCCGATGCCGGAGGTCAAAACCCTTCGCGGCGTGATCCCGAGCGGCATGGCTATTTCGCCAGACGGAACCCGACTTTACGTTTGCGAAAGCGGGCTCAACGCGGTCGGAGTCATTGATACGAAGTCTGGCAAGACCCTGGGACACATCCCTTCTGGCTGGTTCCCGATGCAACTCCGCATGTCCAAAGATGGCAAAACGCTCAACGTTGCCACTCAGAAAGGCATCGGTCGCGGGCCACAAGGATCGAAGCAGCCAAGGGCACAAACCGACGAAAGATTTGGACTGACTGCCATGCCCGGCATGGTTCAGCAGTTCACCGTTCCGTCGGATGCCGAACTGGCCAAGCTGACCAAGCAGGTCCTCGCAAACAACGGCCTCGTTATCAAGACCGCAAAACCAACGCAAAAGGTCATGTCGCTGTTGCCAGGGTCTGCAAGCAAGCAGATCAAGCATGTTGTCTTCATCACGAAGGAGAACCACACATTCGACGGAATCTTTGGCGGCCTGAAAGGCGCCAAGGGAGAGCCCGATTATGCTGAGTTCGGAATGCAAGGCTGGATAGAAGAAAAGGGCAAAGCAACCCGGCTTCCGATCATGCCAAACCACATTCGGCTGGCCGAACAGTTTGGTATCTCCGACAACTTCTATATGGAGCCGCAGGCGAGCGGCGACGGACACCGATGGCTGGTTGGCGTGTACCCATCTTTGTGGACAACCCGCGTGTACTACGCAGGCTGGAACTTCAAGGCTGATGATAAGACCAAGGGCCGCATGGTTTCGTTCGGATCGGATGGATCTCAGATTCCTGAGGACTACCTAGAAAACGGTTCCCTTTGGGAGCACTTGCATCGGGCAGGTATTAGCTTCCGCAACTACGGCGAAGGTTACGAGCTTCCACATTCGCTGGAGCTAGATCCAAACAGCAAGACGGGAACGAACTACGTCGTCAATCATCCGATGCCGAAGATCCTGTTTGATAACACGTGCTTCGAATTCCCGGCCTACAACAATTCCATCCCTGACATCGCTCGAGCAGATTGGTTCGAGGAAGACATTGAAAAGAACTTCCGCGCCAAGAAGAAGCCGCTTCCGAAGTTCATGAACATTGCGATCTGCAATGACCACGGCTCTGGAGCGCGACCCGATCGCGGATACCCGTACGTTTGCAGCTACATGGCCGACAACGATCTCGCGTTGGGCCGAATTGTGGACTACCTAAGCCACACGCCAGAGTGGAAGAACATGGCGATCTTCGTCACGCAAGACGATTCCGGCGGGGACGATGACCATGTCGATCGACACCGAAGCTTCGTGATGGCAATCGGGCCATACATCAAGCGAGGTTACGTTTCGAAAGACCACACGAGCATCATGTCGATCATCCGATCGATTTACCTGTTGTTCGGTTTAGGGCCAAACAACATGTTCGATGCGGTCGCAACGCCGCTGGACGACATGTTCACGGACAAACCAGACTTCACTCCGTACACCCACGTACCGGTTGACCCACGCGTGTTCAAGCCGGAAGAAACGTTCGATCCTAGCGATCCACAGTTCAAGCGCCGCCGTTCCGAAAAGCTGATGAAGATGGACGATCCAAAATTCGTCGAGTGGCTCCGGAACCGGAGCAAGAACTAAGCGAACTGCGATGTCCGGGAAGAGTCACCTTCCCGGACGATGCTTTTAGTGTTCGATGGAAGCCGTGAGGGCTGGCTCACGCAAAAGCCAGTCCTTAACTTGTTGCGGAATTGAAGTGGCCTTTTTGGCCTCGCCCACCATTACGTGCCAGGTGTATCCGGTGGTCGTGATCAAATCACGCGTTACGTTGTAGACCTCGTAGTCAAAGCGCATGCTTGCGCGCTTCATTTCGCTGATCCAAACTCGGATTTCGATCAGATCGTCGTAGAGAACTTCCGCACGATAGTTTGCGTGTGACTCGACCACCGGCAATTTATATCCTTGCTGTTCCAATTGCAGATAGGTAAACCCTCTGTCCCGGCAATAGGCTCCCCGGGCCTGCTCGAACCAGTAATAATAGTTGGCATAGTACGCGTGACCCATCATATCGGTCTCTCCGTAGCGGACGCGTATCCTTTCGACCGTGGGCGTTTGGTACGCCGGACTAAATTTCATGCAAGTGGAGTTAACCCGGGCGCACCATAAATTGACCAACGGTCGGAGAAAAGCGAGCCCATCATGAGTAGCGAAAAGAGTTTCCGCCCTAAGGTAGCCAAGACTCGCGTGAAAGCGAGGTTGCTCAGCCCAATCCTGGAATTTGCCCAAAACGAAGCGACTTCTGGGATGATGCTAGTGGGCCTCGCTATTGCCGCGATGCTTTGGGCAAACCTCGGACCGGCGGGCCACTACGAGGCCTTTTGGAACACATCAATCGCGATCAAAGTGGGCGATTACACCGAGGCGCACTCACTCCGATACTGGATCAACGATGGCCTCATGGCCCTCTTCTTCTTGCTGATGGGACTCGAGATCAAGCGCGAGTTCCTTGTAGGAGAACTCAGTTCTCGCGCGAAAGCCACTTTGCCCATCGTTGCCGCAATTGGCGGCATGGTGATCCCGGCTGGAATCTATGCGGCAATCAACCTAAATGGTGGGAACATGCGCGGAACCGGAGTGCCGATGGCGACCGACATCGCGTTCTCCCTTGGTGTTCTGGCCCTAGTTGGAACTCGCGTACCGGTCGCGCTGAAGATTCTGCTTGCCGCCATCGCCATTGTCGATGACCTTGGTGCCGTTCTGGTGATCGCAATTTTTTACACCGCTCAGATCAACGTTTCGATGTTGGTTGGGATGGCCGCGTGCCTCATCGTTCTGTACGGAATGAACCGGCTAAACGTGAAGTCCCTCGCGGCTTACTCCGTTGTGGGCGTGCCGCTTTGGCTGTTTACGCTTTGGTCTGGAGTCCATGCAACGGTCGCCGGCGTTTTGCTCGCGATGTTCCTACCGATCCGAACGTTCATTGATCCGGTTGAGTACGCGTCCGAAACGAACTCCGCGTTACAAGCCTTTGAAGACTGCCCGGCGGCGGCAGATCCACACGAGATGACACCTGACCGACAGCTTGCCGTACGTGAGATCGGGCGACTTGCGACGGATGTCCAAATGCCGCTCGAGCGGATGGAGGACATTCTGAGTCCCTATATCACTTACATTGTGGTGCCCGTCTTCGCTTTGGCAAATGCCGGCGTACTTCTTACCGGCGGCGCTGGTCTCGGAGGTCCCGTAAGCATCGGTGTTTTGGCCGGATTGATCGTCGGAAAGCCGGTAGGCATTCTCGGTGCAAGTTGGTTGGCGGTTCGAACAAAAATCGCCGGGCTGCCCGACGGAATTACCATGCGCCACATCGCGGGGGTTGGCATTCTATGCGGAATTGGATTTACGATGAGCCTGTTTGTGGCTGAACTGGCCTTTAAGGATCCAGAGGCGCACAATTCCGCGAAGCTGGCCACCATTGCGGCCAGCACGTTCATGGGGATTGTTGGATTCGCGTTCCTTTGGCGTAAGCCTAGTAGCCCACAACTTCCGGCGCCTTAGCTTCAATCGGTTCTAGACCCAATCGTGCGCGCGCCTCGTCGAGCACTTTCGCCGTTGCGCTAGCGCCGACTCGAGTCACCCCGATCGCGCGCACTTCTAGGATTCGATCGAGGTCACGGACTCCTCCGGCTGCCTTTACTTGGACATGTTCGGGACTGTGCTTACGCATGAGCACCAGGTCCTCGAGGGTGGCACCGGTCGGGGCGTAGCCGGTGCTCGTCTTCACCCAGTCGGCATTCAACTCACCGCAAATCTCACAAAGGCGGATCTTCTCGTCATCGGTAAGGTAGGCGTTCTCGAAGATCACTTTGACTTTCTGGCTCCGGCCGTGGGCGACATCTATCACGGCGCGAATGTCGTCTTGCACATCCACCCACTGCGCACTCTTCACTCGACTGACGTTTACAACCATATCGAGTTCTTGCGCGCCGTCATCGATCGCGCGATTCGCTTCGAAGGCTTTGGCAGCCGCGGTATGTCCGCCGTGCGGGAAACCGATCGTGGTGCTGACTTTGACTTCCGACTCCTGCAGGATTTCGCTGCAGAGCGAGACGGCGTACGGCATGATGCAAACGCTCGCTACATCGTAGGCGACCGCCTGTCGGCAACCCGCGACCAAGTCTGAGTAGGTAAGCGTTGGGTTGAGCAACGAGTGATCGATCATTTTCGCGATGTCAGAGTAATTCCACATTGGGTCTTTCCTTGCAGGTGCCGAGGGCAGGGCCGTAGACCAAGTTTAACTTGGATGATGGCGAAGCGCGTTACCGAAGTGCCCCTTCCGCAGGCTGGGTGCGGCGCAGCGGACCGAGCCAGTTAAAAAAGGCGTAGTGCTCGGGGTGGTACCGCGTTACTTCGTACCATAGACGCGTTTCCGCATCGATAAATCCAACCGCCTTCACTTCGAGCACCGCTGACGGCTCTGCCATTTCCAGTGCCTTAGCCACGTCTGCGGGGGCGACCACGGCTGTGATCATCTCTTCAGAACCGTACAACGAAAATCCGAACCTTTCTTCTAGCGTGCTGAAAAGTGAGCCGTTGACGTCCTGAATCTTCAATCCTGGACAAAATCCGGCGAGTAAGAAGCGCTCTTCGTAGATCACCGGAACTCCATCGGCAGTGCGAACTCGCACCATTCGGTAAATTCGATCTAGTTTTCCGCAGTGTAAGTTCTCAATGACGTCTGCACTGAACTCGGTGGCCTTGCCGGACGTAAATTCCAAAACAACGGTCCCCGGTTCCTTTCCAGCCCGAAGGCACTGGGCAGTAAAACTTGTCAGCGATTTCAGGTCGTAGTCGATGGTCCGTGGTCGAACGAACGTGCCCACTCCGAGCCGATACTCCAGTACGCCTTCGGCAACGAGCGCGCTGAGAACCTTATTTGCCGTAATTCTACTGGTACTGAACTTGGCGGCAACGTCTCTCTCGGTCAGAAATTTGTCTCCCGCCTCATACATCCCTTGATCCATGAGATCCTTGAGCTCCTGCTTGATCTTTGAGTAAACGGGGACTGGTTTCATTTCAGACTCACGTGGCCTAGCCAATAGTATTGTAGCTTCTACATCCATAGGTCAAGAGTTCTGCCAGAAATACATCGCCGTGACGGTGGGTGAGTCGGTAATTTCTCCAGAAAGACACATCTGGCGCACTTGCTCTTGGGTGAAGGTTCCAAGCGTCAAGTCAGCTTCCTCTTCTTCGAGTTCAACCGCAGTCTGCTCGAGCTCCTCGGCGAGGAACACCGTGAACTCTTGGTTGCTGAACCCAGGCGCAACCGCGAGCTTTCCTAAAGCCGTCATACGCCCCGCCAACAGCCCGGTTTCTTCGCGCAATTCTTGGCGAGCAATTTCCTCCGCGGATAGCTCCGGCTTCCCTTCCACCGCGCCGCTAGGAAACTCCCACGACCGCCGCTGATTCGGGTACCGAAACTGTCGAATCATCGTCACATGCGTGCCATCAAAAGGGATGACGACGGCAAACGGTGGCTTGTCGATCCAAGCGTAAATTCCTGCGGCTCCGTTGGACCGCTCGATTTGATCTTCAAACAGGGTTAGCCACTTGTTTCGATAAACTTCTCGTCGGGTAGTCAGTCTCATGCTGAATTATGGGCCTGGAGTTTTCCGAAAAAGAATGGCTAGATCAACCCGCCGAGTCTGTCAAACTGTACGTAGAAAGGAATCAGGACGCACGATGCCGGGTCTCCCGGGTGGGTGCTTCTGGAAACTTATATGAGCGAACAAGTACTCGACGAAAGCACGGCCCTTCTTGAACAATTTGCCAACCGAGAATATGAACACGGTTGGAGCACGGACATCGAAAGTGATACTTTCGAGCCCGGACTGAACGAAGAAGTCATCCGACGACTGTCAGCCATCAAAGAAGAGCCAGAGTGGCTCCTCGCCTGGCGACTCAAGGCGTATGAGCACTTCAAGACCATGAGGGCACCGAAGTGGCCAAATGTCAGCTACACCGAGACTGACCTTCAGGCGATTAGCTACTACTCCGCGCCGAAGCTGAAGCCGGTATTGGACTCGCTCGAAGATGCTGACCCGCAGCTTCTCGAAACATTCCGCAAGCTCGGAATCCCGGTCGAAGAGCAAAAGGTTCTGCTCAACGTTAAGGGCGCCGCTCCAACTCCAGCCGAATCTCTAGCCCGGATGTCTGGAAACGTTGCAGTTGATGCCGTCTTCGACTCCGTCTCCGTCGTCACCACCTTCAAAGAAGAGCTTCGAAAGCACGGCGTTATCTTCTGCAGCATCAGCGAGGCGGTCAAGGAGCACCCAGAACTGGTGCAGAAGTATCTCGGCAGCGTTGTGCCGTACAGCGATAACTACTACGCGACGCTCAACTCGGCGGTCTTCTCGGATGGCTCATTTGTTTACATCCCCAAAGGCGTTCGGTGCCCGATGGAGCTGTCGACTTACTTCCGCATCAATGCGGAAAACACGGGTCAGTTCGAGCGCACGCTGATCGTCGCAGAAGAAGGCGCTTACGTCAGCTACCTCGAAGGTTGCACGGCTCCTCAACGAGACGAGAATCAGCTTCACGCAGCCGTCGTGGAACTGGTCGCGGTGGGCGACGATTCGACCATCAAGTACAGCACCGTCCAAAACTGGTACCCGGGAGACCCGAAGACCGGTGTTGGCGGAATCTACAACTTCGTCACCAAGCGTGCGCGCGCCATCGGTAAGCGAAGCAAGGTCACCTGGACCCAGGTCGAGACTGGCTCCGCGATCACCTGGAAGTACCCGAGCGTCATTTTGCAGGGAGACGATAGCGTAGGCGAGTTCTACAGCGTTGCTCTCACCGCCGGTAAGCAACAAGCCGACACCGGTACGAAGATGATTCACATCGGCAAGCGCACGAAGTCGACGATCGTATCGAAGGGCATCTCGGCAGGAAACGGCCAAAACACATACCGCGGCTTGGTTAAGATCAACCCAGGTGCGGAAGGTGCACGAAACTATTCCCAGTGCGACTCGATGCTCATGGGCGACCGATGCGGAGCGCACACCTTCCCCTACATCGAAGTGAAGAACCCTACCGCGACGGTGGAGCACGAAGCTTCAACTTCGAAGATTGGCTACGACCAAATCTTCTACTGCAATCAGCGCGGTATCCCAACTGAGGACGCGGTCAACATGATCGTTAGCGGTTTCTGCAAGGAAGTCTTCCGAGAACTGCCGATGGAGTTCGCGGTCGAAGCGCAAAAGCTTCTGGGCGTAAGTCTGGAAGGCAGCGTAGGTTAATCGCTGAGAACTGGGTTGCAAGGATTTCCTTGCAACCCAGTTCTCTTTCAGTCTACGTTGGTCGTAGCAACCGGGATCTTCTGGTCCGTTTTCATCTGCGACTTCAGTGGCTTAACAAGTTCCCGTAAGCACTGCCCAAACGCCGATTCCATCGGTGCACGACTAAACCGCATCGTTGCCGAAAGATCAAGCTCCTTAAGGTAGGCGAAGGTAAACCCTTCCGTGAGTTGAGCGATTTCGAACAACTCCCGATCATCGAGTGCCATTTCTTCCGGATGCAACGCCGATCGAGTGCGAAGGAACTCGAATCGTTCCTCGGGACCAGGCAGATCAAACTTGATCTTTCGATCAAACCGACTCGGTCGTTCCGTGAGGGCAGGGTCCAGCTTTTCTGGGTAGTTCGAAGTTGCGAGGATCAAAACACCCCGGTTCTCGGCAAATCCATCTAGCTCGTTCAACAAGAAGGACAAACACGATCGGTCAATCAGGCTGTCCAAATCTTCCATCACCAGGATGCAAGGCGCAAGTTCCCGGGCTCGTTTGAACACCTTCGAGATGCCCACCGAAGCTGTTTGCCGCTGGGACTGAAAGTTTCGAACGTAGATACAGGGCAGCTTCGTTTGTGCGATAACTGCCTTAATCGTTTGCGTCTTGCCGTTTCCGGGAGGACCCGTTAGCAATACGCCGCGCTTCCAGGGCACTTTGTATCGGTTGTACACATCTTCGGACGTAAAGAAGTTGAGAATATTCTCCTCAATCTCGTTTCGCATTTCTACACTCAACGTCAAATCGTCGAGTCTAGATAATCGAATCTGCTCGTAAAGTTTTTCGTCGGTAGCAAAAACTCCATTTGAATGGACCAAGATTTCGGCCCGAGCGGTATAGCCAAGCAAACAAACTTCGTGGAAGAAGTCGTGTGCGAGCTTTGCGTTCTCCGCAATGATGACGCGTCGGGTTTGATACTCTCCATAGAGGACAAGGAGAACTCTAAGACTCTGCCCCCGCCAAGTGACGTCGAATAGTCCAACCGGTGAAGAAGACCACACGGGTGAATCTTCGTCGGTCCAGTTAGCCAAAACGACAGTATGCATTTCTGCCGCAGGTGAAGCAAACGCCTTACCTGCAAGCACAAATTCGTGGAGATCAAAGTCTGAATCGTCGGATTCTAGAATATAGAACCCTTGAAAGTAGTCGTGAATTTCCTGACTGAGCTTATACGGAATAAGTGTCGGATACGATGACAAGCAGTTATTGATTAGCTGGGTTAAATTGCGCATCATGAACGTGGCCAGAAGGGCCAGAATAGGAACACCGCCGAGACTCGAAGATCGAGTCCGGATTGACTACCAAGAAGCGGTGGCGGCGTAGCGGTTCATGACGAAGCTTTATTCTCCCGGTATGCCCTAAAAAAGTCAAGACTGTCGTATGCTTTTCCCGTGACCGAAGAGCACTTCTATGAGCTATGCCTGATGGTTCGGCTCAACAACGGCGACCGTGAGATGGTCCGCGAACTCGCAGAGGAGTTGCTCCTAAGGGGATACACCGATCCTGAAATACTGGACCTTGCCATTGCCGATGACCAAAATTGGGAAACCTCCCAGCCAATCCTCGCAAATATGGTGTCCAAGCTTGGAATCATTTCCGCCAAGAGCCCAGCTGAAGAGCTTGCGAGAATTTGGATCCAAAGGGGACTCCTCGCTGGGCAAAGTCCGATTGAAGCGATCAACGTGTTGTGGAGATCCGGCTCGCTTGATGCGTTCCTCGAAACCAAAACTCTCAGCGATCTACTGTGCTGGGCTGATGTGGCGATTGCCACTTCTGACCCCAATCCAGCCCTGGAGAAACAAATCATGGACTGGCTAGCTCAAACGACATAATGCCGCTTCGCGATTCCGAGTAAAACGAACCAGGCGGCTGGAACCGTCCAATGTTGAGAGCGCATGGCCGACCTAAACCGCACCCAGATCCTTTCCGGAGACCTGAACCGCACCCAGATGGGCGCGCCGCCGGTCGCCGATCCAAACAAGACAATGATGGGTTCGGCTCCGAGCCTCAACGCGACGCAGACCATCAAGCCGGTCCAGTGCCCAGTCTGCAAAACGTTCAACCCTACCGGCGTGATGTTCTGCGTCGAATGTGGCCTCATTTTCGACCGCGCGCTTCCCGGTGATGCCTTTGGAGCCCCGGCCATTCAGTTGCCGATGCTGATCGACAGCAACGGCCGCGAGCACGTCATCCGCCCCGGAACGAACGTCGTCGGACGCGAAGCTGATATCCAACTCCCCGACGCCCGAGTCTCGCGCCGCCATGCGCAAATCACTTTCGACGCCAAGGAAGTCCTTTCCGTAGAAGACCTCGGCTCCACGAACGGCACCAAAGTCAACGGCACCGCTCTCGCTGCCGGACAATCGCAAACGCTCACAGGCGGAGAGAAGCTCAGCTTCGGCGGGTTGGAGCTTCAACTCCAGCTTCCGGGAGCAAAGGGCGGTAACACCACTCAGGTTTTCGCCAGCAACAAAACCGCTACCATCACGGCCGCACCCAAGAAAGACGTCACCCCAGGCCGACTCAAAGGCGGCGACTACGACCTGCCGCTCAAGCAGGGCGTCAACACATTCGGTCGCAAAGCCGACAATGATCTCTGCATTCCTGATCCATACGTGAGTGGAAAGCACGGCACCATTGAGCTCGCCGACGACGGGGTTTTCATCACGGACACGGGTAGTTCAAACGGCACCGTTTTGAGCGGAGCCAAGCTCGTTCCAAACATGCGAACGCTGGTCCGGCCAGATGACGAAATCCAGCTTGGCTCGGTTCGGCTCGTTGTCGAGCTTAGTCCGCAACCCTGAGAACGCTGAGGAAGGCTTCCTGAGGCAGTTCGATACTTCCGATCTGCTTCATTCGCTTCTTTCCTTCCTTTTGCTTCTCAAGCAGCTTGCGCTTTCGGGTGATGTCGCCGCCGTAGCACTTAGCGATAACGTTCTTTCGGAACGGCTTGATGGTGTCGGCGGAGATGACCTTTGCTCCGATGGCGGCCTGAACGCGCACTTCGTATTGCTGGCGCGGAACGACTTCCTTCAGTCGTTCGACCATTCCCCGGCCACGGTTGTAGGCAAACTCCTTGTGAACGATAAACGAAAGCGCGTCGACCGGATCGCCGTTTAGCAGGATGTCTACCTTCACCAAACTACTGTGGACGTACTCGCTGAGATCGTAGTCGAACGAGGCGTAGCCTCGGGTTGAGCTCTTGAGTTTGTCGAAGAAGTCCAGCAGGATTTCGCCCAGCGGAAGCACGTAGTGCAAGATCACTCGCTGCGGGGTCGGATACTCCGTTCGAACGTAAGTGCCTCGTCGCTCTTGGCAAAGGGTCATGACCGCGCCAACGTAATCATTTGGCACCATGATCGTCGCCGTGACCGTGGGCTCTTCCACCATCTCGATGAGGTTTGGATCCGGCCATTCTGCGGGGTTCGAGATTTGCAAAATCTCCTGGCTCTTCATCGTCAATCGGTAGTCCACCGAAGGCGCCGTGAGGATTAGGTCGAGGCCAAACTCTCGCTCAAGCCGCTCTCGGGCGATTTCCATGTGGAGCAGGCCAAGGAATCCGCACCGGAATCCGAAGCCCAACGCAGCGGAGGTTTCAGGTTCGAACTGCAACGCCGCGTCGTTCAATCGCAACTTATCGATCGCGTCGCGAAGGTCTTCGTATTGATCGCCGTCGCTTGGATACAAGCCACAGAAGACCATGCTGAGGGCTTGGCGATAGCCGGGCAAGGCGTCGGTCGCCGGTTCCACCGCGTTAGTTACCGTGTCACCAACGCGGGCGTCGCCGATGCTCTTCATAGCCGCGGTCAAGAAGCCAACTTCCCCACACGCCAAACCATCGTCAACCGTAAGCGCGGGACCGAAGTGCCCGGTGGAATCGATATCAAACTTCGATCCCGTCGCCATCATCTGAATCTTGTCTCCCTTCTTAACGCTGCCATCCGTAATTCGAATGTAGGCAACGGCGCCCTGGTAGGCATCGAAGTGAGAGTCGTAAATCAGCGCGCGCAGCGGAGCGGAAGGATCGCCTTTCGGCTGGGGCACACGGGCGACGACGGCTTCTAGAATCTCGTCGATCCCGATGCCGGCTTTCGCGGAACATGGAATCGCATCCGTCGCGTCAATCGCTACCGCGCTTTCGATTTCTTCTCGTGCTCGCTCGATGTCGGCATGTGGCAGGTCGATCTTGTTGATCACCGGAATGATCTCGAGGTTCTGGTTCATCGCCATGCTTGCATTAGCGATGGTTTGCGCCTCCACACCCTGGCTGGCATCCACCACCAAGAGTGCGCCCTCGCAAGCAGCAAGCGCGCGCGAGACTTCGTACGTAAAATCGACATGCCCCGGCGTGTCAATCAAGTTCAGCTGGTAGGTGATTCCATCCTTGGCCTTGTAGAGCAATCGGACCGCCGCCATCTTGATCGTGATGCCGCGCTCTCGCTCGATATCCATGCTATCCAGCATCTGTTCTTGAGCTGTCCCACGAATGGCACCGCAACGCTCAATCAATCGGTCGGCGAGCGTAGATTTGCCGTGATCAATGTGCGCGATGATGCAGAAGTTTCGGATCCGGGACTGATCCATATTAGACTGGTCGATTTTTGACTGGTCCATAAGTTTTCAAGAACGACTGAAATTATACCGGGGACTTTAGGTACGAGGTTGAAAAATCTGGAGCTTTCGTGTATGATTCATGCATGGCAACGAAAACCATATCCATTGAGGTCGATGTTTATGAGCTTCTAAAAGAGCTCAAGGTCAGTCCGTCGGAGTCCTTCTCGGAGGTCATCCGCAGAACCGTTCCAAAACGGGCAAGAACGGTGCGCGAAATTCGAGCCCTTTACGATGCCGGTGAGCTGAAGAGCGGAATCCTAACCGACGAGGACGTCGCAAAAATCGAAGAAGCAAGAGAGTCTGGAGCACCGGCTCGAGACGCTTGGGCCGAGTAGTTCTGGAGGCGAAAGCTATGGATAGAGCAATTGCGGACACCTGCGTTCTCATCGATCTTCAAAGGCAAAACGCCGCTGCAGAACGATTGCAAGACCGGTATCCAGATCTACAATTAGAGCTCAGTTTTGTAGCGGCAGCGGAATTCCTCATCGGCTTCGATGCCGTTCCAGAACATGGCATGCGTGTCCTTGCCGAGTTCGTGGTCAAGCCAGTGACATCCGACACGCTTCAACTATACGCCCGCGTCTGGAACCGACTCAAGCGCAGCGGCAACCTGATCGGCCCGAATGACCTTTGGATTGCCGCTACCTGCCTTGAGCACGGCTTGCCGATCCTCACTCGAAATGTGAGGGAGTTTGAGCGCGTGCCCGGGTTAGAGATCCTTAGTTACTAGCAAATCGAGCGGTCTTTACCATTCGATCGAAAGCGGCCTGAAGCTGCTTTTCTTCGGTCTTGCTCGGAATCTTCACGCTCAGCGCCAAGACCGGCCCCTTCGGACTGTGGAGCAACACATAGCGTCGATCCGCAAACCCGCTCTCGTCGCTGATGGTGAAGCTGCAGGTGTTATAGCCCTGATCCGTTTTGCCGAGTTTGTAAGGCGTGGCCGTTCCCTTCTTCTCTCGCATGATGAAGAACATCGACGTCTTGTAGAGCTGGTCCCAGTCCGGCTTTGGACCTGCGTTTGCGGTCATGGCGGTCATCTTTCCTTTCGGACCGTCGAACTCACGCTGGCCGAAAGGAGTCTCCTTCGAAACTTCCCACCCTTTGGGAACCTCAAGTGAATAGGCTGGGGTGACGACTTTCACGAAACCGTCTTTCAGGTCGGTGACCTTAGCATCGAGCGCAGTTTGGGCGACGAAAAGAGCAAACATAACTCGTATACGAGCGTCCGAGAAAAATGGCTCAGATTGCGGCTCATTGACATTTCCCTGCCATGGGCCTATCTTCTTCTGGGAGATTTCATGAAATTGCCATTCCGTTCCTCAATGATTTAGAACACCCTGATGGCTTGCGCCGTCCTTTCCGTCCTCGCCTGTGGCGGTAACTGCGATAATGACAACGAACAGAGCTATCAAGTGGTTGGGCCACTCAATTTCACCGGAGCGTACGGCGGAGCGGGCGAAGACTTACACATCCGAGAATCGAGTCAAGCCGAAACCACCGCAAATCGATTTTCCGCCGGTCAGACAAAGGTCGTCGGCGGTACGAGCCAAGTTTTCTACAGTGCGTCCGGCGCCGTGACCGTCCAGTATGTCGCCTCAAGACCGGGCGCGACTCTAGCGACCAGCAATTTGAGCATCACCTTGGTCCAGGCTCAGGCAATACAAGTCGGCACCAGCCGAATCCGGGTCACGTACAACGGAACTACCTTGTCAGCCGTGATAGAGCCGTTCGGCTAGTAATCGACCTCTCCGGGGGCCGGTGGTCCCCGGAGAAAGATTCTCTCACGCCCCTCGGCGCGAGTCGGTTCAAAAGGGGATTCCCGACTCAGGTCATTCTTGACACTGCCTTGACATTCTGAAAGTGGCAATTTTCGTCACAAGCGACTTCTCGGGCTTCCGACTTTCCGAGTTTCCTGCTAACTTACAGATGTCTTCGCATGAGAACATTTCCCGTAATTTTCTGTGTCGCCAACGTGGCGATCTTGGCGTTCGCAGTCGGTCAAGCGCCGAAGCACGTGAGGGCCGCCGCGCCGGTCCAAAAAGTGGACTTCAACCGGGACATTCGGCCAATTTTGGCGAACAAATGTCTCTCCTGCCACGGCAACGATAAAAGCGCCGTCATGGCCGGACTTCGCCTCGACACGCGCGCTGGGGCCACTGCAAAACTTAAGTCGGGACGATTCGCAATTGTGCCCGGCAACACCGCCTCAAGCACCCTCCTGAAGCGTATCCATGCGGCGACGGATTCCGGGATTGTTATGCCTCCGGCCAGCAGCAACAAAGCGCTGACCGGCGAGGAAAAATTCCTGCTCAAGCTCTGGATTCAGCAAGGCGCCGAATATAAAGAACACTGGGCTTTTCTCAAACCAACCCTCCCGGCTGTGCCGAAAGTTCAAAACATCGCTTGGCCGCAGAATCCAGTTGACAATTTCATCCTCAAGCGACTCGAGGAAAAGAAGCTCACTCCAAATCCGCAAGCCGACAAAGCAACCCTTCTGCGGCGAGTAACGCTCGATCTCACGGGGCTTCCGCCGACCCTTGAGGAACAGACTGCCTTTCTTGCCGACAAATCTACCAACGCCTACGAAAAGGTTGTGGACCGCTTACTCGCTTCCCCACGCTACGGCGAGCGCATGGCCATGGATTGGGTCGACTACGCCCGCTATGCCGACTCGAACGGATACCAAGCCGATTACGAGCGATACCAGTGGAGATGGCGAGACTACGTCATCAATGCGTTCAACGCAAACATGCCTTACGACCAGTTCACGGTCGAGCAACTTGCCGGCGACCTGCTACCGAACCGGACCCAAGAACAGATCATTGCAACGGGATTCAACCGAAACCACCGCATCAACACCGAAGGTGGAGTCATCGCCGAAGAGTGGCGGGTTGAAACGGTCATCGACCGCGTAGAGACGACGTCAACCGTCTGGCTCGGACTGAGCACGGGCTGTGCGCGCTGCCACGACCATAAGTACGATCCGATTAGCCAGAAGGAGTTCTACAGTCTTTTTGCGTACTTCAACAACGTTCCAGAGTCGGGCACCGGCGAAGAGCGACCGGTCAACCACCCACCGTTCATCAAAGCCCCGAGCCCGGAACAAACCGCGATGCTTGAGAAGCTTCAAACCGAGCGCGGCTTGATCGAAATGCAATTGGGGCGGATTGTAGACGCGAATGTTCCGGTAGCGAAGACTTGGAACTACGAAGCTCCAAAGCCTCCCGCAACTCTCGCGGAGGGCCGACAGTTCAATGCCCCGCTCACCCCTGCCTCAAACCATAAAGCCTTCGGAAAACCCGTTTTTGAACCGGGTCGCTCAACCGGAGCGGTCGTTACCACGAACGAGAATTATCTCGAGATCGAAAATGCGGGCGACTTCGAGCGAGATCAGGCATTCAGCTTTGCGGCTTGGGTCTTCCCACAAAGCGGTGGCGCGCCAATCTCGAAACTAAACGTCAGCGAAAATTTCCGCGGCTGGGATTTGTTCATGGATGGTGGTCGGCCGATGGTTCACCTTATTAGCCGGTGGCCAGAGAACGCCATCAAGGTCCGGGCAAAGTCCGCGTTTCCAGAGAACAAGTGGATGCACATCGCGGTAACCATCGATGGCTCGAGTAAAGCCGCAGGCATTCAGATGTACGTTAACGGAGCGAAGGTGGAAACCGAAACCGAAGTTGACCGACTGACCGAATCGATTCGAGTCAAGTCAAACTTGTCCGTCGGTCGCCGGACCGGCGGAAACATGTTCACCGGAAAGGTGGATGGGTTCAACCTGTACTCCCGAGTTCTCAATGCGGCTGAGGTCATCGCCCTTGCAGACCAGGACCCGATCAAACCGCTGATCGATGTTCCTGCCGACAAGCGAACACCGGCCCAGTCCGCCGAGCTTGCGAAGTTCTATGCCCGGAAGCACGTTCCAGAGTTTCCAGAGCTAGAGGCAAAGCAAACCGCCACCGCACAGCAGCTGTCGCAGGTTGAAATGGCCGTGCCAACCGTCATGGTGATGGAAGAAATGCCAAAGCCAAGGCCAGCGTATGTCCTCGAACGAGGTCTCTATGATAAGCGTGGCGCGGTGGTAGGAATGGGCACGCCAAAAGCCTTGCCTCCGCTGCCCAAGGGCGTGCCGAACAACCGACTTGGACTCGCCAAGTGGATTGTCTCGCCGGAAAATCCGCTAACGGCCCGAGTAACCGTGAACCGACTCTGGGAGCGATTCTTCGGGCAAGGCATCGTGCCAACCTCCGAAGACTTTGGTACCCGAGCCGAGTTCCCAAGCCATCCAGAACTGCTGGACTGGCTCGCCGTCAAGTTTGTCGATTCCGGCTGGGACCTTAAGGCGTCAGTCAAGACCTTGGTCATGAGCAAGACGTACCAACAGTCCAGCGCCGTAAGCCCAGCTAAACTCGCAAAGGACCCGACAAACAAACTCTACGGTCGAGGCGCCCGGTTCCGACTTCCAGCCGAAGTCCTCCGAGACCAATCTCTCTTTGCGGCCAACTTACTCAAAGAGAAAATCGGCGGACCATCGGCTCGCCCGTACGCTCCGAAAGGAATGTGGGACGAGTTTGGTGCTTACGGAAACCTGCGCGACTACAAGCCAGACAGCGGCGAGGGTCTTCACCGACGCAGTCTGTACACCATCTGGAAGCGCACAGCCGCGCCGCCAAACATGACGATGTTTGACGTGCCCACTCGCGAGACGTGCCGAGTCCGCAGATCTCGCACCAACACGCCACTCCAGGCGCTCGTTCTGATGAACGATGAAACGTACATTGAGGCAGCGCGTGGCCTTGCCCAGGCAGCCATCTCGGCTTCAGCCAACACGGATGACGCCCGAATCACCTCGATGTACCAGTCGCTTCTCTCTCGAACACCAAGTGCCTCCGAAGTCTCGGTCCTTAAGGCCGCCGTGCAAAAGCGAAGAGCGCGTTTCACAGCCAAACCTTCGGATGCCGACAAGCTACTGAAAGTTGGCTACCTTCCCACGGTGCCAGGGCAAGACCCCATCGAAGTCGCTACTTACACCCTCATCGCGAGCACCCTCCTAAACCTCGACGAAGCTGTGACCAAAGAATGAAAGACGAGAAGATTCTCCACCTCCAAGACGCCATCAACCGGCGCATGTTCATCAAGACTTCTGGGCTTGGCCTTGCCGCGCTGGCGGGCTTGTTTGGCAAAGAAGGCTATGCCGCAACCCCGCAACAGGGGCCAAAGCGTAGCGGTGGCCTCAAGAAGTTCCCGAACGCAAAGCCGAAAGCTAATCGGGTGATCTACCTGTTCCAAAGCGGTGCCCCTTCGCACTTGGACTTGTTCGATTACAAGCCGGGCCTAGAGAAGCGATTTGGTGAAGACCTTCCGGACAGCATTCGAAAAGGTCAGCGACTGACCGGAATGACCTCGGGACAGGCCAAGTTTCCGGTCACCGGCAGCATGTTCAAGTTTGCCCAACACGGAAAAGCCCGCATTTGGATGAGCGAAATCCTGCCGCACATGGCGACCATTGCGGATGACATCTGCATGATCAACTCCATGCACACCGACGCGATCAACCATGACCCCGCGGTGACGTTCTTCCAAACCGGAAACCAGTTGGCAGGTCGCCCTAGCATCGGCTCGTGGCTCGCCTACGGCTTGGGCACGGAGTGCGACAACCTTCCGGCGTACGTTGTTCTAACCTCGGTCGGTACCGGTCGAAGCGATGACCAGCCGCTTTACGATCGATTATGGGGCACTGGCTTCTTGCCAACCCAGCACCAAGGGGTCCGCTTCCGAAGTGCAGGCGATGCGGTTCTGTATCTCAACGATCCAGAAGGAGTCGATCGCAGCACGCGTCGAGAAATGCTCGACGAACTCGGCCAGTTGAACAAAATTCGCCACACCCTGGTCGGCGACCCAGAGATCAACACTCGCATTTCGCAGTACGAAATGGCCTTCCGTATGCAGACCTCGGTGCCTGACTTGCTCGATATCTCCAAAGAGCCGTCGAACATCTTGGAAATGTACGGACCGAACGTTAAGCAGCCGGGAACGTTTGCCTACAACTGCCTGCTAGCTCGTCGATTAGCCGAACGAGGCGTTCGATTTACGCAACTCTTCCACCGAGGCTGGGACCACCACGACAGCCTTCCGGGTGCCATTCGCGGCCAGGCAATGGATACCGACCAGCCTAGCGCGGCCCTCATCAAGGACCTGAAACAGCGCGGGATGTTGGACGACACTCTTGTGGTCTGGGGTGGCGAGTTCGGACGAACCGTGTACTCCCAAGGAAACTCAAGTCAGACGAATTACGGCCGTGATCACCACCCGCGCGCGTTCTCGCTCTGGGTCGCCGGTGGAGGATTCAAGCCCGGTATGTCGTGGGGCCAAACCGACGATTACGGCTACAACATCACGGAAAATCCGGTGAGCGTTCACGATCTCCACGCGACCATGCTGCACGTGCTGGGTGTCGATCACACCCAGCTCACGTACCGCTATCAGGGCCGAGATTTCCGCTTGACGGATGTCTTCGGCGAAGTGATGGAAGATCTGCTCGTCTAGCTCAGCTTCCGGAGCAAAGTAATTCGGCCGATTGGAACCCACTCGGCCACCAAGATGTCGCCGTTCGCCAAGAACATGGCGTCGTGCGGGTGGATGAACTTGCCCGGAATGAAATCCGCCCTCGGACGATCTCGAAGATTCGAGGGCTTTCCGTCACCAAGATGGACGATGACTTTGTTATCTTCATCAAGCACCGTGACCACGCTTTCCAAGTCAGGGAACAGCATCTCGTTGCCACGAATGCTGAAATGGCACGGCATGCGGACGCCATCGGTCACGAACTTGACGTGCTTGCCGTCTAGGTCGAAGTACTGAATTCGGCGATTTCCCCGGTCTGCGACGGCGAGGAGCGGCTCAGAGCCGCGCTCGTCTAGCCAAAGTCCGTGAGGACAGTTGGTCATTCCGGCCGCGCTACCAGGCCCGCCAAAGCTTCGGACATAATTAGCATCTTTGTCGTATTGGTGAATCCAACTAGAACCGTAGCCATCACCAATGTAAAAGCCTCCATCTGGCGCAAAAGCAACGTTGGTCGGTGTGAACCCGCCACCGGACGGATACTTTCCGGATTCCTTCGGCAGGCCCTTTTCCCAGATCACCGTACCGTCGAGGGTCGTTTTGACAACCTTGTTGTGTGCGACATCGCAGTGGTAGATGTACTCCCGATTGCCTTCCTTTCGTATGTCGAGCCCGTGCGCGCCTCCGCGGAACTGCGCCCCCCAGGACCCGGCGAAGTTACCGTTCGAAGCAAATACACAGATCGCATCGGAACTCGTGCTAGCACCGTTTACGGTGTGCGCCACGTAGATGCGGCCCTGGCTATCTTGTGCGACGCCGTGAGTGTCGCCAAACTTGATATGCGCTGGCGCCTTGAGCCAGTCGTGGACGCACTCGTAGCGATGCTCACCCGAGCCCAAGATGACCGGCTCCTGAGGTTTCATCCCCAGGCTATGCGCAACTGCACCAACGGCCACCGTTCCGGTGGTTGCTAAGAATTTTCGTCGGGAAATACATCGGTCGGAGTTCACCGTCGGAGTTTAGTACGTCGGAGAGATTTCAGCAAACGGCCCAGCTCAAAAATCGGTACCCAGAACAGAAACATCACACTATAATTTTATGCATGACCAGTACAGCGACGACGCCCGAGGAGTACCTGGCCGAGCTATCGGACGATCGACGATCCGCCCTAACTGCAGTTCGGGCAGTGATTCTGGAAAACCTCAATCCTGGGTTCGTTGAGGGCATGGTGTATGGACACATCGGTTACTACGTGCCACATGAGTTGTATCCGGCGGGCTATCACTGCGATCCGAAGATGCCATTGGTGTTCGCAAGCCTAGCCTCACAGAAGCAGCACATGGCGGTGTACCTGACGATTTGCGGCGCGGATGCAGCACGTCGATTCCAGGAGGATTACCTTGCCACCGGCAAAAAGCTGGACATGGGAGTCTCGTGCGTGCGATTTAAGAAGCTCGAAAATCTAGCGCTCGATGTAGTAGGACGCCTTATCAAGGAGACAACGGTCGAGAAGTACATCGCAGACTACGAGCGTGCTCGGGCCCAAGCGGCGATTGATGCCGCGGAGAGAAAGGCAGCACGTAACGCATCGAAGGCCTAATCAGAACTCGACTTCGTCGGATCGAGCGGGTTCGTTTTGTTGCTGACGATGGCGCTCGATGACGACAAGAGCGTCCTGGGCGGCGGACTGTTCGGCTTCCTTCTTTGAACGGCCGGTGCCTTCGCCGATGACCTCATCGTAAATCAGGGCTTGCACGGTGAACCGTTTGTCATGAGAGAAGCCACTTTCCTGGATCACCCGATAGTTCGGCTGCGTGCGCCAGATGGCTTGAGCTTGTTCTTGCAGCTTCGACTTAAAGTCGTCGGGGTTCACGTCGCCGCCGCGGATTCGCATGATGGCTTCGTGCATTTGCTCCAGCACGAACCATCGCGCGACTTCTAGGCCGTTTTCCAGATACACCGCTCCGATGACGGCTTCCAGGACGTCGGCGAGGACAGACGGGCGGGTTTTGCCTCCGGTGGCTTCTTCGCTGGCCGAGAGTTCGATGTACTGGTCAAAGCCAAGGCGCGCCGCTACTTGGGCGAGCGGGGCTTCTTGGACGATGCTGGACTTGGCTTTTGAAAGCAGGCCCTGATCCCAGTCCGGATGGTGCTCATAGAGGTACTGGGCAATGATCATGCCCAGTACCGAGTCGCCAAAGAACTCCAGCCGTTCGTAGCTCTCCTCCACCGTTTTGGTTGCAGAACGGTGGCGCATGGCCAGCTTGAATAAAGCTTCGTTGCGGAGCGGAACGGCCTTTGGGATCATGCGCGGAGTTTGCTTACCGCCTTTTCGATTCTTTCGAGACCGCGCTGAATGTTGTCTCGGCTTGCGGCATAGCTCAGCCGCAGGTGGCCGGGACCTTCGAACACCGAGCCCGGGATCACCGCGACTTCGGCTTCGTCCAGCAAGTAGGTTGCCAGGGCGAGGTCGTCGGGAATCTCTGGGTTGAGATAGGCCGAGAAGTCCGGGAAGGCGTAGAACGCGCCTTCGGGCGTTGGGACTTTTACATCCGGGATCGCGCGAAGTCCGGCGAGGATGATGTCTCGTCGCGCTTCAAACTCGGCCCTCATGGTTTCTACGGACGAAGCAGGCATGCGGAATGCGGCGGCAGCGCCGACTTGGGCGAACGACGTCGGGTTAGAAGTCACCTGATCTTGCAGGTGGCTCATGCCGGCGGCGACCCATTTCGGTCCGGCGGCGAATCCGATTCGCCATCCAGTCATGGCGTAGGTCTTCGAGACTCCGCCGATCGTGATGGTCTGCTCCGCGATTTCTTTGCCAAGCGAGGCGAAGCATTGCGGGGTTACGCCGTAAACGAGTCGCTCATAGATTTCGTCCGAGACGACCCAGAAGCCGTGGCGGAGGGCCAGGGAGGCGATTTCCTTCAGGGTTTCCCGAGGGAGGACCGCACCGGTCGGGTTGCTGGGCGAGTTTAGGACCAGCATTTTGGTTCGCGGTGAGATGGCCGCTTTGAGCTGGTCGAACGTCGGCACGAAGCCAGCTTCGGCAGCGCAATGGATAACCACCGGCACGCCTTCCGCAAGCTTGACTTGCTCTGCATACGTCATCCAGTACGGGGCGAGGAGGATGACCTCATCGCCGGGTTCTAGCAGCGTCTGCATAACGTTGTACAGCGAATGCTTGGCGCCGCAGCTGACGACGACTTGGTCGGGGGCTACGGTCAGGCCGTTTTCGGTGGCCAGTTTGGAAACGATCGCGTCTTTGAGATCCTTGGTTCCGGCGCTTGGGGTGTATTTCGTGAAGCCTTTGTGGATGGCATCGATGGCAGCTTCACAGATGGAATCGGGCGTGTTGAAGTCAGGCTCTCCGGCAGCGAAGGAGATGACATCTTTACCTTCGGCACGCAGGGAGTTGGCTTTCGCGGTAATCGCGAGGGTTGGCGAGGGGCGCAGGGCGGCCGCGCGAGCAGAAAGGCCGAGGGTTTTCACCTTGTTGCGGAGTATATTCCCCTTGTGACCGCCCGCGCCCTATCGCAACGGGCAAGACTCCTCTTCGTTGCCATTCCCGTCGTTACATTCCTGCTGATGCTGGTGTACGTGCGCGTCGGAAGCGTTGGCAACCACGGTATTGGCGCCATTGCAGCGCAGATTCTTCGTGGCCCGCGGGGCGACCACTTTTTGAACGACGTGGTCTGGCAAATTCGATTGCCACGCGGTTTGACGGTGGCACTGGTCGGTGCGATCCTAGGCCTCGTAGGTTGCGCGTTCCAGGCTCTGTTCCGAAACCCGTTAGCTGATCCGTACATCGTCGGCGTATCTTCTGGTTCGGCGGTCGGTGGTGCACTGGCGTTGATTTTTGGCTTCGGTGCTTGGCTCGGCGGAGTTGGCATGTTAGCGGCGGGGTTTGCCGGAGGCATGGTCTCCCTGATCCTGGTCTACGGTCTGGCGCGAAAGCACCGAGTTGTCGATGTCCAGAGCCTTTTGCTCGCGGGCGTTACCGTGGCGGCCCTGCTTAGCGCGGTGCTGTCGTTCATCCTCATGTTGGCCGGGCATGACACGACGCAGATTCTTGGCTTCTTGCTCGGGCACACATCGGATTCGAGTTGGACGAAAGTTGGGCTGCTCTTCCCTACTCTCGTCATTGGGTTAGCGTTTTTGTATTCTCGAAGTCGGCGATTGAATGCGCTGGCGGTAGGAGAGGCGAGTGCGGAGCGGCTCGGCGTGGACGTTCGGCGGCTGACCAAAGAGATCCTGCTTGTTGGGACCGCGATGACGGCGGCAGCGGTTGGGTCGGTTGGCATTGTTGGCTTCATCGGGCTGGTTGCCCCACACTTGGCTCGACGGCTTTTTGGCGTCGACTGGCGAGTGTCGCTTCCGGGATCAGCTCTACTGGGGACGATTGTTTTGCTCATCGCCGACTTGATTGGTCAGCGGGCGCTAAGCGAAATCATGCAGCGGCCGGGGATGGAAGTGAACGTTGGGATCGTTTCGGCGCTTTTGGGGGCGCCCTCTTTGCTGATTTTGTTGCGTCGGTCAGAGTGATTTACCTACGACTCGTGATGGCCCAGGGCCGAATTAATTAACGTTCCCCCCCAGGAAAATTAATTAATTACAGGGCGTTTTAGGTTCGGAGGGGGCGCTTTGCGTGGCTTTGATTGGCCTTGTTTGGCTCTGCGTGGCGGTCGGATTGCGCATAGCTTAAATGTCCTGAGACGGCGGAAAGTCAACCAAGAATTTTTGTTTGAGCTGGAATTACGGTTGGCGGCTGCTCGAACTCACCCGGGACGGGTGAGCTACGGGACGGGCTTCGCAGCGTAGGCGTCCTCGCCTGCGTTTCCGAACTGCGGCTGGACGGACTCACCCACGGCTGAGGGCACCCAATTAACGGGAGAGGAGTGCCAACGCAGTTCCCGTGCTTATAGCTTCAGCTTGGTGTTACGACGGTCAGAACCCAAGTTTTGATGATCTCAAATTCTTCACGAGCCTTCACCAAGTCATCGAGCTCTATTTCAGGCCCGCCGGGATACCGAGTTAGCCAAGCGAAGACGGTCAAACTTCCAGCTGCATCCAAGACCCGATGGGACACTCGTTCGGCCGGCAGAAGGCCGAGTAGCTGGACAAGGTCATGCGATCGGGGTGGGGTGATATCGACGGAGACAAGCGCCGCCTTGAGATACTTTTCCGCCGCTTGCTGGACGTGATAGGCAGCCATACCGTAGGGACCACCAGCCTCTGAAATGAGCGCGACGACCGACTCATCTTCTTTCGCCTTGTGTAACCAGGCTTGCGACGACTTATCTGGCATACAGGACCCGGCCCTCTTGGTTTGCCCAATAGATCGCCGAGCCCGGCAATTTACAGCCCTCACTGAGTTCTTCCGGGGTGAAAACGAGCAGGTCGAGCGCGAAATCGCGGCGGCCCATTTTCCGCATCGCTAGCCCCTGTCGCTGAAGAAAAGGGAGGTCCGAGTTTGTCACGACAAGGACATCCCAATCGCTGTCCGGCGAGAAACTTGCCCGGGCACGGGAGCCGAATAGGACGACCTTTTGGATGTCGAACTCGTTACCGAGCCGCTCCAGCACCAGCTGTAACAGCATCTGATCGGTCATGGCAAATTATAGTCCCTGGTCTGAGCTTCTCCAGCCAACCACGGTTGTCTTGGATCCGTTCGGGTTTGTTCGGACTCGCTCGGGAATTCGGGAGCTTGGACGTATAGGTAAAACGGGAAAGACGGACTCGCCGCATGCCGCAAGAATATAACATCCCTTCCTGGTACGACTCTGATTACGACGAGAGGACGGCGGCGGTACTGGCTCTCGTCGAGACGGCGTTCCGAACTGAGTTGACGTTGGAACACTTGGCAATGATTAGCGAATCTTGTGGCTATTGCGTTGCCTCCGACCTTGCTAGCCATGCAGGTTTGGACTGGGACAGTCCGGCCAGCAATATGGGAACTCGAGCTCTTTTCGAGTGCCCACCGCAAGTTTTTCGATTGCTGTTTCCAAGCATTGCGAGGGCGGCGATTGAGTTGCTTCCCCGGACTCGCTCAGCCGCGGATGACGAGTATCTGGTGGATGAACTGACCAGTAGTCTTGCGGTCGAAGATGTTGGAATCGAACGCATCGGATCTATCGCGGAGAACCTTACGAGTCTGGAGACGGAAGCTTCGGTTTCGTGGCTCGTTTTTGTTTCAACGCGGGATAACGAATGTGGCTGGAAAGCAAAGCGTGCGATCGCGATGTTCTGGGCGGCGCGGCTGTACGAGTTGAGGGTCGGATGACCGTCTTTCCGGGTTCGGGTTTGTTCGGATTTGCGCGGGGTTCGGAAGTTCTAGTCGAAGGCTGACTAAGCAATCGAAGTTTCGGCTGTGCGAACTCGCCCGAGACGGGTGAGCTACCGGACGGATTAGCTACGCGACGGGCGTCGTGACACCGAACCGGCGGCTTGCGCATCTAAGTAGACATGCTTTGCGCAACGTTAGCGTTAGTCATGTCGGGCACGGTTGCTCCGCTTCGGGTTGGCATGGTGGGACATTCTTTGGTCAACCACGACATTCCGCAGATGTTGCGATCGATTGCCGCCAGCAAGGGGACGCCGGTGGTGGTTTATGAGCAGATCATCAACGGGTCGCCGCTGAGCAACAATTGGAAGAAGAGCGCCAGCGCCGAGAAGCATCCGGAGAACCTTTACGGCGACCTGCGGGCCGAATTACAGAGGGCCAATCCGCCCTTCGATGCGGTGGTCCTGACGGAGCGCGTGGCTATTGCGGAATGCATCAAGTGGGAAGACACGGTCGGAAATGTGATCAACTGGCGAAATCTTACGCTCAAGCAAAACCCCAAAGCGAAAGTTTACATGTACTCCACTTGGGTCGGATTCAAGAACGGCGAGTGGTGGAAGGACGTTCCGGACTTGCCGACCTGGCGCAAGCGAACCGAGCAGGATGGCCAACTCTTCGCGAAGGTCTCCGCCGATGCCAGCGTCGATCCGCGATCCACGAAAGGGGCTCCAATCCGCCTGGTTCCGGGACATACCGCGATGGGATTGCTCTACGACCGACTGGAAGCTGGCAAGCTCCCTTGGCTCGGCAAAAACATCAAAGCGGCGCTCTCCGATGACATTCACCTGAACAAGATCGGTTGCTACTACATCGGTTGCGTGATGTACGCAAGCTTGCTCGGCAAGTCACCGGCCGGAGCCACCGGGACGGTCAAGAACATCTGGGGGCAGCCGCTGGTTGACTTGAGTCCGGCGCAAGCGAAGGCGCTGCAGGAACTGGCTTGGGAGTCGGTAACCGGTTAAGCCGGTCATTGGGCTACGGACGATGCGTCGGTGTGACGAGTCCATCCGATTTGTGCCAGCCACCTGACACGTTTGAATAGATCTCAGACCTGACTCATGTGTGAAAGTGGATGTCTTGCGAGGGGTCAGCGGAACCGCTTCCTCGTCAGAAGGTAAACGAAAAGACCCTGTGCTCGGATGAATCCCGAACACAGGGTCGTGCTTTTTCAACCTGGGCGACTATGGGTTGAGGACGGTGATCTTCAGGCCCTTCAGACCTTGGCTCAGAATCCGCCCGTAGACGTTCGTCGCGCCACGAGCTACTCCCGACACGGTGAACGTGCCAGTGCTACTGCCTGCCGGAATCACGATTTCGGTTGGCATCGAAACGATACCGTTCGACTGCTGAGTCAGCACGATGGTCACTGGCTGAGGCGTGATCGTATTCAAGTTGACGGTAACGGTTGTGGACTGCCCAACGTTCACGGTTGCGTTCGATGCCGTTATCGAAGCGATACCGATGAACACGGAGGAAACCGTGTTTCGCACCGTTGTTCCCAGCGCCGTCGCGGTCACGGTTGCGTCCCGAACGACCTTATTTGATCTGATTTGGAAAGCAATCGAGCCGCTGCCTTCTGGGATAAAAACAGAGGAAGGCACGATCAGATCAGGCGAACTTGACGCAAGATTCACCGTCACGCCTCCTGCGGGAGCGCGGCCAGTGAGGCCAACAATTGATTGGTTTGAGCCGCCAACCAAGAAGTCATAGACTTTAACAGAAGCTAAGTAAGTGCCACGTGGCAAAACTTGGATCGTGTCGACTTTTCCGCCAAAGCTCGGCGTTGCTTCAATGGAGACGGTTGTCGCGACATTCACGGCAGAGCCGAAGATGAAGAACGATACTTTGCTTTGCCCTTCGGGAACGAGGACGGTCGCGGGGCAGTAGATGGCGGATGGGTTGCTATTGGTCAACGCGACCAACAAGCCACCCGGAGGCGCGATCGACTGAAGCGCAACGGTTACGGAGGAAGACCCATGTTCAGAGAATTGGTCTTGGGCAATAGTGATCGATCCTACACGCACCGATCGGATCGTGAGTGACGTGGATCCAGAGATGACGCCGGTTCCGGTCGTGCTGACCGTGACATTGGCATCTGTTCCAACCTGAGACGACTGAGCAACAAAGGTTGCCGTTGTTGCGCCGGCTGGCACGGTAACGGTGGCAGGCACGGAGAAAGCAGCGTTGTCACTCTCAAGTCCAACCGTTCGGTCAGCGGACTGAGCAGAGGCGAGGGTAACGGTACCGGTAATCGGCTTGCCACCAGCAAGGCCCGAGGTTGGGAAGGAAACGTATGCCTGAACCGGCGCTGCCTCCATGCGGTACACATAGGCACCACCTTTTTTGCTGTCCTTAACGTTCGCACCGACGATGAATGAGTCCCCAGAGGCCGACAACGCACGGCCGAATTGGATGTAGCCCGATCCGTAGATGGAAAGATCACTTGGCAGCAAGGTTGAGTTGTAACTCCAGCCTGAGCCATCAGGTTCGAAAGTATGTACTCCGCCTCTTCCGTAATACGGAGTATCGCGGTCGTGGTAGTACGGCTGGCCGATAATGATCGAGTTGTTTGAAATCGCGACAGACTCGCCAAAGTACGAGTATTCCTGTGGCTCCGGGCTTGACAGGATCGCTTTTTCGATCCACGCCCCCCCTTCGCGCCGAAATATGAGGACTTTGCCATCATAACCCTCAAAGCCGTTTCTAGCGGTAACGCAAGCGGTGTCTCCAGAAATCGTTACGAAGTGGCCAAACCCGAACCAAAGCGGCGAAACACTCGGCACAAGAGTCTCTGATACCCAACCAGATTCGCTGCGGGTGAAAACATAGGCATTTCCTTCACGGTCGACTCCCTCTTCAAGGGCACCAACAATCAAGCTATTTCCTGAAGCATCGATGGATCGGCCGAAACTTCCGGAATTCTGTAGGTTTGGAGAAACAAACTGGGTTTGTTCCGTCCAACCTGCCTCGGTTGCGGCAAATTCGTAGACCCTACCGGCGTAGTATATACCTTCCACCGGCGCATTTGGAGCGCCAACGAAAAGTGATCTTCCGGCTAGCTTGACCGAAATCCCAAACCCGAAGCCGTTCTGAACATCCGCGCCGGTAAAGCTAGCGCTCTGGGTCCATGTCGAGCCGGACTTTGAAAAGACGTAGACCTTTCCGGCATACCCTTGACCATTGGCCGTGGAGAGTGGAGACCCAATCGCAATGACATCGCGGTCAATCGACACCGAATGCCCAAAGAATGCGTATTGTTCTGGGTCACTTGCTACTAAAGTTGCTTGCTGCGTCCATGACGAGCCACTTCGAGTGAAGACGTACGCACATCCTGCACCTTCGAATCCGTTTGCGCTTGAGTAATATGCACCGATTACGGCCGTATCACCCGAGATCGAAACGGAATCACCCGCATAGAGCCGCTGAATGTTTGGATTTTCGGCGGGGGTGAGGATTGCTTCTTCTGTCCAAGTCGGGTCGATGGTTACCGGATACACCGCATCTTGGTCTTCGACACCGATTACGATTTCTTGACCCCGTAGCTGCATTGTGGAAGCCAGTTTCTTTCCGGTGGCATCCCAAACTTTGAGGCCCGAATAGGAAAGATTGTCTTTTGCGCCGTTAAACTCGATGCGGTCAGGGCCGGTTTGCTTCAGCTTCGCGCCGGTTGTGGCCAACTTCACCCAGAGATTGCCAGTGCCTTGTTTTTCGTCGATTCTGAACCAGTGATGCAGGCCAGCAGCTTCGTTTACGTACCATTCCGAAAAGCCTGGGCGGTCGAAGGAAAGCTTGCTGAAGCCAGTTTTGTCCTTGCCAAGGCTCGCCTTCGGTTTCGCCGCGAGCACGGAGCTATCTCCGTTTCCGAAAGCAACGGTTCGAACCGAGACATCGGCAACGGTGACTCGACCAACAGAATTAGCCCGGAACACAAAGCGACCAGGCTGTTCTCCGGAGAACTCGTCTCGATCGGACTTGATGAGACGTTGAGACTGGGAGAGCGCGAGCCTCAAATCTGGATGGTTTGCAAGGGAATCTTGGCCGGACGGAGCCGGAGCCGCAAGACCCGCAATAAGTGGAAGCAGGATCAAGTGCACGGGGGATTCTCGCCGATGCGTTCAGGGAAACGCAATGGTTTTGTTCAAGTGCAAAAAACGATGAAGTATATGCCTTATTCCGTTTTCTATTGACTTTGCCCGGAATGGCCTAGATGCTTTATTTTGCAGAGTTAACGCAAATAAATTCCACTACCTGAAATCCATCCTTCGGCCGATCGGTCTTGATCCTGCCAGCCTGCAATGCCGAGCCTTGTCGCAGAAAAACTGACCTGGACAGGCTGAGCTGAGGGGAAAAGGGTGGCTGCCGCAACAGGACTCGAACCTGTGACCAGCTGATTAACAGTCAGCTGCTCTACCAACTGAGCTATGCGGCAACGCTATGAAGATATTACCTAACCTGATTTGCGGAAAACGAGACCCGTTTCGGCATATGCTGGTTGGATTTCTACGGCACCGTTTTTCACGGTCACGGTCGAGGTGTTTTCGGCCGTGGCGGCGAGGTCGAGACTCTGGACGGTGTAGGTGCCGTCCAGCAGCGGCAAACCGCTGAGGGTGACCTTTGAGCCGGGTTTCGCTAGCAGGCGGACGGAGGCCCAACTGCCTTCGCTGAGGCCGTGGGCTTTTGCGGAATCGGCAAGGCCGGGCAGGCTGAAGGAACTGAAGTTCACCCAGTCCGCGCCAAGGTTTTCGACCTTCACGCTGACCTCACCTTTTGGCACGGCGAACTCGATGGGTTCCGGAACGCGAGTTTCGTTTTCTCCGGCAGGAAAGTCCCGCTTGTAGACTTCCGCGCCATTGACGCTAATTCGCAGATTCGCCCCGCCTTTGGAAGCGCTCGCGATGCGGAAGCGAGCCTTGCCAGGTTCGGCAAGGCGGAATTTGAATTCGAGCGGCACGTACATTGCCTTGTTACCGCCGGTCGCGCCGATGAGGTACGAGCTGACTTCGCCTTCTTTGTCCCATTCGGCAGGAAGGTTGAACGTTCCCGTTTTCGACTTGCCCCAACCGATGCCGGGACGGAAGACGAGATCGACGTTTTGGCCGGAAATGGTTCGGATTGTGACCGGCGCGGCAGTGCGGTGATTACCAAAATCAGCCACCTTCATGAACGCAGCGGCGCGAGCGAAGATGGGATACAAATTATCCTTCTCTACTCGATCCCAGTACCAGTACTGCCCTGCCCCGGCGTGACCGGCTAACAGACCGGCATAGATGCCATCGCGAACGCCCTGCTTGTAGTCCGGGCCATCGGGTGGGCCGAACTCGCCGAAGAAGCCGGGCTTGTCGGTTGGGAACTTGCGCTTCCCGATCGCGGCGAGCACATTGGCCGGATAGGTGTGCGGCTGATAGAAGTCCAACTTGGCGTAAAACGCGTCTTCGACGGCAGGAATGGGATCGCTGCTGCTGGTGACCAAGTGGTTGTAAGGGTCGATGCCACGTAGGTAGTCGGCCATTTCTCCGTGCCAGGTTGCGATGTCCGGCCACCGGTCTTGGTAACGGGCTTCCACCCATTCGACTTCGTTGAAGAGCTCCCAGCACATGACGCTGGAGTAGTGGCCGTAGCGAGCTACGGCATATCGCAGCCAGTTTTTCGAGCGGCGCTTTGCCTCAGCATTCGTGAAGAAATCGCCCGGATCCTTCAGGAAGCCGCCTTTTGCGGTGTTCCAAGGGTTGTCTTGCCAGTTCGGGTTCACGCGGGTGGTCCACTGACCGTGGTGGAACAGTACGAACTGGGCGTATTGACCATGCGTGGCAGAGGCGCTGAGCAGGCTGTCCCACTTTTCGAGCGCGGGCGGGTTGAATTCGCCATCTTTGACCGTGCCTTCGACCGGCCACCAAGGGTTCTTGCCGTCCCAGTGACAGGCCCAAATTCGGGTCCAGTTGGTGCCGTTCTCGCCCATCTTCTTGAGTGACTCGGTCATCGGCGGAAGGTCGCCGTTTTGCCAGCTTAGGTTAAAGCCGAGCGGAACGTAGGTGCTGCCGTCGTCGAAGATAAAGCCGGTGTCTCGTCGCTTTACAAAGCCTTTTGAGATGGACTCGGTGGCTTGTACGGTTCGAGTGGTGGGAGCTTGAATGCTCGGTTTGCCGTTTCGTAGCAGGGTTGGCGTGTAAGTTCCAGGTGTCTTGGTAACGAGGATGGCTTTCCAGGAACCATTGCCCGTGTAGAAGGCTAGTCGCTCTTCGGCCTTTCCGTCCGGTGCGGTGAACTTGACCCGGACGTCGTTTTCGGCGGGATCGTAAGGGTTGCCGCTGAATTCGATTTTGAATTCAGCGACGGCGGGTCCGTACCACGTTGTAACGAAGCTCGACGTGAGCCCCAGAACTGCCATTAGCATCCCTTATATTTACCGGGTTTCCATCCTGCCTACAAGCATTTTTTCAAATACTAGTAGGTCTGCGTATACAACGGGCTCTAAGTTGGGACGGCTTAGTTGTCGTCGTTCTTGCTGGCCGGTCGGGTTCGGAGCCGGGCCCACTCGCGCAGATCGCCAATTTCCTCGCTCATCATAACGCTCAGCGGCACCACGCTTTTCGCTTCGGTAAGAAGGTCCTTTTGGGTGACTTCCTTATCCACATGGAAGGCGGAATGAAGGGCGCCAACGACCACCTGCTCGATTTCGGCTCCGCTGAATCCGGCGGTGGCTTCGGCGAGAGGTCCTAGTTTGAACTTGCCCGGATCGCGCTTTCGCTTGGCGAGGTGGATGCGGAAGATTTCGGCTCGTTCGTCCTTGTCGGGCAAGTCGACGAAGAAGATTTCGTCGAAGCGACCCTTTCGGAGCATTTCCGGCGGGAGGGCGGAGACGTCGTTGGCGGTGGCGATGAGGAACACCGAACTGGTCTTTTCGCTCATCCAGGTAAGGAAGGTGGCAAAGACGCGGGCGGTGGTGCCGCTGTCGCTCACGTTTCCACCGCTGACGCCGGCGAAGCCTTTTTCGAGTTCATCGGCCCAGAGGATGCAGGGCGCTACGGACTCGGCGGTTTTGATCGCCTTGCGAATGTTCTCTTCGCTTTGCCCGACGAGGGAGCCGAAGATTCGGCCGACGTCGAGCTTGAGGAGCGGGAGGTTCCAATGCGCAGCGACGGCTTTTGCGGTGAGGGATTTTCCACAGCCTTGGACGCCCAAGAGGAGGATGCCTTTGGGTGCTGGGATGCCGAAATCGCGCGCTTTATCCGTGAAGCTGGTTTGGCGCTTTTCAAGCCAGTCCTTCAGCAACTCGAGTCCGCCTACATCTTTCAAGTGCGCCTCTGGGGCGTAGTACTCCAGCGTTCCGGACTTTCGAATGATCTGCTTTTTCTCTTCGAGGACGACTTCGACATCAAACTTCTTTCGCTCGACGAGGCTGCGGGCGAAGGTGCTTTCGATTTCGTCGAGGGTGAGTCCTTGAGCGGATTTGACTAGCAGTTCTCGCTCAAGCGGTTCGAGTTTCGGATCGATGTTGACGTTGTCTTTGACCGCGCTGATGACTTTTTCGAGGCAGGCGGAAATTTCATCCACATCGGGCAGTGGGAAGTCGATGACGGTGACGTCTTTTTCCAGGTCCGACGGTAGGTTGAGGGTCGGGCCGGTGAGGATCAGGGTCTGGGTGCGGCCGCGGAGCCGGAGAGCAAGGTCGCGGAGGAGGCGCACGACCCGGTAGTCCTTCATGTACGGATGGAAGTCGCGGAGAAGGAAGACGGTGTATTCCGGGGCCTCGTGGACTTGGGCAAGAGCTTCTAGTTCTCCGGGCAGGCCGGAGGTGCGGGTGGCCATTCCGGGTCGCGAGACGGGCGGGCGCATCCCTTGGGTGACCGACCAAGTGTGGACGGTGCGATTCAGCCCGCTACAGATTCTTTGCAAGGCTTCTTCGACGCGACGCTCCTCCCAGCTCACCACGTAGAGAATCGGGTACTTGGCCCGAATCAGGATTTCGATCTCGCGGATCGGATTCATGTTCGGATGATGCTACCGAAATGGTTCGGGCGGCGTTGCGCCGATTGGGTGATAATGCTCAGGGCCAGGGGGAATCCAATGACGGACTTAGACTTGATGCTGCGGTTTATGCTGCAGGTAATGATCGTTTTGGCGGCCTGCAAAGCCGTCGGCTGGATTGGCTCGAAGTACCTTGGCCAAACGCAGGTGGTGATGGAAATGGTCACCGGGGTTCTGCTCGGGCCGTCGGTGCTGGGGCGCTCGATGCCGGAACTTCAGGGCTACTTGTTCCCTCGCAAGTTGGAAGGTTTGGCGGGCTCTCACCCTTCGATGTCGATCCTGTACATCATTGCCCAGATCGGGCTCGTTTTGTACATGTTTTTGATCGGGCTAGAGTTCGATATTAAGCTCATCTCGAACCGGATTGGTGGCGCAGTATCGGTTTCGCTTGCCGGGATCATCGCGCCGTTTGCGCTCGGGTTTGGCATTGCTTACATGTATCGCGACCGGACCGACTTGTTTGCGCCGGCGATCACGGATACAAACGCAGCGATCTACCTTGGGGCGGCGATGTGCATTACGGCATTCCCAATGCTCGCGCGGATTTTGTACGAGCGCGGAATCGCGCGGACTTCGATGGGGACGCTAGCGCTGGGCGCCGGGGCGACGGACGATGCGGCGGCTTGGTGTCTGCTGGCGATGGTGTTGGCCTTTAGCAAGGGCAACATGAACATCGCGTGGCTCGCAATTGGCGGCGGAATTTTGTTCGGCGTGGTGATGCTGACGCTCGGGAAAAAGTTGCTCAACCGACTGGCGGTGTCCACAAATGAGACGGGGAAGTTTTCGCAGGGGCAGATGACGACGGTCATCTTGATCCTGATGGCAGGTGCCTGGTTTACAGATGCAATTGGGATTTATGCCGTGTTCGGCGCATTCTTGGTCGGGTGCGCGATGCCGCGTGGGCGGTATGCGGAGGCGATTCGCGAGCGGCTTGAACCGATGACGGTTTCGTTCTTGTTGCCGTTCTTCTTTGTTTACAGCGGGCTCAATACGAACATCAATTTGATTTCAGGAACCGAGCTTTGGACGGTGACGATTGTAATTTGTCTAGCCGCCATCTTCGGGAAGGGCGTAGCTTGCGCGTTGGCGGCCCGGGCTTCGGGCGAGCCTTGGCGAGAGAGCTGGACGATTGGCACTCTCATGAATGCGCGCGGACTGATGGAGCTGATTATCTTGAATATCGGCCTTCAGCAGGGCGTGATTACGCCGACGCTTTTTGCGATCATGGTGGTGATGGCGATTGTGACGACGCTGATGGCGTCGCCGCTGTTCTTGCTGATCTATGGCCGGGTGGAGCCGAGTGCGGCTCCAGCGACAGCTTAGAGGGCGCGGTATTCGTTCCCGAAGACTTCGAGCTCTTCCATCGTTCCCACGCTAACGCGGAGGAAGTTGGGGTGGCCGACGTGCTTTCCGGAGCGGACGATCACGCCTTTTCGCAGCAGGGCTTGGAAGACCGGGTCGGCTTCGCGGTGGAGGTCGGCGTAGGCGAAGTTCGCATAGCTTTCGACCGGGGTGCCGCCGGTCTGCTCAAACAGATCCTTTAGGAACTGCAAGCCGAGGGTGTTGTTCTCGACGGTTGTTCGCAAGTGGTCCGTGTCATCGAGGGCGGCGACGGCGGCGACCTGGGCGAGGCTGTTGACGTTGAACGGCTCACGGGCGCGGTGGTAGGCATCGACGACGCTCTTCGGTGCAAACCCGAACCCGACGCGGATGCCAGCGAGGCCGTAAGCCTTCGAGAAGGTGCGGAGTCCGATGACGTTGTAGCCTTCGCGCACGAGGTCGGCGCTGTTTGGCATGTCTGGCGCATGGGCGGCGAACTCGAAATAGGCTTCGTCAAGAACGAGCGTCACGTGGTCAGGAAGCTTGTTTAGGAAGGCTCGAATGGCGGTGCCAGTGACAACGGTGCCGGTGGGGTTGTTGGGGTTGGCAACGAAGATCACACGAGTATCGGGCGTGACGGCTTCGAGCATCCGGTTGAGATCGTGCTTGTGATCGGCGTCAAGAGGGATTTTCGTGAGTTTAGCCGGGGCGAGGTGGGCGGCGGCATCGTAGCGCACGAAGCTCGGGTTGCCCATGATCATCTCGGTGTCGGGACCGTCCAGGAAGAGCAAGCCAATAAGATGAATCAGCTCGTCGCTTCCGTTTCCGAGGAGGATGTTTTCGGCTTCGAGACCGAACTTTGCCGCGATGGCGTTTCGGATGGTGGCGGCGCTTCCGTCTGGGTACTGGTGGAGGTTGGCAGCGGCGCGCTGGATGGCCTCAACGGCCAGCGGCGATGGCCCAAAGGGATTCTCGTTGCTGGCCAGCTTGACGACGCGATCGAGGTTGAACTCACGCTTGACGTCCTCGATCGGTCGCCCAGGCGCGTAGGGCTCCATCTGAAGCACGTTCGGGCGAATGATTGCGGACATGGTAAGATTGTCCTGATTTTAGGGGCGGCTTAGATTGCAATCGCGTTCGACACGCTGTGCTCGCGCACTTCGTCTGCGGTTACTTCCCTGCCCAGCTTTTCGGAGAGGTAGATGCCTTCGGAGATGAGCATGGTGTTGAGGGCGATTTCGGCGGTGGGGATCAGTTCGACTTCGTCGTTCAGCGCGGCGATCCAGTGGGACTGGGAGTTGCCGTACTTTTTGCCAAGGCCTTCCACGGTTTCCCAGCGGAAGCTGGCGGCGCCGATGTCGGCGGTAGCGCTCATCGCGAGGTTGCCGTAGTTTTTGAAGAAGCCGAACGGCCAGAGGCGGATGCCCGCATCGCTTCCGAGAATGACGTTTCCGTCGAGCCCGTCCAGGTTCACCGCCCAGGCTTCGATGATGTCGAGGGACTTGTTGCCTTCGAAGCGGACGAAGCCTAGGCCGAGTTCTTCGACGTCGTACTGAGCGATATCGCGGCGCTTCTCGTCCATCCAAATTTCTTGGTAGGTCTTTCCGGTGATGCGCTCGACCTTTGGATTGCCGAGGAGGAAGAGGTGGACGGAGATGTGATAGACCCCCATGTCGTACAGCGCGCCCCCAGCGGCGTTCTTCTTCTGCACGAACGGAGGGGTGGCGTAGCCGTCAACGTAGGGTCTTCCGCGTCGACGGAATCCGGTGGAACGGGAATGGTAGACGTTGCCCAGTTCACCGGCATCGATGAGCTCTTTGGCGGCTTTGACTTCGTCTGAGTAGATCGTTCCAAGTTGGATGTGGAGCTTCTTGCCGGTTCGGAGGGCGGCGTCTCGCATTGCCACGGCGTCTACGTAAGTGCCGGCCATGGGCTTTTCGCAGTAGGTGTGCTTACCGGCTTCGAGGGCGGCGATGGAGACCGGAGCGTGGAGGTTGTTGTAAAGGCAAACGTCGACGGCGTCGACGTCGTCGCGCTTCAGGATTTCGCGGAAGTCGGTGGTGACTTCGGGGATGCCATAGGTTGCGGCAGATTTTTCGGCTGCTTCGCGGTTCAGGTCGCAGCAGACCACCATCTCGGCATCGGGAATGTCTTTGTAGTTCTGCATGTGTTGCTGTGCGATTTGCCCGCAACCAATAATTCCAATCCGAATCTTGCCCATAGCATCGCGTAGTTTGCGCGAGTTGGCCAGATTTGTCTAGCCCAACTTCGAGCGTTATGCATCGGCCAAAATGAGCCGTATGTTCACGGTTTCTGTCGCGTTGGCAACGTTGCTCGTGTCTCCCCAGTCCGCCGCTCCGTTTGAGGAGAAAATTCCCGGTACGCTCGCGAGTTTCAAGATGCAGCCAATTCCGGCCCCGCCGGGCGGCAAGCCGTTCTACATTTCGACAACCGAAGTCACCTGGGACGTTTTTGACATCTGGGCGTTCCGATTGGACCAGAGCGTTGAAGACCAGGCCAAGGGTGTGGACGCCGTTTCTCGTCCGAGCAAGCCCTACGGCGCACCAGACAAGGGCTTTGGCCACAAGGGCTATGCCGCGCTGGGCATGACTTACTTAGGCGCCCAGACGTTCTGCGGCTGGCTGAGCAAGAAGACCGGCAAGAAGTACCGGTTGCCGACCGAAGCCGAGTGGGAGTACGCCGCTCGCGCCGGTGCTACCACCGAGCCGGAGTTGGACAAGGTGGCTTGGTTCTGGGACAACGCGGAGGATAAGGCTTGGGGCGTTGGTACGAAGAAGCCAAATGCGTGGGGTCTTTTCGACACGCTTGGCAACATGGCGGAGTGGGCGGTCGATAAGGACGGAAAGCCGGTCACTTGCGGCGGCCACTACCTTTCCAAGAAGGGGCAGATTGGGTTCACGGCTCGCGCTTATCAGATTCCGAAGTGGAACGAAAACGATCCGCAGAACCCGAAAAGTCGGTGGTGGCTCGCGAACGCGCCATTCATTGGAATTCGTCTTGTTTGCGAATTGCCGTAACTGGCTATACTCGCAAACAAGCGGGGCTCGTTCCCTGCATATTCACGGAGCACTTTCAATGTCGAACCAAAATGAACTCTCTCGCCGCGATTTGATCGCGAAGACGGCCGTGGCCGGCGCCGCAATGGCCGTCCCTTCTTTCGTTTTTGCCGGTTCTCAGGCGCAGATTAAGGTTGGCTTGATCGGATGCGGCGGACGTGGCACAGGCGCAGCGCAGGACAACATCGCAGCCGATTCGAGCACCGTTCTCTGGGCAATGGGCGACGTTTTCCCAGATCAACTCAAGGGCTCGCGAGACAGCCTGAAGAGCATGGGCGACCGATACAAGGTTACGGACGACCGCGCATTCAGCGGTTGGGACGCCTACAAGAAAGTTATCGAGAGCGGCGTTGATGTTGTGATCCTTACCACTCCTCCGGCTTTCCGACCGATGCACCTCAAGGCTGCAATCGCAGCCGGAAAGCACGTCTTCATGGAGAAGCCGGTTGCCACCGACGCGCCGGGAATCCGCAGCGTCATGGAGTCGTCGGACATCGCGGCATCGAAGAAACTTTCGATCGTGGCCGGAACTCAGCGACGACACGATTTTGCCTACCGCGGCGCGATGGAGCGAATCCACAACGGAGACATTGGCGACGTCGTTGCGCTTTACGCCTACTGGAACCAAGGCGGTCTTTGGATGAACCCACGACAGGAAGGCTGGTCCGACATGGAATGGCAGCTTCGAAACTGGCTGTACTTCGCTTGGCTCTCGGGCGACCACATCACCGAGCAGCACGTTCACAACCTTGACGTTTGTAACTGGGCCATGAAGGGCCACCCGGTTAAGGCAACAAGCCTTGGCGGACGGCAGGTTCGAACCGATAAGGCATACGGCCATATCTTCGACCACTTTGCTACCGAGTACGAGTATGCCAACGGCGTAAAGATGCTCAGCATGTGCCGCCAGATTGACGGTACGGCCTCTCGTGTTTCCGAGCACATCGTTGGTTCGAAGGGCACGAGTAATGCTCAGTCGATTAAGGCGGCTAAGGCCTGGCGATTCGAAGGCGACCGAACCAATCCTTACGTTCAGGAGCACAAGCACCTGATCGCTAGCATCAAGGAAGGCAAGCCGATCAACGAAGGACGCCAGGTTGCGGAAAGCACGCTCACCGCAATCATGGGCCGCATGTCGGCTTACACGGGGCAAGAAGTGACCTGGGAACAGGCGCTGAAAAGCGAGGAAACACTGGTTCCGGCGAACCTAGCGTTCGGTCAACTTGAGACTCCGGCCGTTGCGGTTCCGGGCAAAACCACGCTGAAGTAAGGTGGAAATCACCCGACGAAAGATCATTCAGTCCGGCCTTGCGGCCGGACTGACCGTCGCCGCCGCGCCGATTGCGGCGGCGTTTCCACGCGATAAAGCCATGGCACCCAAATTCAAGCTCAAATACGCGCCGCACTTTGGCATGTTCCAAAACCACGCCGGCTCAGACCTCGTCGACCAGTTGAAGTTCGCGGCCGACGAAGGGTTCACTGCCTGGGAAGACAACGGCATGAAGGGCCGCTCCGTGGCCGACCAAGAGCGTTGCGCGAAGGCGATGACGGACCTCGGAATCACGATGGGCGTCTTCGTTGCGAACGACATTGACTGGAACAACCCGACTCTTACGACCGGATCGAAAGATCATCTAGACAAATTCCTGAAGAATTGTCAGGATTCGGTGGAAGTCGCTAAGCGCGTGAATGCGAAGTGGATTACGGTGGTGCCGGGCACGTGCGATCTGCGCCAGGACATTGGTTTTCAGACGGCGAACGTGATTGAAGCACTTCGCCGAGGCAGCGATATTCTCGCGAAGCATGGTCTTGTTATGGTGCTGGAGCCACTCAACTTCCGCGACCACCCAAATCTTTTCTTGAACAAGATTCCGCAGGCGTTTAGCATCTGCCGCGCAGTGGACAGCCCAGCCTGCAAGATTCTCTTCGACATCTACCACCAGCAGATCCAAGAAGGAAACTTGATTCCGAATATGGACCGGGCCTGGAGTGAGGTTGCTTACTTGCAGATTGGCGACAATCCGGGCCGTAATGAGCCGACTAGCGGCGAAATCAACTATCTCAACGTGTTCAAGCACGTAAACGCGAAGGGCTTTACCGGCGTGCTTGGGATGGAGCATGGGAACTCGAAATCCGGAACGGATGGCGAGCGAGCGGTTATCGACGCTTACCGAAAGTCGGACGCGTTCTGAGCAGCATGAGCGAATTTGATCCCGAGTTGCATCCGCACCGGCGGTTCAACCCGCTCCTAGACGAATGGGTTCTGGTGTCGCCGCACCGGACCCAGCGTCCTTGGCAGGGGCAGCAGGAAAAGTCTTCCCTGCCAGACCGCCCTGCGTACGATTCGACTTGCTACCTGTGTCCGGGCAACGTTCGGGCGAATGGAGAAGTCAACCCAGCGTACGAAAACACTTTTGTTTTCGTGAACGACTACTCGGCGCTTCTTTCGGGCACACCGGAGGGGGTTCTTGAAGATGGAATATTCCGATCAGAGGCAGTGCGGGGCGAGTGCCGCGTCATTTGCTTTTCACCTCGGCATGACCTGACGCTATCTCGCCTGAACCAAAGCGAGTTGGAACTCGTGATTAACTTGTGGGCTTCGCAGTCGGCAGAGCTTGGAGCACGTTACGGCTGGGTGCAAATTTTTGAGAATCGAGGCGAAGCGATGGGCGCCTCGAACCCGCATCCGCATGGCCAAATTTGGGCAAGCGAGCATTTGCCGAGTTTGATCGTTCGTGAAGGTGCGTCTCAGGCTCGCTACAACGCCGAGCACGGATCCCGATTGCTTCTCGATTATGCTGAGCGAGAGGTTGAATCGGGCTCGCGAGTGGTGTATGCCAATGAAGATTGGGCGGTAGTTGTGCCGTTTTGGGCAACGTGGCCGTTCGAAACGATGGTGCTTCCGCGGTTTGCGGTCGGTCGGCTTGAGGAGATTAAAACGCAGCGGCAGAGCCTTGCAGATGCGCTCCAAGGACTGCTCAAACGATACGATTCCTTGTTCGATTGCCCGTTCCCGTACAGCATGGGTTGGCATCCCGCCCCATATTCTGGAGACTTTACGTCGTCTTGGCAGCTACATGCCCACTTCTATCCGCCATTATTAAGAAGCGCAACGGTTCGAAAATTTATGGTTGGATACGAAATGATGGCGGAAGCCCAGCGAGACTTAACTCCGGAACAAGCAGCCCAGCGGCTACGGGATGCGATTTAGTGGCTAAGCCAGTAACCTTTATCACTCCGCCAAACCGAATCGAGCGCTGGAAAAAACTCTGGGCGACGCCAAAGAAACTCAACGAAGCCGAGACCGACGCGGCGTTTGACGAGTTCTTGGACAATTTGGTGCCAACGCACATGCACACGTTGTTCCTGCGGAAGTTTGGCCTGCCCAAAGCATCCTTCGGAAACCGATTCTTCAACGACGAATCGATGTACCAAAACTGGGATCTGAAGCTGACTCAGCTCCTCGCTGCGGAAGGGCCGCACATCGAAGCCACGGTGATTTACGGGTCGCCCGACAAGCTTGAAGCGCACACGCTGCGCGGCGAACGTCGACGATCCCTGAGGGACATCGTGATCGACGATTGGCACGCGGCTTGCGCCATCGTCCGCTCTGACCGCGTTCATCTGTACGTTTTCATCGAGCCCAAAATGCGGGGCTGCATCGTTCGGTCGCTCAAACTCTCGAACGTTGCCGCCGAAGAGGAAACGCCCGAAGAACCAGAGTTTGTTGAGTTCGAACCCTGAGCGGCAGAATCTGCTGAGAACACTCTTTTCGCGAGGCATCGTGCGAGCAGTTAACACTGCCTTAACGTCGTGTCAGACAGAATGAGGGGATGAAGTTTTCGCGACGTTCACTTTTAGGCACCGGTCTTGCGGGTGCTGCTGGCATCGCATCCGGCGCTGGCGCGTTTGCGTCCTTGCAGGGCTACGGCGCGAAGCAGTCGAAGATCAAGAACATCATTTTCTTGGTCGTTGATGGCATGGCCCACCAGACGATGGGAATGGTCGACGTGCTTAGCCAGTTGAACGCCGGAAAGTCGTCTTACTGGGGTTGGCTGATGGACCAAAAGTTCGTGACGAACGGTCTGCAGGCCACCCAATCCCTCAACTCAATTGTTACCGACTCGGCCGCGGCGAGCTCGGCCTGGGGGAGCGGTCAGCACATTTTCAACGGGATGATCAACATGTATCCCGATCAGACCGCTTTAAAGACGCTGACGACTTTGATGCACGAGAAGGGCGTCCGAACCGGCCTTGTGACGACGACCACGATTACGCACGCGACTCCATCGGGCTTCGCTGTTTCGATCATCAATCGCGACCTTGAACCGATCATCGCCGAGAAGTACCTGACCTCCGGCGTGGACGTTTTGATGGGCGGCGGTAACCGACACTTTGCGGGCGACAAGCGCAAAGACAAGCGCGACATGTATCCCGAGTTTGAAAAGGCGGGCTATACGGTGGTTAAAGATCGTGACACGCTGATGAAGACCAAGAGCAAGAAGGTGCTTGGCATCTTCTCCGAGAGCCACCTTCCGTTCTCGGTCGACCGAAACAACAGCGCAGAACTTCAGAAAACGGTCCCGACCTTGGCCGAGATGACGAAGCACGCGATCGAGAATCTCAAGGACAGCAAGAACGGGTTCCTGCTTCAAGTTGAAGGCGGCAAAGTTGACCACGCTGGCCACGCGAACGACCTCGCTTCCATCGTTTACGATCAGATCGCTTTCGAAGAAGCCGTCAAGGTTGCGGTTGAGTTTGCGCTTAAGGACAAGGAGACCCTGGTCATCATTACCGCCGACCACGCCACCGGCGGGCCATCGGTAAACGGCATGGGCGACGAGTACGTGGATTCCAACAAGGGACTCATGAGCGTTAACGGAATGAAGGCGAGCTACGAAGTGCTGGCCCGAAAGTTTGGCGCCAGCCCAACCGCAGATTCGATTCGCGACATCATCAAGGCCGTTCTTGGTCTCGAGCTGAGCGCGGCCGAAGCGTCTGCGATTGTGGCCGGGCAAAAGGGCCAAGGGCCATTCAACATTAGCGGGTTCCTGAAGGCGAGCGGAATGACAATGGCCAATATCTTGGGCAACCACACTGCGGTCACCTGGACGAGCGGAAACCACACCGCCGAGCATGTGCTCGTGACAGCGCTAGGACCTGGCAGCGAGATGATCAAGGGACTCACCCGCAACGTTGAGTTCTTCGACTTCATGTTGGCGGCTAAAGGCATCAAGCACAAGAATCCGACGATGGACTACGCCACCGCGCAAGGCCATTACGAGAAAATGAAGCTGAGCCTTGACCAGGAATGGATTGAAATGTATTCTGTGCATGAAGATTGCGGTTGCCACCACGGCTAAGCAAAGTCACGCATTTACGTAGTTGGCAAGGGGCGGCGTTTAGGTTAAGCTATTAAGGATGGCGTCGCCCATATCAATCCAGTTTTGGACCCTGAGAACCATACTGAATGCGGAAAGTGCGCCAGAGATCATGCAAGAACTGGCCAAAATTGGCCTAAACGGAGTGGAGGGCGTAGCGCCCGGCTTTTCTAACTCCGATTTTCGCAAGTACATGGCCGATCTTGGAATGGTCATCAGTTCCAGCTTTGGACCAACGCCAGAACCTGACAACCTTCAGAAGATCGTTGACGACCTAGGCGAGCTGGGAACCAACCTTCTGACCGGTGGCTTCTGGATTCCTGATCTTGAAACAAAGGATTCAATCAAGGCGTCAGCCGAAAAGCTGGCCTGGGCCATTCCTGAACTGAATAAGCACGGCATTGAGTACGCCATGCACAACCACTGGATGGAGTTTGAAACTCGAGACGGGATTCGGGTTATGGATCTCATGATTGAGCACTGCCCTGACCTCTGCCTGGAACTCGATATTTATTGGGCAAGCAACTTTGGCGAGCATAACAGTGCCGACATCTGCCGCCAATACGCCGACCGCATCACGCTATTGCACGTGAAAGATGGCCCCTTGGTCAAGGACCAGCCAATGGTCCCACTCGGACAAGGAAAAGTGCCGGTTCGAGATTGCATCGAAGCCTGTCAGCCAAAATGGTTAGTCATAGAGCTTGATGAGTACGAGGGTGACATGATGCACGCCGTCCGCGAAAGCTATCAATTCCTTATGAAAGAAAAGCTTGGCCTTGGCCGAGTTGCCGTGGACGAAAACCCATGAACGCCAGAAGCATCACCTTTTTGCCAACCAAAAATCTTAAGGCGACCGACCGCTTTTACCAAGGCATGCTCGGGCTACAACTTGCGCTCGACCAAGGCGTCTGTCGCATTTACTCCGTCGGCATTGATGGCGCTTGGGGATTTTGTGAGAACGTGCCGCTCCTCGACGATCCGAGCAAAGTCACCCTCACCATGGTGGTTCCAGACGTCAACGAGTGGCATGTTCGCCTGACCGTTGAAGGTGCAACCGTAGACGGTCCGCCGCGGATCAACCAGCGATTCGGGATCCAGCATTTCTACACAACCGACCCGAACGGCTATCGGCTCGAAATTCAGAAATTCCTCTGAGCCTTGTACAAAAAGAAGGGCGAGTCACCGCGGGTGACTAGCCCTTCTTTTTGTTTTGCCTTACTTCTTGGCGAGGAACGGCTTGATTTCGCCGATCCAGCTTGATGGAGTCGAACCAGGCGTGAAGCCCGAAGTTCCGAGCACCTTACCAGCCGAGTTCAAAATCAGGACGGTTGGGAACCCTTGGATTTCATACTTGTTGGCAAGCGCTTCGTTCTGCTTGCTCAGCTTCGCATCCTGCTTGGTTCGGCGTGGGAAGTCGAGCTCGAGAAGGACCACATTCTTCTCCGCCCACTTCATGAACTCAGGCTTGGAGAAAACGTCCTTGTGCAAGCGAATGCATGGCGGGCACCAGTCGCTGCCGGTGAAGTCAGCTAGGATCGGCTTGCCCGTTTTCTTTGACTGCTTCACTGCTTCGTCGTAGCTGGTCAACCACTTTGGACCAGCGGCCATTGCACCGGCAACCAGGAGCAGCGCCGCAATACTAAAGAAACTCTTCATACCCATGTAAAACGCACGGTACCACGATTCAGTTCATTGATCAAAGCATTTTAAGGCTAAATCGCCGATACTTTGCCAACCCGAGTTGAGCGTTGTTGTGACTTAGCCCCACGAGACCCACCTCGACCGGGCCCTCAGCGATGGTCACGGAGTGCAGCAGTTCAAGCTCTTTCCCTTTGCGGGCAACAAATCCCTCGAGTTTGGTTCCGGTTCGGCGAAGGACGAGTTGCGTGCCAGCGAGGTCGCCAGTAGCGGCTTTGGGACCGATCATCTCCCTTCCAGCGGTCCCCCGGTGAGCAAACTGAGCCTCGCCCGATGGGAAAACCGAAAGAAGAGTGGCGGCTGCATTTGGCTCGAGCCCAAAACGGACCATGACTCCAGCTTTGGCGTACGCATCGGTATCGCGCAACGATTCGATTTCGCAGGAAATCTCGAAGTCACCCGAGACCGACTGATGCAGGAAGCGGAACTGGTCGCGGTCGCCCCAGATATCGCTTCCGCCGCCGAAGAGTTCAAGCTGGGGTTCTCGGTACTTAGCACCGCCTGGTCTCGCGCCTCCGACGTCGGTCTGCATCCATCCGGGTACAGCGTCGTTCGCGGGTGCGACGAGAATGGGTAATGGCGGCTTTGGTAGCGGATCGAACTTTGGATTCTTCGCGACCATGAACTTTCGGAGAGGCTCATTTACGGCAAGTGCCATTGTTCCGAGCCCCTTCATATAGGACTCAATCCCAGCTTTCGAGTCGTTTCGGAAGTCGACCTTGGGTGCTGGCGCCTTGCTGGTGACCATTCCCCATGTTGCCGATCCGACGCCGCCATCTCGGCTCATCACCTTATACGACCACATCGTGCTCATCCAGCCGTAGGAGGCATGGAGGTCGTAGTACCGCCGCATCATGCCCCCCCCGCCGGCGCCGTTGAAGACCACATTGAATTCGCCGATCAGGAACGGTGCGTTCGTCGCATTCTGTTGTTTCTCAACTTCTTTCAAGCGATTGATGTGCGCGACGTGAGTTGGGACGGTCGGCGCTCCGCCGCCGAACAGACCGGGATAGTAGTGCATCTGAAAGCCGACATTCTTCCAGCCGTTCTGCTTCGGGTTTCCGTAGTGACCAAAGTCGTCGTAGTTGCCCATCGCAAGGATCAGCTTCTTATTGTCGATGGCACGGACGACGGGATACAGCCGCTTAAAGAGGGCAACTTGCTGGGGCTTAGTGCCGCCGTACGGCTCGTTAAACAGGTCGTATGCGACTACATTCGGGTTCGAGCGGTATCGCTTGGCAAACTCTTTCCAAAGCCACTCGGCTCGCACTTGATTCGATTCAACCGTCCAGACTTTGTTTTGCTCGCTACGGCCAGTATGGTCATACGGGCTCTGTCCGCCCTGAATACCGTGTAGGTCGATGATGGTGTACATGCCATGTTCGGCCGCCTTCTTCACCGCGAGGTCCACCCAGCGGAAGGCGTTCGGCTTCAGTTTCATTGGGGCGCGGTCGTCTTCGAACATTCGATAGTTCAGTGGGAGCCGAACGAGGTTGAAGCCAAAAGACTTGATGAGCTTCCAGTCTCGGTCCTTCATCCAGTTGGAGTAGAAGGTTTCCATCAGTCGGTCCTTCTCTGCCTCGCCAAATCGGCTGGTCAGGATTTCCTCCACCTCGTACTGATCTTTGTAGCCCGAGAGTTCGAGCATCCACATCTCGAGGATCAGCCAGTTTCCGAGATTGCAGCCTTTGAGGGTGACGGGCTTTCCGCTGGCCGTGACCATCTTTTCTCCCCGGGGCAAAAGTTCCGGCAGGTTCTTTGTTTGCGCTACGGTCGCCGATGACACGAGGAGGGCTAGGGCTGCGATCATGATAATTCGTTTTATCACATTTCCCCGTTACGACGCGACACCAGATTGGATACAATTTCTACGGGATGAAGTTTATTGACCAATTGAAGTCCAACGAAGGGAATTTGCTCGCGGCTGGCATTGCATGGACCATCGGACTCGCTTGGTTCACCATCGGAGGCTTCTACCTCGGCACGATCTTCGGCAAGAAGCACGTTTACGATTTACAAGCGAAAGATATTTCCGGAATCGGTGTCAATGGCCTGATCATCGGATTCCTTGTTGGCGTCGGCGTTGCAACGTTCATCACCTTCGCTTATCCCAAGTCGACCAAGCGAGACGAAGAAGCAGAAGCGGCTGCCGAACACGCGCACCACTAAGTTTGCTGAGCCGCTAAGCGGAGTAAGTTCGGCCCTTCCACTCGGTTTTTCCGGTCTTCCGCCAAATCATCGAGCGGACAATCGTCGCGGCTCCGATCGTCAATACGAGCGGCATCACGAGCACCGGCCATTTTGAGGCGCGGGCCGAGAGCGACACCATAAAGCCGGACCACGTGAGCAGTGCGAGGGTCCATGGTTCAAGAACCCATCCCCATCCCAAGAAAAGCAGGAAGAGTGCGAGCAGCGCACTGCCCAAAAAAGAATTGGTGATTTCGAATGAGTTCTTGCTGAACCCGTCGAAGGCTTGTCGCCAAGTTTCGTACATGCGCACGGTCATGACTTGCGTGAGGTTGAGAGTCCAGACCTTCACGCCCTTTTTGGCCAGCAGTCGCCCCATGGCGACGTCTTCCATGATGCGTCCTTTCACCGCTTCGTGCGGCGCGATGGCTTCGTAAGTGGATCGTCGCCAGGCCTGAATTTGTCCGTTCAGGAATTGGCTATGCCCGAGCCCGGTGCGATCGACGAGGCCGAAGGGGTTGCTCGCGAGCAGAATCCAACCCACCCACGCGGCGAAAAGTGGTTCAAGCCCGCGTCCAGGAAATACCTTTGGGATTCCCGTGAGGACACCCAGCTTTGGATCCGTCTCGGCCATGTGGGCTAAACGCGCAATAAAGTCTGGGCACACCTCCGTATCGGCATCTAGGAGGATTAGCCACTGGTTCTCGGGGTTCTCGAGCGCATGGTGGCAAAGGGTGTAACAGGCCCGGTTCTTACCGGTCCAACCTTGCGGAAGCGCCGAAGATGAGCGGATTACACGCGCGCCGAGGGACTGGGCAACTTCTCCGGTTCCATCGTTCGAATCGTCATCGAAAACGACGGTCGGAATCTGTTTCACCAGTTCCGGGAGCAGTCGCCTCAGGTTCTCAGATTCGTTTCTAGCCGGAATGAGCGCGATCCAGCCGGTGGCTAAGCCATCAATCTTTTGGGTTGGCCGCTTCATGAGCAGCCAATTGACGGTACTAACTGTCGCGTTTAGGCCGTAAAGCACCCACAGCAGGGTCACCGGTTCCAGAACTCCGGATCATCGGAGCCGAGATACCAGATGGTAATGCCCGGAATGCCATATCTTTTCGCGATCCCATGTTTCGCCCACATCGCTTGAGACCCGGAGAAATAGACCTTATCTTTCATCAGCTCACCGCTCATGAGATCCATTACGGCTTCACGGCGGTTAAAGTCTTCGATCCGCAGGCTCAACGCGGGTTTTCTGGACCAGTCGTAGCCATAACCCGCCACGCCTAGTCGCAATTTTTCTCTAGGAACCCGAGTGAGGGCGTACTTGACCACTCGCTCGACCCAATCATTTGGCGCAATTGCCCCGGGTTCGCTGGTATCCCAGTGGAAGTCGTAGGCCATGATGCGCACCGAATCGGCCGCGGCACCGAGCGCCTTCCAGTCATGCGCATTTGGCGCTTCCCAACCCACCTTGTCGCTTTCTTTCGCGTGGACGGTGACGCTGAGGTGCTTCTTCCCCATTGCGGCCTTCAGCTCGCGGACGAACGCGCTGTAGCGGTCAACGTCATCGGCTTTCATTGCCTCGTAGTCAAGGTCCAGACCGTCGAGCTTGTCCACCTTGATGAACTGCAGAAGCTGATCGATGTGGCGCTTTCTACTCGCCGGGGTGGCAAGCACCTTTGTGATTCGAGTGGGCTCAAATCCGTTCTCCCCGTAGTTGTTGATCATGCCGAGAAGACGGATTTTGCCGGCGGTGATCTTTCGGACTTCGGCGCGGAATTGGGGGGTAACGCCGTAGGCGTACTTCACGCTACCATCGGGCTGAACGGTGAGCCAGCCGGGAAGAATCTCAGACAGCTTTGCTCTTCGAGCCTTCAGCGCCTTTAGGCAGTTGGGGTTCCAACTCACGATCCAAGCCGACCGTTGAGGGTCGGGATACTTTGGTTTCGGGGTCTGTTGACTGATCCATCCAAGCGCCATTGCCGTGAGCAGCATTCGGCTAGGCTACCTTTCCCAGACCCCGACTGATCGGCGTTACTTGCGGCGGTAGGTGGACTTCATGAACGAACGCCAACTGCCATCTTCGCTCTGGCCCCAGGCGGTCATCGTTCGGGTGTTTTCGTCGATAAGTTCGTGCACGTCGCGGTAGTTCGCGGTTTCGCCGTCCTTCACCATGCTCGGCCCTTCGCAGTTGAGGGTCATTACCTTGTCATCTTCGCTGAGCTCGCCGAAGTACTTCCAGAGGTGCAAGGACGCGGAAGCGAACCAGCAGCCGCGGTATTCATTGAACGAAACGTCCCACCCAAGGGCCAGTTTGTGGTGCATCGACTCGCCGTCGGGCATCGTCATTTCGCCCTCGCCGAAAGCCCAAAGTCCGCCGAGCATGGTCACCCTCTCGCTGCCTTCGCTGGTCATCTCTGGTCCGGTTGGTCCCATCGACATTTCGGTGGTGATGGTCCATTCGCCGACGAGGTTTTGTAACCAAGCGTGTTCGGCAACCGGCTTGGTTCCGGAAGGCGGGGTTTCTTCTGTGGTTTCGCTCATCGTTCGCTCCGAAGACGAGTATACGAGTTGCGTGTGATGTAATGTTTTGGGAATCTGTATGTACAGAAACGCAGATCGAATGGACAAGCGCGGCTAGCTTAAGAGGCTGTTCAGATGCTCTACGTCAATTCGGCTACCGGCCAAGCAGAAATTGAACCGGTGGAGTGGTGGGCGGTACAGGGATTGAACCTGTGACCCCTACAGTGTCATTGTAGTGCTCTACCACTGAGCTAACCGCCCGAGCGAAGGTTCATTATGACACAACCTTCGGCACAAAAAAAGGGTGCCGGCGAACCGGCACCCGAGAATCTGCGAGGATCAGGCCGACTTGCGGCGGCGGAAGAAGCCGAGGGCGCCGAGGCCGAGGACGGCGAGGGAGGCTGGCTCTGGGACAGGGTTCGAAGCGACGACCGAGACGTTGTCGATGTGGCTAACGAGGCCGTTCGTGTACGTCAAGAACTTGATCGTGCTGGCACCGGTCGCGGTGAATTCGAAGCTGTATCGCTTGGTGGTGTTGCCCGCTTCGTTACCCTGGAGGTTGCTGCCGAAGGAGGTGCCGTTGACCATGAAGTCGACGCCGCCGTTGTACTGGGTGCCGCCGGTGTAGACGTCGAAGCTGACGGTGTACTTTTTGCCGATCTGGGTGGCAAGGGTCTGCTCGATCCCGCTGCCGGCTTTATCCGACGTGCCGCTGAGGTCCAGGTGCTGAGTCTGTTGTCCGAGGTAGCCGTTGCCGGTCAAGGTGACGTTGCGGCCGGATGGTCCAACGACGTTCCAACCGGTGAGGCCGGTCGAACCCACGGCGTAATTCGTGGAGCCGCCCGACAAGGCGTTGGCTTCGAAGGTGCCGTTGATAACAAGGGATGCCTGAGCGGCAAACGGGAGAACGAGGGCAGACGCGGCAAAAGCGATTCGTGCAACAAACTTCATGATTAAAAGTATGGATGCCCGCGCCGTGACTTCCTGTACCCATTTCATGGTCACGCGAACCCGGTAGCTCAAAATGGACGAATGGCAACCATCCGCATCCTTGAGTCTCGAACGGACCCGCAATTCTGGCCGACACTCGAACTCTACGTCGAGTCGTTTCCGCGCGATGAGCGCGTGCCGCTTGGGCGCATGGCGGAGTTTTTTGGCGGCGATGCGCGAGAGGGCAAGCAAGAAGGCAGCGTTTTGTGGCGGGTTGCGATTGCCGAAGAAGGGAGCGAGTTGGCGGGGTTCCGGGTGTTCGCCGTCGACCTGCAGTCCGGCTTGGTGTTTCTCGTCTATCTCGCCGTCGATCCTCGGTTTCGGCGGCGCGGGATCGGACAACTACTCATTGACTACGCAAGAGACGACAGTCAGCGGGAACTGGGCGAGAAGCCGCTGGTCGCGATGTTTTTGGAGTGCGAGCGGCCCGAGCTAGTGCAGGGCGAAGAGCACGAGAAGCGGAAGGAGCGACTTCGGCTCTTCGGCAAGTATGGGGCGCGCATCATTAGCCGAGCGTATGTGATGCAGAGCATGGGCGAAGGGCGCGATCCGGTGCCGATGATTCTGCTGGCGTATCCGATTGCCGAGAAAATCGACTGGATTGAGGCGGTGAAGTCGTTCCACCGCCGGTTCCATAGCCTTCCGGCTGGGTCTTCCCTCGAAGTCGACTGTCTAAAAGGTTTAGAACCTACTCCGTTGATTCCGTACTGATTGACCCGCCCGCGGCCGCTCCAGCGGCCCGTCTGGCTTGGTCTTTCGCGGCCTGGCCGACGCCCGATCCGCCACCCTGAATGTTCTCGGTGCCAGTCATCGGGGTCATTCCGCCCATAGCTCCGCTTCCGATCGGCGCGACTCCTCCCCCATTACCCTGGGCCGTGCTAGCAGGCGCCGTGCCGCCGGGTGCCGTGGCGCCAGGGGCTTCCGCTGGGACGGCAGGCTCGGCTGGCTTTGGCGGCTCGCAGCCAACAAGCAATGCCGAAGCAAGGACAAGCGTCCCGGACAAAAGAAGACCCATTCGATTTCGCATGCCTGTATCTTAACCCTCCGTCGGCTCATAATCTAGAGGTGAAGCAACTTTCTCTCGTAGTCTGTGCAGCAATCTTGGCTGGGTGCATTGGGCCACAAGAAACGGCGGTCGAGAAGGAAGCGCCGGGAGCGGTGAACCGAATCGGCCAAGCTCCGGTTGCAGGCGAGGACGCAACCCCAACCGGTACGGGGGAAGACAGTGGCCGAAGCCGCCTGAACATTGGAATGTTTGTCGATGACGTCATCTCGATCAAGGGTGCGCCCGCGCGGAAAGTGCATTCCCACGAAACCGAAGGGCAACATCTCGACATTTATGAGTACGACGACGTGAAGGTCACCTTCGAAAAAGGGAAGGTTTCGCGCATCGAACCGATCAACAAGTAAGCGAGAATATTCTCAGGCCACTGCACAACACTAATCCACGATTCCCGGTCCGCAAACCTCGGTAAAGTAGCCCCATGGTTACGGCCCTGATAGCCGGTGGATTATTGGCAATGACGCCCTCGCAGCAAGCAAAAAGCGATTTCGAAAAACGTGCAAACGACTGGCGCAATGGTGCAGTGGTCTACCAAGTTTTTGTAGACCGCTTTGTTCCACCAACGAACATTGCGTCCAAACAAAGTTTGTATCAAACTCCCCTAAAGCCTTGGACCGAGTTACCTAAGGCGCGATTTGACGAGAAGACCAAGTCCTACCCCCACGTTTACGACTTTTGGGGAGGCGACCTCAATGGTCTGTCCACGAAGTTGGACTACATCCAGCAATTAGGCGCGGATGTTGTTTATCTCAACCCGATTTTCACCTCACCCAGTAATCACAAGTACGACACTACCGATTACCTAGAGATAGACCCCCAACTCGGAACGATGAGCGATTTCAAATCGCTTCTCAAACAGGTCCACGCCAAGAAAATGCGCCTGATGCTTGATGGTGTTTTCAACCACATCGGTAACGAGTCACCGATTTTTCTGGAAGCCAAGTCGAACCCAAAGAGCGCGCGGCGTGATTGGTTCTTCATCGGAAATGAGTACGAAAAGGGCTATCGCGGCTGGGCAGGGGTGAGTTCGATGCCAGCTTTGAAGCTCGAAAATCCCGAGGTTCGGGATTACCTCTGGAAGTCCAAGACGAGCGTGGTGAACCATTATCTCAAGCTCGGTATCGATGGCTGGCGGCTGGACGTCGCCTTCGAGCTCGGACCGGATTACCTTTCGGAACTGACAAAGTCGGCCCACGCCACGAAGAAGGGCTCGGCGGTGATCGGCGAAATCTCGGGATACCCCGCCGAATGGCACGGGGCCGTGGATGGCGTTTTCAACTTCCACAGCATCAACCTCGGCATCGAAATGCTGAATGGAAACGTGAGCGGTGGCCAAGTGGGACAGATGTACGACGACCTCGTCGCCGATGCCGGAATCGAATCGCTTCTAAAGGCCTGGCTAATAACGGACAACCACGATACGCCGCGACTTTCGAGCGTAGTAAAGGATTCCGAAACCCGGCACTTGGTGAAGGTACTGCAAATGACCCTACCGGGATCCCCCTGTCTCTACTACGGAACCGAACTCGGCCTTCCCGGTACAGGTGACCCCGAGTGTAGGGCACCTATGCCATGGGACAAAGTCACGGATTCGAATCCCGACTATGCGAGTACCAAAAACCTTTTGAAATTGCGGAAAGCAATGCCGGCGCTCAAGTACGGCGACTACAAGTCGCTTCGTACGGACAAATTGCTCGCATTCGCGCGCACCACCGATCGACTTCAGGACACCGTCATCGTGGTCATGAATCCTACGACCAAATCGGTTAAGGAATCGTTTGCCTCACGGGTTGGAAGAATCATGAGCTGGGGCGAGATGGTCGATGTGATGACCGGGAAAAAGTATCGTTCCATCACCGGAATGCTAAATCTCGAATTGCCCGCAAAGAGCGCGATGATCCTGGTCCCCATCACCGACCCATTTGGCGGTTACTCACCGTATCAGCGCATCCTCGATTCCGACGGCTAGCCAAAATGCGATCGTTCACCAATCTGGAACTTCCCTCCGACCGGCTACTGCTTCGACCTTTGCAGCAAGGCGACGCGGAAGAGCTGTTCCAGATTTTCTCGAACCCACAAGTGATGCGCTACTGGAGCCATCCGGCCTGGGAGACCATCGCCAGCGCAAGAGAGCAGATTGAGCTAGACGAGGTGGAGCTAGCCGAGGGCGACCACCTACGGCTCGGGATCATCCGCAAGCAGGATGAAGCCCTCATCGGTACCTGCAGCCTATTCGCCTTCGATATCCAAAACCGCCGCTGCGAAGTCGGCTACGCGCTTCATCCAGATGCTTGGCATCAGGGCTTCATGCAGGAAGCCCTCTGCGTACTGCTGGACTACGCCTTCGACACGCTCGATTTGAACCGTCTCGAGGCAGACATCGACCCACGCAATGTCGCGTCGGCCAAGAGCCTAGAACGCTTGGGCTTTGTGCAAGAAGGATTGCTCCGGCAACGGTGGATTGTGGGTGAGGAAGTTTCTGATTCGGCGCTATACGGGTTGCTGAAAGACGACTGGCGCAGTCGTTAGCAAGAAAAATTTCGGAAATTTTCGCAAAGTTCCGAACTTTCGAATCCTTCAGAAACTTGTGAGACTCTAACTATATGGGGACGAAAAACGCTGGTTCGTTCGAAACGGTGGAATCTCTTCCCCAGCTTCACAGCGTCGTGGAACTCTCGCCGTACAGGATTTGAAGAGAATCCCAACACCTGTTCTGTGCAGACCCAAAGAGGACCGGCGGTTGAACTGCCGGATACCGTGATCCATGAGTACCGAAATCCTGGCAAGATTCCAATTTGCCTTCACATCCGCGTTCCATTACCTTTTCCCTCCCCTCAGCATCGGCCTTGGCCTGATCCTTGTGATCATGGAGGGGCTCTACCTAAAGACCGGTAAACCGATCTATCACCAGATGACCAAGTTCTGGGTGAACGTCTTCGCCGTCATCTTCAGCCTAGGCGTCGCCACCGGGATCGTTCTCGAGTTCGAATTTGGCACCAACTGGGCCACCTATTCCCGCTACGTGGGCGACATCTTTGGCAGCGCCCTTGCCGCAGAAGGCATCTTTGCCTTCTTTCTTGAATCTGGTTTCCTTGCCGTGCTCGTGTTCGGCTGGGATCGAGTCAGCCCGAAAGTGCACTTCCTGAGCACCTGCATGGTCGCGCTCGGCAGCACCTTCAGCGCCGTTTGGATCATCGTCGCGAACTCGTGGATGCAAACTCCCGCGGGCTACAAGATCGTTGGTGAGGGCAGAACCACCCGGGCCGAAATCACCGATTTCTGGGCGATGGTTTTCAACCCAAGCGCAATGGACCGCCTTTCACACACCGTGAGCGCGGCATGGATCACCGGGGCATTCCTTGTCATCAGCGTCAGCGCCTACTACCTTCGCAAGAATCGACACGTTGACTTCGCAAAAGCCAGCATGAAAATCGGTCTGACCGTTGCGGTCATGGCCAGTTTGCTGCAGCTTTTCACCGGACATAGAAGCGCAGACGGAGTCTCGGTCAACCAGCCAGCAAAGCTCGCCGCTTTTGAGGGTCACTATGACTCAAGCAAGCCGATGGACGGCTATCTGGCAGGCTACGTTGACGAATCGACCCAGTCGGTAAAAGGCGTGCGAATCCCGGTAGACGGCTTCACAAGTTGGCTGCTTTACAAGGACGCGTCTCGACCCGTCACCGGACTCGACAAGTTCCCGAAAGAAGACCGACCGCCGGTTCAAGTGGTGTTCCAAACGTATCACTTGATGGTCGGCATCGGATTCACGCTCATTGGTCTCTCGATCCTCGCCGCCTTCATGGCATGGCGGAACATCCTTTGGGAGAACAAGCTCGTCTTGACCGTGCTCAGTTGGTCCGTGCTGTTGCCGCAACTTGCTAACCAAGCCGGGTGGGTTTCGGCAGAAATGGGTCGCCAGCCGTGGGTTGTTTACAACATTCTGCGCACGAAGGACGGCCTTTCGAAGGTCGTGAAAGCCGAGCAGATTCTGGCCAGCATCATCATTTTTGGTGCCATCTACGCGCTCCTCTTCTTCCTCTTCATCTATCTTCTGAACAAGAAGATCAAGACTGGGCCAGCCGTAACGGCGGAGGTGCCAGCATGAATCCGTTCAACTACTTGCCGGAAATCTGGTTCTTCCTTGTTGGTGTCCTCTTGCTTGGATACGCGATTCTGGATGGCTTCGATCTGGGCGTCGGAGCATGGCTTCTCCGAGCAAAAGGCGATACCGACCGCCGAATGCTTCTCAACGCGATCGGCCCCGTTTGGGATGGCAACGAAGTCTGGCTTGTCGTCGGCGGAGGTGCGCTGTTTGCCGCTTTCCCAAACGTCTATGCCACCGTATTCAGCGGCTTCTACTTGCCGTTCATTCTGCTGCTCGTCGGCCTCATCTTCCGCGCGGTTGCGATCGAGTTCCGCAGCAAAGAGGAAGGCACTCGCTGGCGATCCTTTTGGGATGCGAGCTTCTCAATTGCTTCCATCCTGATTGCCGTGCTGAGCGGAGTCGCGCTCGGGAACATCGCCCTCGGCGTCCCGATTGGTAGCGACGGCGAATACGCTGGCGGGTTCTTTAACCTGCTGAATCCCTACGCGCTGATCACGGGAGTCACCGCCCTGGCGCTATTCATGATGCACGGAAGCATCTATCTCGTCCTCAAGACAGAGGGCGAGCTACAGGAAACAGCTCGCGGTTGGGTGAAGAACGGCATGATCTTCTTTATCGTGATGTACGGCATCTTGACCATGGCGACCCTCATCTTTGCGCCTCACATGGCATCGAAGATTCAGAGTAATCCATGGTTCATCTTCCTTCCGATCGTGACGATGCTATTCGTCGCCAACGTGCCGCGCGAGATCTCTCGTGGCAAGGAGATGAATGCGTTCCTTTCGAGTTGCGGCGTCATTGGCTCGCTGCTCGCACTGTTTGGACTGGGGCTGTTCCCGAACCTTGTGCTCTCGAGCCCAACCGCGGCGAACAGTCTCACCATCTATAACTCATCGTCAAGCCAGGCCTCGCTGACCACGATGTTCTACATCACACTCCTCGGATTTCCCTTTGTAGTGGCTTACACATTTGCCATATATTGGGTTTTCCGCGGGAAAGTCCAGTCGCACTCGTTGCACTACTAAGCCGTTTTTGGATTGGCCGGTCCCGGATGGACCGGCCAGTCCAAACGCTAAGCTAGAACGGTGACGCGCTACGATCGTTCGTCCATCAAACTCGCGGTCGGGCTTGCCGCGCTGGCGGGCTACGTGGACGCATCTGGATTTCTCGCAACGGGCGGACTGTTCGTTTCGTTTATGAGCGGAAACTCGACCCGATTCGCGGTTCAGCTTTCCGAAGGCAAATTCGAACTTGCGGGCCTAACGCTGGGAGTCCTTGGGCTGTTTGTGACGGGCGTGGTGCTGGGGTCTGTCATTTCTCGCGTGAGCGCGGCTCGCCGGAAGGCCGCCGTTCTGTTCTTTGTCGGAACCTGCCTCAGCATCGCCGCCGTGTTGTACGGACTCGGACAGCAGCGTGCAAGTACCGCCTTCCTAATCCTTGCCATGGGCGCAGAAAACACGGTGTTTCAACGCGACGGCGAAGTCACCATCGGTCTCACTTACATGACCGGCACCCTCGTGAAGCTCGGCCAACAGATCGCCGGCATGTTCTTCGGCGGCCCGCGCGATGGTTGGCTCCGATATGCCCTGAGCTGGGGCGGGCTGGTTACGGGGGCGGTGCTGGGCGCGCTTGGCCACGCCAAGTTTGAGCAGTACAGCCTCTGGCCAGCGGCGGTGGCTGCGTTCGCTTTTATGTTTGTTGCCAATAGACTACAGTCCGCTGAACCTGAGCCCGCACGACCTAACGATTAGGCTTGAAAGTCGGTATTACTAATCAGTGGTCAGCTCTGCGCTCGCACGGTTCAAGTTCATCGGAATGCTCGAAGGCGCGTCGTTCCTCATCCTTCTTCTCATCGGAATGCCGCTGAAATACATCGCAAAGATGCCGGAGGCGGTTTACATCACGGGAAGTCTGCACGGCTTCTTGTTCGTGGTGTACATCATCGCCCTTTTGCTCGCCTGGAACAAAGAAAAGTGGCCGTTCAAAACCGCCTTCTTCGCCGGAGTCGCTTCCGTGCTCCCGCTCGGCCCGTTCGTTTTCGACCGCTGGCTAGAAAAGCAAAAGGCCTAGCTCTTCAGAATCTGGACTTCAATCTTTCGGAACTGAACTGGGTGGCTCTCGGACTGAAGGCTGATCGTGCCTTCCGGAATAAGAAGCTGACCGTCTCGGATCAGCTTCTTGCCATCGGCATCTTTCGGATCAAGCTGCGGCTTCGAATATCGCATCACTTCTTCGCCGTTGATGCGATGGATGATCTCGCCCTTGCCGTGAACCTCCACCTCGGCGGTCACCCACTGTTCGCCCGGGAAAGTCTTGGAAGTTGACTCCGTACAATGTTGCGTGTGCAGCTTGCCCTTGTATTCCACATTAGTGCCGGGCGTGCAAAGGTTAGCCGTAGATCGAGTCTGGCCGGCATCGGCACCCAGAAACTGGACTTCGATCGAAACCGGGAAGTCCTGATCGAGTCCGATCGTTTCCGGTCGCTGACCGTGGATCATAAAGCCCGAATTCTTGTATGCCCACCCCGGACCGCCCTTGCACTGCTCGCCAATGAACCGGTACTCCGCCCGAATCTTATAGCTGCCGTACGGCACTTTGTAATACAAATGCCCATACCGCTCGTTGAAGTTATCGTACTTTTCGTAGCCAACCGTGATCGCGCCGTCTTGGACCCGGAAGGTGTTGCCGAAGTTGTCACCCAGCTTATAGCCCTTGATCTTCGGCGTCCAGCCGCTCAGGTCTTTCCCGTTGAAAATGGAGAACCAGTGGCCATCCAAAGTGGAATTGGCCACGGTTGGAGCCAGAAACAGGGCAGCGAGAAGAGCGACCGGGGCACGCATCACACAACGCTACCCCGAACGATGGTCAGTCTTCGTCGCGAACGTCCATCCCGAACCGGCGAACCGCGCCCGGATACGGCACGTTGCCCTTCACGCTCCGCCAAATCGCTTCGTTCAAAGCGATTTCCTGGCTCAGCGTCAACTGGTCGGGCTCGGAGAAGTCGATCGCTGCGAGCAGCGGAGTTTCTTTCGCCGCCGGATTCTTAGCTTCGAGGTCCGTCTTCGGCCGCTTGGCCACATACGGCGTGAGATCTGGCTTGTTGTGGAAGCTGCGATACATCGGCGTCGCCGCGGCATCGAACTGGCTCATCGGCTGCAGGCCCAGGATCAACTCGATGGTTCGGACGGTCGAAGTCGTCGTGTAGTGAGTTCGGTCCAGGCCCGAGTTCCGGGTGTACGGAGAAATCACGAGGCTGACCGTTCGGTGCGCGTCCACGTGGTCGGGACCGTTTTGCGCGTCGTCTTCCAGAACGAAGATTGCGAACTTCGACCAGTAACTGCTCTTGGAGATCGTCTCAACGAGCTTGCCAAGACCGTAGTCGTTGCTTGCCACCGATGCCTGTGGGGTAAAGGCTCCGGCCCGGGTTCCACTCGTGTGGTCTTCGCTCAGGGCCATCACCATGAAGTCCGGCATGGTCTTCTTCGCTTCGAATTCCTTGAACTCGTTGATGAAGATGTCGACCGCTTTGTAGTCGCGCTCGTTCTTTGATCGCGCCGAAGCCCAGGCGTCGCTGCGCCGATCGGTGGTGTGATAGTAGTAGGTTCGATATGTCTTCCCGGCCCGACGAACCTGGTCCCAGATGAAGCCCGATGGGGTCGTCGAGAGTTCCAAGCTCAACCGCGGTGTTCCCTTTCCGCTGTACTGCTGCGGCCAGGTGCGCTGCATGAAGTCCGGAACGTAAGCGCCCTTACTCCAATGGTGCCCGTCAACCGAGACTTCTCCGCTCGCATAAAAGTTGTCTTGTAGAACGAAGTCCATTGCCAGTTGGCGGTGGTTCGGGGCGACGTCTTCTCCGAACAAAGTCAGTTTCGGATCACCGTTACCGTACGGCTTCCCGTTCTTCTTCAGGTCGCCGAACATCTGGTCGTAGGTTCGGTTTTCCTTGATGATGTACAGAACGTGCTTGATCGGCGATGGGTCGCCGAGGCGACTTGGGATTGGGCTCGTGCCAGCTTTCGGCGCGGTCAGTGGCTTTTCCACGACGCCTTCTCGGTACGGCGACAGATCGCGGACCTGCTTCGACATCTTGTCCAGCTCCGCTCCCTTCGGCACATCGACCTTTGTGAGCAGGCCTTTGAGGAGAACAACGATGTACGGATATCCCTTTGGCGCGATTGGATCGATCTTCTCGGTGTCGCCGTTCGGTCCGGTTCCATACCCTTTACCAGCAGCAGCAAGGAGCGTCTTGCCATCGGCGAGCACGCCGAGCGCGGTCGGATAAGCGCCGGTCGGAACAAACCCTTCCACCCGGGTCGCCATTCGGTCGGCGATATTCAAGATTCCGACGCAGTTGTTGTCTGAGTTTGCTACGTAGAGTCGCTTTCCGTCGGCGGTCAGGGCCAGTGCATGCGGGGTGGAGCCGGCCGGCGCATTGGGCCAAGGTCGGGTGTTGATTCGCTCTTCCCGCGTGCCGGTGTAGAGGTCGAAGATGTCAACCGTGTCGTCGTTTCCGCATGAGACAAAAAGTCGATCGCCCTGCACGAGCAGGTCGTTCGGGTGCCGTCCGGTTGCGTAGCTCTTCGTGATCGTGAATTCCGTCGCGTCGATTCGGATGGCTCGCTCTGCGCCTTGAAGCGAAACGAGCATGTCGTAGCCCACGCGTCGAACCTGGTGCGGAGATGACCCAACCGGCAACGCCAGCTTAGCGACGGACGCGCCCGTTTCGAGGTCAATCTTGCGGAGCTCATCTCCGGCCGCAAGGGCGACGACAACATACTTTTCATCCGCCGTTAGCTGTAACCCAGCCAGCCAGCCGGTGTTGCCCTTGATCTCGGTAACCGGCAAAGTCTTTTCGAGTTTGAGTTCTCCATCCAGCGCGACCGAAACGATGTGAATGTTATTCCCGGTCCCGCCGCTCACCACGAGCTTGCTCGAATCTGCCATCCAAGCCATGCCGATCCACGCGCGGCCGAGGCTTAACTTCTTGGCAACTTTGCCCGTAGCAGCATCGACTACGAAGAGCTGATGACTCCCTTGCCCCGCCGAAACGAAAGCGATCCATTTTCCGTTCGGGCTTGACACCCCACCCGCCGCGAGGTCGCCAATGGTTTCGCTCGGACCTGCCGGGGAGATTCGCCAACCAGAAGGGAGATAGGTCGCTACTTTCGGCTGAAAAGCGGTGAACGCAACGGCCGAGGCAACAACGGCGATTCCGGCGATGAGAGTTAGCTTCTTGTTCATTTCTGGGATTCTCACTTGCCCGCTTCGACCTTCGGAAGCGTGCTGACGATATCACGAAGCATCTTCTGCTCCTTCACGACAACTTGAGCCATAAGCTCGTCTACCTTTGCCTGCTTGGCCTCATCCGCCAGAGGCTTCTTGATGGCCACATCTTCGATCTCGGCCTTGCTCAGCCCAGCTTCTTTGCCGACCTCGCCGATCACGTTTCCAAGCTGGGTGCTCTGCTTCTCTCGGTACGACTTGCTCCAGCTCTTAAAGGCCGCCTGGTCTTTCTCCCAAGCCTTCGCGATCTCCGGCGCGGACTTTGTGTAGTGCTTGATGCCGTCGGTGTACACCTGATTGATCAGCGACACGCCAGAAGCGACGCTCAGCGTGGTAATCGGCTCGAGCCCAATGATTCGGTAGCTCGCGAGCCTTAGCGCGGCAAAGTAATCGCTCGCGTCCTTGCCTTTCTCGGTCGCAAGCTTCTCACCGTGATTGGAGAGCGCGCGCAGAACGCTCAAACTCGACTCGTTCTCATAAGCCGGGAGCTCAGGGATGTAGTGAATGACATCCTTCTTTTCGTTGCCGGCAAGAAGCGACTTCAAAGCAGCGGATGTGTCGCCTTCCTTTGCGGCGACGGCGGCGCGAAGATAGTCCGTAAATCCGTTCTCGGGTTTCGCTTCTTCGGCGGTTTTCAGATACTCACGCGCTTTTGCGGGTTCGAAGCTGGCGGTTTCGGAAACGCCCTTGAATGCGGCCCCTACCGTTGCATCAACATATTTCTGGTCCGGCGATTCGTTGGACTTCAGAATGTCTCCCCCGCGGGAGGCCCAAAGAAATCCGGCGACGGCCAAGAGAACGAATGCGATGGCGGGTAAGAACTTTTTTATCATGGGTGGGCTGCGCAAAGAGTAGCGGTTTTGCCGAGAAAAGGGTCCATCCCTTCCGGAATGGACCCTGAGTTACGCGTTGACCTTATCGGTCGCAGCCGGCTTCTTTGACAGGGAAGCCGCAGTAATCTCTGCTCTCGGTTTCCCAATAGGTGAAGATTCCAGCCTGCTGGTATTCCCAAACGAGCTGTCGGATGGACTTCGCGGTGCCGGTGCTGGTTCGGTAATCCAGTTCCTTCTGGTACTTCGCGTGACCGTCTGCGAACGACCAGTTTCGGCCGCCCGTGTGTCGCTGTCCTCGCTCCCATCGACCGGTTCCGTTTCCGAGGTTGCCATAACCTGGGACGGTGTACCAACCGGAGAAGTTGAGGCCGCTGACTCGGGTCGAACCAACGTCGGTCGAGTAGAACATGTTGGCTGGCGTACCGATCTGGCTGAGGTTTCGGCCTCGATCGCCGGTCCATGGGCCCTCGCTGACTCGTCGGTAGCCTGGCATCAGAAGGTAGTTACCAGCGTACGACGCAGGAAGAACCTTAACGAACTCGAGTCCGTTGTTGACGTCGGCCATGCCAACGTAAGCGCCTGGGACGCCAGCCGCCAAGAACATCTTTTCGAAGCAGCCTTCACCTGGCTTTCCGAAAACGCCCTTGTCAGCGTCGGCTGGACAAGCGATCATCTGCCAGTTCTTGCTGTATGGGAAGATGCCGGTGAGGAAGCTCTGAACACCCGAGAATTCGTCGTTGAGACCAGCGGTTCCGCCTGGAGCCGAGCAGGGTCCGATCCAGCCGGTTTCAGGAAGCATGTCATCGTAATCCGAGCTATAAAGAATAACCGCGGTACCGATCTGCTTCTGGTTGCTCAAAGATGTGGTTTTCTTTGCCGCTGCCTTGGCCTGGGCGAAAACTGGGAATAGGATGGCGGCGAGAATCGCAATAATCGCGATAACGACGAGAAGTTCAATTAACGTAAAAGCATGCTTCTTGTGCACAATAGTCTCCTCCGGCTACCCGGACTGCCTAGCATAGGCATCGACCTTGTTAAGCAAGGGTTAAGTTTTCGTTAAATCGTTCATAACAAATGAACCTTAACAGCATGTTAACCGTCAAAGGCGGCTTACTTAGCTTATGCGACGACTCATTTGGGCGGTTCTTCTGCTATCGGCTTTTGCACTAGTTGGGTGTGGAGAGTCCTCGGCACCGGTAAGCAGCGAGCAGACCCGAGAAATGACCAGCACCCCATGGGGGATGTTCAGCGGCACCGGAAGAAGCGAAGGCATGCAAGTTCAATTTGATGCTGGAAACGAGATGACCTTCACCGATTCGACCGGCGCAAAGTCCGGAACGTACACCATGGACGAGGCAGCAAAACAGATCACCGTTGACCTCAATGGGCAGAAGCAAGTGTGGGGTTACAAGCGAGATGGCCTGAATCTAGAGATCACCTTCCAGGATGGTCGCACCGGCACGTTCACGATGCAGTGATCGAAGTCTTAACAAATGCTTAACTATGACGTCGCAATCATCGGGGGCGGTCCTGCCGGGAGTACGCTCGGTACCTTAATCAAGAAGTACGCACCAGATGCTTCCGTAGTCATATTGGAACGCGAGCAGTTTCCCCGTGAGCATGTCGGGGAAAGCCAGCTACCCCTTATCGGAAGCATCCTCGATGAGATGGGAGTCTGGGAGAAAGTCGAAGCCGCCAACTTCCCCATCAAAATAGGCGCCACCTACCGCTGGGGCAAAACGGACGACCTTTGGGATTTCGAGTTTCTCCCGGGCAAAGACTTCGTCGGCGGAGATCGTCCGGCAAAGTACGAAGGTGAACGCCGCAAGACCGCATTCCAGGTCGAACGGTCCATCTACGACAAAATCCTCCTCGACCACGCCCGAGAATGCGGCTGCGAAGTTCGAGAAAACACGTCCGTCACCCAAGTTCTCCATGAGGGCGGGGCGGTTACCGGACTCCAGACCACAGGCGGTGAAGTCAAAGCCAAATACTATGTCGACGGAAGCGGAAATGCCGCGATCCTTCGCCGCGCACTTGGCGTTACGGTTGACGAACCAAGCCGACTGAAGAACGTCGCCTTCTGGTCCTATTGGGACGATGCCGAGTGGGCGGTGACCCTTGGCAAGGGTGGAACGCGGGTCAATGTCATGAGTCTCGGGTACGGCTGGCTCTGGTTCATCCCGATCTCCGCCACCCGAGTCAGCGTCGGCCTCGTTCTCCCTGCCGATGCGTACAAAGCCAAGAAGCTCCGCCCAGAAGATCTGTACCTTGAGGCGATCCAGAGCGAAGCGCTGATTTCGAAGCTCTTAAGAAACGCGACTCAACATGGACCCGTCCACGGAACAAAGGACTGGTCCTTCGTTGCCAACCAAATGGCCGGGCCGAACTGGTACTTGGTTGGGGAAGCTGCCGGATTTGCTGATCCCATCCTCGCCGCCGGTCTCACTCTCACCCACACCGGTGCACGCGAGCTTGCGTACATCCTTGTGGATCACCTGAAAGGAACAAATGATCGCGATTGGCTGGCTTCGCACTACCAAGTCACCCAACAAAAGCGGATTCGCCAGCACATCCGCTTTGCAGACTACTGGTACACCGCCAACGCTCACTTCTCCGAACTCAAGGAGTTCGTCACCGAAATCGCAAAAGACGCGGGATTGGAGCTGACGCCGAACGAAGCCTTCCAGTGGCTCGGTACTGGCGGATTCATCAACGATGACTGGCGCGTGGCGCGGGTAGCAACGTTCGCCCTTGGCGCGACCAAGCAGCTCACCCAGTTCTTCGGCGAAGGCGATTCCACTTGGGAAATTTCGAAGTTCAGCCGCTTCCGAGCTAATCTTGCGGGTGCCGAAGTCGAGACCGTCCCCGCGTTCCACATGGGCCAAATCTTGCTTAAGCAGTCTCTCCGCCGAGGTGAGGAAGTGCTGCCTCTGGTCGGCGTCTACCAAAAGTTGGCCGACTTTCTACAGCTCGAACGTACCGCGCAAGAGGTTCAAACCTTTCTATCGATCACATGCCCGTCCCCGGTGGCGTATACCAACGGCATCGAAGTCTTCGAAGCGATGCTCGTTGCCGGCTGGGTCACCGGCCGCTGCGGGGCCGGCATACCAGGGTTCGAAATCCGCACTCCCGACCAGTCCGAGGTTCTACATCTGAACAATGATCAAGTAGAACCAATGATGAATTCTTAACAGTCACTTAACGCAATGGCGGAATACTCTTGCCCATCTGCGATTCCGCAGGTGAGCAATATGAAAAAGGCATTCACCCTCATCGAACTTTTGGTTGTTATTGCAATCATCGCAATCCTGGCCGCCATTCTCTTCCCTGTTTTCGCTCAGGCAAAGCAGGCCGCTAAGAAGACTGCCGACCTCAGCAACACCAAGCAGATCGGTCTCGGACTTCAGCTTTACATCGCAGACACGGACGACATGTTCCCGCCAAGCAACCACCGCGAGAACAACTCGTCGGCGAACGAAGTTCACTGGAGCTGGATGATTCTTCCTTACATCAAGAGCGAGCAGCTGTTCGTTTCTCCAGCCGACACGATTGGCGGATGGGCACCGGGTTGCTTCAACGAAGCAAACAACAACCGAGGTTTCGGCAAGCCAGGAATCCAGCTTAATGGCTGCGTTCAGCAGGGCTACCAGGCTGGCGTCTTCACCCTTCAGGTCGGACGAATCTCCTACGTTGCTAACCAGGCCATCATCGGTCGAAAGCGACAAGACAGCGACACGTCGAACGTTGTTAGCTCAACCGCGATCGACGGCGTGAGCTCCACCATCCTCGTTGCACCAGCCACCGAAAAGCAGTTCTGCATGCAGACCACGGCCGGCGGCGAATTCCGCAGCTACCGACCAGCTTTCGGTATCGGACGAAGCGGACAGCGAGACCTCAGCGGTTCTTCGCTTCCTTCCGCAGCTGACCTTCCGCTCGAAGCACTCACCGTTAGCGGCGCAAACACCGCCACCGGAAAGTGGGCTGGAAAGGGCACCGTCGGTCAGGTCTTCGATTGCGAACTCCGAACCACCAACGGCGGCGCAACCCACACCCTTCGATACACGAACGGTGGCCGATTCGACCAGGGCAACAACTACGTCTTCGCAGACTCGTCCGCGAAGTTCCGAAACACGTTGCAGACCTTCGATGTCCGCAACTACGCTTGGGGCAAGCAGGCCTACTCGCTCGGCGGCAGCGTTGTTGTCGACCCAGCGACCGGCTTCCCAGTCAACTGAGCTTAAGCTCACATTCACGCGATGGCTACCGGGTACACCCGGTAGCCATCACTGCGTCTACACCGCCATGATCCACGCCATCCTTCTTGCCGCCATCCCCTTCATCCCGCCAACGCTGGCCACCCAGCCGGTGCCCGACGATGCCGATGACCCCGCGATTTGGGTCAACAAATCCAATCCTTCGCAATCCCGCGTGATTGGGACCAACAAGGTTAAGCGACCAACCGGCGGACTTTACGTTTTCGACCTCGACGGCAAGGTCGTCCAAAAAATCTCTGGGCTGGATCGACCGAACAACGTCGACATCTATCAAAACTGGAACGGGCTCGATATCGCCGTTTGCACGGAGCGACTGCAGGGACGACTTCGAATCTATAAAATCGATCCTAAGGGCACCCTGTCCGACCTCACCGGCAACACCGACGTCGCGATGAAAGGCACGGCCGACTACGGCGAGCCCATGGGCATCGCCCTTTGGAAATCGAAAATCACCGGCAACGTCTACGCCCTCGTGTCCCCTAAGCTCGGTCTGGCGGAGTCGTATCTGGAGCAATACCAGCTTAAGATGAACCCGGCGACCGCGAAAGTTGACGCGATCTTCGTCGGACGTACCGGCCAGTTCCTCGGCGGAAAAGAGATCGAATCGATCGCAACCTCGGTCGATGGGATCAGCGCCTTCTACAGCGACGAAACCTATGGCAATCGCCAACTCGTTCTTCAAGACCGCCCAAACGGCTACATGGACGCCCGTCCCGCCTGGAACACGGACTTCAAAGGCGACCACGAAGGCATTGGCCTTTGGGAGAAAGGCGCAAAACGATTCGCGGTCTTTACCGATCAGTTGAAGGACCGGAGCGTTTACACCGTGACCTCGTTCACCGGAACGCGACTCGGCCAGTTCACCGCTGGCGCAGATGAAACCGACGGCATCGCGGTCAGCTCCGCAAACCTAGGGCCAAAGTTCCCAGATGGCCTAATGGTGGTGATGGACAGCAAGAATCGGCGTTTTCTTTATTTGGGCTGGCGCGAGATCGCGCGAACGCTCAAACTAAAGAACTGATGCCAGAAACCGAGAAGCCAGAGCACGAACGACCGGCGAGCCCCTGGGCGTTCCAGGTCGCGGTCGTTGCTGGCATCCCCGTTCGGCTTCACATCACGTTCCTCCTGTTCCTCGTTTGGATCGGCTGGACCGGTCAAAGCCAATCCGGTTGGCAATGGCCGATCTACGTTCTCGCGGTGTTCTTCTGCGTCGTGCTTCACGAATTCGGCCACGCCCTGACCGCCAAAAAGTACGGCATCAAAACCACGAACATCACGCTTTATCCGATCGGCGGAGTGGCGATGCTAGAAAGTCGCCCGACCGCAAAGCAGGAGCTTTGGGTGACCATCATGGGGCCAGCGGTGAACGTCGTCATCGCCGGGTTGCTGTACCTCTACATGTGGATTTCGCCGCAGCAGTTTCAGCTGACCAGCGACATTCGCGTCGGCGGAATTCTGCCTGCGCTCTTTTTCACAAACATCTCCCTTGCCTTGTTTAATCTCATCCCGGCGTTCCCGATGGATGGAGGAAGGATTCTGCGCGCCGCGCTTTCGCTTCGATTGGGCGAGTTGCGAGCGACCCGGATCGCGGCCGGAGTTGGCCAAGTTGTCGCCATCGGGCTTGGCGTTGCGGGCATCATCACCAGCCAGGTGATCCTGATGTTAATCGCCTTCTTCGTTTTCCTGGTAGCAGGGCAAGAGCTCACCTCGACCGTCACCCGATCTCTCCTGGCGGGCCGAAAAGTTCGCGATGCGATGATGCGAAACTTCGCCACTCTCCCGCACGGAACCACCCTTCAAGAAGCCAGCGAATTGCTGATCGCGGGCAGCCAAACCGACTTTCCCGTGACCTCGGGCAGCGACGTGCTCGGAATTCTCGAACGAAGCGAACTATCCATTGGCCTCACCGAAGATGGCCCCCACGCTTACGTTGCCGGTCGGATGAACCGTAACGCCAACCGTTGCCGACCCGATGACGACCTAGAGTGGGCCGCCGAACAATTCGCCGCCGCCGGAAGACGTCCCGTGCTTGTCATGGAAGGCGACGACCTTGTGGGCATGCTCACTCAGGAGAACCTGAGCGAGTTCATCATGCTCCAAGACGCTGCCTCGCGCCGGAAAAAGACTGGCTAATCCAGTTCCCAGTAGGAGGCAGTGGTGCAGAGGAAGGCCGAAAATCTCGCAGTCTGCGCAAAAGCCAAAAACTCGGGGTAGCCCTTTGGGCAGCGGATCGGGCCGAGATGAACAACTTCAAAGCCCCAGGACCGCGCTGTCTCCACTTGAAATTGCCAGGTCTCATTCGTGCGATTAATCGCCTCCGCGTGGCTCTGGTGAACGTTCGGACTCGCACAAAACGCCACCCCATCCCAAGCTTGCGACGGGCGATTCCGATTGAGTTCGGTGAAATTGCCAGAACTTCCGGCAATGAGAGACGCTTCGGGAAGGAGCTGTCTGAACTCCACAAGCTTATTTTCTAGCCTTTGATAGTCCGTGATGACTACCCCGGCTACGTCAGCACCCTTCGCCACAAGAACTTCTAGCCTAGAAGTTGGATCACCAAGAAGCCATACAAGCGGACAAGGATCGTGCGGCAGCAGCGCATCTAAGGCCGCGGTGAACTGATCAACCGAGTCATCTGCGCTACTCCAGAGCGTGATTGCCCCGTCCAAATCCGTGCTGTCGAATGCTTGCGAATCGACAGTCGTGCGCGAACGCGAATTGTATGTTCGCTGGTCTCTTGGATTCTTGACGAGTCGAATCGTCACCGCCTGGTGGACCGGCACCCCGGCCGGCAACAAATACGGCCTCGGAAGTCTCGCCGGTCGGCCGTAGGTCTTAAACGAATAGTCCGACCAATTCCGCTGGTCCTCCATCTCGAAAACTTCGTGCTCAAACTCGAATGAAACTAAATGTCCTGCGACCTCATGCTCAAGCTTTTGAATGTCAAAGAACGGTTCGTGAGGCGAGATAAGCGTGGGGAATCTTCCGTGCGTTTGTGTGCCGTCTGGATGTGTCACGACGACTCTCTCCGCATGGACCTCGTCTGGGTTATGCAAGACGCAGAACCCGGTTCGGCAGGTCTCAAAGTCACGTTGCGGAGTCGCAACGAGCTCGTAGCGCACCTCAAATTCTTTCACTATCACGTGAACTTCAAGCTTGACCGCAACCGTGCCGTTGTCCACGGCATCACCCGTCCAGAACAGCTCAGCGCTTTCGCCAACTTTCTCTTCCACGCGTAGCACGGCATTTCGAATCTCCAGCGTGCCCCATTGTGAATTCCGGACTGCCGGATACAGGTCTTCGACAAAGTGAATGTTCCCGAGGCTTACGGTGGAAACCGCTCCGCGAGCCGGATCGAATTGAATGAAGAATTCACCGAAATCGATCTGATAACCAGGCTGACTCATGCTTTCACCAAATTCCGCTTCCAATCCGCTTGCCTATGGAAAAAGATCTTGGGATTCTTGTCGATCAGATAGCCCAAGTGCCACTCCGAGCCAATGAGTACCGCTGGCTCACCGGTTCGAGTAAGTACGGCCTTCGCGTTCGACCCCCAATACACCGCGGCGATCTCCGCCTCGTCGCCCTCAAGCCAGCACATCAGGTCGTAGGAAAGCGGCTCCAGCATGGTCTTAACGCCGTACTCGGCCTCTAGCCGGTACTGAATAACTTCAAACTGCAGCCGGCCAACCACACCGAGAATCGGGTTTCGCTGCGATGATTTCGGATCGAAGAACACATCCGAAAGCCCCTCGTCGCAAAGCTGCTCGAACCCTTTTTCAAAGTGCTTAAACCGGTCGATGCTCCGGTTCACGAGCGTCGCAAACATTTCCGGCGCGAACGGCGTTACCTCATGAAAAGTCCGCGTCCCCTTGGCCGAAAGCGAGTCGCCAAGAATGAACGCTCCCGGATTTGTAAGACCCACGATATCGCCCGCATAGGCTTCCTCCACCGTCTCGCGGTCGTTAGCAAAAAGACGCTGGGGACGCGTCAGGCGGATCTGCTTGCCCATCCGCGCGTGGTTCACCTGCATGTCTTTCTCAAACCGCCCGCTGACCACCCGCATGAACGCTATGCGGTCACGGTGGTTCGGATCCATATTCGCCTGAATCTTGAAGATGAAACCGCTGAAAACTTCATCCTCAGGCTGAACTTCCACCTCGTCGGCGGTCCGGCTCTCCGGCGGTGGAGCCATACCAAGGAAGCGGTTAAGGAATAGCTCTACCCCGAAGTTCCAGATCGCCGAGCCAAAGAAGACCGGTGACAACTCACCCGCGAGAACCTTTTCCTGATCAAACTCTTCTCCAGCGATGCTGATGAGTTCGATCTCTTCCTTCAGGCGGGACAACTCCTGCGGCGTCAACGCCGCTCGTGCCTCGTCGGAGTCGAGCGGGAACACATCAACCGTCGCCTTCTGCGATCCGCCACCAACGCGGTTGAACAAATGCACCGTTTCCGACTCCCGGTCATAGATGCCTCGGAATTCGTCGCCCTGCCCGATGGGCCAGTTCATCGGCACGTTCTTGATGCCCAGAGTGTCCTCAACTTCCGTCAAAAGGTCCAGCGGACCAATGCCCGGGTGGTCCATTTTGTTGATGAACGTAAAAATCGGAATCCCCCGCTGGCGGCAAACGGCGAAGAGCTTTTTCGTCTGCGTTTCCACGCCTTTGGCGTTATCGATGAGCATCACCGCGCTATCGGCGGCGGTCAGCGTTCGGTAAGTATCCGCCGAGAAATCATCGTGGCCGGGGGTGTCGAGCAGGTTCAGGACGTGATCGCGGTATTCGAACTGCAACACGGTCGAGGTGACCGAAATCCCTCGCTGCTTCTCAAGCTCCATCCAGTCCGAGGTCGCTTTGCGCTGATTCTTCTTCGCGGTGACGGTGCCAGCAAGCTGAATCGCACCTCCATAAAGCAGCAGCTTTTCGGTGAGGGTCGTCTTCCCCGCGTCGGGGTGGGAGATGATGGCAAAGGTTCGCCTTCGCGCAATTTCGGAAGCCAGTGCTGCCACGTCGGGAGATTGTACTTTGCGCCGGGTGGCCGCTCAATCTCGCGACGCCGTAAAGAAGCCACCGTAGTCCGCCTTGCGATCTCTCCAAACCGAATGGAAATGCACTTTGTCTGGGAAGTTCGCCCCCGGCTGGCAGATGAACTCGATCCACACGCTCGGTCCGTCGATTCGCACGTAGTCACCCGGCTTGCTCTGGGCGGTCGTCCCAGAAATCGCAACTCGCGTCTCGCCGAGTTCGGCAAAGTACCGCTTCTGGTAGGCATTGGCAAACGGCGAATCGCCGGTGTAAGCGATGATCGCTTTCTTGACCCAAGCTTGCGATGCCGGCGAGAGCTCGGTCACCGGGACACCCTGTCGAGCAGGAAACTTTCCGTCTCGCCCAGGCCCCACTACGACGTCGCCAAACGAATCCTTCAGCGTCGCCTTCGTAACTTGGTCTGGCGTGAGCGATTTGGCCAGCCCCGTGATCGCCGCTCGAACATTCGCGATCGGTGTAACGGTCTTTCCGTTAGATTCGAAGGACTCGGGCTCTAGCCCGAGGAAGTACGGCGAACTCCAGCCGCTCTCACCCTTGATCGTAATGTTCGCGGCAATGTGATGCCCACCCAACTGGATCATCCACGGCTCGGTGCGAGATGGCTCTCCCAAAATGGCGACGATGTACTGATTCGAGCTGTACGAGCCTGGACGGATTTTCTCCAACACTCCATCCGCTGCCCGAATGGATTGGAACCGATCGAAACCTTTCGAACCAAGGACGGTCCGCGCAAGCTTAAGCGCTGCAGCGAGTTGGGGTCCGTTCAAGTCGCTGAACTGTACACCGTTCCGAATCTGAACTCCACCGGGCAAGTTGCTCCACTTTGCCGCCGATTCCTTGGTCAGCGGCAGTTTGGCCTTACCCACCTGAGCTGGTGTGAGCGTGGCAAGAAAGTCTTGCGTTGCTGCATAGATTGGGTGTTCAGACCGCATCGTAGTTGGAGGCAGCGCCATGGCTTGGAGAAGAAGCAATCCGAGAAGTTGGTGCGCCACGGGAAAAGTTTAGAGGATTTGCCAGGAGCGCGATAGAGCGACTTTCGTTCGCGGCCCTAGCGGAGTGCCAGTCTCACCGTATATTGTAAGTGTGGGCGGGCCAATGAACGAGGTCGAACAGTACGGAACAATTGCCATCCGGGAAATGCAAGAAGCACTTTCCCGTAGCCGTTCGGTGCTGTATGCCTTGTTCGGTGAAGTCGCAGGTGAGCAGATTCGGACAAACCGCGACCTTCGACCCCTCGTTTCTCAAGTTGTCCAATCGAAGGGGCAAGACCAAATTGCCGTGAATGCCCTCAGAACCGCTGCCGAGCTTGCACTTCCTAATTTAGGGAAGACCGAACTGACATCGGCGTTGTGAACGTGATCTCTGTCCCCCGCCGGTGAAGGCAGGAAACCGCCCGGAAAGATCTGTAAAAGATGAGGAATTGATACTTCTCGGGGCTAGAGCCTTGCATCCTGGCGGACACTTCAGGGATAATCTTAGGTCCGATAGGCGGAAGTACGCCTGACGGTCCCAGGAGAATCATGGCAAAGAAATCTGAAGCGCGCGAAATCATTCGCGTGGTGTGCACCGAAGACGGTAAGAACTACTACACCACCACGAAGAACAAGCGCAACACCACCGAGCGACTTGAGCTCAACAAGTACAACCCCCGACTCCGCAAGGTGACCTTGCACCGGGAGAAGAAGTAAGATGCCAAACCCAAAACGACGTTTTAGCCACCAGCGAACGGCACTGCGCCGAACTCACTACACCACCGACCTGCCAGAGATTCAGCTGAACAAGCAGGCTAGCAGTGAGCCATTCTTCCTTCGCTTCCATGCCAATTCCGACGGCGTCTACAAGGGCCGTCAGCTTCCCGGCTTCAAGCAGAAGGGCTAATCACCCGCCAAAACCTGGGGCAAAGACCCATCCAATCCGACCGGTTGGATGGGTCTTTCTGTTTGTCCGAGACGTCTAGATAAGTGCCGCATGATCGTAGAGCTAACCGTCGAGAATTTGGCCATCATCGAACGCGCCGAGCTCCAAATGGGACCGGGCTTCACCGCGCTGTCCGGCGAGACCGGCGCGGGCAAATCGCTGCTTATTGACGCCATCGAGCTCGCCATGGGTGAACGAGCCGACACCGAACTCGTGCGCACCGGCGCTCCCAAGGCCAGCGTCCAAGTCGTCTTCGATCTCTCTAGCCAACCTGCCCTGCGCGAAAAATGTGCCGACTTTGGGGTCGATCTCACCGAAAATCTACTCTTCGTGCAAAGAGAGGTCATGGCCGAAGGCCGGTCCGTTGCCCGACTGAACGGCAAGACTTGTCCGGTAGGAACTTTGCGTGCGCTTGGGCCGCTCTTGGTCGATCTCCACGGCCAACACGATCACCAGGCCCTTCTCGACCCCGTGCGGCATTTGGCGTATCTCGACGCCTGGATTGGCCCAGAGCTCACTCCACTGCTTTCGGCGGTCGCAGACCGACTTGTTGCGTACCGCGCGGCCCATCAAGCTCTCCGTGCCTTTCGGTCGAACATTAGAGACCGCGAGCACAAGCTCGACCTGCTGCGATTCCAAGTCAAAGAAATCGAAACCGTGTCTCCCGTCGCGGGCGAATATGAAGAACTCGAATCCGCTCTCCAGCGACTGAAGTACTCCGAAAAGCTCGCCGAAGGGGTCTTCACCGCCCTGTCTGCCGTCGCCGATGCGGAAGTCAATGCCCAAGACCAACTTGGCCATGGTGCCCGGAGCCTGCAATCCCTCCTCAAATTCGACGAAGCCCTCCAAGCCCCCCTCGACCGCCTGACGGCAGCAATGGCCGAACTCGATGAAGCCATCTCCTACCTCCGCGACTACGCTGAGTCGCTCGATGCCGACCCCGGTCGGCTAGATGAAGTCACCGAGCGCATGGATGCCCTCAAGCGACTGCGGCGAAAGTACGGCGAAAACGAAGCCGCCATCCTCGAATTCCTCATCAAAGCCCAAAACGAGCTTGCCCTTCTGGAAGACGCCGAGGCAAGCGAGGATTCGCTCTTGGATGCAGAGAAGAAGGCAGCATCCGAACTCAGAGCGGCTTGCGCAAAAGTCACTTCCCTACGGCTCGCCAAAGGCATCGACTTCGCCGAAATCGTCGCCGATCAGCTTCGCGACCTTGGCATGGAGCGGGCAAAGTTCGACGTTCAGCGAACCGACAAAGAACCCGACGAATCCGGGGCCGACGAACTCATCTTTCTTTTCTCCGCCAACGCCGGCGAAGACCCGAAGCCGCTCAACAAAATCGCCAGCGGCGGAGAAATGAGCCGCGTCATGCTCGCTATCAAAACCGCTCTCGCCGGGCGCGCCGGAGTTCCGACGCTGATCTTCGACGAAGTCGACGCCGGTCTCGGCGGACGCACCGCCGCCATCGTCGCCCGCAAACTGGCCGAACTTGCGACTCACTACCAAGTGCTCGTCATCTCCCACTCTCCCCAAATCGCGAGCCGAGCGACAACTCACTTCCGAATTTCAAAAGCCGAGTCCAACGGCCGCGTCACGACCCGAATTGTCGGGCTTCAGCCAAAGGAACGCGAAGAAGAAATCGCCCGCATGCTCGCGGGCGAACACGTCACCGAATCCGCCCTCGCAAACGCAAGAGAGCTACTCGGTCTTTAGAGCCGCAACAAGCCGTTCTCTTGCCCCCGATTCATCCCCGACCGCCAGGTCGCCATTAAGAACCAGTTCCGTTAGCCAAGCCTTCCATTTCCCGATTTCCGATCCCGCGGTTAGCCCCGTGATCTCCATAATCTGCCCGCCCGTCAGCGGAGACTGCAACTGGTCCGGCGGCGTGGCCTGCGAAACCGCCGCCAATTGCGCTCGCACCGGACCGAGATCAAGCTGGCGCACATCTGCTTTCAGACCGTTCGCATCTGCCTCGACCAGCCGAAGCAAATCGTCGACTGCCTCACCATACTCTCGCCACAGCCGCCGCGCTGCGCTGGCTGAGAAAGTTGGTGCACTGCCAATCCGCATATGCCCTCGGACAAGGTGACTAATCGCAACCGCGTCACGCTCCGAGAACTTCAGCCGCCGTAAAATCTCCAGCGACATCTGCGCCCCGATGACCTCGTGGTTGAAGAACCGGATCCGCCCGTCCTCCTCCACCGTCCTCGTGACCGGCTTCGCGACGTCGTGCAGAAGCGCACCCCACCGGACCGTCAGCGAGTCGCCTGCCGCTGCCGAATTATCAAGCACCTTGAGCGTGTGCCCCCAAACATCGGCATCGTGGTAATGCCCCTGCGTCACCCCGATCATTGTCCGGAACTCCGGCAACATCCGATCCAGCAAGCCGAGCGTCATCAAATCCTGAAAAGCGGAAGATGCTGATCGCAGCATCAGAATCTTGTTGAGCTCGTCGCGAATCCTCTCCGCACTGATGATCTCCAGCCGATCGCTTTCCTCGGCAATCGCTTCGTAAAGCCCCGGCGCAGGTGAGAAGCCGAGTTTCCACCGAAAACGAACTGCTCGCAGCATCCGCAGCGGGTCCTCCGCAAACGTAGTGCGCGGATCTTTGGGCGTCCGCAGGAGCCGATCCTGCATATCCGGCAGTCCCGTTCCCAGCGTGTCAAGCACTTCGCCCGTGAACAAGTCCGCCCGAAGCGAGTTCACCGTGAAATCTCGTCGCAACGCATCCTGCATGTAGTCCGCTGGCTCCACCGTCGGCTTTCGCGACTCGCCACGGTAGCTCTCGGCGCGCGCGGTGATGAACTCAACCGCTACTCCGTCAATGGAAAGCATCGCCGTGCCGAATTGCTCATAGGTCACCGGATAGTGGTCCGCCAATCCTGCCTCGTACAAAAGCTGCACGAGGGCAGCTGCATCGCTCTGAGTAACGAGGTCGAAGTCGTCACTCACCGTGTTGCCCAGCAGGGCATCGCGCACCGCACCGCCCACCAGAAACAGGTCCGTTTCCCACGCACTTCCGCGGAGCGCAGTCGCGACTTTTCCCAGCACGGGATGGATGAGGGGCAGGTTAAGTAGCGGCACGATTATCTCCGTTAGACCTTATTCGGTAAAACAGGCTCATTCTATGACGTTCATTCTCACCGTATCTCTCCTAGCATTTCAAGCTAAGTCGTCATTGCCCGCCCCAACCGTTCCGCCGCTGAACGAAAATCCCGTCCTCGCTCAGCTGGAATCGAAGGCCGGACTCCGTTTTGATGATATGTTTCCGCGCCGCGGGATCAACGGCAAAACCGCGCGTGGCCTCAAGTGGTCGCCAGACGATCGCTACCTCGCCTACCTCTGGAACCCGATCGACGATCGAGGAAGCGACCTCTGGCTCTATGACACCAAGTCGGGCGAAAGCAAGCGACTCACAAGCCCTCAGCTTATGTCCGCCTTCGACCGCGATGCCCTAAAGGCGGTCGAGCGCTACCGAAAGGAAGACGAAGAGTGGCAAAAGGTCGAACTCATGAACGACCTGGAGTATCGAGAGTGGCGGCTGAAGCGCAAAGAAGAGGACGCCAAACGACGAGAACCTCAGCCGAACTACAACGGCATCAGCGAGGTCAATTGGTCGCCAAAAAGCGACGAAATCTTGATGACCTTCAAAGGCGACGTCTACCGCTGGAAACTCGGCGAAGCCAAGCCAGAGCGACTCACCAAGACCAAAGACAACGAATCTCAGCCAAAGTACACGCCAGCTGCGGATGGCTTCACCTACTCGCGCGGCGGGAGCGTCTATCGCGTCAAGTTCAACAGCCCGATTGTCGAACAGCTGAACCCAGATTTGCCGAACAACCTCCCCGTTTTTGGCTACAACATCTCGCCCGACGGCAAGAAGCTGCTAATCAACGGCGGACGCGACACCGGTCAGGACCGACAGATTCAGTACATCTCCTACCGAGACCGATTCGCAAAGGCGGTAACCACCGGTCGCGGCGTTTCGGACGATGAGTTCAAGAACGAGCAGTACTTGTTCGTGTACGACATCTCCGCAAACGACGACCCAACCAAGCCAGAACAAAAGCCTTGGGAAGTTTGGAAGTGGGCCGGAGGAAAGGAGTGGCAAGAACTCTCGCTAAACGAGCGAGCTTGGAGTGCCGACTCGAAGAAGGTCGTCTTCGCGACTTGGAAGCGAATCCAGAAGGACTTCGCCGTTGTTGTCGCCGACCTTGAGAAGAAAGAACTCAAGACGATCTACAAGGCGAAGCCAGATGGTGAGCACGGAACTCCCGGCATGGCCGATCCTTTCTTCACCCCCGACGGCACGAAGGTCATCACGATGCTCGACGCCTCTGGTTACCGACACGCTTGGATGCTCGACCCGGCCACCGAAGGTGCTACGCAGATCACCAAGGGCGATTACGAGGCCTACCCACAGCGAGTCTCTCCCGATGGAAAGACCCTCTTTGTCACGGCGAACAAAGAGCACCAGGCGCGCAATGACCTCTATGCGGTGAACATGGCCGACTTCGAAATGAAGCGCCTTACCAAGCAAGACGGCTTCTACACCGAGCCCGCCATCAGCGATTCCACCAAGCAAATCGCCGCGCAGTTCCGAAACTGGAGCAACCTCACCGAAACATTCGTGATGGATGGCGGCGAAAAGCGCGTTACCACCTCGCACCGATCCAGCATTTTTGAGCGCAACAACAAGGTCAAGCCTTCGCTGTTCACCTTCAAGAACCGACACGGGCAGACGATCCACGGGTTCATGTTCAAACCGGCGGACATGAAGCCGAACGAAAAGCGACCGTTGATGATTTACGTCTACGGCGGTCCGCTCGGAACCGGAAAATCGGTCGAGGATGGTTCGCTCAACACCACGGCTTACTGGTTCAACCAGTACCTTACGCGAGTAATGGGCTACGTCACCGTAACGATCGACACTCGCGGCCAGAGCGGCTACGGCAACGTGTTTGGTAAGGCCAACTTCGAGCAGCCTGGTATTCCGCAAACCGAAGACCTCAGCGACTGCGCTAAGTTCTTGATCCAGAATCACGGCGTCGATCCGAAGAAGGTCGCGCTTAACGGTTGGAGCTTCGGCGGCTTCCAAACCCAGATGTGCATGTACTCCGCCCCCGACGTGTTCACCCTCGGCATCGCCGGTGCGGGACCAACGGAGTGGCAGAACTACAACACTTGGTACACCACCGGCGTCATCGGCGCGGTGCCCAACTCCAAGCCAGATGACCTGGACAAGTACTCGCTCACCTACCTTGCAAAGAACCTGCGCTCGCCGCTCCTCCTTCTGCACGGCATGGAAGATGACAACGTTCTGTTCCAGGACACCGTGAACGTCTATCGTAAGCTTCTGCAGTACGGTCGCGGACCGCTCGTAGAACTCGCCCTTGACCCGACGGGAGCCCACGGAATGGGTGGAGACATGGACAGCCGCGACCGCCACGCCATCTACCTCGCCTTCATTCAGAAGTGGTGGGGTCCTTTCATCGCCGGCAAGTAACGTCGAAAGCCGCCCCTAGTACAATCTAGGGGCGGCCTCTGAGCCGGAGCCCGGGTGGTGAAATGGTAGACACAGGGGACTTAAAATCCCTTGCTTGCAAGAGCGTGCGAGTTCGAGTCTCGCCCCGGGCACCAAGCCGCCGTCTGGAACGTCAAAAGAATCATGGTCACGCTGGAACCAAGCGTCAAGGATGAGATCGTCTCCCGCCTAAAGGCGGTGCCGGGCGTGAGGAAAATCGTCCTGTTTGGTAGCCACGCACGAGGACAGGCTGGACCAGACAGCGATATCGACCTGTGGATTGAAATCGACTCGGAACTCACCTTCTTCAAACGCCACGGCTTGCTCCGAGAACGCCTGTATGGGATTCTGAGTCCGTTCGACTTGTACCCAGTGACCCCAGCTGAGGCCGAGAGACAGGCAGCGGACTTACATTCGATTACGAGCGAAGTCAAGCGGTCGGGAGTCGTTTGGTATGAAGCCTAGTACGGTCGAGTGGCTTGACTTTGCCAAGGCTGACTTGCTTGGAGCACGGGTTCACGCGGAACCTACTAATCTTAAAAATCTCGTCCTATTTCACTGCCACCAAGCGTGGCGAAGAAGCGTCAGAAAGCCATGATCACGCTGGAACAGAGCATAAAGGAGGAAATTGTCGCACGCATCCAAGCCGTCCCTGGAGTGCGAAAGATCGTCCTGTTCGGGAGCCATGCGACTGGAGAAGCGAACGAAAACAGCGACGTGGACCTATGGATTGAGACGGATAGTCCGGCTTCATATCATCAACGACAAGTGCAAATGTTGGTCGCTCTTCGCGGAATGAGGGTGCCAATCGACGTCATTGCCCTCACGCCGGAAGAAGTCAAGAGCCGTTGGGGTGTGCTCGGAACAATTGGTTTCGAAGTTGCAAAGGAAGGGGTGCTCCTCTATGAAGCAGATCACGCTTGAGTGGCTGGACCGAGCAGCCGAAGACTTCGACTTAGCTGAAGAACTTTTCCAGGCTGAAAGTAGGTTCAAAAACAACATCGCGTTTCTCGCCCAGCAAGCGTCCGAGAAGTATTTAAAGAGTCTTCTTATTGAGAACGAGATTGAGTTCCGGAAAACTCACTCTCTTCCGCTGTTGATTGAACTCCTTTTGCCCGCCTTCCCAACCGCTGAAACTGTTCGCCAGGAAGCTGAACTTCTAACTCCATACGCAGTCGCAAGCCGATACCCCGGTCTGCAAGTTAATGATGTGGATATCCGGCCAGCGATCGAAGCTGCGCGCACGATTCGACAATTCGTAACTGGGCACCTACCTGCGACGGAAGGCGCCTAGGCTTCGCGTTCCCACCTCATTGGCCCCCAAGTACGTACTTCGCCCGCAGGTACGAGACCTGATCAATCAACTCCCGGTTCTTTGTGGAATCAAGTCGGTCCCACCGCTTGCCGTACCAGCCGTCGCTTCCCACTGGGATCGAGGCAAGGGACTTCACCGGATCGAATGCAAGCACTTTTCGATGCGGTAGCAAGTTCTCAAACAGCAGGTGCGCAAAGCGAGCTTCGTCACGGATAACCTGCGACGCCGGGTCGACCCATCGACGATGGCAAGCCTTAGCGAGTTCATTGGTCTCGGGCAGGCGCAGTTCCCTTGCTGTTCGGAGCATCAAGGCGGAGTTGTAACTCCACTTCATTTTCTCGATTTTCCCGTTCAGGTCGATGCTATCCCAGTAGAGGCCATCCGACGGGTCCCGCATATTCTTGAGAGTCCAGTCGTAGATTTCTTGCGCCTTCGCTCGGAGTTTCTTTCCGTCCCGGTGTTTCCCCACCGCCAAGCAAGCTGCCGCGACCGGGGCGTTGGAGCAGGAGTTCTTTGATGCCTTATCCGACTCTCGCCAATAAATCCCGCCACCGAGTTTTGCGTCTTCCCCGCTCAGCGCATATTCCAAAGCGCGCTCCGCCCGATCCAGAAACCGCTTCTCTTTGGTCAGTTCAAAAATCTCGACGAGAGCCATCGCCATCCAGGCGTTATCGTCGTAGTAGCGGTCAACCGGCTTCGGACCTGGTAGCACGTCATATCCCGGGACCGGTCCTTTCGGGTTCCAATACACCTCAACTGCGTCTGCGTATCGGATCAATCCGGACCGCAACGCAGGGTCCACCCGGGCCGCCGCGACCCAGGCACTCAGAACGACTCCAACCGTCCAATTGAACGCGACGCCGCTCGCCTTTCCATCGGGCGAAATCGCTTCGGCCAGAAGGGATGAATTCGGCACCGAATAAGCCCGGACCGCCCGCTCGAAACCGAGGTTAGTGTCTTTTAAACACGCGACAGGCGACAAAACAACCAAAAGCGCGGCGATCATCTCAACATCTCCGGGTCTATCATAGCGTCAGAGTGATCAGAGACAAATCGCACACAATGTCCTGGGACTTTGCAAAATTTCATCTCAAGATTGAACGAATCGCCACTGTGAAACACTTATTAAAGTACGTGCTCCCATGACGCCAATCCGAAGTGTGCTCCTCACCACCGCGTGCCTGACGTTACTCGTGCCCTCGCTTGGACGAGCCTGTATCAACGACACCGACACCGTCGAGTTCGAACTCAAGAACATGAACTTGCTGGACGAGATCAATAAGGCAAAGGGCCACCGCGAAAAAGGGAGGCTCATTGGCGAACTCGTCATCCGCGCCGCCGCCGGCCGTTTCGAGCGGTTCCCGAAGAAATATTACGAAATGCGGATTAAGCGGCTGAACGCAGAGCGTGATCTCGATCCGTACGATGCCGATGATTTAGCCGTAGCATACGATCGAATCGGCGACAGCAAATCAGCGATCCGAGTCATCCGCGCTTCCCTTTCCCAGCGTCAGGGCAAGAAAGAAGAGATGTACCGGTTCCACGCCAACTACGGAACCTTCCTTGCTCACGATTGGCTTAAGAGTGGAGCGAAGAAGTCCGACGTGAGCCAATTGGATGAGGCGGCTAAGCAGATTGAACTCGGGCTAAAGATCCAGCCTGACGCGCACTTTGGCCGGGAACGTGTACAGCTCCAACTACTGCGTTACCTATCCGCCCGAACTCGCGGCAAGGAAGACCGCCCCCTGTTTGACTTTCTGGCCAACTCTCTAAAGAGGGACGAGATTGCAATCGGGTTGTGCGGGCTCGTAATGATGGGTGCAGCCTACGAATCCCCCGACGTATTTGCAACGATTGCACAGTGCCGACCATTCGTTTCCAATTCCGGAACGACGGTTGCCTGGTACCGAGCGGCAGAACTTCTGAAAACCCGTGAACCATTCTCAGAAATCGTTGACCCAGAAATCGACAGGCTCGTAGCAGACAAAGAGCTTCTCGCAGAAAAAACCGAGGGCTCGAAGTTATATGTTCGAATCCGACAAAACGGCGAGGCAGTTCACCAGCAGCGCTTGCGGTACATGTTCGATCGCCTTGACAAGGGGAACCATCCGGACTCCGATGAGTACTTCTGGACGGATTGGAAAGAACCGGCGTATCCGGTCATTCATCAGACAAGCTACAACGAGCGCATGATGTTTCAACAAACCTTGGTGGCATTAGGAACAGCTGGCCTCATGCTCCTTGCCATCGGCTTTTACGTCCGTGAGCGCATCATCGCCAAGCGGAAAGCAAAGTTGCCGACCAAATGATTCCAAAATAGACCCCAGTGCAATCCACCGCCGTCGACCTGCTGATCACCGGATTCGGACCGTTCCTCAACATTGAGGACAACCCGTCGAGCTATCTCGCCGAAAACTCCGGGCTCCCGTTCCGAATCCTGCCGGTCACGTTCGCGGGGGTGGAATCGTTCTTGGCCGAGTGCCAAGGAACGCCTCCGCGACGGTTGCTCATGCTCGGCGTTGCGGCCGGAAGAGCCAAGTTCACGCCGGAACTCTTCGGGTGGAATCTCATCGGCGACACCGCCGACGCCGCCGGCGTGACCCAGCCCGGACTCATTGAGCCCGATGGTCCGTTCTTCCGAGAGTCCACCCTCTGGAGCAAAACTCAACTCATCCAACTTGTCCTTGGCGGAACCACCGGCCTCAGCGGCAGCCCCGGACATTACCTCTGCAACTATGCCCTGTACCGGGCGCTTGGCACGTTGCCTGGCACCAAAGTTGGCTTTCTCCACGTCCCCGGAGACCAACATATGACGCGAGAAGAGATGCAGCAGAGGTTTCAAACGGTGCTGAAAGAACTAAACTAGGGCGGTGCCCCGCGTTTCGGTTTTGCTCACTTGCTACAACCACTTCCGCTATTTGCCGGAGGCGCTGGAAGGCATCCGTAATCAGACCTACCGCGACTTCGAAATCATCGCGATTGATGACGGAAGCACGGACGGCACGCGTGAATGGCTCTCACGCCAAACCGACCTGAAAACCATCTTTAACGAGGACAACCTCGGCACCTACGGGTCGCTCAACGTTGCCCTCGCCGCCGCCGAAGGCGAGCTCGTCGCGATCCTCAATGACGACGACGTGTGGCTCCCAGAAAAGCTGGAGAAACAGGTCGCGCTGCTCGACGCTCACCCCGAAGTCGGGCTGGTCCACACCGGCGGCTACTTCATTGATGGCGACAGCAACCGGACCGAAGGCAACCCGCTTGGCTTCCGCTTCCCCCGCTTCGAAACTGGCGACATCCTCCTTGGTTTGGTCTTCGAAAACAAAATCATCGCCAGTGCCGCCCTCGCCCGGACCGAAATTCTTCGCGAACTCGGCGGATTCAATGAGCGCTACTTCGGCAGCGGCGACTGGGAGATGTGGTTCCGCGTTGCCGAGGTAGCCGACGTCGGCTTCGTCGACGCCCCGCTCACCCTCTACCGGGTCCACGGAGCGAATGCGAGCCACAAGCTCGAACGAATATGGCGAGACGACGAAATGCTCCGAGAGTGGATCCACGAACGCCTCGACGCGAACCTGAAGGCGGGACGATTGCATCCCCGCGACGTCGGTGAGTTCGGGGCGATGTCGTTCAACTTTGCCGCGCTCGGCACGGTGCAAATGCTCAACGGAAAGCCCGAGGACGCCCGTCGTAGCTATAAAAAGTCCCTGCGACTGAACCCGCTTCGTTGGCAAACCTACGCTCGGTATCTCCTAACCTTCGCCGGCCCGGCCAAGTTTCGAAAGTTTCTCTGAAATGCACAGATTCTTGAGAAAAACCCAGCAGTTCCTGCATGATCCTTAACAATCGCCAGGGTTATGATCACGGGGGAACCGAACGACGCGCCAACTCGTAACTGCAGGTTCGAACAAGCGGAGCATGTCCAAACGCATTTATCTCGATTTCGCGGCGACTTCACCCTTACGGCCTGAAGTTAGGAAGGCCATGCTGCCGTGGCTTGAGTCGGGCAACCCAAGCAGCCTCCACATCGATGGCCGCCGTGCGAAAGGCGCGATTGATCAAGCACGAGAACGGGTCAGCACCGCGCTTGGATGCGAGTTTGGGGAGTGCCTTTTCACCTCCGGTGCAACCGAGTCTGCCAATGCCGCCATCATCGGCGCTGCGGTCGCTAACGAGGATCCAACCCGACGGCGCGTGCTCATCTCCGCGGCCGAGCACCACTGCGTGCTCCACACGCAGTCGATGCTGGAACGCCTGGGCTACCAAGTCACGCTGCTCCCCGTTGGCCGAGACACGAGACCTGACTTCGATAGAGTCGGAGCCGAACTGACCACTGATGTCCTTCTGATCGCCGTCATGCACGCGAACAACGAGACCGGCGCGATCACGGACGTTGCGGCCATTGCTGATAAAGCTCACGAAGCCGGAGTCCTTGTGTTCTCCGACGCCGTTCAGACCTTCACCAAGATTCCCAACCTCGTCAAGAAGCTGAGGGCCGACCTCATCGCCGTTTCCGCCCATAAAATCGGCGGACCTCAGGGTGTCGGCGCCTTGTACGTCAAAGCGGGAACCAAGCTGAAGCCGCTCGTCGGTGGCGGTGGCCAAGAACGGGAGCTCCGGGGCGGCACGGAGAACGTGGCCGGGATCATAGGCTTCGCCGGCGCAGTGACTTTGCCAATGTCCGACGCAATGACGAAGAGCGCCCGCGATGCTCTCCTAAAGCGCCTAATCTCCGGAGGTGCGGTGCCGACGCTTTCGCCGGAAACCCCGACCCTGAACACACACTGTCACGTACGGTTCCCAGGCGTCGAGTCAGAGTCGATGCTTATTCGCCTCGATCGCGCCGGGGTAAGCGCCAGCGCCGGAGCTGCCTGCAGCAGCGGAAGCCTTGAAGCATCACATGTTTTACTCGCCGCCGGATTCTCCGAGGCCGAAGCCAAAGAGGGGCTTCGCTTCACTTTGGGCCCCGGCATTGGGCCGAACGACGCCATTCTCGCTGCCGATCGAATCATCCAAGCCGCCCAGGCTATTCTGGGCATCGAGAAATCCCGAGTCGCCAGATAGCCTCTGGTACCTTGAAATTGTGAGTCTGCCCATCGAAGATCTAACGCCGCGACAAATCGTGGCCGAACTGGACAAGTACGTCATCGGACAACAAGCCGCCAAGCGAGCGGTCGCCGTTGCTCTTCGAAACCGATACCGCCGACAGCAACTCCCAGAGGAGCGCCGCGATGATGTGATGCCGAAAAACATTCTCATGATCGGCCCCACAGGCGTCGGCAAAACCGAACTCGCCCGCCGACTCGCGCAACTTGCCCGCGCCCCGTTCGTTAAGGTCGAAGCCACAAAGTTCACCGAGGTCGGCTACGTAGGCCGAGATGTGGATTCGATGGTTCGAGACCTGGTTTCCCACGCGGTCCGAATTGTAGAAAAGGAGAAGTTCGAGGCCGTTCGCGAAGAATCCGAGCGCCGAGCCATGGACCGACTCGTGGACATGGTCTACGATGGCCCGACTCCGTGGCAAACCAACTTCAACTACTTCTCTGACGACGCTGCCGAAACCGAAGCCAAGCCCGCGATCAGCGAAGAGGACTACCAAGCCGCTCAAGCATCGCTTCGCGCACAAATCCTTGCCGGTGAACTTGATAACCAACTCGTTGAGATCGACGTTGAAGAAGCCAACAACCCGTTTGTCCAGGTCTTCTCTGCGCAAGGCATCGAAGAAATGGGAATCGACACCAGCGCACCCGGCGGACCGTTCGGGTCCCGCCGATCGACTCGCCGCGTGACCGTGCAAGAAGCCCATCCGATGCTGGTGGAAGAAGAGTCGAAGAAAATGGTTGATCGAAGCTCGATCAACCGGGAGGCGATCGTTCGCGCCGAGCAGACCGGCATCATCTTCATCGACGAAATCGACAAGGTCGCAATCAAGAGCTCTGGCGCAGGGCCCGACGTCTCACGAGAAGGCGTCCAGCGAGACTTGCTCCCGATCATCGAAGGTTCGACCGTGCAGTCGAAGTTCGGACCCATCAAAACCGACCATATCCTTTTCATCGCTGCCGGCGCCTTCCACATCGCCAAGCCAAGCGACCTGATCCCCGAGCTACAGGGTCGACTCCCGATCCGCGTCGAGCTCGAGAGCCTCACCCGGGGCGACCTTCGCCGTATTCTGCAAGAGCCTAAGAACGCTCTGGTAGGACAGTACTTCGACCTGCTCAAGGTAGACGGCGTTGAAATCGAGTTCACATCCGACGCGCTCGACGAAATCGCCGAGCTCGCCGAAGCGGTTAACGAGAAGATCGAAGACATCGGGGCGCGACGACTTCACACGATGATGGAGCGACTTCTGGAAGAAGCCTTGTACGAAGCTCCGGAAACCGAACAGAAGCACATTCGGTTCAACCGAGAGTCGGTTCGAGCCAAGCTCGATCCATTCGTCCGCAACCTCGAAACTTCTCGAAACGTGCTGTAGCAGAAAAAAGTTGGGAAGCTCAGAATACTTCTCCCTATAATCGAGTTGAGTGCGCCGACGAACGTCCTATCCTCGGCGCACAAGGTTTTGACTGAGATGAGAATATACGGCACGCTTCCGGTTCTGGCCCTCATCTCGTCTTTTGCGTCCGCACAGACAAGCTTTTTGCCGGAAGAGCGAGACCGCATCACGCAATTTTGGAAGGAACCGTCACGGCTGGCGACGGTCGTGCCGGAGTCCGCCAACAAGCAAGGACTTTTTGTTGTGCGTCAAAGTCCAGAAGGTTCTTTTTGGCTCTGGAACTTTAACAAACTGCGCGGACTCGGCAAGGTTCCCCCAACCCAAACGGCACCCGTCGTTCCGGTCACATCGCCCGGTATCCAACCTGGTTCCGCAAAAGCTTGGGAAACGTGGCTTCAAGCAAAGCAGAAGTTCGATGAGTATCAAAGCGCTTTAGCCGCTAACGAGGAGAACCGCCTCGGCGGTTTTCCCACGGTGCCGCAAGTCGAGAGTCCCGACCCCGGTCCTGCTCCCTCAGATCTTGTCGCATTCGCGGGTGAACCACCCCGATTCTTCGAGCCCGCACGACCGAACGAGTTTCGGATCGTGTTCCATGATGCGGAGTACCGCTACGTGGATAACGTGACCGTGCCGAAGCAGTACGCCTACTACCGATTCCGACAAGGCGTCCGCGCGGCTGGAAAACCCGTTAAGGCGATGCCAGACGACGAACTGAACTCACTGTTTGAAAAGGCCGGAATCAGCCCCAAAATGTGCAAAACCATGCGGGCGGTTTCCCTACTCGAAGGGGGATTTGAGAGCGTAAACACCTATGACACTGGCTACTTGAGTGTCGGCGTCATCCAGTTTGCTGCCCTTTCCGAAGGCGGCGGCAGCCTCGGCGCGGTTCTAGCGAAGATGGAATTGGAGTCTCCTACGGCATTCCAAGAACACTTCCGCAACTTCGGAATCGATGTTTCGGATTCCGGCAAAATCCAGGTGTTTGATACCGACCAGCAGCAAGAGCTCGAGGGCCTAGATGCTGTACTCCGAATCATCGAAGACAAGCGACTCACCGCCGTTTTCCAGCGCGCCGGAGAGCGGAGCGAAGAGTTCCGCATCAGCCAACTCAAAGTTGCCTACGAACGGTACTACCCAGCAAACGATGTTCTGCTTCTGAACACCACGAAAGGACCGATTCAGGGAACGGTAGCGGAGGTTTTCCGCACCGATGCCGGAATCGCCACGCTGATGGATCGGAAGGTGAACACCGGCGGACTTGGGAACCTCACCGCTCTTCTCACTCAACTCGCCGAAAAGGTTGGGGCCACAAAACTTGCTGATCTCGCGACTTATGAGTACGAGCTCACCGAGGCCATGCAGTACCGGCACAACTTCCTGAACGACGCTTCCCTAGAAAAGCCTGCCGAACCGAAAGTTCGCACTTTGCCATCGCGAGGAAACAACGGGCGGTTTGGTCGGACTGGCGTTCGGAAGGGACGTTGAACCCATTAGCTTTCTTGTTCTATAGCCCCGGGTGTATAATCCGGGCACCGAAACCTCGGGCAAATTCCGGCCATGCAACGCTTTATTAACTGGATTAAGAGTCTTTTCAACCGCACCATGGATCGGCTAGAAGATCCCGAGATGATGCTGGATCAAGCACGTCGCGACATGCAGCAGGCTCTCGTTGCTAACCGCGAAAAGGCCGTGCAGGCCATTACCCAGAAGAACCGTTTGCAGGGAATGCTGGAAGAGGCAAACAAGAAAAGCGCTCAACTAGAAAAGCAAGCCGCGATGGCATTGCAGCAAGGAAAGCGCGATCTCGCAACGAACTTCATGCGCGAGAAGATGACAAACGACGCTACGATTGCAACGCTTCAGGCTTCGTACGATAGCGCCGTGCAGACCGTTGAGCAAGTTAAGGTCGCCATCAAGCGACAAGACGAAGAAGTTCGCGCCAAGACCGCCGAAGCCCTCGCCATGAAGGCGCAGTGGAAGCAGGCTCAGATTCAGAATTCAATCTCCAAAGCCCTCGACGGCTTGACCTTCGAAAACCAATTTGAAGGATTTGGCGCCGCAAGTGAGCGAATCAAGGAAGCTCAGTCGGAGGCCGCTGCTCGACAAGAGATGTTCAGCACATCCATCCAAGGCAAGATGATGATGATGGAAGACACCTCCCGCGACATGGAAGCGGAGAGCGAACTCGAAAAGCTGGAACAGCGACTGGGTCTCAAGCCGGCAACGCAAGAAGCGAGCACCGCGACCGTTTCGGTTGGACTCAACGGAGTTGCCGCTAGCGAAGCCGTCATTCAGTCTGAAGCCGAGAAGCAACTCGAAGAACTCGAGAAGCGACTCAAGTCAGACTAGGATCACTTTACGGTAGAGCCGATCCCGGACCTTGATGGCTTCGGGGTCGGCTTTTTTGTGATCAAAGCTCGGTACACCAGTTCTGTACTGGCCTCCATTGCCTCGGCGCTAAACAGCTTGCGCGCCCGAACCCGCGCCTTGCTGCTCATTTCAATTCGACGCGAGGAATCCTGCAACAACTCCATGCACCCCTGTGCCAGTGCCCGGACATCGTAGGCAGGCCGTAGAATTCCGACATCTGGCGTGACAACTTCTGGAATGCCACCAACGCGGGTTGCCACCGTCGGGAGGCCCAGAGCCATCGCTTCCACAAGCGCGATCCCCATTGCTTCCTGGTGGCTGGGGAATAAGAAGAGATCCATCGCCGCCAAGTACGGCCGAATGTCCGACTGGTAGCCGACAAACCGAACGTGGTTAACGAGGCCGAGATCCTCGGTCACGGATCGTGCGGCATCGAGCCCATCTCCATCGCCTACCAGCAGATAGCAGAGATTCGGAAAGTGCTCGGTAAGGATTCCCACAGCCCGAATTCCGTCCTCAATCCCCTTCATCGCGGTGATGCGCGAAACCGTTCCGATGACCGGTCCAACGTTATCCAGGCCCAGCGCCATCCGAGAGGCATCTCCGTTTGCGTGAAAGTCGGCCAGGTTCAGCCCGTTGTAAACCACGGTGACGTCGCTGGCCAAAATGCCCTGAGCCATCATGTGGCTCTTCACTTGTTCGCTCACCGCGATCATGTGGTCTGAGAAAGTGAACGAGAGCTTCCCGCTCATTCCATGCACGGTGCTCACCGACGGCACTTTCGCAATCCGTGCCGCCAGTCCTCCGTTGACGCTGCTCGTGCTGAGGTGGGTATGAATGACGTCGTACTTTTCTCGCTTGATGTGCCGAGCCATTTGGATGGCGGCAACAAGATCGAGCTTTAGCCGAACCCGAAACTCTCGGTTTGCAAAGCCACGTGCACGCACCTGAGATCCGAACCGCTTGCCCGCGAAGGTCGCGAACTCGACCGTGTGTCCCGCCGCGCGTTGGGCCTCGCCAAGGGTAAGCAAAGAAAGCGCCGCGCCGTACACCGCTTCGCGAGCGGAGCAAATTTGTAAAATTCTGAGGCCAGAATTCGGCTGAATCGGACTAGGCGGCATTTCGATATGCTCTAAGCAACTTCAGTAGGAACAGGGGTCCCCAGGTGTCTGCGCGAACATTGATCCTGCGCAAATCAAACTGATCCGACTCAGCCCGATTACTTCCCTTTCTGGTTCCGCATGCTGCTTCAAAGCCAGCCGTCTGAACCACCCTTTTCACCGTCGCGTTGCTTTGCCCGTAAGGGTAGCAGAAAGTTTTGACGCAACGTCCAAAAAGCTCCTGAAGTTGGTCTTTTGCCCCGTTAACCTCGTCCGAAAGTTGATTTTCCGCAATATCCGCTAGGTGTGCGTGGGTTGCAGAATGGCAACCAATTCGGTTTCCAGCCGCCAACCACGCTTGCACCTCATCAACCGACATCAGCGGTTCCAGCCCGTCGTCCCAATCATTCGTCGCCCCCAAGCGCTCCGAAACGAGATACACAATCCCGAAAAATCCGGTCGCCTGCATCGCTGGACTCGCATATGTGAGGTTGTTTCGGTACCCGTCATCGAACGTAATCGCGATGGGTCGGTTTACGGAGAAGACCCCGTCATACGGCGCGAGATCAACCGAGGTGAATTTGAGCGCCCGGAGCCACTGCATGTGCCGTCCGAAAGCGGCGTGTGAAACGTAATGACCCGCTACGTGGGAACCAGCCACCACCGGGCCGACCTTGTGATACATCAGGATAGGTAGGCGAGTGGCCGGCATGGTTGCGGATTAAGGAGCCGTTGGCCCGCCACGCTTGGCGGCAATATCTTTCCGCATCTGCTCGCGTCGCTGGCGATCTTCGGCGTTGATTCGCTTCGAGAGCACGCTGCCGAAGGCAATAAATGACCAGATGAGAAGCGCTCCAACCCCTACCGCCATGTAACCGTACGGCGTGTTCAACGCAATGAACCCTGCATTCGACGCTTCGCTTCTCATTTCTGTAGCTAACCTCAAACCCGGTTGCGGTTGATGAGTCACTGCTAGAATCACCACGTGGTTACTTCTCTGGACCGGCTAATCGTAATGACGTCTCGAATGACCGACGCCATCCACTTTTACCAATCCGTTCTGGGTGGCGAGCTCGTTGCACAGAGTGAGCACTGGAGCCTAGTCCGCTTCCCTGGCTTCGAAATTGGCCTACATTCCGCAACCATCATCCAGCCAGGTGGCCCGGTCATCGGAATGCGAGTTCCGAACCTCATGGATGCAGTTACGACCCTCGCCGAATTCGGCATTTCGCCGGGAGAAATTCACGAAATTCCGTCAGGCCGAGTGGTTTCAATCTCGGATCCCGACGGAAATCAAATTCAGCTCGTCGAACGCGACGCTTAGTCGACCTTTGGCGGTCGCGGATCGCTGTACTCGTCGACACCAAGTGCCGCTGGACGCTCAGGCTGCGTTGTCGGGGTTACGTACCGACTTTCCTCGCTGGCGGTTCGGACGCCGAGCATGACTTCCAGCGCGTGCAGAGCGAGTTCTCCGCTGGCTCGATGCTTGGCTCCGGTGCGAATGCCGATGGCCATGTCCATCACGCCGAGACCGCGGCTGTTTTCGTTGAACGTATGCACGTTCTCTAGGGTGCGCCAGTCCTCGTCATCGTGCCGCTTCAGCTTGACTTCGCCGCCAAAGTTGTTCGGGTCTGGAACGAGCAAGGTGCCCTCCGTTCCGTAAATCGTGATCGGGTGGGCCCAGTCGTTGCGGTGGTGCCATATGTCAAAGCTCGTGCAGAGATCGCCGATTGCACCGCTCTCGAAGTCGAGCACTCCGACGTAGTGAGTGGGGGTTTCGACGGGAATCTCGTAGCCGGTTTCCGCAAATGCCGCCCGGTCAGGCCGCGCGTAATACCGCTCGTTCTTCAGCGACACTTTGCGGGCTGTCTGGCTAGCTCTCGCCGAACCACTGACTCGCTTCACGGGTCCAAGCAGGTTCGTCAGCGCCGTCACGTAGTACGGACCCATGTCGAGCATTGGGCCGCCGCCGTTCTGATAGAAGAAATCCGGATTTGGGTGCCAATCTTCTGGGCCATGGGCCAAGAAGGCGGCCTGGGCTCCGATTGGCGTACCAATCAGGCCGTCGTCAATCGCTCGACGCGCGGTCTGCTGCCCACCGCCAAGAAAAGTATCCGGAGCGCAACCGACGCGCAGCCCCTTCTCTGCTGCCGAAGCGACCAGCGCTTGCGCATCAGAAAGGCTCACCGCGAGTGGCTTTTCGTTATAAACGTGCTTGCCGTTCTCCAGCGCTTGCAGAGCGACGGGACCGTGGGCAGCGGGAATCGTCAGGTTCAGGACCAACTCAACATCAGAATCTCGAAGCAGCTCTTCTACCGAGAGAGCCTTCGGAATTGATTTCTCCGCCGCGACTCCGCGTGCCCGATCCTGATCAATATCGGCGCAGGCGATAAGGTCAACCCCGGCGAATGCCTGAAGGCATTCAATGTAAATTCCGCTGATATTTCCGACACCAATAATCCCAACTCGAACTGCTTCCATGCTCTGCCTCACCTCTGTCCCGATAGGTGATCTTACCAGTACCGGGATTTAGAGGTCGCGATCTGAAGAGTGTCCCGGGAACAGCTTTGCGTCTGGATCAAGGCGAGTCTTCGCGAAACAAACGGCGGTTGCGGCTTCCCCAACCCCGGTCGCAATCAGCTTCAGTTTTTCGGCAAAAGAGCAAACGTCGCCGATCGCAAACACTCCCGGAAGGTTCGTTTCGAACTTGTGATCCACGACCACTTGGTTCTTCTGGATATCCAGCCCCCAGTCCTTAATGGGCCCGAGCGACGACTTGAATCCGATATTTACAACAATCGCGTCGCAAGGAAACTCCTGAATTTCCTTGGTCTGGGTGTTCTCCAGCGTGATCCCTTCGAGCTTATCCGTGCCGTGCAGCGCCTTCACCGCGCGCCAGAGGTGCATCTCCACCCGGCTGTTCTGAACTTGGTGCACGCTATCTTCGTGAGCCTTGAAGACGTCACGTCGGTGGATCAAACTAATTGGCCCCGCCGTGTCCAGCAGGTTGAGTGCCCAGTCAAAGGCCGAGTCGCCGCCGCCGACAATCGCGACGCGTTTCCCTTCCAGGCTCTTCTTATCGCGCACACCGTACATCAGTCCGCGTCCGATGTAATGCTCCTCATTCTCCACCCCAAGTTTTGTTGGGGAGAAAGCACCGGCACCGGCAGAAATGATCACGGTGCGCGTTGGATAAACCCCTGCCTCGGTTCGGATGGCGTAGCCCTCATCGGTCTTCTCGAGCTGATTCGCCGTCTCTTCCAGCACGATTTCCGGATTGAACTGCGTCCCCTGCTCGATCAGGTTCTTGGCCAAATCCTTCGCCAGCACCTTCGGGAATCCCGGCATGTCGTAAACGTATTTCTCGGGATACAGTGCGGTGAGCTGGCCGCCCAGTTCGGAAAGTGAATCCACAATCCGCACGCTCATGCCTCGCAGTCCCGCATAGAACGCCGCAAAAAGGCCGCAAGGCCCGCCCCCAATTATCGTCACGTCAACCGTATTCATTCGGAACCAACCATTAAACCAGACGATCTCTCAATTTCCAAATCGTTCTCACCTGATCTACGTGGGTCCACCGCAATCTGCGATCCATCCATAATCAGGCATGATCTCCCAAGCCGTTTCTGAACCCATTCTCGCCGCCGTCCGAGCCTCCGAACTTTATGGAAGAGCCCTCCGCGACTTCGCGATGACCCAGCTCTCAGAACAGCCGAACTACAACTGGAGCGGCATGTACCGGCTCGAAGGCGACACGCTCGTGCTCGATGCCTACGTTGGAGCAGAAACGGACCACACCCACATCCCGGTCGGACGCGGAGTGTGCGGCACCGCCGTCGCCGAGAATGCGAATCAAGTCATCGAAGACGTCCGCGAACTGAGCAACTACCTTTCTTGCTCCGTCCAGACGCGAAGCGAGATCGTCGTTTTGATCCACGCCGAAGATGGAACGATTCTCGGCCAAATCGACATCGATGGGCACACGGTCGGCGCGTTCGATCAAAGTGACGAAGCTTTCCTATCTGCCATCGGCGAGCTTCTCGCTCGTCGTTGGTGATGTGCTTCCGATTCGGCGCGGTGCTGCGCCAATTGGTACCATCTAGCGCATGGGTCATATCGTCGTAGAAGCCGCCGAAGCGCTGTTGGATAAAGAGATTCCCGTCCTAGACCACGGCTTCGTGCGCCTCGTCGATTACCTCGGTGGAGACGCCCGCATCGTGCAGTCCGCCCGCGTCAGCTACGGGGCCGGCACCAAGACGTTCCGCCAAGATCGCGGCCTGATTCATTATCTGCTCAAGAACGCTCACACAAGCCCCTTCGAGCAGGTTCAGCTGACCTTCCACACCAAGATGCCGATCTTTGTGGCCCGCCAATGGGTGCGACACCGAACTGCGCGGCTCAACGAAATCAGCGGCCGATACTCGGTGATGAAGGACGAGTTCTATCTCCCTCTGCCAGAGCACGTTTCCTATCAGAGCGAATCCAACAAGCAAGGCCGCGCCGGTGCCTTGCCGCCAGACGAAGCGGAAGCCGTCATCCAGACCCTGAAGGCCGAACAAGTCGCTGCCTACGCCAGCTACGAAAAGATGATCGAGCAAGGTGTCGCTCGCGAGCTCGCCCGCACCAACCTGCCCATCTCGCTCTACACCGAGTGGTACTGGCAAATCGACCTTCACAACCTCTTCCACTTCCTGCGCCTGAGACTAGATGGCCACGCGCAGTACGAAATTCGTGTCTACGCCGAAGCGATGGCCCAGTGCGCAAAAGCAGTCGCGCCGATCGCTTTTGAAGCCTTTGAGGAACACCTAGTCGGCTCCGTCGACTTCAGCCGCTCCGAGTGCGCTGCGCTCGCCGCTCGACTCCGCGGCGAGCCGATTCAGCTCGAAGGAAAAGCCCTCGAACGGTTCGAAGCCAAGCTTGCGCACATGCTCGCTGCCAACGCCCCGGACGATGCACCCGAAGAACCCCAGCTACCCGCTTGAACGTTTTCGAGATCGCATCCGAAGCTGAACTTGCCCAGCTTGCCGAGAAGCTGCTCCCCCAGTGGAGCGTGGGAGACATCGTCGCGTTGGAAGGTCCCTTGGGTGCCGGAAAGACCACTTTCGTCCGCGCCTGCCTGCGAGCTTGCGGCTACGAAGGGGCAGTGAGATCGCCAACCTTCAACCTCATTCAATCTTTCCCGACCGATCCGCCGATCCTGCATTCCGACCTGTATCGAGTCAAGAGTGCGGCGGGGTTGGGTTTTGAAGACGAGTTTGCCGACCAGCTGACGTTCATCGAATGGCCGGACCGAATGGCGGATTTGATCCCAGCCGAAGAATGCTGGTGGGTTCAAATTGAGTTTGGCCAAACCGCCGAAGCCCGAATCGTTACCGTCACGCCCCCCATTTCGGGTCGCTGATTCTGGTGTAGCATTACCAAATGGCGCTTCGGGTTGGGTTCGTTTCTTCGGCGCACCAGCACGCCCATGCCTATGTCCACGGACTTCGCACCGTGCCGGGCTGCACTTTTGCTGGAATCTGGGACCGCAAGCCAGAGCGCCGAAGCTCCTTCGCCGTGCAGCACGGCATCCCCGAGTTTGAGTCGCTAAGTGACCTCCTCGGCCAATGCGACGCCGTCGTGATTGCCAGCGAGAACAAGCGGCACGCCGAAGATATCGAAGCCGCTGCCGCGGCTAACCTGCACTTCATCTGCGAAAAACCGATCGCAACAACCCCAGAGGAAGCGGCCAGGATTCGCGCCGCCGTTGCCAATCACACCGGCGTCAAAATGACCGCCTTTCCCTGCCGCTATAGCCCGGCGTACCAAAGCCTGCGGTCGAAAGTGGCCAACGGCGACATCGGCACGCTTCGCGCTGTTTGCTCCACCAATCGAGGAACCTGCCCGTTCGATTGGTTCGTTGATGTTGCCGAATCCGGCGGCGGCGCCATGATCGACCACGTCGTCCACGTCACTGACCTTTTGCGAGACCTGCTTCAAGAGGAAGTGGGACGCGTCCAAGCCCAAACCGGCAATGGCGTCTACGCCCAATCCTGGGAAGACACCGCGATGGTGACGCTTGAATTCCCGTCCGGCGCGTTCGCAACCATCGATTCTTCTTGGTCTCGCCCCGCAGGATTTCGAACCTGGGGCGACGTCATGTTGAACGTGGTTGGAGAAGCCGGCGTCATCGAACTGGACATGTTCAGCCAAGAAGTCCACCGTTACGGCGTCGGACAAAAGAGCCATACCGTTGCCAACTACGGCTCGGATCTCGATGCCCTCATGATCGCCGAATTCCTGAGTGCAATCAATGAAGGTCGCCAAGGACGAACGACTCTTGAGGACGGGCTCAAAGCCAGCGAAGTGGCGATGTCCGCCTACCAAAGCGTCCAATCCCGCGAGGTCGCGTCGCTCTAAAGTGAGCCTTCACGAACCATCCGAAACCGCCGGAAGGATCCGGCAACTCGATCCTCACACCGTCAACCAAATCGCCGCCGGCGAAGTTGTCGAACGGCCAGCCTCGGTGGTCAAAGAGCTCGTGGAAAACGCGTTGGACGCGATGAGCACGCGGATCGAAGTCGAGCTCACCGACGCGGGCAGAACGCGGATCGTGGTCCGCGACAACGGCATCGGGATGTCCCGCGAAGAGGCACACCTTTCGCTCTCTCGCCATGCCACCTCGAAAATTCGCGATGCCGAAGACTTGCTCCATGTCGGCACGTTAGGCTTTCGCGGAGAGGCGCTACCGAGCATTGCGTCGGTTTCCCGTTTCACCCTCCTCACCGGGAACGTTGATGGCTTGCGGACGCGGTTGGAAATTGAGGGTGGAGAACTTCGCCCCGCCGAGGCCGAAGCAGGTTCCCGAGGCACGGAGATCGTCATCGAAGACCTCTTCTTCAATGTCCCGGCGCGGCGCAAATTTCTGAAATCGGACACCACCGAACTTGGCCAATCGCTTGACCATCTCTCTCGCTATGCATTTGCCTACCCGCACGTCGCGTTCAAGGTCACCCATAACGGCCAAGTCGCGATGGAAACTCCCGGTCGAGATGACCGGCTAGAAGCAATCGGTGCGGTCTGGAGCCGCGACGTTGCCCGCGCCCTCGTTCCGCTAGAAGCCCGCGCGGGGGATTTGCGCATTCACGGCTACATCAGCCCGCCGCACGTCACCCGGCCGACTCGCGCCTATCAGTTTCTGTTCGTCAACGGTCGCCCGGTCCGGTCCCGAAATCTCACCGTGGCCGTAGACGTTGCGCTTCGTGACATAACGCCAGAGCGCCGATATCCGTACCTCGTCCTGATGCTCGAAATCGATCCATCGAAGATCGACATCAACGTCTCCCCGACCAAGAGTGACGTCCGGTTTCAGCAAGAGAATCAGGCCTTTGATGGGATCCGGCTGGCGATCAAGAACGCCCTATTGACGCACGGCATGATGCCCTCGGCTGCCCAAATTGCAACGGTGAACGAAGCCCTGCGCGCCGCCTCCGGCCCTGCGCTGTTCGAGGCAGGACGATCCGCAAGTCGCGTTCCCGAGCCCAGTAGTAGCCTTCCCCCAAGCTGGGCAAACCTGCCGCCGGTCAACGCCGAAGGCTTCGCCGCACCAAAGCCCACGGTCGCACCTTCGACATCCGAAGAGCCGACGACCGATGCCCCGGCGCTGGAGAATCTGCCTTTTGTCTCCCTTCTCGATGGACTCCGAATCCTGGGCCAAGCGATGAACACCTTCATCATCGCGGAAACCCGGCACGGGCTTGTGGTGATCGATCAGCACGTTGCCCACGAGCGAATCCTGTACGAGTACCTTTGCGGCGTCCGCGGATCGGTCGGAATCGAGAAGCAAGTGCTGCTCGTCCCGCAAACGCTCGAACTGGATCGCCGCGCCGCCACCCTCCTCGGCGAGCGACTCAACGAAATCACCGAGGTCGGTTTTGAACTCGAGCCGTTTGGCGGAGAAAGCTTCGTCGTTCGTGCGGTTCCGGCTGCCATCCGTGGCCGTGATCCCATCCGCATGCTTCGCGACATGGTCGACGAATTGGTCGAGTCCTCCGTCCATCGCAGACTGATGCCAACCCGAGAACAAATCTGGATCACATGCTCCTGCAAAATGGCGGTCAAGGCGGGCGACCCGCTCAGCATGGCCGAGATGGAAAAGCTCGTTACCGATTTGGCACTAACGGAGAACCCGTATCTTTGCCCCCACGGGCGCCCCATTACGGTCACCCTTTCGACGGAAAACTTGCTCAAGCTTTTCAAACGCACCTGAAACCCGGGATTTTCCGAAAAATTGCCCAAGGAAGGACGGTTCTTTACAGTGCCTTAACCCAAATCGGGCACAACTGAGTGATACTTGGCCGGGGAGACTTTTTTCCGGCAAGACATGAGGAACCGCTTTTGGCTTTGGCTCAAGACTTGCAACCGGAGAATTTAGAGGGCAGCATGATGAAGCTGTTGATCGTGGATGACGAACCCGTCATTCTGGAAACGGTCGAGGCGAAAATGCGCAAGGAAGGTTTCACGACCTTCGTTGCGGATTCCGCTGAAGAAGGAATGCGCCTCTTCCGCCGAATCAAGCCCGACCTCGTGATCCTCGACATCATGCTGCCGCAGCGCTCTGGCTTCGACTTCTGCCGAGCGATTCGAAAGGACAGCAACACCCCAATCATTTTTGTCTCGGCCCGCGCTGATGAAGCGGATCGTGTGAAGGGTCTCGAGCTCGGCGCCGACGACTACGTCGTCAAACCGTTCAACCTCGGTGAGCTTGCCGCGCGAGTCAAAGCGATTCTGCGACGCTCGACCGGAGAACCCGTTCGCGAGGTCATCGAGTCTGGCAACTTACGCGTCGATCCCCGAAGCCATGAGGCTTGGATTGATGACCGACCTTTGAACCTTTCGCCAAAGGAGTTCGCACTGATGTACTTCCTCGGCCGAAACGTGGGCCAAGTCTTCTCCCGCGAAACCTTGCTGGACCGAGTGTGGGGCCGAGAGGCATTCATTTCTGGCCGGACCGTGGATGTTCACATGCGGTGGCTGCGAATCCGAATTGAGCCAGATCCAACCAACCCAACGCGGCTTCTCACCATCCGGGGCGTAGGCTATAAGTTCACGGGCTAGAGAAAATCAGCGATCATGAGCGCATGAGTCAAATGCGCGAAGCGGTTTTACTCGTCAACGGTAAATCCCGCCGAGGACGAGACCTGTATGACGCCGCGCACCTGCGACTCGTGGATGCCGGGTTCCATTTTCATAAAGCCGGAGCATTCCGGCAAATGGATCAGCTTCTCGGACTTGTCGATGATGCGATTCGCTCCGAGATTCCTCTCATCGTTGTCGGCGGCGGAGATGGCACGCTGTCGTCCGTCGCGCAAAAGCTGATTGGCACGAAGACCACTCTCGGAGTTTTGCCTCTTGGAACTGGAAACGCCTTTGCCCGCGATCTCGGAATTTCTCCCGACCTCAACCTTGCCCTCCCCGTCATCATGTCGGGCGAAACCAGGATGGTTGACCTTGGCGAAGCGAACGGCTCGGTGTTTGTCAATATCGCTTCGGTTGGCCTAACAACAGAAATTGCCAAGTCTCTGGACCCGACTTTGAAGCGCACCCTCGGCAAGGCAGCCTATATTGCCGCCGTTTGGAGGGCACTAGCCCGCGTGAAGCCCTTTTGGGTCATCTTGTCCACCGAGAATGGCCTGGCCAAATTCGAGACCCTTCAAGTGGTCATCGGTTGCGGACGCTTCCATGCCGGGCCGTTTCAGCTCTCGGAAGCCGCAAGTATCGATTCCGGCAAGTTATCGCTCTATGCGCTCCAGACCGCCCGAAAATCTGCACTGCTGAAACTCGCGCTTAACTTGACCTTTGGCCACCACGGGCGCCTGGAGGAGGTTCACACCGAGGAAACGGCAGGGGGAACGCTCAGGACCGATCCAAAGCGAAAAGTGACCGTGGACGGCGAAATCTCGCAACGGACCCCGCTCGAGTTCAAGATTCTTCCCGCAGCACTGCGGGTTCTGGTCCCGCATTCTGCCGATATCTCGCCAATGAGCGAACAATCGGTGTGATTCAATAGACCTTGTGCCTACGATTAGGTAAACACTTCTCGCATACTTCACTCAAACTTGGCGGCAACTTGAGCATCGCAGCAGATTGGTATTACATTGGACACTACGGACAACTCGGTCCGTTAACGCTCGACCAGATGGAAGAACTGGTTGCGGGCGGCGTTATCGACCGTGATACGTACGTTTGGAAGCAGGGACTTCCCGACTGGATGCCCGCGGGAAAGACTCCAGAAATCAGCACGATGTTCATGGATGTGAAGACGAACGTCGCCCCGCCTCCCCCACCGTCACCTGGCGCAAGAACGGCTGGCCCAACCGATCCTTACGGCGCTGTCGCCGGAATGGGACAACAAACCAGACCCGCCGCGCCGAACTTCGGGATTAGCGATCCATTCGGTGCGCCGGCCGATCTGACGATGTCAATGACCTCGATGTCGCCATACGGTAGCCAGCGCAGCGACCGTAGCCGTATCCTCGCTGGAATTCTGCAGTTGATCATCCCCGGCGTCGGACGGATCTACCTCGGCTTTAGCGCCATCGGCGTACTGCAGCTGGTCCTCTCTCTGTGCGGCGTTGGCTTCATTTGGTCCTTCATCGACGGAATTTTGATCCTGGTTGGCAACGTTCGGATGGATGGTTACGGTCGGCAACTCGGCGACTAGTTACGCTTGGTCCTAATCCATTGTTCCGTTTTGGGTTTCCTGTCGTCTGAATAATTGCGAATTTCATGAACCCACGAACTTTTCGGTGTCTAGCCCTTGTCGCGCTCCAAATCGGGGTCGCGTCCGCGTTTGCGCAAGGGTACGCCCCCCAGCCGGGTGAAACGGTTGTGCGCTTCGATGTTGAGAACCGCGGAAGTATCTTTGTCCGCTTCTTCACCAACGAGGCACCTAAGGCAACCGCCCAGGTTCTTCGCCTTTCGCGCCAAGGTTTCTACAACGGCTTGCAGTTTTTCCGAGTCGAGCGAACTCCTCGCCCTTACCTAGCCTTCTTTGGCGATCCGCAGACGAAGTCGCTCAGTCTCGATTCGCCACAAGTTGGGACCGGTGGTTCTGGAACCAAAGTTCCTCTCGAAACCACCCCGTACGAGCACGAGGAAGGCTCCGTTGGCCTCGCACGCCCATCCGATAACCCGAACGGAGGCGATAGCCAAATCTACTTCTCCCTGGGTCGCTCGAAGTTTCTGGATGGCAAATACACGATCTTCGGCAAGGTCGTTTCGGGCATCGAGGTCCTTCGAAAGCTAGAGAAAGGCGATCGGGTCACTTCGGTGCGAATCGTGAGCGAATAAATTTGAAGTCCGCTCGGCAAACGAGCCGCCTTGCGTGTTAAACTCGCAGACCCGTGCAGCTTGCCCGCGCGCTCTCAACCCGTTTCTTACTGGGATTATTGAGCCTGCTATTCATCTCCTTCGTCACGTTTCTGGCCGATGAAATTCAGCCCGGAGACGCGGCAACCGTATTGGCCGGAGAAAAAGCGAGCGCAGAGACGATCGAGCGATTGCGGGAAAATCTTGGCCTCAACCGACCGTGGCCGATTCGGTACGTTGAGTTCGTCAGCAAAGCGGTTCGCGGTGACTTTGGAACCAGCTATTACGGGGTGAAAGAGCCCGTTGGTCAGCTCGTCGGCCGGAACGTCACGATGACGATCACCATCGCCAGTTGCGCGATTCTGCTCGCCTCAGCCATCGGCATTTTCCTAGGCACGCTGGCCGCCGTTTGGCAGAACAAACCTCCAGACCAAGGCATTTTGTTTGTCAGCACGTTTGGCGTCACGTTGCCAAACTTCGTTCTTGCGCCAATCCTTGCGTATTTCTTCGCGTTGCAATGGGATGTGTTGCCGCTCACCTGGAGCGTGGACCGCGTCGCGCCGGATTACTACTATCTGATCCTTCCGGTCATCGTTCTTGCCATGCGCCCAACTGCGTTGCTGACTCGACTCACTCGCGCCAGCATGGTCGAAACACTACGACAGGAGTTCATCCGGACTGCGATCGCAAAGGGTGTTCCGCCCTTTCGCATGTATGTGAAGCACGCGCTTCGGAATGCCATCCTGCCCGTAATCACCGCAATCGGTACGTCATTTGGCTTCCTACTCACCGGATCGTTCGTTGTCGAAACCTACTTCCTTCTGCCTGGCCTTGGCAGCACGACAATCGATGCCATCCGAAAAGGCGACATTCCCGTGGTGCAAGCCTGCGTCATGCTGACCGGCGCCATCTTCATCGTTTTGAATCTCTTCGTTGACCTCATCTTGCCCATCCTCGATCCACGAATTCGGGAGAGTCAAGTTTGATGAAGCTCAAGAGCAAAAACCCGCGGAAGAAGCGACTTGGCCTCATCTTCGGCGCGGCTTACTTGGTGCTGTTGTTGCTCTTTGCGATCTTCGGCCCGATGATCCGAAACGCGCAACTCAGCGATGTTGCCAAGGGTGTTGACCCCGACATCCGGGTTTATAACGCGGTCCTTGATCCGGTGAGTTCAAGCCCATTCGCTCCGGCCGGAGGGGCCGCCATTCTTGGCACCGATGAGCTTCGGCGAGACATCGTGGCTCGACTCGCGGAGGGTGCCCGAGTGTCGCTCACCGTCGGGCTCTCGGTTCAGCTGATTGCTCTTCTCGTCGGAATCACCGTCGGGGTGCTCGGCGTGCTCGCGCCGAAGTGGATTCGGAATCCGCTGATGCGGTTCACCGATGGCATGTTCGCTTTCCCAGACATCTTGCTCGCGATCCTTATCGTTAGCGTGGCCGGGCTTGGCATGGGACCCGTGATTTTCGCCCTCTCCGTGACCGCCTGGCCCAGCATTGCGCGTCTTGTCGCGTCGCAGGTGGCAACCCTGAAAGACCGCGAGTACGTAGTCGCCGCGAAGGCAGCAGGCGCCAGCAATTTTTATCTCGTCACGCGGCACATCTTGCCGCAAATCACGGGGATTCTCTTGGCGTATTCGATGATCGACCTCGCCGGCACCATCCTCGCCGAAAGCACCCTCAGCTTCTTGGGAATCGGTGTTCAAGAGCCGCAGCCCAGCTGGGGCGGCATGATCAATGGCGCGCGCCTCAACATGAACAGCTACCCAGTTCTACTGATCTGGCCCTGCGCGATGTTGAGCATGACGATCTTTGCGCTCAACTTCGTGGGCGACGGTCTCCGGGCCCTTGCGGACCCGAGAGATCGATCAGCCTAATCGGTCAGTTCCGCGCTTGCTTTAGAACCGTCTCAATCGCCTTCTGAAGCTGGTTGTCGCTCTTTGGGTTACCGAACTCGGGGTCCTTGTCCAGATCGAGTTCCACGGCGACGCTAGGCTTCAATCCGCCATCAATGTAGATGCCATCCTGATCGACCTTGCGGCCGATGTCATCTCCGCTTGGCAAGTAGTACTTCGCGATCGTGACCTTCGCGCTGCTCTTGTCCACGAGAGGGAACACGTTCTGGACGCTGGATTTCCCGTAAGAGTGGGTGCCAACCAACGTTGCCTTGTTGTAGTCCCGCAACACGCCGGCGAAGATTTCGGCCGCGCTTGCCGAGTTCTCGTCCATCAAGACAACCACCGGATAGCCGAATGGCCGAACCTCATTGGATGCAGATCGAACGGTTTCATTGAATCCGTTTCGTCCCACCATCTTCACGACGACCTTGTCCGCCACAAATCGGCTCAACATGTCGGCCGCGACGTCCAATAGTCCGCCCGGATTGCTGCGCATGTCGATAACAAGGCCCTTTGGCGACTTGCGATCTACCTTATCAAGCTCTCGGTCAAACTGCATCGTCGTCGGCTCGGCAAACTGCGAAACCGCAATGTAGCCGACCTTCGAATCTTCAAAGAACTTGCTCTCGACCGTCGGCGCGACGATTCGGGCTCGCTTAATCTTCATCGTCACGGGCTGCTGTTTGCCCTTCTTCGCAACGGTGAGGGTGACGAAGGTGCCTTCTTTGCCCTTGATCAGCAGGACAACGGCGTCGGTCGGCATCCCGCCAACTTTCTTGCCGTCAACCGCAATGATCACATCGTTAATGCGCAGGCCCGCCGCGTACGCCGGACCATCTTCGAAAACTGCCGCCGCTCGGACGCCCATCGCGTCATCGGACAATCGAGCACCAACGCCGAAGAAGTTGCCCGTTGTTTCTTCGCTGAAAAGCTGAGCTGCCCGAGGCGGAAAGTACAACGTGTGAGGATCGCCGAGGGAGCTCAGTAGTCCTTGCATTCCCGCAAACCGGAGATCGTCAGGCTTCACTTGTCGTGAATACTTGAACCGAATCTGGTTATAAGCCTGCTGGAAAACCTGTTCTGGGCTTGCCGCTTTCGCGTTCTTGACACCGAGGAGCGAGTTAACCGCTCGAGAATCCACGCCCGAGCCTGATTGAAGATCGCGCCATGCGAACCCCAACGATCCCGCACTCAGCGCGGCAACGGCGAATGCAACGTACTTGATTCCGGTTTTCATCTCACTTCCTCCGTCTTATCCGCCATGACAACTTTCGTGCTGGTCACGTTGACTTGGTATTCGCCGATCGGCAAAACGTAGCCCGAGCCATCTGGAAGCGGGACGATGTCGACCAGCGTCCGATCTCCTCCGGTGAGGCTCCCAACAAGGGTCGCCTTACCCTTCGATTGAAGCGCCAGCGCGAACATTTCCGCTACTCCACGGGTGCTCGAATCCACGAGCAATTCGTACTTCGGTGCGGCAGGGTTTCCTTTCGCTACCACCAAGTTCGTTGGCTCGCTGCCGCGGGCGGTAACGAATTGTCCATAGGTTCCTTTCGGTGCGACTTTTTCAAGGACGGCTTTCAGCGATTCAAAATCACCGTGGGTGTTGTTTCGAAGATCGATACGAACCTTAGTTTTGCCTTGAAGTTCCTTCGCGATCCAAGCATCCGCGCCTTTCTGGAAGGCCAACCTCAGATCACCATTAGGAAGAACCGTCATCGGGCTCATCGCGGTTACTGACTTCGTGAGATCGGTGGTGCGCTTCTCGGTCCCACGCTCCCAGACCACCTTCACCTTTCCGCTCGTTCCCGTAACCAGCCGCTCCATCGCGCGCATCGGCAACAGTGCTCGTTCGGTGCGCTCGCGCACTTCTTTCCGGACGAGATTCAGCTGGCTGTAGGTGATTTTCTTGGCTTTGAAGTCATCTTGGGCCTTCTGGAATTTGATCAGCAGGTCGGTGTTCACAACCCAATGGCTGTCGATTTCGTAGGCGACGTCGCCAATCTTGACCCCAGCTTTGGCTGCCGGACTACCGGGGATGACGTTCGAGACCATGAGTCGAGGCACTCGGACGCGGGAGACGAGCGCCTCCTCTGCCGTGCCTTCTGGAAGAGCGCCTTCAGAATCGGATGCCTTCGCGGCTTGCTTGTTTGCTGCGCCACGCATCACCATCACCACCTCGACGCCGATGCCTTCGTACTTTCCGGCTCGGGCGTTCTGGAAGCTGGCGAACTGCTTCTTGTCGAGGAACATCGCCTTCGGGTCGTTAAGGCTGCCGATCATGCTTCGAATCGCGCCTGAGGCAAGTTTCTGATCGTCCGGAATGGGTTCGACGTACTCGCGCTTCAGGAGGCGCATGAGTTGGTAGAAATAGTCCCCAGCGGTGTAGCTTGCGCCGTTCGCATCGGTGGATGCGACCAAGCCAACGCCCGAGAAATTCGGCATTTCGGCTTCAGCCCGTCGGCCCAGATCCACCCAATCTCGCAAGGCGGCCCCACCAACTGCGGTAAACGCAATAAGCGCCGTCCCTCCAAGCACAACGACCGTTCGATTCATTCCTTTCATGATATGCGACTTTCCGTGTCCGTAAGCCTATTACGCGTACTTCAGTCAGTAAGGTCCTTTGCGGCGGCGCGAATCCCGGCAAAGGGACTAGCTTTGAGCATTTTGACCGTGTCTGCAGGCAACGTGACTTTGCCAGCTTTACTGGCGCTGATTAACTGGAATTGGACGGCTGGATAGGCGTCGGTAAAGAGATTCTGAATTTCGTCTGCCGAAACCGGCCCAAGCTGCGCAAGTCCACGCAGGCCGTTTGCACGGACGCGCGAATCTGAATCCACGACTGCCAAACGAAGCGCATCCCGGTGAGCCTCGGTCGGGGTGTTCGCAAGCGCAACCGAAATTGATAGCCGAACTCCGATGCTGTCGTCTTTGATTCCCCGGTAGCCGTCTTTTCGAAACTCCGGCACGTTCGACTGAATCAGTTTGAGACAGCTCTTCAATCGGACGGCATCCCACGGTTCATTCACCGCAGACCAGAGCAGCTTCCTCATCTGATACTCGTCATTCGGATCCGAAGCGTCGGTTACGATCGACTTCAGCATCGGATCGACCTGGGTGATGTACGCCATTCGAATGATGCCTGCTTCTCGACCCTTCAGCTTCGCAAGAGCCTTCAAACCCCCACGTCGCACAGCCGCTCTTCGATCTCCCAACAGAACGGAAATATAGCCAGCTTCTTTTGGATCCACGCCCTGAGCAACCACGAGCGCAGCCTCGACTCTGGCCGCGTCGGTGATTCCAAACTGCATGATGCGGCGCATTTCGGTCGGCGTTGTGGCGTCCGGTTCGGAAGCAAGACGTCGGACCGCAAGTTGAGCCACCCGACCCTCGATGCTCGATGCCGCCGAGGTCAAAGCAACGCGCAGAGTCGGACTGAGCGGCCGAGGCAGCGCCTGAATCGCGTTCATCGCCACTTCCTCTTCCGTATCCTTTAGCGCGGCAATGAAAATATCATCCGGTGTCTCCGCGCCAAATTTCGTTGCGGCAGAAATTCTCTGATCAAGTTCGGAGAGAGCTGGCTCGGGCAGGTTGGAAGTGGGAGTCGCCACGAGCTTGAAATCGGTCAATCGAACCTCGATCGGACGATTCTGAATCTTCCCTCTCAAGAACGCTCCCGGAGCCGGCCGAACAGCGATGCTGCTGATCAGGTCTAGCCCGAGGTCCTTGAGTGAAACTTGGACGGTTTGCCAGGTTCCATTTCGTTCGAACGGGACGGCTTGACCAAGCTTATCGGTCGCTAGCCGGTCGCTTCCCAAAGTGACCGCCGTCGTACCATTGAACCAAAGCGCCACCGGCTCGGGGGTGTCTTGCTTCATCGAGAAGGTCAATGTCGGGGTTTGCTTCGGATCAATTCCACCGCCCGGCACGACGAGGGATGCTCCGCCGGTGCGTCCGACGCTCCGCTCGGTAATCGAAAGTACTTGCCCCTTTTCGGGATCTGTGACCAAACTTACCGCGGTATCGGCCGACCGAACGCCAAGCTCAACTCCGGCAGAACTCGGTACATCAAACGCGGCCGGAACGCCAGAAAACACCGCTAACTGCTGCTCGATCGTGGGCTCATCAAACGAAAGAACCTTGGCCCATTCGGCTCCGGCTGGCCACTTGTTTGCGCCTTTTTGCACGCTCCAGAACAGCAACGTCTCACGGACTGCCTGGTCCAACTTGATCCCGAAAGAATGGGGACCGTAGTAGCCCAACGCAAAAGAAGGCGAATTCCAGATTCCGCCGAGCGGCGCAAACTGGCGCTCAAGGTTTGGCGCAAGAGCAGAGATCACAAAACCAACATGATAAGGACCACGGTATTGCTTGTCTTCCGCATCGAAACTGCCACCGTTAGTCGCAACCTCAAGCTCGTTCCGCCAAGCCTCGGTTGGCAAACTTGCCATGCCAGGTTGGAGGTCAACTCGCTCAATCTCTCCGCGGATTTCAACGTCGGGCTGAAAGTCGACATTCCCGTCCGTGGAAGCGGCAACCTGATTTTTCAGCCGTACAATTGCGGCCAGCGCTTCATTGACCTGGGCGTCTTCCATGTCCGCCCGACGCAGGCGCAAGGTTCCATCCGCGCTCGGCTGGAGCCCATCGACCCTCGGATAGATGATGAATTTGGCTCGAAGGACCGTCGCTCCGGCCTTAGGCAGCTTTCCGACCAACTGATCCGGTCGGTCAAGGATGAAGATTCGTTGCGGTTCCCCTTTCAGGTCGCCCCAGCCGCTCCAGGCATCAATGGCCCCGTCATAGTCGAGGTTTGTGGTGGACGCATACGACACTTCGACGGTGCGTCCACCGATCTTTACGCTCACCGGAGCGGCTTGTTGAGGGTCCAGCACCCCCGGCATCAGGACCGAGGTCGCGAGGATTCCTATCAGATTCATTTCATTCCCAGCTTTGGAAGATTCTCAAGTCGTCTGGACTTGTTGCGTGACCGTCGCCTCTCGTCCACTGCAGGCCTTCCTGCGTTCTGACGAGCGACAAGTCGGTCGGTATCTTCCCGATCAAATCTAACACCACGCGCTTGATTTTCTCCGAGTTTGACTGGAACACTTCAAGCACGCTGTGTGCGGTCACCGCATCGGCATCAGCATGAACGCCGCTGTCGTAGTCGGTAATCAACGCAATGTTTACTACGCCCATTCCCAGTTCGTGGCATAGGTACGCCTCCGGATATTGGGTCATGTTGATGACTTCCCAACCCTGATCGTGGAACCACTTGCTTTCGGACTTCGTGCTAAAGCGCGGTCCTTGAATTACGACGACCGTTCCCTTTTCATGGCAAACGATCCCGTTTTCCCGAATCGCTTCCGCCGCCAGCTTCCGCAGCAGCGGGTGGTACATGTCGGCTGGAGACACGTGGGTGACGATCGGACCGTCGTAGAACGTGTCGCTTCGACCGTTCGTTCGGTCGACAAACTGATCGCACAACACGAAGTGACCCGGCTCCACGTGGCGCTGGAGCGAACCCGCAGCACAAGGGCTAATGATCGCCGCGCAGCCAATCGAGCGCATGGCCCAAACGTTGGCGCGGTAGTTGATCTTGTGCGGAGGAAGCGTGTGGTTTCGACCGTGGCGCGGAAGGAAGGCAACTTTACGACCGTTGACCGTGGCAAGGAAAACGGAGTCGCTCGGCGCGCCATAGGGCGTGTCGATCTTGACTTCGCGAACGTCCTCAAGCAGCTTGTAGAAACCTGAACCGCCAAAGACGCCGATCTCGGCTAATTCGCGCGCCATTACTTGCTCACCACGCGCTTGTGCAGCTCGTCGATCAGCTTGTCCACGCGGTAACCGCGTCGCGTGAGAACGTCTTCGTCGATCGGCACGATTCGCTTTTTCTGTACGGCCGATACGTTGGCGAACCGCTTGTCGTTGAGAATGATATTGACCCTCTTAAGGGCATTGGCGCGGCTCTCGTCGTCCTTGTTCTCAACCCGCGGGAACGCCACAACGATCATGTCCGGGTTATTAGAAATGAAAGCTTCGGGGCTCAACGCGACAAACTTGTCGGAGGCTGGGCCAACCGGTTCTCCACCGGCGCTCTTCACGATGTCGGCAAGAAATCCTTGGGTCCCAGCGATGTAGTGCTCTGCGCCATCGCCGGCAAGAACCACCGCAACTTTCGGCTTCGGCTCGATCGCATCACCGAGAGCAGAATTCCGTGCAGCAAGGACCTTGTCCGCGTAAGTGTTGGCACTGGTTTCCGACTCGGTTTCTGCACCGAGAAGGTAAAGCTGCTCTACAAAGGCTTCGACCGTCTTAGCGTCAATGACGAAAGTCTTGAAGCCCATTCCCTTGATCTTCTCGACGTCCTGTTCGTTGTACAAGTCAGCGTCGTAGACGACCAAATCTGGCTTGATCTGCGCGATCTTTTCGTAGTCCGGCTTTACCGAGGCAACGATCGGAATGCTTTTAGCGATAACGGGGAAATCGTCGGCCGCAGTTCGACCTTTGAGAACGCCGGAGTAGTTAAACGAGCCAACGAGCTCTGTTGTGCTCGGGCTGAGGCTAACCACCGCCTTAAGCGGAGTCGCTCGCATCTTGCCACCTTGGGTGACCGGTGGAGCATCACACCCAAATACGAGAAGTAACGATAGGGCCGCGAGGGCCGCGGACAAACGACCGCGCATAGTCCTCATTGTGGCGCAACCGTCTGGGCCCACGCACGACGTGAGCCCACAGAATTCAGGTTTTGATCAATACGTGACGTTAAGGCCCCAGAAGATTCGGCTCTTTCGAATAATTCCGAGACTCATCACGACATCACCGCGGCGCGGATCGTCTTCCGTCGAAAGCAGATACTTCGGATCCGACTTCTTGAGCGGTCCGAGGCTGTAGGCAACTGCATAGTTGGTGTTGAACGTGTCGTTCTCGACCACCAGCTTCACACGCGGCCCAATGCTCAGGCTAGCGTTGCCGAAGAGTCCCGCAAACCGACGATCACCCTTTCCAAGGCTGACATGAATGCCTTGCTTGATCTCGTAAGTAGCGACCACGTAGTACGACCGGCTGCTATCGTTGTCGCTCGGCTGACCCTGTCCGGCAGAACCACCGGTTGAGAAAGCGTCTTGAACTCCAACGCTCACGCCGAGGCCCTTAACTCCCAGGCCTTGAGGTCCGAACGAAGGTGCGTACTGCAGGTTCAGCACGCTGTCACCAACGCCGCTGTGGAGCATTCCGCTGATCGTAACCGCACCGTACGGTGACGGAATTCCGATCATCGCCTGACCCGTACCATTTGCGTCGGAGGCATCTCGGGAGCCGTTCGGGAATCGAAGGGTTCGGTCGCGGCTCATATTCGCAAAACCAAACGCGAAGTGATAGTCGGAAAGCGAGTAGCCGACGGGCGTCGAAATCCCCATCGCTCCCCACATACTGGGTTTCCCGAGCGAGTTGACGCCAAAGAGTCCACCCGGCAAGCCCGACATGTTTCGGAACTGAGGGTACTGTCGCGCTCCAGAGAGTGGCTGCGCGAGAGCAGAACCTCCTACAACAAGAAAACCAAGGACGACGGCCGTCCGGACCAAAGGATTCGCTCGACGCATGGGTCCCAGTATAGAACGATGCCGACGACGCGGTGTGCTTTATCGGTCTGGTACATTTAAGAACACGCAGGGGTGTAGCTCAGTTGGTAGAGTCCTGGTCTCCAAAACCAGTTGTCGCGGGTTCGAGTCCTGTCGCCCCTGCCAAATCTTTCAAGCGCTAATTACGTGAGTCAAACTTTCCGACTCACTTGATCAAGCTGCACAGGCGAATTGCCGCAACCTTAAGATTCTCGGTCGGCCGTTCTCCCATGAGGAAAACCGTGTAGTTCGGTTTGTACCAGCCGATGCAGTTCGCCTTACCGACGTGCCCAACCATGTACTTGCCGTCTTCGCCAGACGGGGTCATTCCGGTCAATGGCACTTGTCCTTCAACCGCGATCAAGACAATCTGGCCCTCGCCGTCTTTAATCCAGTGTCGTTCGACCATCTTGCCGCCCGACAACCCTTTCTCCATGGCCAGTAGCTCGAGCCGGTCTGGTCGAGTTGCTTCACCCGCGAAGTCAAAGACCCCTTCAACCCATCGTTGAACTTCGGCCGGGGTTGAGGTTTGCTGGCGATTGGGAACGAATCCCGCCATCATTTCCGTGATGGCCGTGCCGTTCGGGTTTGAATTGCCATTCAGTCGCTGCCAGCCGCCGCCGACCACGATCATCAGAATGAGCGACGCACAAAGCGCCCAGGCATAGCGAGAAACAAAACTTTCGGTTCGGCGAGCACTTTCGATCTCAACGATGCGCCCTTTGCACTTCTTCCAGGCATCTTCGCATTCCATGCCGTAATTGAGGTTCACCATGGCCGACTTCTGGGCCTGAACCAGGGCAACTTGTTTACGAAGTTCGGCATCCTGACTCATCAGGGCTTCAAATGCCGTCTTCTCTTCCGGGCTAAGTTCCCGGTCTACGTAGGCGTGTAGCGTTTCCACGTCTCTCATTCGATCTCCATTCCTTCTTTAACGATGCCTTCACGAATGGCATATTCTGCCAGGGCGGTTCGGAGCAGAGCGCGACCTCGTGCCAGTCGAGATCGGACGGTGCCGATAGGCACATCCGTCGCGTCGGCAATCTCTTGATAGCTCAGCCCTTCAATGTCGCTCAAAATTACAGTAATCCTAAAATCTGCTGGGACCTTTGAAAGCGCTTCTTCGACTTCCGCCCCAAGTGCTTCGTCAAAAAGCGCCCGATCTGGAAGGACCGTTTCCGCTGCCGTAGGTTCAACTGCTCCATCTTCATCAAGCGAACCCATATGAGGGCCCCGCTGTTGCCGACGGTATTTGTTGATGTACAGATTCGTTACTATTCGCAACAGCCAAGCCTTGAAGTTCGTTCCATCAAATCGATCGAACGCCTCGTAGGCTCGCACAATGGCTTCCTGGCAAAGGTCTTCCGCTTCCTCACGAGATCTGGTGAGGCGAAGTGCGGTACCGAAGACAGACGGAAAGACACTTTCAGCGTAGCGTTCGAATGCGTCCCGTTTATCCCGTCTGCCGAAGAGCATTAATCGGCGGGAGAATACCCCTGCCCTACAGGCCACTTGGGACTACAGGAGCCGATACAAAAATGCCGCACTTGCGGCCCGAGGCATTTCCGGTAGCGGTTTGCCGCGGGGTTGCTCGGCCAGCCGCCCGACTTCGATTTGGAACTGCTGGTCTTCCGCTAAGAATTTTTCGACGTAGGCACGGGCCGCTTTCCGGCCGCACTCGGCAAGCAACAGCTCAATGGCCGTTCCGTGACCAATCAGCGGCAATCCTGCGCCCATCAAGTTCGCTTCTAGTTGTTCAGGATCCTCAAACTTGGCAAACCAGGGGATTGCCGTAGCTTGAATGTGGGAGAGGAGTTCCGCATACTCGTACGTCCGCCCCTTGCACCACCACACAAAATATGAAGGCGGAAGTTCGAGTGCACCGATATCCGATGAAGCAACCAGGATAGGCGCGGCACTGGCCGGCGTCCAATACTTCTCTCGTACGGCGCGAATGTTACGGTGGCAAAGATGGATGCGTAGGCGCACGGGAATTGCCGCAGCCTCAGTCTCGTTCACGTCAAGCAGAATTTCGCAAATCCAGTCGTCTCGTCGCCGTTCGAACTGCGGAAGACCGCCGTTGTGAAAGAGCCTAAAGCCCGATTGCCAGAGCCCACCGGCAATGAAATGGCTTGCGCCCTGACGAATCTTGGGAATGGGCGCCAAAGGCGAGCCGGGCTCGAACTCGCGTTGCCACTCGTCTGCGTGCCGGTAGGTTTTCCGCATGGAAAATCAAACCGCCGGCAGCGGCGGAGTTTGCTCAGCCGAACCCGTCGTAACCATTGCCTTCGGCCGCCAGATTGCCGCCCGGGTGTCTGCCGCCTCGATCATCTCTTCCCCAACTGCGGTTGCTCCACCCGGCAGGTACATTACGCTGGCTTCGGTTACCGCCACGCCGCCCGGAGGGCAGTACTTCTGAATCGTGGCCGCGACATCGATCACGTGCGAGAAGTTGAGCGACTTGATGTCTCCGCCCTGCGGCGTAACCACCGTTCCGGTATGAACGCCGCACCGCAAAGTGATCGGCGACCCCAATCGGTTTCGGAACGTGTTGAGCTCAAACAATCCGGACTGAATCGTCTTAGCCGCGGCAAAGGCCTGATGCGGATGATCAAACGCACAAGTGACGCCATCACCCGCCGTGCTGTGAACACGACCGCCGTAGCGCACCGTGATGCGCTCCACGTACCCGTGGTACTCGGTGAAGGTGTATTCCACCGCTAGAAGGTCCGCTTTCAGCTTCATCTTCGTCGAACCCACGATATCGACGCTGAGGAACGTAACGCTCTGCTCACCGCTCCGAAGTCGGTCCTGCAGCTCAACGAGCTGAGAAAGCAGTTCTTGACGCTCCTTGATCGGGTCCCGCAATCCCAGACTGTCACGGTTGTTCTCAACCGCCTTCTTGAGCAGGGCGCCGGCAATGCCGCCGCCAACCATGATTGGCAAAATCGCCGGAGCGTAAATCTTCATCGCCGACTGCATCAGCAACGAAAACACCGCGTACATTCCGAAGAACGCACCACCAAGAATGGCTCCGTTCACACCGGCCCACTTAACATCTTTCGAAAGTGCGACCTGATACAAGCCGAGCGAAAGCGCGATCAGTCCGACCATGCTGAGCACGCCGTACTGGCTGACCGAACTCCCGAGTCGGTACTCCAAGGCAAACAGGAAGGCGCACACCGTCGCCATGGTGCCAACGCCGACCATGCGGCGTGTTTCTGGGTCCAGCGTGAGGAACTGTGCACGCAGGTTGGTGAGCCGACTCCGGTTCTCCTTTTCTGCACGGACCTTGACCGCAAGTCGAACGTACTCGGTTGGCGCACCGGTGGCCTCGGCGACCGCCTGAATGGCGTCGTCGTCAAGCACTCCTCCGTTCGACATCCGCAAGCGCTCTGCGAGCGCCAGCATCTGGTCAACCGTGTCTTCGGTGAGGTCAAATTGCCCCCCCGAACCATCCGCTAGCCTCGTTTGCAGCGGGTTTAAATCTGAACTCATCCTTCTCTCCCAGAAACTGTACTATTCCTTTGGTCAAAAAGGATTCATTCGAACCGCAAAATTCTCAGAATTGGTTCTAATGGCGCTGATGCCTCTGTATACGACCGTACGTCATATTAGGTGCTGGAAACTTATGGCAAATCAAAAAACTGATCATGTAGCGACTTGGGGGGCAGCGGCGCTGATCCTCACCGTCAGTCAGATTGCGGTCGGGATCGCACTCGGCACTCGTTACATTGCTACGACCGGTGGTGCCCATAAGAGCGTCCAGAACCTTCACTTCGATCCGACGTTCGGAATTTTGCAGGGATTCCACTACTGGGCCAGCGCGGTCCTTATCGTCGTCAGCGGCCTTGCTGTAGCCGCCGGCCTTTGGAGTGGAAGCTACATCCACAAGAGTCAAACGCAGTTCGTCAGCAACGTCTTCCTGTTTGTTTTCGCCATCGCTTTCCAGCTAACCGGCAACATTTTGCCTTGGGATCGTCATGCGGTCCAAACCGCCGCAATCGAAGGAAGCATTGCTGGCCGAGTGCCGGGCGTCGGCAGACCCCTCATGGAAGCAATGCTCGGCGGGAAAGGCGTCTCGCAAGAGACGTTGACGCTTTGGTACGACCTTCACCGATTCGTCTTGCCGGGCCTTTTTGTGGTCCTAGCGATCGTGCTCATCAGCTCTTACATCAAAGAGCGGGAAGGAGAGCCGAACTGGGCTGCCGCAGCCGGCGGGCTTGCGGTCGCATTCCTAACCTCGTTTGTCCTGCGCAGCCCGCTGGGCAGTGCCGCCACGGCCGCCGATGCCGGGAAATTTGATGCCCTCGCTAGTTGGTACACCCTTCCGGCTCACGCTATGCTCGTTTGGACCGATGGCCTCATGCGGAGTGGCGGTTGGCTCGGTGCCGTTCTCTTACCATCCGCCGTCCTCGCCGCCATTCTCGGAATAGGTGTGCTTAAGGTTTCTCAGCAGGTAGCCCAGTGGTTCCTGGTCGGCACGACCCTGCTGTTTTCCGCCATCACGTTGCTCCACGGCGGGAAGCCCGCGCCCCTCGTCGGAAAGCGCGACCCGGCTTCCCTAGCCACGATTGCCAAGCAAACCGATACCAAGGACCCGCAATTGGCCGCGATGGGGCGCCGAGTATTCAACTCGAACTCTTGCGTGGCCTGCCACGGACAGGATGGCAAAGTTGGCACGACGGGTCCAAGCCTCGCGGATTCGTACAAAAAGCGGACCGACGTGTTCTATTACGTCACGTACATCAAGAACCCGAAAGAGATTAAGCCAGGTTCGACGATGCCAGGTTTCCCGGGTCTAAAACCAGAAGAACTCCGCGCATTGGCGGAGTTCCTTCGGTTCCCAAATGAGTAGCGTGCAGACTAGCCGCAACCGGTAAGGTCTGGCTCTGGCTCGCTGGTCTTCGGAACGAAGACCGTTCCAAACGAGTTGTTGCCAAGCGAGAACGTTGGCGACGAAGCGTAGCACCCTGGATCGCCAGTTCGGAAACCGTTGCCTTCAAAGCTGAAGACACGTCGGTAGTTCGTCGGCAGCGTGTCGCTGTTGATCGTGAACGTTGCAGCATTGAGCGGCAAGGACGCTCGGAAGTTGCCTTGGAACGGCTGTCGGACGGTTCCGATGAGGACTCCGCTAGCATCGTAGAATTCGATCGCGGCGCCGCGAATCGGCTGGCCAGTCGAAGAGTCCACAACCTGTCCCTGAACCGAAGCCTGTGCCGGCTTGATTTGGTAAGCGGCAAAGTAGTCCACTCCGTTGTAGCGAGTTCCGATGAATTCCGTGGTTGTCGTGACGACGTTGCCCGCTTCGTAAAGACCGGAATCAGTTCCAATCTGTCCAAAGGCGCTCGTTTCGTCGCTGTTTCTCCACTCGGTGACCGGTAGAACCGTTCGCACGCCCGTGGTCGAGTACGTTGCGAGTTGGTACTTAATGATCTGACCGACCTGAACGTTCAGGGGGTCAACAACCACGAAGGCGGCTGGATCGCTTGGAGCAACCCCACCAGGAGCCAACACGGCCTCGACGAACGTAAGTGGGCCAGCTGTTGGCAATCCGCCGCCACCACCTGCTGCCCCACCACCGTTATTTCCTCCGCATCCTGCTAAGAACAGTGCGGCCAAAGTAGTTACCGCGAAACTTGCGCGCTTCATCGATTCATATTATGCCAATCTCAGCGAATATTGGGAAGGTTTACAATCCGCAATCTGGTGGCGGAGGCGGAGGAGTTGTTCCGCCAACCTTACGATAGACGACCGGATTGGATGGCAACAAGGTCAAACTTGAACTTGAAACCGCCGGAAGTGTCGCTTTTGAGTCTGGACAAATGACGCTGTATTCGCTCGCACCGTAGCCAAACTGATTGTAATATCTTGTGGCCAATCCGGTCATATCCACTAAAAAACCAGTAGCGTTAAACGGCGCGACGACTCGGAAGGTGCCGTTCGAGCCCGTAACCGCGGTTCCGACCTGAGCCCCTGCAGCGTTGTAGATGCGCACGAAGGCTCCGGGAACCCCTTGAGAGTCCGTATTCCGAACGCGACCCGCAACCAAACCACCGCTTGCCGCCTTAATCGTGAAGTTCGCGGTGTATTCGTTTCCGTTTGCCCGCACGACGTAAGTTGTGCTCGTGGCTGCCTTGGCCTCAAAAGCCCCGGAGCTGCTCGTCACGGCGATCGAGCCGGGCGCAGTGGTTGACCAGTTGCTGGAAGGCACAGCGGCGATCTGTCCGGTGTAATCGCGGCCCCAGAGGTACATCTGAAGCGTGTCCCCGACCCGAATGTTCGAGGGATCGACTACGTAGTTGTCGGGCGTTCGGAACTCAACCGCGACTTCAGTGAAGGTTCCGCCAGAGCCGCCGCCACTGGCCGAGGTGCTGCCGCCTCCACCGCCGCCACCACCACACGCTATCACCGTGATCAAAAGGGCAGAGCAAACACCAACACTCCACGCCGAACCCGCTTTACGCATACCATTCCAACGATTCATTTTCTTACCTGTTCCACTTAAACTTCGAATTCGAAAGAATTCTCAAGGTTGGCGATTATTCAACGCGCCGTACAGCTTCCGACGCAAATCCCATCGGCAACAGTTCAATCAGCCGATGCTCCGTCGTCTTACCCGTCGAACCGCAAAGCAAGATACGACAGTTCGACGGATCCTCGACAAACTCAACCAGGGTTTGCAGGCACATGCCACACGGCGTGCCCCCATCGTTTGTGAAGACCGCAAGCTCGGTCCATCTTTGCTTACCGGCCGAAACCATCGCGGCGATCGCGCTCCGCTCGGCACAGATCGTCAAACCGAACGAAAGGTTCTCGACGTTGGCACCAATGAATATCTCGCCGTCCGCTGCCCGCAACGCCGCGCCAACCAAGTACCCGCTGTACGGCGCATAGGCGTGGCTTCGAACTTCCTTTGCTTTGGCAATCAGGATCTCGTCACTCGAAATGGACAATCGTCACTCCTTGCCCGCCTTCGCTCGGTTCGCCATCGCGATAGGACACTACCTCGGGATGCTTTTTAAGAGCTTCCTGGGTGACCTTTCGCAGGATGCCCTCGCCCTTTCCATGGACGATTCGCAAGTTCGAGGTCCCGGCTAACAAAGCGTCATCGATAAATCTCTCGAGCCGGGGTAAAGCTTCCTCGGCCCGCAAATGCCTCAGGTCAAGCTCAAGCGTTGAGTTGATCGCCTTCTGCAACCGCATCTCCATCGTTCGGCGCGAGCCCACGGGGTTGGCGGATGTCTTTTGGAGCCGCTCGATGGGGACTGAGAGCTTCATCATGCCGACCTGCACCATGACCTGCCCGCCTCTTGGGGCCTCAAGTACGACTCCCTTCTGGCCAAACCCGGTCACGCTCACCGAATCCCCTTTCTGAATCTGATCTGGGATGCTCGTGCGAGATGATGTTGCACCGGCACGAAACTCCTTGGCGAAATCCTTGCCCACTTCATCAAGCTCTTTGAGCCCGCGTCGCACGCTCTCGCTCGTTTTCGTGTCGCCAGGCTTGGCTTTCAGCTCGTCGAAAAGCCGATTGGCTTCCAGCCGAATCTCACGCAAGGCGATCTCGATGACTTCGTTCGCGTTGGCGTGGGCTTTCTTTCGAATGTCTTCGGCTTCTCGCAGCTTTTGGTCGGCTACTTTCTCGGCCACCCGCAGTTCATTGAGCTTGCGATCAGCCTCACCCTGAGCAATTCGCGCGAGCTTTTGGGCTTGGGAAAGTTGTTCCAGCATCTTTGCCAAGTCTTGAGCCTGGGTGCCTAGCTCTTCTCGCGCCTGCTCTACGATGGTCGGATCGATTCCATATCGCTCGGCGATCTTGAGCGCATGGCTCGCTCCGGGAGCGCCAACGAGCAGGCGGTACGTTGGGCGCAGGGTCTTCTCGTCGAACTCCATGGCGGCGTTCTGAAAGCCTTCGGTGTTGAACGCAAACGCCTTCAGCTCGCCGTAGTGCGTGCTCGCAAGGATGGCGGCACCTTTCTCATGCAAGGCTCGAAGAATCGCCGCGGCAAGCGCAGCCCCTTCGGCCGGGTCGGTCCCTGCTCCAATTTCATCGAGAAGCACCAGGCCGCCCGGCTTCAATTCTCGGACCGCTTTGCCGACGTTCTTGATGTGCCCGGAGAAGGTCGAAAGGGACTGCTCAAGACTTTGTTCGTCGCCAATGTCCGCCCAAATTTGGCAGAACGGCGACAACCGAACCTCAAGCGCGGGCGGCATGAGTCCGGTCTGGGCCATCGCAACGAACAGCCCAACGCACTTGATGGCCACTGTCTTACCGCCCGTGTTTGGACCCGTAATGAGCACACTCTTCCCGGGCTGAAGCGTGATGTCCAACGGGACCGCCTTGGCCGGATCGAGCAACGGATGCTTGCCATGCAAAATCTGGATTCGCGCCGGGCCCTCGGACATCATCGGCAAGACTCCTCTTACCGAGAATCCATACCGCGCGCTGGCAAAAGCCAGGTCAATCTGCGCCGCGGCTTCGACGGCACCAGAGGTCGCCAGCGCTTCCTTTCCGACCCATTCGCTAAGCGCAGTCAGGATTCGAAACTCTTCTGCTCGGGCGAGCGCTTCCGCCTCACGCAAGGTGTTTCCAAGCTGTACAACCTCATCGGGCTCAAGGAAGATCGTCTGACCGCTGGCACTGGTGTCATGCACGATGCCACGAATTTTTCCGCGATTCTCGGCCTTGAGGGGCACAACGTAGCGACCATCGCGGGTCGTGTAAATCGGGTCGCTCAAGAGGTCGCGGAATCGGCCGGAGGTGTACTTCTGAATCGTCTCGACAATCCGCGTCGCGGTTCCGGCCCGCCGACGTCGCAATGTTGCCAGTTCTGGGGAAGCATGGTCCCGCAACGTGCCACCTGGCTCAAGTACGTCCAGCAGTCGCGCTTCCAGCGACGGCGCGGCATGCAGCGCAAACGCGTACGGATGGAGCGCCGGCATATCTTCTTGGCGATTCGAGAGGAACTCCTTCATCGCTCGCAAAGCGCCGAGGCACTCGCCGATACGGAACAACTCTTCCCCGCCCAGCACGCCGCCCTTTTCTGCCCGCTTCAACGGACCGCGTAAATCTCTTACCGCCGAAAGCCCAGGCGGCGAGTGGCGCTCCAGCGCAGTTACTGCGTCGGTGGTCTTTTGTTGCCGCTCAAAAACGGTGGGCGAATCAAAACTCGGCTTCAGCTCGATCGCTAGAGCTGCGCCAATTTCAGTTTCGCAATGCCGAGCGAGCTCCGCCAGAATTGCGCCGTATTCAAGAACCTTTAGGGCGTGAATCATCGACCAAGACCATTGTGTCGTCAAAGAAGGCAATCGAACACCGAATGTGCCGTACTCCCTACCGGCGAAAACTTGCCAAACTACAAACGTGCTGGTTGCCTCGCTGTCTTTGATGTTCGCAAATGTCGTGACCCTAAGCCCGACGGATGACATTTGGGCTTATCCTCACGCCACGGATCCGCAGCGCGATGCCTACCTGCGCGTTTGGGGAGTTGGCGGAGTTCCCGTAGCGGAATCAGCCTCCGACGCCGAATCATTTTCGTACAGCCTGCTTCAGTTCAACACCGGAAAGGTACCGACGGGAAAGAAACTCACTGCCGCCAAGCTGATCGTCACCCACATCGCGAACCCGTCGTTCACGGTCGAGGGCGCTGCCAAGACTCCGCTCGAAGTTCGATCAGTCGATGGCGAGTTCAAGGAGAAGGGTTGGACTTACGAATCGCTTTTCAAGCTCAAGCTCGACGGAAAGGAATCGTCACTCTTCGGGGCCGCGGCGCCAAAGTTCACCGCACCGGATGCCGAGTTTAAGATCGAGATTGATCTCATGACCGGCAAAGGAAACTTTGCCGATTATCTTTCGAAGCGAGTCGGCGGCCCGCTTTCGCTGGTCCTCACCACGAAGTTGAGCATGGACGAAAACCGCCAGACCTACAAGATCTTCTCGAAAGACGCCGAGCGGGAAGCCGCCCGGCCAGTCCTTGAACTCACGTTCGAGGAATGAGACCCGGTCCGCGCAATAAGCGCAGTCCGTTCAAAATCACCAGCACCGTACTTCCCTCATGCCCAATGACCGCAACGGGCAGGGGTAGCCGGATGATGAACGAGCTGACGGTGAGGGCGATGATCACTCCACCCGCAAAGATGAGGTTGGTTGTGATCGTCTTACGCGTCTTTCGCCCAAGTTCGATGAGTTCTGGCAATGCATCGAGCCGATCTCGCATCAGAACCACATCCGCCGAATTGAGCGCCACGTCCGATCCGAGTCCACCCATCGCAACGCCGACGTAGGCCGCCGAAAGCGCCGGCCCATCGTTCACGCCATCGCCAACCATCATCACCCGGTGCTCTTTCCCAAGCTCGGCGATCCGTCCTGATTTTTGGCCTGGCATCAAGCCGCCTTGAATCTCGTCCAGCTTCAGCAGGGTTGCCAATCGCGAAACTGCCGCCGGCGAATCTCCGCTAAGCATGGCCAGATGCTCTACACCCATCGACCGCAGTTGCTCCAAAACCGCCGGGGTCTCGGGTCGCATCTCGTCTTCAAAAGCAAGCACGGCAAACCCCAAAGGCGAATCCATGACGACGATGCCGAGCCCTTGCCCCTGCCATTCCGTGACGTGGCTTTGAACATAGGTTGGCACTTGGACGTTGGCTTCTTCCCAAAGGCGAATTTGCCCCAGCCGAATCGGACCGTTTGCCGTGGTTCCCTCGATTCCGAGGCCGGGAATAACCCGGTGGTCTGACACGACCGGTTCTGGCTCCGGCCACTGAACGGCCGCCCGGCGGATGGCCTCGGCCATCGGGTGCGCCGCGTACTTCTCAAGCGCCGCAGCAAGCGCCACCACTTCGCGTACCTGAGGGCTTGGGTCTCCCACACCCGAGTAACATTGGTCTTCTGCCGCGCTATCGACTTCATCGCGACTGCAAACACAAACGCATCGTAACTTTGGCCGACCGCTCGTGATGGTGCCGGTCTTGTCGAATGCGACCGCATTAACTTCACCCGCGCGCTCAATGAACTCTCCGCCCCGAATTAGCAAGCCGTTCCGCGCTGCCCATGCCAAAGCGCTCAGCGTCGTCGCCGGGGTCGAAATCACCAAAGCACATGGGCTAAGGGCGACCAGCAGCACCACAGAAGCGTAGGTCGCCGCCATCAAAGGCTGGTTCATCCCGAGAAGTCGAACGGCGAGCGAAATGCCAAACGCCGCGAGCACGAACCAGGTGTACCGCTGCCCGAACCACTGGCTAACACGCTCACCCGAAGCTTTATTCGTCTGCGCTTCTTGCACAAGCGCAACAATTCGGTCGAGAGTGCTGTCGCCGACCACAGTTCGAACCGAAATCAGCAAGGGGCCGTCTAGGTTCTGGGTTCCACCGATTACATTTGTGCCTTTCTCGACCGAAACCGGGACCGATTCGCCTGTAATCGATGCCTGGTTGACGGAGCTTAAGCCTTCAACAACCGTTCCATCAACCGGAATCGACGTAAAGCTCGGCACTCGGACGACGTCCCCAACCGCAAGCGTTTCGACCGGCACCGTCTTGTCGGCGCCATCTCGAACCAGAATCGCCTCGCTCGGCCGTAGCTTGACGAGGGAAGAAATTGCATCCTTGGTGCGGTTCATTGCGCGCTCCTCCATCACGCTAGAAAGATTGAACAGGAAGAGCAAAATCGCCGCGTCGCCGGGCTGATTCACCACTGCCGCGCCGACGGCGGCGAGGAGCATCAGGAAGTCGACATCCAGATCGCCGTGGCGCAAACTTTCAAAAGTCCGCTTGATCAGGAACGGCAATCCGACCGCCAAAGCCACCCACGCGAGCCAACTCAAGTTCGGCAGGTAGCTCAAACCACCTGCCACAAATACAAGAACCGTTAGGACCTCGCGAAAGGAACCTAACGGTTTCATGTATCCACTGTACCGCTGGGGGTTAAGCCACCGGTAGGCTCTCGGTTGAACTTGGGTCGGCACCCACTGGGCCCGATTCAACGTCAACGTCAAATTCCGAGCGCCGTCCACGCAGCCGACCGATCCAGTTGGACCAATCGTCGAAGATCGTGTAGGAACAAGGAATGACCAGTAGGGTCAAGAACGTCGAGAGCGTTACGCCACCGATGATGACGTAGCCCAGCGATTCGCGGAACTCAGATCCTCGACCAACCGCCAGTGCCGTGGGCAACAAGCCCAAGACCAAGGCGAGCGAGGTCATCATGATCGGTCGAAGTCGCGTCGGACCCGCTTCCAGGATCGCGTCCTCCCGCTGCCTTCCACGACCACGCAAGGTGTTCGTGTAGTCAACCAGCAGAATCGCGTTTTTACCGACCAATCCGATCAGCGTCAGCAAGCCGATAAAGCCGATGAGGCTGAACTGCTTGTTAAAGATCATCAAAGCGACAAGCGCTCCAACGAACGCCTGCGGCTGAGCGATTTGGATGATGAACGGATACAGCAGGTTCTCGTACAGCGAAGCCAGAACCATGTACACGAGCACCAGACCCAGGAGCAGCGCTCCCAGAAGGGCCGCCGATTCTCGGTTCTGAGATTCAGCCTGCCCCAGCGGTCGAAGCGTAACCGTGGATGGGATTAGCTTTTCCTTTGCCATCCAAGCATTGATCTGCGACTGAACCGTTCCGGCCGCGAAGCCAGGCAGCAAGTCCGCCGTAACCCGAATTTCTTCAGCCCGGTTTCGTCGCTCAATCTTGTCGGTACCGGTTCCTGGAACCAGATTCGCAACGCCGCTGACGTAGATCGGCTCACCCTGGGTGAACTTCACCGGGATCGAGTTGAGCGTGTTCGGATCGTTTCGGTCCTCAAGGTCCAGCATCGTGCGGATCGAATACTCCCGACCCGCTTCTCGGTACTTGACCGTATCGTCGCCAGTGTAGGCAATTCGCAAAACCGACGCCAAATCGTTGACCGTCATGCCCGAGTCGGCAAGCCGAGTTCGGTCTGGTTCAGCCCGAAGCTCCGGCTTGCCGGGCTTGGACGAGATGTCGGGGTTGATGACTCCCGCAATGGCACCGCCTTGCAGGCCTCGCTTGATCTTCGAGACGACGTCCAAAATCTCTTCTCGGTTGTTCCCCGAGAACGACATTTGAATCGCCGATCCGGCACCAAAGCCATCCGACTGAGCAACACGAATTTCTGCACCCGAGATTCGACCAACTTTCTGAATGATCTCTGCCGAGACTGCATCGGTGGACCGATCTCGAAGCGGTTCTTCGTGCTTCACCCAGAAGGCGAGCGTGTCCAGAATCGATTTCTTCTCATGGAGCGAAACCACGACCTGAGCGTAGTTGCCGCCCTGCGTTCCGGCCTGGAACTGGCTAACGCCCTGGGAACCAATGGTGGCGAGCATGTACTCGACTTCCGGAATGCCTTTGATCCTCTCTTCAACCAACGCGACAACTCGCTCGGTGGCTTCCAAGCTTCTGCCCGGCGGAAGCTGAATGTTAACGTTCAGTGATCCGGTGTCCGACGATGGGAAGAAGGAGAACTTGAACAATGGTTCGTCCTTCCACTGACCAATGTGGTAGCCGCCAAAGGCCGCGATCGGGAAGATCACACCGTAAGCAAGTCCGACCCAAAGGAAGTTCGAAGGCGCCAACTTGTAGTGCTTTTTCGATCCCGAGTGCTGCATAAAGGCCCCGGCGGCTGCCGCGACGATGGTGCCGAGACCGAAGGCCAGGCCGGGAACCGGCAGCCCCTTGGCTGCCGCCCCAATAACAACTGCGGCCGCCGAGCCGATGGCATAGCTTCCACCAATGCCCATCGCACCAACTTTCCAGTCGACCCGCTTAAAGGCTGAGATCATGTAAACGAACAAACCTAAGAACCACGAAACAATCATGATCGGCAAGCCCGTCATCAGCGCCGCGGTTGCGCTCGGTTGATTGCTTCCCGCGATAAGCACGAAGACCGCAACCAGAACAAGGTTGCCCATGATGAACACGGGCCAGCGGTGATGCAGCGACCAACTTAGGGCCTTGCGATAGCCGCGCTCAAACGAGGCAAACCATCGGTCGAAGCTCTGAGCGAAGCGTCCACGCGGGTGCTCCATGTCTTCGCCGGCTTTGTACCAGCGCGAAGCTAGCATCGGCGTGAGCGTAAAGGATACGAACAGCGAGAACAGAACCGCCATGACGTAGCCGAGAGCAAGCGGTCGGAAGAACTGTCCGACAATGCCTCCAACAAACGCAAGCGGCAGGAAGACAACAACGTCCGCCAAGGTGATCGCGATGGCCGCAACGCCGATTTCTGCGCGACCGTTGATCGCCGCCTCGCGAGGGTCCTCGCCCATCTTCAAGTGACGATAGATGTTCTCAAGAACAACGATCGCATCGTCCACCAGAACCGCGATGGCTAGCGACAACGCCAACATGGAAAGGTTGTTGATCGTGAATCCAGCAATTCGGTAGGCCGCGAACGTCGCGAACAAACAAACCGGAATCGCCAATGCAACGATTGCCGTTCCACGGAAGTCGTGAAGGAAGATGTAAACGATCAAGCTGACCAAGAAGATGCTGAAATACAGCGTCAGGTTAAGGTCATCAAGGCCTTCCTGAATCTTGATCGCTTGGTCTTGAGTCTTGACAAACTTAAGTCCAATCGCGGAGAACTCTTTTTCAAGGCCCGCGATAACGTCAGTAGATGCCTTCGAAATCTCGACTGCGTTACCCTCTCGGGCCTTCTGCAAAACGAGAACGATTGTGTCGGCGCCATCTAGGGTGGAGTAGGCGGATCGCTCTGCAACGGTGTCGCGAATCGTCGCAACATCCTTGAGCCGAATCAGCCGACCTTTGCCCTGAGGGTTATTGGGGTTCGACTTGGAGAACTGAAGTTCTTCCAGTTCCTTGATGCTGGTGAACTCCCCCGGCACGCGGACGCTCACTTCTTGCTCGCCGGTAATGATCTTGCCCGACGGAATGTTCAGCGTCGCCGCTTGGATAGCATTCTTAACTTCAAGAAGGCCGACGCCATATCGAATCAGTTGATCCTTCTTGATTTCAACCTGGAATTCACGAACGTCGCCGCCCTGAACTCCAACTTCTGCAACGCCCGCAATTCGGGCAAACCGGTCCTTCAACTTGTCGTCGACAAGCGTTCGCAGGTCGCGGCCGTTTAGCCCGGTAGCCGAAAGAGCGTAGTACAAAATCGGCGTCGAAGACGTGTCAACCTTCGAGATCGTTGGTTTCTCAACGCTATCTGGAAGCTGGCCCGAAACCGAGTCAACCTTCGACCGAACTTCGTTCAGCGCGACGTCCACGTCGGTCGTGAGCTCAAGCTGGATGATAACCACTGATCGGCCTTCGACCGACGTACTGGTGACTTCTCGAATTCCGTTGACGCCCGAGACCGATTCTTCGATGGGTCGAGAGACCAGCGTGGCGACTTCGTCGGGGTTTGCGCCGGGATAGAGGGTCAAAACCGTCAACGTGCCAAAGCTAACGTCTGGGTTTTGCTCTTTGCGCATTGCCTGGTAGCCGAGAAGCCCCATGGCGATCACGCCGATCATGATCATCAAGATCAAGATCGGGCGCTGAATGGCGGTTTTTGTTAAGTTCACGCTTTCGTCTCCTCTGTCACTTCTTTCGTTTCGCCCGGCTTCGCGTCAGTTCCGGCTTGAACCTTTACTTTCGTGCCGTTATCCAGAGCCTCTTGCCCGCGAATAACAACTTCGGTGCCGGGCAGAACGCCCGAAACCTGAACGAGTTCGCCCTGCCGCAGCCCGCGGGTCACCGAGACTTGTTCGGCCGCCGAGTCGCGAATGGTAAAGACCACGTCTTTGCCGTCGCGCTTGACCACGGCGCTGTCGGGAACAACCGTAGCGCTCGGAATCGATCGAAGCAGTACCGAGCCTCGGGCAAACATTCCAGGCCGCAAGCTCGCGGTGGCGGCATCAAAAGCCACGCGGACGCTGAACTGCCGGCCGAACTCACTGCCCAGCGGGTTCACCGATTCGACTCGTCCCGGGAACTTGGCCCCGAGGGCATCGATGGTGATGGTGACCGTGGCACCAGAGATCAGCTTCGGAATAACTTGTTCCGGAACTTGCGCGGTGAAGTACGGCTTGCTCTGGCCGACGAGGTCCACGACCTTTCCGCCCGGCGCAAGCACCGATCCGGCCTGGGTTGGCTTTCCGGTGATCGTTCCAGCGAACGGAGCCTTCACCGTAGCATCGCCAATCTGCTGTTGAATCTGCTGGACAGATGCGCGTGCCGCATCGACCTGAGCCTTGGAAGATCGGACCTGATCTAGAAGCAAGGAGTCGAGATCGCGTTGGACTTTAGAACTTCGAACGCTCGATTCGGCTTGGCTGACTGCCTCGCGAAGCGCCTGAATGTCTTCCTTTCGCGTACCTTCCCGCAATAGGTTGACCGACTGCTTTGCGCCATCGAACTGGGCTTGGGCGGCAGCAACCTGGTTGCGCTGGCTATCCAATCGGTTTGCGGCAACCGCACCTTCTGAAACGAGTTTTTGAACTCGCTCGAGCTCAAGCTTTTGCGTTTTTAAATTCTCGTCCGCCGAGCGAAGGGTCGCCTCCGCCTGTTCGATCTCTTGACCTCGTGGACCATTGATCGCCTTCTGGAGGTTCACGCGTGCTTGCCGTAACGCGGCTTCTGCCGTGCGAATCTGCGCCGAGGTCCGATCCGGAGTCATCGAGGCATTCTTGATCTGCTGCTGAAGCTGAGCTTCGGCGGAACGCAGGTTAGCGAGAGCTTGCGACAACTGAGTCTGCAGTTGGCTGGTGTCCTGCACGGCAAGAATCTGCCCTTCCTTAACGACCGAGCCTTCCTGAACAAAAACGCTTACGATGCGGCCGCTAATGCGCGCACCAACCGCGGTCGTGTCGCCAACATCAATGCTTCCGGTGACTTCGACAGACTCCGAAAGTGGCCGCGTTTGCGCGGACTGAACCGAAACCGCGATCAGCGGGTCGCTGACGATTTTTGCCGTTTCTTTGGCCGTCTTCTGCTCGTCGCGATTGACGCAGCCGGTCACGGTCAAAGCGACAAGGGCCATTGCTGCCAGGGTGATTTGCTTCATTTACTTTCCTCTCGAACTAAAGTGGTTTGCCCAGACAACGGGGCGGGAGTGGCTGCTTCGGTTGCATCGAACCGGTCCTTTCCAATCGCTCGCTGCAGTTGGAAGTAGGCAAGGAGGGTGTCGTAGCGCGAGTTAACAACGTTGTTTCGGGCCTGGGTGAGTTGATTGATCGAGTCCACGACCTCGACGTAAGTCCCTTCTCCCGCGTCTCGACGGACGACGGAGATGCGATAGACCTCTTCGGCAAGGCGCTCTTGATCGAGACCGTTCTTGAGGCGGGCCGAGGCGGTGTTGTAGTCGTTGAGCGCGTTCCGCACTTGCTGCGAAACGTTTAGCTTGAGCTGATCGAGCTGAATCTTTGCCGAAGCTTCATCCTGTCGCGCCGCTTTGACTCGAGATCGGGTGATGCCCTGATCGAAGATCGGAATGCTCAGCGTGAAAGTGCTGATGGTTTGGAAGGTTCGCGGATTGAGTCCAGTAGCGTTGAGGTTCCGCTGGTGGCTCATGTTGAAGTTCAGCGTCGGATCGTCGCCAGTTTCTTCCGATCGCCGAACGTCCTTAAACGCCAAGATCGTAGCCTCCGACCGCTTCACATCGGGTCGAGACTTAACGGCTAGGTCCACAAGCGCATCCGGGGCGGCCAACGTCGGCACGTCCACGCTCAGCGATTCCAACTCCGAGTCCGTTTCGATGGCCCGCGAAAGCACTTGATTGAGGCCATTCTTAGCATTCGCCAGATTGTTCTTGGCGCTTACCAAATCAGCTTCGGCTTGGGAAACCTGCGCTTCGAATCGCGTTAGGTCAACTCTTGCCGCAGAATCCGCTTCAAACTGGCGCTTCGCTTGGTCCCGGCGGGCTTTCGAAAGTTCCAAAGCTTGTTCCGCGACCTTTACCTGCCCCTGTGCGCGCAAGACGGTGACGTAGCTCGACTTCACGCTCAGCCGTAGTTCGTTCAGAATCGCCTGCACGCCGTACTCTTGTGCAGTTAGGGTTCGGCGCTGGGCATCGATTTGCTTGCGGGCCGAACCAGCAATGTCGATGTCGTACGACAGCGACGCGGTGAGGTTCGTGGTGTTCAATGGCTGAATCACCACGCTTTGCCCTGGCCCTAGTGACGCAACGTTTTCCTTGTCGAATCGAGTGTAAACGGTGTTCAAACCAAGGCGTGGGTTAAGCGCAGCCTTGGCTTGCATCAGCCGCTGCCGCTGGGACTCCACCGTGGTGCGCTGGATCAGAACGTCAAATGCGTTGGCTTCGGCGAGCGCCAGTGCTCGGTCTAGGCTGAGTGTCGAGGTCGATTGCGCGCTCAAGAGCGCGCCGACAGCCATTAGGCTAGACGTGATCATGCTCATATTCCTTCTTGCTCGGCCCCGTCTGCGGGTGCCGAATGTGTTGCGTCCTCTGGCAAAGGGCTCGCCGCTTGTTGCAGTTCCATTTGATCCAAAGTTCGGCTGAACTCCTCAAGGAACTGGCGTGCGTGACTGAGCTTAAACATCACGAGACCCTTTTGAACGGGGTGGCGCATGATCAGGATCTTGTCCCCTGGTTGCATGTCCATGGTGGCTCTGGCTTCTGCCGGAATCACCAATTGCCCTCGTTCTCCTAGGGTCGCGGTTCCGTAAAATGCCTCATCAAAATCACACATTGGTGAATCAGACTGAGATTTCATACTTTTCATACTCGACGCAGGAATGATACTACACGACAAATATGAAGGAAATAAGCAGAAAGGCCCGGGACTCCTCTCGGATTCCCGGGCCTTTCAAACTTGATGATGTTTTCTTTAGCTTTGCTGAGCGTAAACCGCGATGCGTCGCTTGCTCTCAGGTCCTTCAAAAGTGACGAACCCTTCGATGAGGGCAAAGATGGTGTGGTCTCGGCCCATACCAACGTTCGGACCAGGGTGGAACTGGGTTCCTCGCTGTCGAATGATGATGGTTCCCGCCTTAACGAGTTCTCCGCCGAATCGCTTGACCCCTAGTCGCTGCGAATGCGAATCGCGACCGTTTCGTGAGGAGCCTTGTCCTTTCTTGTGTGCCATGAATTACTTGACCTCGATCCCTGTAACCTTGATCTGAGTCAGCGGCTGGCGGTGTCCCCAGCGCTTGCGCTCGTTCTTCTTCGGTTTGTAGTTAAAAGCGTTGATCTTAGGCGCTTTGGTCTGCTTGACGATTTCGACCATCACCGAAGCTCCCTTGACGAACGGCGCACCCAACGTCGTAGAACTTCCGTCTACAACCATGAGAACGTCATTAAGTTCAATGGCGGTGCCAGCATCGCCCTCGATCTTGTCGACGACGATAATTTCATCTTGTGAGGCTCGGTATTGCTTGCCTCCGGTCTTTACGATCGCGTACATCATCAGTTCCAAACACCCCTAAGGGCGCAATTGGTAATGATGCCTCATCCGAGCACCAAAACGCAAGGTCTGCGAAACATTGGCAGTCCGGGTGCCCAAATATGCTATCCTCTTGGGTTCTAACGGGCCAAATTGGCTCAATGTAGATTTAGCATGAGCGAAGAAATCAAGCAAGGACCTGCTGCTGGACTAGCAGCCGCGCTTCCTCGGATGGATAAAGATGCCGATCCGAACGCGCGACCAAAGGGCAAACGTAAGCGAAAGGTGAGCTACCTGACGCTGAACAAGATTGAAACCGTGGACTACAAGGAAGTTAACATCCTTCGAAAGTTCATCAACGATCGTGGCAAGATGCTTCCTGCCCGACAGTCCGGAAACACCGCCGCTCAGCAGCGAATGATTTCCACCGCCATTCGACGAGCTCGAGAAATGGCTCTGTTGCCGTTCGTTGTCACCGACATGACCAACGACCGACCAGCAATGCGACGATCCCGACGAGACGACCAGGCTCCAATGGATTCTGGAAACTCCCCCGTCGAGTCGACCGCAAAAGAAGCGACGCCAACCGAATCGGCCTAAACGATTCCGCTTCGAAGAAGGTCCTTCAGGACCAAAACTCCGGCGAGATTCCCGTGCTCAAGCACAGGCATCTCGCCGATTCTCTTTGGATGGTTCTGAAACGCCTCAAGGGCGTCAATCGCCAGCACTTCAATATCAATCGTGCTCGGCATCCCGTTCACCATCTCGCTGGCCGTTCCGCCTTCGATGTTGCCGGTCCTCAGCAGATAGCGCCGAAGGTCCCCTTCGCTGATTAAGCCAACCAAAGCATCGTTCTCGATCACGCAAGCCACCCCCATCCCGGCGGACGTCATTGCCTTTACGACTTCCATGCTCGTGGCTCCTGGCGACACGACCGCAATCTCGTTTCGTGGCCGCATCACGTCGCGCACGCGCAGCAGCAACCGCTTCCCGAGCGAACCGCTCGGGTGAAGCCGCGCAAAGTCGTCTCGGCCAAAACCACGGCGATCCATCACCGCCACCGCCAAGGCATCGCTCAATGCCAGCATCGTCGTGGTGCTCGTGGTCGGAGCAAGGTTGTTTGGACACGACTCCTCGCTAACGAGGGTGACAAGCACTAAATCTGCCAAGCGAGCCGCACTGGAATCGGCGCGTCCCGTCACCAAAATCGACTTCGCCCCGAGCTCGCGAATCGGAGCAAACAGCCGCACGATCTCATCTGTCTCGCCGCTGTGGCTGTAGAGCAGAACAACGTCGGAACGCGCGATCATCCCAAGGTCACCGTGAACTGCTTCCGCGGCGTGAAGAAAGAGCGACGGCGTGCCCGTGCTACTCAGCGTTCCGCTGGTCTTTCGCGCGATGTGACCGGATTTTCCGATCCCACACGTGATGACCCGTCCTGGACATTCGAGGACCATCTGCACCGCGAGGTTAAACCGGTCGTCCAGCTTGTCCGCGAGTTGGAGCAGGGCCTGGGCTTGGTGCAATAGCACGTCTCGCCCGATCGAGACAGAACTCAAACCGTGCCTACCCGAGCCGTAGCTTCGTGCGCTAAAAGATCGTTTCCGAGGATGGTTTTGCCGAAGAGGGAGGCGATCCATTCCACCGCCACTTGTGCGGTTTCATTGTTTCGGTCCACCAACGGGTTGGTTTCCACCAAGTCGACGCCAGCGAGTTGAACCTGAGCCACCCGCAAGGCTTCGTGCAGCAGTTCCGCTAGCAAATGCGCCTCTCGGTAAGTAAGACCACCGCGCACAGCGGTCCCCGTGCCTGGAGCAAGAATCGGATCAAGTGCATCGACGTCGAACGAAACCCACAAGTGGGTGCCCCGAAAGTCACTCAACCATCGCGTGATCATGCCGACACAGGCATCGACCCCGTAGCGGTCGACATCGTGCATCGTTACCGGAAGGCCATGCATGCGGTTCCGCTCGGAAACATCCACATCTCGAAGCCCAAACCATGCCGTTTTTGTTGCCTGCAATCTTGTCGGCCCGAGAAGATCAAGGAGTTCCTGCCACTGGGCATCCACTTCGTTCTCCGCCTCGCTGGGAGTTCCCCAGAGCGCCGCAATGGGCATCCCATGAATGTTGCCGGTTGAGCTGGAACCAGGCGTGTTGACGTCCGCATGGGCATCGATCCACAGCACCGCCAAGTTTTCGCCGTAAGCTTCCAAAGCCGCACTCACCCCCGCTACTGCCAATGTGTGCTCACCGCCGAGAACCACCGGCAATCGTCCGGCCGCTATCGAGCCAGAGACCTTTGCGCGCAACAGTCGAATGCATTCCAACAGGGGCTGAAAACTGCGCATTCCCGGACCCGAAGTTGGGTTCAAGTCTACGGCCACGTCGCCGAGATCTTGTGCCGCCAAGCCTAAGCCCAAAAGGGCATCGGAGAGTCCCGCAAGCCGAATTGCTGCGGGCCCAAGGCGACTGCCTAAGCGCATTCCGCAAAGATCAAACGGCGCGCCAATGATGTCAACCACGTGCCGAGTGTACATTTCCGCTCCGGCGCGGCACCGGGACAACAAGTATCCTCTCTCTAATGTTCAAATTCCCCGATCAAACCGTCGGGATCGTCGCGATTCAGGGTGACTACGAGAAGCACCGACATGCCGTGGAAGCTTGCGGAGCAAGCGCGCGCTACGTCAAAGTTCCAGAGGACCTCGAAGGCTGCGGCCGGGTCATCATTCCCGGCGGAGAAAGCACTACCGTCGGACAACTGATGCAGCGTTTCGGTCTGGCCGATGCCCTCATCGAAAAGGTTGCCGCTGGCTTGCCCGTCTGGGGCACATGCATGGGGATGATCATGATGGCCAAGGACATTGAGTCACGCCCCGATCAGTTCAGCCTCGGGATTCTTGACGTTTCCGTGCGGCGGAACGCGTTCGGCCCGCAAGTCCACAGCTTTGAGGCACCGGTCAAGGTCAACGGGCTCCCAAAGCCGATCATGGCGGTCTTTATCCGTGCGCCAATTGTGACCCGAGTCGGCCCGGGCGTAAACGTGATTGCAGAAGTCGAGGGCCAGGTGATTGCCGTGCGTCAAGGAAACTTGCTCGGGACGTCTTTCCATCCCGAGCTGACCGACGACCGGCACATGCACCAGTGGTTCTTATCGATCTAAACCGTTTCGATCTGAACCGATTCGATCTGAGTCAATGTCTTTGCCGTTGATCCGAATCGCCTTTGGCGAGATCAGGGCGAAGGCATCGGCCGGCACGAACCACTCCTTTCCACGAAGCTGAACCGCGTCCTTAAGGGTTCGGCGCTTGCCGTTGAGGCGAATGTCGCGCGAGCCGGCGGTGAGTCGAAGAACGCCGTTCTCGCCGTGGATATAAACCACGTCATCGCTGATTCGATCGACTTCGAAATCAAGCTGTTCTGCGGTGCGCCGTAGCGGCAGGAAGTATCGGTCGCCCTCTCGGTACGGAGATTCGGATTGTGAGTATCGGAATCTTCGGTCGTCGCATTCCACCGAGATTTCTCGCTCATTGATGCGATCGCGTCGGTAGTAGTCCTCGTCCTGGATGATGATCTGGTTTCGGTCCCAGTCCTGAACGGTGAACGATTCGGAGAACCAAGCTCCGATCTTCGTGCCCCGTGCCAGCGTAAGATCTCCGGAACTCTTCTTGCCGGTTTCTGCAACTAAAATGCCCGCAAGCGTTCCGAATAAGAGGCCCTCGCCTGGCTTTTTGATCAACGCACCAAGGACCAGCCCGCCGACGGCGCCCCCCAGAATGCTGTTCTCCTTTCTGCGGTTATCGTTACTCTTCGCGATGAACCGACCATCACGGTCTTGCGAGAGGTTCCGCTTGTCCCACGCCACCGGAGTCGCCGAGATTCTCTGATCTCTTCCGTCCGGAAACACCATTCGATCAAACCGAAACTCGATATACGCTGGACGATCGCCATTGGCTTGGCGAGCAGCGAGGATTTCACCTTCTAGCCGTGTTCCGCTGGGCAGATATCGGTCATCTTCCAGCCGAGCAGTCACGCGGTCACCTGCCTCTGCGTCCCGAAGTCGAAGCTCTTGCTCCAGAATCACCGGCAGAACGGTGTTCTCCCGAATGTAACCGCGCCCCTGTTGGGCAACGGCAGAAGCGGCAAGCACGGAAACAATAGCGAGGGAGCTGACAACTTTCATCTTCTTCACACGGTTCTTTTGTACAGGATCGAACGCGCGGACGAATGCCGAGTTACCATTTTGGGGCCTTTCGAACTACCGCTCGCGGCGATGGCTCAGGCGCAAATCCTCGCCAAGCCGTTTCATGTCTTCGAAGCGCCAACCTGTCGTTTCGCTTAGGTCCGTTCGAATCAGTTCTTCCACCCAGCCTTTTCCGGAGCCAAGAATCTTCGGCGCCATGTAGAGCACAAGCCGATCCACCAAGTCTTCCGCAAGGAAATGCCGAACCGTCGTCGCACCGCCTTCGACCAAAACTCCCGTGAGCCCCTGTTGGAACCATGTCGTTGCCAGTTTGGGTAGGTCGATTTCGCCGGTGACATGAATCGTCTCGGCTTCACCGCTGAAGACCTGCTCGTTACCAGTGAGCTTGTGCGACGGATCAAGAACGATTCGAACTGGCTGATTCACGCGCCGATTGAGGCGAACGGTCAGCCTTGGATCATCCGCCACCACTGTTCCACGCCCAACCAGCACCGCCCCGCACTCGGCCCGGAGGCGATGCCCATCGCGTCTTGCCGTCTCGCCGGTGATCCACTGGGATCGACCATTCGGAAGAGCGATGCGGCCATCCAGCGAAATCGCTGCCTTTGCCGTGATCATCGGCCGCCGATGCCGATGGGCGAACAGAAACTGCTCATTTGCGGCCGCGGCGTCTTCCGCCAACAAGCCGACGACAACCTCTACTCCAGCCTCACGTAGAGTCTCCGCTCCACCAGCGGCCCGTGGATTTGGATCTGCCACCGCAACCACGACCCGTGCGACTCCAGCCGCCAACAACGCCTGTGTACATGGCCCGGTGCGTCCGGTGTGATTGCACGGTTCCAGCGTCACGTATGCGGTCGCGCCGTTTAGGTCGACCTTTGCATTTCGAATCGCCGCGACCTCTGCGTGCGGCCCTCCGGCTAGCTCGTGAAACCCTTCGCCAAGAACCACCCCATCTCGGACAATCACGCAACCGACGTGGGGATTAGGCGCGGTGATCCCGCGCTTCGAGATCGCGATGGCTCGCCGCATCCATCGAACATCATCCGATTGCATCGTTCTTTTCTCGCTGGCGATTCGCCTCTAGCACCAGTTCTTCCAAATTCTTCTTTGCGGTGACTCGATATTCCTCGCGGGCTTTTCGCAGGATCAGGGCCGAACCCACGCCCGCCCCGATTAGGGCGAGGCAGACGGTACTGAGGTGGATAATCGACCGATTGACGTAGCCCTGCTTGACGGCTCTTGTCGCACTCTTCTCGGGCGGGCTCCCTACCGTCCACGGGTAACTCCCGAGCGCCGCAAAGCAAAGTACCAAGCATAGCGCTGTGAACAGCTTCAAGCCAGAAGGTCCTTGATGTTGCGCACCGCCCAACCAAGATCATCCGCTTTGGCCAAGTGGCTACCAACCACAAAGACGTTGGCGCCTGCCTCCTTTGCCGCCGCGACGGTAAATGCATCGATCCCGCCATCAACCTCGATGGACACTTCGGGACGAAGCGCGCGAATGTGCCGAACCTTGTCCAGAGTTGACGCAATGAGCTTTTGCCCTCCCCAGCCGGGGTTAACCGTCATCACCAAAGCCAGATCGATATCCGCAAGAATCGGTTCCAACACTGCGACCGGTGTCGCTGGGTTAATCGCCACTCCGGCTTCCGCACCAGCTTCCTTGATCTGCTGAATCAAACGATGTGCATGGACCGTGGCTTCGGCGTGGAAGATCACCCGATTACATCCTGCCGAAATGAACGCGTCGAACTGCCGCTCTGGGGTGAGCGTCATCAGGTGGACCTCAAACTTTGCCGGGGTTACGCGCCGAAGATCACGAACGAGTTGGTCTCCAAAAGTGATCGGCGGCACAAACTGCCCGTCCATCACGTCGAAGTGGATCCAATCGGCTCCGTTCTCCACCATGACGGGCACGGCTTGGCCAAGCTCGATGAGCGGAAACGAAAGAATGGATGGGGCAAGTTCACCGTTCATCGGCTTTTTTCTCAAACTCCTTCACGACTTGGTCGTCGTAATAGATTCGGAAAGTCGCAGAAGTCCCAAATCCAGTGGCTTCGAAGTCGATCATGTCGCCTTCGATGTGGCTGCCTTCGTATACGGTTCTCGCGCCCTGAATGTCGGAGAGCTCGATCTTCACCGTCGTTCGCTGATCGACTCCGGCAACCTTCACGTGCAAGGTGTAAACGTAAGATTTGGTGATTTCGGAAGGCTGAGTGACGCTTCCCGCGCTCACAACTAGCTTCACTTTCGACGCCCGCAGGACTTTGCTTCGCACGGGTGGATCAGTACCAAGGACCCGACCAAACTCAACGTCGTTACTCGACCTTTGCTCCGTTATCGAGTCCGGCGAAAGATTTAGATTCTCCAGAATGTTTCGCGCGCTATCAATGGTTTCGTTCTTGACGTCAGGCATCTGCACGTACGTGCTTCCAGAACTGACCACCACGTTGACCGTACCGCCTTCTCGAACATCGCGCCCTGGTTCGGGGTTTACGCGGAGAATCCGGTCCACCTCGACCTTTTCGTTTGCTTCCTTCTCTTGAATCCTCAGATCAAGCTTAAGGCGGGTGAGCATGGTCCGGGCTTCCGAAATGCTGAGATTTCGGATATCGGGCACTCGAACGGTCTTCGGCCGACGCAAAGTGTCAAGGCTCCAAAACGCCACCAGCGTGATGAGAACCGCGGCAAAGAACGTAAGCAGCATCAGCATCCAGACCGGAACGTCGCGCTCTCGGCGGCGCTTCTTCACCGCCTCCTGGGCGTTCTCGTCTCGGATGGCCGACATCTTCGGGGCAACCGGTCCAGGCTCAATCCCGACCTCGGTAGCGTCCTCTGGTCGTAGCGGCCAGGTGATCGACTTGCCAAAGCGCAGCGCCTCTTGGACAAGACGAAGATCCGATAGGAGCGCCGACGCATCCTGATATCGCGCTTCCGGGTTCTTGGCCATCGCCTTTTGCACGATTCGGTCGAGGACGTCCGGCACCGAAGCGTTGTGCCCGCGAACGCTCGGTATCTCTCGCGTGCGGTGCTCGTTGATCAGGCCGAGCGGCGTGTCGGCATAGTACGGAGGCCGACCCGTCAGCAGTTCGAACATCAAAATGCCAACGGCGTAAATATCCGATGCAGGGCTAGGCATTTGACCTTCGGCAACTTCTGGTGCCAGGTACGGCGCCATCAGTGGAAGCACCGCGCGCCCCGCATCTTCGCTCCCGCCGTACGCTTCCCACAGCCCCGCCATCTGAAGGCGGATGTCGCCGTTGGCGAGCACAATCGCATGGCTAGAACTCACATCTCCGTGCGCGAGGCTATGACGATGCAGCGGCTCAAGCGCGCGGCAAAGGCTGATTCCCATCCCGACCGATACTTGCACCGAGAAAGGTGCGAGTTTCCGAATTCGGTCCGCCAAACTAGGACCGCGCGTCAGTTCCCCTACGACAAAGACATAGGCGTCTTCCGAGATCACCCGTTGCATCGGCTCCAGATAGGGACTAGATGCCTTTCGGTAGCGGTCAAGTGCTTTGTTCAGGGCCGAGACAAACGCGGGCTCCTGATCGCACGGAGACTTCAGAATTCTAAGGCAAACGTCGCGGCCGGAAGTAACATCACGCGCTGACCAAACGCTGAAGACAGGTCCGTCGGAAAGGACCGACATCAGTTCGTATCGATTCGCGAGTACGGTGCCGATCACTCGGCGGAATCCTCCGGCTGCTCCATCCCTTCCTTATCGGGAAGAAAAGCGAGAACGAGGGCACCGAGAAAAATGATCGTTGCGAGCATTCGAACCGGGGGCACGTCGATCTTCTGCGCGTACTCTGCCGCCGTTCCTTGGATCGAAGCCGACAGGCTGGCCAGGAAGCCGCCAAAAAGGAGGGCCACCGCCATCATTGTGATTACCATTCGGGCTAGTTTCATGCCGTTAGTGCTGCTTGAACGGATTCGTCATCCACGTCTCGCACGAGTTTACAATCGCCAAGCCTAGTCAACAAGCTAAATGCAAGTTTTCCGCCTGTCGCCTTCTTATCTGAACGCATCGCCGCGATCAAAGGTTCAAAGTCCCGCAGCCCGTCCCATTCAACTGGTAGTCCTGCCGATGCAAGATCATTCTTCACTTGCTCGGCCGTGCCAGCTTCGGTGAGTCCCAACAACTCGCCGAGCCGCGCTTCGGCAACCATGCCGATGCTAATCGCCTCGCCATGGAGGAAAGTCTCATATCCCAGCACTTTTTCGATCGCGTGTCCGACGGTGTGACCGAAGTTGAGAGTGGCCCTCAGTCCGCTTGTTTCAAACTCGTCCTCTTCAACCACCCTCGCTTTGTGATCGAGACAGTCGAAGATAATCTCAGTCAGGGGAGTTTGCCCGGCTCGGAGCTTATTGAGTTCTGGGGCATCACCGATGAAGCCGTACTTCCAAACTTCCGCCATCCCGTTTGTAAGTTGCCTTGCCGGGAGTTGATCCAAGAACTCGGAGCAGATGAGAACCTGATCGGCCGATTTGAACGCTCCGACGAGGTTTTTGCCCTGCGGCGTGTCGACTCCGACTTTTCCGCCGATACTGGAATCGACCATCGCAAGAAGCGTTGTCGGAACTTGGAGGAAGGTAACGCCGCGCAAAATCGTTGCCGCCACAAACCCGGCCAGGTCGCCGACCACGCCGCCGCCCAAAGCAACGATGATCGTGTTCCGATCAATTCCGAGACTCAAAATCTGCTCGACCACCTGGCTGTAGGACTGCAAAGACTTGCTCACTTCACCCGCCGGAACTACGATTCGCCGATGCGGACTTTCCCAAAGCTCCGTGACGAGGTCGTCTGTGACGATCACGGCTTTGCTCGGAAGTCGCTCCTGAAGTTCGGCAATCGGTAGAAAATCGATGTGGGTCACGTTCGAGTGAGTTCGGACCTGCATTGTCATTCGGTGGTTCTCTCCTCAAAGGCCTGCTGAACCGCTTCGGCGGTGAGGCCAAGATCGTTATGGTTGACTTCAACCGAGAAGTCTGCTTGGTCATAAAGCGGTTTTCGCACCGCAATCAAGTCGGATAGGCGCTTTTGCCAGTCGTCGGACTCGAGCAGGGGTCGCTTCTTCTTGCTGACTTCGAGTCTTTCACAGAGCGTTTCGAAGCTTGCATCTAGGTAACAGGTTAAACCGAGCCGACGGAGCTCAACCCAGTTCTCGGGCCGCGTGACGATGCCACCGCCGGTCGCGATTACAAATTCTCCGGGCTCAAGCCCGGTGAGGACACTTGTCTCGTGGGCGCGAAATGTCTCTTCTCCGTAGATCTGGAACACCTGACTCACCGTGCGTCCAAATCGATTCTGGATGAGCAAGTCGGTGTCAATGAACTCTCGGTTTGTGGCCTCGGCAAGGGTGCGTCCGATGGATGACTTTCCGGCACCCATCATGCCCACTAAAATCCAAGCCTTTGACATGATAAAGGGCAGGATACGCTAAACGTATCCCGCCCTTCTTAGATTCCTAGGTTAGCGAGGTCCGCCGACCGAATCTTCGTCCTCAATAATCGTCGGGGTGACGAAGATGAGGGTTTCCGAGTTCGCTCGGTTGCGGCTCGTGTTTCGGAAGAACTGACCGATAACCGGCAGGTCTGCAAGAACAGGAACCTTCTGGATTGCGGTTCGATCTTCCTTACCAACGAAGCCACCGAGAACGATGGTTTCGCCGTTTCGGACTCGGGCAACAACTGTAACACCCTGGTTGGTAGTGTTAGGGACTCGCTGGGAGCCGTCCGGAGAAACCGATTCACCCTGGAAGCCACCAATCGATGGGTTCAAGAACATCGTGATCGTGTTGTCGCCAACGTTAATTCGTGGCGCAACTGCGAGCGACGTTCCAACCGTGATCTGACTCTGGTTGAAGCCAGTTTGTGCACCGGCACCAGAGACGAACGTGGTGAACGGGCTGAAGACCGTCTGCGAGGTGAAGCTGAACACCGTTGCCGGCATGTTGTTCAGCGTTCGAACGATCGGTGCGTTCTCAAGTCGGCTGTTGCTGGTTGAGAGCGATGTTCGAAGTCGCATTGCGACGTTTCCAGTTTGGTAGTTCAGGTAAATCGGGCTGCTTGTTGGAGCAAAGCTGCCAGGTCTCTCACCGGCGAACACCGAACCACGCTGATACTGGAATTCGTAGCCTAGCGACTTGCTCAAGTTGTCAAGGATCGAGATGAACTCAACCTTAACCTGAACCTGCTTCGGAGCAACATCAAAGAGCGGGATGATTTCATCTCGCAGCTTGTTGATGGCTGCTTCGTCATCCGCTTCAACGATTAAGCTGTTGGTTGATGGGTCGTAGCTGATGAAGGTGATTCCGGTTGGAACCAAGCCCTGACCGCCGGTGAGCTGGATGTTGCCACCCTGACCGCCTCCACCGAAGCCGCCCTGACCGCCGCCGCCGCCACCAATACCGCCGCCGCCACCGCCACCGATGCCGCCGCCGCCACCACCGAAGCCGCCCTGACCGCCGCCTCCTCTACCGCCGCCACCGCCGCCTGGCGAGAACTGTCTCGCGGCGTCGCCTGGGAGCTGAATATCAGAAGCCGAATCCGAGTTGCTGGAAATCGGTCGGTTGTTAGGAAGCGAAGATCCGCCACCCTGAATGTCGAAGGCAGGAATGGCTTGCTGTCCGTAGACATCAACGTTTGGACCACCAAAGATTCGTGTTACGTCATTCTGGCTGAGGCGAGTGAATCGCTTGAGGTTCTCCCAACCGCGCATCGGATCAGACTTGATGTCGTAAACGATCGCGTCAAAAGTTTCCTGAGCGGACGCATGCCGAATTTGGATAGCGCGATAAACGCTCGATGCCTTCTTCGGGGCAACCGTAGGCTCGGCAGCCGCTTTGAATGGTTCTGGGCTAATGATATAAACCCCTAACTCATCTCGCATGAAGTAGGCGCCTGCCGCGTCGCAGATGTACTTCACCGCATCTTCTGCGGTGACATCGTTGAGCTTGAGCGTGATTCTTGAATACGCCTTGGTCGTCGGCTTAACCAAGAACTGGATTCCAGTTCGTTGGAAAATCGTTCGGGTCGCCGCCATCATGTCGGCGTCCTTCAGATTAACGTCAAGACGTACGTCTGCTGGCTGCTGCGCGAAGGCAGAAGCGGAGATTGCAATCCCCATTGCAATCATGCAGTTCCGCACTGTTTTCAATCCTTGTCCTCGTAAGTTCATCCTGTGGTTCCTCTCAAATCTGTTGTAAGTTGACGCGCTTAGAAGCCTCGGCCGCCACCGCCGCCGCCGCCACCAAAGCCGCCACCGCCGCCGCCAAATCCGCCGCCGCCGCCGAAGCCGCCGCCACCCCCGCCAAAACCACCGCCGCC